>JAZRYG010000034.1:0-27502 GCA_045600605.1 Bacteroidales bacterium
TTGAATCACAACAATTGTACGGAACACAATTGTGGTTTCATTCCTGTCTCGTCCGCGGATATTTCAGTGTCATCCATTTGTCAATTGCTTTTTAGTAAATCGTTTATAATCAATGTTATGTTTTCATCGAACTCACGTTAAAGTATACTTTTAAAAAACAAATAAATATTTTAAAGTATAGTTTAAAATAATATAAATTTTTATGAATAATTTATTTTCTCCTCTGCTCCTCAAAATGCTCCGAACATCTTTTGAAAAAGTCATAATCCAAAGCATCGCTTATTTTGTAAAGCAACGGCATCGTAATCCATTGCTGGTTGAAAACTTTGTAAAGGTTCTCAGGTGTGCAGTTCACCTGTTTCGCTAACCATGTGGCCGTGCGTCCTTGTCTCGCAAGCTCCTGCTTGATGAGCTTACCAAGATGGAAATCGTCGGGTGTTGCCTTGTTTTTCATGTTGCCTGACTTTCAAGAACTTCCATCTCTTTCAAGCAACAAAAAAGGCGTTCCCTGTTTTGCCACTTACCGCTATTGAAGGCGTCTGGAAAAGCCTGTGGGTCGATAAGCACCAACAGTTCACGCCTAAAGACGTGAACCTTGCCGACTTATTCTGACCCATGTTAGTTTTCCAGACTTCTCAATAGGAGAACAAGAGCGTAAAGTTCTGTTTTTTTAGTTTATTTTAAAATTTTTTTTTAACGATTTTTCAATCGCACTGCAAAGATAAAGAAAATTTACAAAGGATAAAATTAAAAACAAAAAAAGATGCCATTCGGCATCTTTTTTTATTCAAAAACTTTGTTATAAGTTCCCTTATAGGAAGTCTGTCCCATGTTGGGCGCTCCAGGGAAGGAGTCGCCGCTGATTGTTATCTGGTTTTCCGTCAGGTCTTCGATTTTGAACTTGGCAGTATTGTTGCTTGCCGTGATTTTTTAAAGAATTACCTGACAAACTCCATGTAAATGGTACGGGGTTGCTGATCTCTGTGGTTTCGATAACACCTGTGCCGTCGGATATTATCTCGATCATAACGTCAAAATCATATGTCTGACCATTAATAATATGGTGTATCGACTGCCATTTTCCGTAGAGCATGGTCTCGTCAATTGATTCGTTTGACGCTGAGTCTTTCTTTGAACAAGCGGCAAGTATCACCGACACTGCGATAAACAATGTCATTATTTTCATAGTGGTGTTTTTCATGGCCGAAATTTTTATTGTTAAATCAGAATGCAAAGATAATAAAAAATGGGGGAGAAGCAGCTTCACCCCCAGATTTTTTTAACGTTTGATGTCTCTTAGAAGAACAGGATTCCGTTGTTCTCTATCTTCGCGTTGTCGTAGAGTGCCGAATACGCCGCTCCGTTGAGGATTGCGTTGTTGAACACCGACTGTTTCTCGCGTTTGATTGCGCTGTAGTCGGTTGTCGCAGCGGCCTTGGTCTCGCCTGTCACCTTGATGACGAACATTGCGTTGCCGCCTTTGATGAGGTCGGAATAAACACCTTCCTTCATGCCGAGTGCCATGCCCTGTGCTTTCTCTTCAAGACCGTATGTGCCGAAACCACGTCCGTCGTATGTGATGTTCTCGACTGTCGATTTCTCGCCGCCCATCTCGTTGATCATCTTCTCGTAGTCTGTGCCGTATGTCTTGGCTTTTTCCATGAGCATGTCGCCTTTCTTGTCTTTCTTGATCATGTAAGCGTAGCGATCGACGACTTCTTCCATCGGGGTGATGCCTTCCGGGATGGCCTTTGTCAGCATTGCGATGACGTACATGTTCTCGAGGTCGAATATCGTTGAGATGTCACCGACCTTTGTCTCGTCTTTGAATGCCCAGCGGACAATCTCGCGCGGGTTGGTGAGGCCTGCGATGCGGTATGTGTTTTCCTTGATGTTCTGGAACGTGCGTTTGTTAAGACCTTGTTCCTCAACGGCTTTGTTGAACTGTTCGGCGTTTCTGACCTCTGTGCTGAACTTGTTTGCCTGTGAGAAGACATCCTGATAGGTCGCTGTGCTTGCCGAAATCTCGCGTGCGACGATGGCCAGGCGTGCCACTTCTCTCGCCTCGTTCTTGCCTGTCACCTTGATGACATGGAAGCCGAATGGTGTCTCTACCATGCCGACTGTGCCGACGTTGTTCTTCTGGACGAACTCGTTGAAGTCTGTGACCATCATTCCGTCGTTGAACCAGCCGAGGTCGCCGTTGTTTGTCTTTGCCGACGGGTCATCGCTGAACTGCTTTGCGAGTGCCTCGAAGTCTTTGGCTTTCTTTGCTGCGTTCAAGAGGCTGTCTGCCAATGCGTTGGCTTCTTCTTTGGTGCGTGTCGCCGTTGAGCGGATGGCGCCTTGATATGCAATCAGGATATGTGATGCCATCAATGAGTCGGAGCGGTTGTCCTTGGCCACGATTCTGCCGACGTTGAAGTAACCGTTGCTTTCGTATGGTCCGAAGACATGACCGGCCTCGTTTTCTGCGATGACGCCTTCAATCTCGATAGGAAGGTCTTTGTCTGCCTTCCATGTGCTGTCGTAAGGCATGTCTGAGTTTGATGCGACGTAGTTGGCGACGTTTGTTGTCTCTGCAAGACCCTGTTTCGCGTCGGCGACATAGTCTCTCGCGGCCTGTCTGTCGGCCTGTGACGGCTTCACTTCAAACACGATGTAGTCGATGCCGCGGATGGCGTCGGTCTGATATTTGTTCTTGTTTGCTTCGTAGAATGCTTTGTTGTCCTGGGCTGTGACGACGACTGTCGAGTCTGGCACCGTGGTGTAGCGGACCGCATAGACCTCGGCGGTTCTCTTGTCGTTCTTGTTTGCGTAGTAGTGTTCAGCCATTTTTGCAGGGAGATAGAAGCTCTTCTTGAGAAGGTTTTCATATTTCTCGTTCAGTCTGTCTTCCTTGATTGCGTTTTCAAATTCAATCCATCTTGCCTGATATGCAGGGTCGAGGCTCTGGAAGTTCCTGAGGTATTCCATCACCGCTTCCTTGTCGAAGTTGCCGTTTGCATCGGTGAAACTCTGTTTGACGTATTGGTTGGGATTTTCACCAACGAACTGGTCGAAAAGCTCGTCTGATGAGACGGTGATTCCGAGTGCCTCGAACTCATTGTTCATGATGACTTCTCTGATCATCTGGTCAAGTGTCTGATTACGAAGGCTGTAGGTGTCATCGTTTGAGACAGAACCGTTTCTCTTTGCGTTCTCGATGTTCGCATCCGAGCGGTTTGCATAATCCTGATAGGTGATTTTCTCACCGTTGACCACCGCGATGTTGTTCGTTTGTCTTCTGTTTGTGCTTCTGAAAAGGTCACCCAAAACAAATGCCAGAAGTGCAAGGCCTATGATAATGACTAACAGGCCGTAGTGTTTTCTGATTGCTCCAATTGCTGCCATAGCTTTATTTTTTCTATTTTTATTATTTTCGTTTAACGATAATTTTAAGCGTGCAAATTTACAAAAATCATCAATATGATGAACATTAATGATGTTTTTTTTAAAATACGCTCTAACTCATTGATTGTTTTTGATTTCCACTTCTTCAAGTTTGGTCTCAGATGCTTTGATAATCTTGAAAAGATAGTCGCCGATGACTATTTCCTGACCGGTTTTCGGTATGCTTTCGTGATAATGTATGATATAACCGGCCAAAGTCTCGTAGTCGTCCGACTCCGGAAAATCGTATTTGTATGTCTTGTTGAGATAGTCGATTTCGAGTCTCGCCGAGAAAATCCTGTCGTTCTCGTTTATGGTTTTCTCGATGTCGTCCTCATCGTCGTATTCGTCTTCAATCTCGCCGAAGATCTCCTCGATGAGGTCCTCGATGGTGATGATGCCTGCCGTGCCGCCGAACTCATCGACGACAACAGCGATGCTCTGCCGCGTCTTCGAGAGATGCTGCAAGAGTTCCTGCGCTCCGTATGTCTCTGGATAAAACTCAATCTGCCTCACCATCTTCCTGACGCTGTCAGACTTCGAGAGCAGGTCGTTGATGTGGATGTAACCGACGATGTTGTCGATATTCCCGTCATAGACGGGCAGCTTGGAATGTTTTGTCTCCTCAATGACCGCCTTCGCTTCTTTTATGCTGTCATTTATATCGATGGCTATCAATTCATTACGCGGCTGCATGCATTCACGCAACTTGACCGTAGGGAACTCAATGGCGTTCTGAAACAGCTCGATGCCCTGCTGGATGTCGTCGTCCTCCTCGTTCGGGTCGGCGTATTCTTTCAGGTAGTCGTTCAGGTCGATGGTGCTGAGCTTGTAGTCCTCTGGCCTCATGTCAATCCTGAAGATGTATCTGATGATGACTTCTGAGATGCTTATATATATGAGTGTCAACGGGAAAAGCAAGACGTAAAACAGCATCATAGGGAAGGCGAAGATGCTCATGAGTCTGTTGGGGTTGATTCTGCAAAGCGTTTTTGGCAGGAACTCGCTGATGATGAGCACGATGAACGTGGAGATAATCGTCTGGCACAAAAGTATCGTGAACTCATTCGTAACCACTTGTGGCAGAATGTCTTCGATGACAGGTTTCAGGATTCTCGCGATGGCGATGCCGTAGATGACATTGGCGATGTTGTTGCACAAGAGTATCAGTCCGATGAAATAAGATTGGTGTTTTACGAAATGGGTTATCAGCTTCGCAGGGAAATTGTTTTTCGTCAGGTCAAGCCCGAGCTTGAGTCTGTTCGAACTCAGAAAAGCAATCTCGACTCCGGAGAAGAAAGCCGAAGCTAAAAGCGATATTATTACTATAAGATAGTCATCCATCTGACAGTCAATACGTTATTTTTCTTCCTGGTCTTCCACGTCGATGGTTGCTCTCACGCCGTGGATGATTCTCTTGCTGAAGTCTTCGTCGGCGTCGAGGCTGTCGCCGTAGATTACTCTGTCAGGTCCTTTGATGGTGACGAAGGTTTTTGTGTAAATCTTCTTTTTCCTTTTGTCCCAGAAAAGGCTCTCTGTCTCTAACGTCTCGTGCGTCTCAATGTTTTCGACGACGACGTTTTTTTTCGCGAAGACCATTTGGTCTTTGTCATCGCTGATGCCGTAGTCGCCTTTGATGCTCATCGTCACGACGGTGTCGTCGAAAATCACGGCGTGGAATCCTTTCGGGAACTCGAGGAGTGTGGTGTCGTCGGAGTCGATCCTTATCATGACGGGTGCCGAAAGCCGCGCCACAAGCATCCCGGAGTCGCTTCTCTCAATGACGACATCATACGCCATCAGCCCTTTGATGGTGTCGTTGTCGATGAACATCTTGACTTTGTCCATCGAATTTTCACAAGAAAACAACATCATAGCCATGGCAGCTATGATGTTGAGTTCAAATAATATGGTGATTAATCTTTTCAATTGCCTGAGTTAGAGAATCTTGCTTTTGTGTCTTCATTGATCCAGCAGCCGACGTGATAGGTGTCGCCTTCGAACACGTTGTAGAAGAAGGCATCCTCGCTTGTCGGGAACAGCTTTGAATATTCCCTGATCATCTCGTTGGCTTTCGCGGCCTGGTCCGGGTCAACATCTTTCGCTTTCTGGAACTTATCTACTGCCGCCCAAAGCACCGCCTTTGAGTGGAGCGGGTTCTCGTTGCAGACCTTGCCGCTTGAGGCGTAGAGGTAGCCGATAATCATGTAAGGTTCGCCGTCTGTCTTGTCGAGCGCGATGGCTCTGTTTGCATAGATGCGCCCCTGCTCGAAGTTGCTTTCCTTGAGCATGATCTGCGCGAGGTATTTGTATGCCTGCTCGGCCTGCACTGTGTTTTCTGACTTTGTAGCCTCAAGCAGGTAGCCGGTCGCCTTGTTGTATTCCTGATCGGCGAGGTATCTCTTTCCGATGAAATAAGCTGACTCTGCCGATGGGTTGAGTTTGTGTAACTTGACGGCCACTGCAAGGTAAAGGTCCGACTTGTCGCAGTCTCTTGCTGAAAGCACTGTCGCTATCTTGTTGAGAAGCTCCACGTTGTCAGGGTCGGCGTCATATTTCTTCTGATATATTCTGATGAGGTCTTCGCAGTTGGCGTACGGTTGGACAGCCGCCTCGAGGTTGTTCTTGGTGCTCAGGTAGCTGTCGGCGATTTTCTCGTAGCCGTATTCCTCAATGTTGTCGAGGACGTGGTCGAGGATGTCCATGAGCCGGCTGTATTCTTCGATGATCTCCGACTCGTCAAGTTTCCCGGCCTTAACCATACTGATGACAGTCTTGAAATAGCCGTCGATGAACAGGTTGTTGGCGAGTTTGCCTTCGAGTTCGATGGCCGACTTGAGAGATGCGTACGCTGTCTCCAAGCGTGACGGATAGGCCATGAGGTCGATGCCTTTACGGCCCAAGACATTGCTGACGTTGGTGTTAGGTCCTTTCGGGCCGTCAGGGAAGTACTGGGCACGCATGTCATAGACCATGCAGAGGGTGTCGATGTATGCTTCTCTCTCTGCATCGCTTTTCGCGTTTTTGATGAATGCGTTAGTGACGATCTTAGCACCGTCGGTGAAGGTGCTCTGCCTCATCTCGGGGCAGTTCAGGAGGACAGTTCTCCACGAACTGATCATCACAGGGTTCACGTTTTTCGGGTCGCATTTCGGCTTGCCGGCATCCCACTGCTTAAAGGCTTCTCTGTAGAGTGAGTAGGCTGTTTCACAATCCACATCTTGTGCAAATGCCACTGATGAAAGGCATATCGCAGCAATCGTTAATAAAGTTTTTCCTAATTTCATTTTTTTTAAATTTTATAGATTACTTGTATTTTCTCTTCACAAACCACACCTCATGTAGCGAGATACCCATTGAGATGTTGAAATATGTCTCTTTTACGAGGTTGTTTTCCGTTGTGCCCATCCTGCCAATCTCAAGGGCGAGGTTGAACGACGACAGCGACCTTGGCATCGGAAGGCCGAGGCCTACCGTCACGCCGAACTTGTTGATTGACTTGTCGTAAATCCTCAGATATGTCTGGTCGTAATGGAAACCGGCGCGGTAAGTCACTCTCTTCATATATCCCGAGACCGTCGTTGATTTCGGCTTGTAGCTTCCGCCGATGGCGATGTTCCATGAGTTCTGGAGCGAGTCGTTGACGCCCGCGACTGCGAAATCCTTCCAGTTGTCCCAGTTGAAATCCACGCCAACCAAAAACCTGTCACCTTTTTTATATGTGAGACCAACGCCGAACCCTTGCGGGTATTTGATTGTCACTCTCTCACCCATATTGAGAACCAAGGTGTCTATCGGAGTCTCGGTTGTCGTCGAATATGACTTTATCGAGCGGATGTAAACGTTTCTCTTTGAATTGAAATTCATTGGCAATGAATATGTTGCACCTATCGACAGCGTTGAGTTGTTTTTCAGCTTGATGGTGTAGATGGCTCCGAAGTCGAACTTGAAGTTGCCTATTCTCGTGCTGGTGGTGCGTCTTCCGTGGGTCATATATGCCGAGTCGGGGAAGTAGATTGTCGTCTCATCCGCGATGGTGCCGAAGAGGTACGAGCTGTTGACGCCGAGATAGAGTTTGTTGGCGATGTTGAAGCCGTTGGCCCAGTAAATCTCGTTGATGCCGCCTTCGCCGATGAATTTCTCGGCATACGAGACAGGGTCGCTGCTTGTTATCGTCGATTCGTATTCTCTTGTGGAAAACGGCGTGATGCCGAGACCGGTCTTCCACCATTTCGTTATGAAGAAACCAAGATTCGCATAGTCGAACGAGGCGTTTGAGCCTTGCTCCGACATTCTGTTGGTGTGGTAAGTGACGGTCTTGACGTAGAAACCTGCATCGAAAAGAAATGATAATGAGTCGATTGCGGCGTACGCTGCCGGGTTTGAGGTGTTAAGCAGACTGCCCCCGAAAAGAGCGTTGCCGATGCCGCCCATTCCTTGCTGCACTGTGTTCGCGTTATTTTGTTTAACGATACCGAACCCGAATCTCGAATACGGCGAACTGGCGTCTGACTGCGCGAAAACACCGCCCATAACCGAAAACAGCAATGTGGCAAGTAACAGGTTCTTTTTTAAGTTATTGAATTTCATTGTATTCAAGAATATATCTTAATCCGTTAAACAAGAAATTTGAGTTTGCAAAGATGCAATTTTTTAACTTATTTTCCAAGAAAATATTGTCTCCTCCTGCGATAAAAACATTTAAGTCGTTGTAAATGTTAGAGTAAGCGTTGATAAATTCTTTTATTTCGCTCACGACGCCTATTGTGACACCTGCTTGGAGACACTCTTTTGTGTTGTCGCACAGCAGTTTCGGTTCCACATTCGACGGGTCGAGGAGAGGCAGCAACGACGTGTGCTCGTGCATCGCCTTGAACCTCAGTTTCATCCCGGGGCTTATCGGTCCGCAGAACTGCTCGTCGTCGCTCGTGAGGATGTCGTATGTGATGCATGTCCCGACATCGATGATGAGGTTGTTTTGATGCGGCTTGGTGGCGTATGCGGCTGCCACGACCGCGAGCCTGTCAGACCCGATCTGTCCGCGAGCGTTTGGCTGCACCTTGAACGGCATGGGCGTCTCAGATGTCAGGACGGTGGTTTTTATGCCTTTAAGCTGTGCAAGACAGTAATCGACCTTGCCGCCGACACTCGAGATGATACCTTTATTAATATTGGGGTATTTCAACAACAAATCCGACAAATCGTCGTAAAGTGGATCAAAAACGCCCCTTCCGATGATGTTTTCACCATCAAAAACCGCGTATTTCGATCTCGTATTGCCGATGTCTATAGTTAAACTCTTGTTCATTACGTAAAAAATCGAGCTGCAAAGATATTGAAAATGAGTATATTATTTGACAAAATTTCAAAAAATAAAAAAAAATATTTTTTTTGTTGTTGTAACGAAAAAAGTTGTACCTTTGCAGCGCAAAACAAACGGGGTACCATAGCTCAGTTGGTAGAGCAACGGACTGAAAATCCGTGTGTCGCTGGTTCAACTCCCGCTGGTACCACAGAAAACGCTGATTCACAAAGAATTGGCGTTTTTCTTTTTGTTGCATTTATACAAAAAGAGAGTGGAATCAACTCCACTCTCCACCTTTGAAACTTCACTCTTAACTCTCAAAACTCCACTCTCGAATCAGAACCCCGTCCAGAAACTCTCCCAGAACTTGTGCTCCATCTCCTTCCATGTCTCAGCTGTGGCGGCCTCGAAGTCTGAGGTGTATCTGTTCAGCTCTTTCTGCGCCTCTTCTCTCTTTCCCTCATCAAGCAGCACCTGAATCCTCTCCTCGAGTTGAGGCAGTTCGGTGAACGCCTTTTCTTCGTAACGCGCTATGTTTCTGTACATCAAGTCTTTGCAAAGTCCCCAGTTGACCTGTGCGAGTTTGTTGGCTTTCCTGTAACGCCATAATGCCGTGGTCTCATCGAAATGGTCGTGACCGCATCTGTCGAAACAGACAGGCATCCTTGTGGAGCCGCAGAAGACCGGAATCCTCGGGCTTTGCCCCGGGTTCTCGACACCTATCCAGCAGATGCCGCCGATCTCGTCAGGCATCCAGCTGCGGAGCTGCGCCACGAAGGAATATGAGCACCACGACATCGCGACGCCACGCTTGAACTCTATCGTGCCTGGCTTCAGCATGTTATAGACCTTCTGCTCGTTGCCGCCCATCCACGGGTTGGCGGTGGGGGAGACGATGGTGTCACCTTTCCTGTTGACAATCTTCAGATTACGCGTGAGATCCATGTCGGTGCCTTCATAGTAGCTGCGCAGCAATGCCATGACATCGCGCACATCGACCTTTTTCTCTGGCTTCACCGAGAATGGAAGGTCTTCTGCGTCAGGGCTTAATCCGAGCGACGGTGCCAACTCGTTGAGGATGAACCATTCGCGTTCGCGGAAGTTCTTGCCGTTCGAGTAGTCGTTGCCGAAAGCCTTGTACCAGATGAACTCACCTTTGCCGTCCCAGAGGCCGTATTTCTTCGCCACCTTCTCGATGTTGTCTGAACACATGAAATATTCGGTGTTATCTCTGTCCAGGTATTTGATTCTCGGGATGTTGGCCGACACGCCGACCTCTCCGTCAGGCACTCTCTGCGCCGCCCAGATGCCGCCGATTTTCTTCGGGCCTTCACCCATTATCTCCATGAGCCACACCTCTTTGGTGTCGGCGATGGTGATGGCCTCGCCGCCGTCGCCGTAACCGTATTCCTTCACCAGCTCGCCGATGAGACGGATGGCGTCGCGGGCTGTGGTGCAACGCTGCAAGGCTATGCGCTCAAGCTCCTCTATCATGAACATTCCGTTGCTGTTCACGAGCGTGTCTGGACCCGAGAATGTGGTCTCGCCGATGGCTAACTGTTTCTCGTTGAAACATGGATAAGCCGTGTTGAGGTATGCGTAGGTGTGCGCCGCCTGTGGTATCTCGCCTTTCACCTCGACGCCGCGGCTGTCGTACGGGTCGGCGGTGTGCATCGTGCCCTTCTGAATCTTAACCCTCTCGCCGTTCTCGTGGTCGGCGGCGGCTTCCCAACGCATCCATGTGCGGTAACGGCTGTCGCATGTGTGCGAAGTCATGACCGAACCGTCGGTAGAGGCGTCCTTCCCAACCATGATGCTGGTGCAGTTCGCACCCTCAAAATCGTTCTCAACTTCAATGGTCTGAGCCTTCAAGCTCCATGTCACCGCTGATATCAATAAGGTGACGATAATTCTGAATGTGGTTTTCATAGATGTTATTTTTTGTTATTTTATTCATTTTCAGATGGTTCTGCCGTAAAGAACGTGAAATTCACCTTGCCGTATTTCCTGTGGTCGAGAAAATGAGGATGCTTGGTGAAGTCTAATGTCCTGTCGTGCTCCACGACGAAGATGCCGTCTTCTTTCAGAAGCTGCCTCTCGAAAACGATGTCAACGAGTTCGTCGTAATGCTGGCACTCGTAAGGCGGATCGGCGAAGATGAGGTCATATTTCGCTGAATGCATCGGCAGAAACCGGAAGACATCCGACCTTACCACCGACAACTCATTCATATTCAGCTTCGTGGCTGTCTCTCTGATAAATTTCACGCAGTTGTTGTTTTCATCGACGGCGGTGACGTGCGGGCAGCCTCTCGAAACAAGTTCGTAGGATATGTTGCCGGTGCCGGCGAAAAGGTCGAGCGCGGTCACGTCTTCAAAATAAAACAGGTTCTCAAGGATGTTGAACAGGCTCTCCTTTGCCATGTCGGTCGTCGGTCGCGTCGGCAGGTTGTCGGGCACCACAATCTGTCGTCTCTGATGTTTGCCTCTTATAATTCGCATATTGCTGAGTTAAAAAGTGTGTAGTTATAATAATAAGGTGTCTCCTCCACCTCCTCGGCGAATGTCATCCTGTTGTCGCGTCTCACGAAACGTATGTCACGGATGTACCGAGAGGCAAGCTCCACGAGCTGCGACTTCTCTTCTATCATGCCTGAGAAATACACAGGCACCGTGCCGGCGTCGATGTGCAGCTGGTCGATGCTGAAAAGCAGGAAATACAGGAAGTCTTCCTTGGTCTTGAAACTGAACGTGTTGTGAAACAGCAGGTTACAGCCTTTTATCACCACCATGTCAAACTTCGGGCTTTTAATATTGAGATGAATGACAGGCTCGCCGCTCTTGTGAATGTTGTCTCTGACGACACTCGTGACCAATACGCTGGCGGCATGACGAAACCTCGTATCTGTCTGAATATCAGTCAATATCTTGGCATCGTCGCTTGAGATGGCATAGACGTTGTTCGCCTCAATTGCACTGACGAAGTCGGAGACAGGCGTTCTGTTTTCCTTTCCGATGCCGAGGAAATCGAGATATTTGCCTTTCGCCTGGTTTTGAAAAATTGAAGCCGGCACGAAAGTGTTCGCGCTGTTGTCGAAAAGCACCGTCAGCCTTGCAAAGTCGGCGATGTCGCAATTGTGCATTTCTTGTATCTCAGCCAAAGCATCTCTCAACGACGGCATTGGCTTGTTGAAATGCTCAATATCTGTAAATATGTGATTATTAACGTTGTATATCACAAACGAAAAACCATCCAACGAAAGCTGGATGGTTATCTCGTAGTTATTCAATGTCCCTGATTCAGGAAACATATTACTCCCAGTTACCGTTTAACGAAGGCTCATCCATCGAACCGACCTTCAAACCTGCGTATTTCTCCATGTCTTCCTGCTCGGCTCTGAGGTTGTTCACTCTCTGGCGGAACTTCTTGTCATCGTCGTTGAGGTATGAGCTGTAAGGAGCTTTCGCCTCAAACACCGCGACTTTCAAACCGCCGCGCATTATGAAACCTGCATTCATCTCAAACTCGACTTTGTTTGAGAACGGGATGTAACGGAGGTCGTTGACATTGAAGTTGACTCTGTTTTTGAACAGCGAGTCGGAGACACTGATAAAATCGACCGTGTCGTTGATTGTCTTCGTGAATGTAGTATCTGTAGGATCCGGGATGATGTTCACCACAGGAAGCTCACCGGTCTTGATATATTCGATAAGTGAATCGAAATTGGCGGTGTATCTGTTGTAGGTCTGTTTGAACAGGGTCTGCGTGCTTCTGATGTCTTTGAGGTTCTGGACCACTTTGACTTCTCTTTCTTTACGTGTGTTTTCGAATGCCACAGGCTGTCTGATGCTGTCGAATACCAAATAAGCCAAAAGGATTGCAACTAATGCCAATGCAATGTTGATGATTGTGAGTTTTTTATTCATGATTTCAAAATTTATTTTCGTGCGGCAAAGGTACTTATTTTTTCAATAGGTGCGTCAAAAAAATGAAATATTTTGAATTATGCGTAAAATTCGACATTCAGCCCGATTTTTTTCACTTTTTCAGCGATTTCCGCCATCTCTTTGGCGTTTAATTTCTCGAGATTCTTCTCCGGTGTCTCTCTGTCGATGACGTAAATCATTGTTTTTCTTGGCTTTATCTTCTTCAGATGCTCAAGCCAAAGACCGATTTCTTCTTCGGTCGTGTTGTCGATGACATCTCCGTTGTGCTTTCCGCGAAGGAAAAGTGTCTGTATAACAACTTGACCGTCAAAGCGTTGCAGGTCGTTGATGTATTGTTCGAGATTAATCTTCACATTCGGGAGGTTTATTTTGTTGATGACATCAAGACTTCCGCCGTCGAGTTTGCAGATGTTGTTATCGACTTTCTGCAACGCCTTGAAGATTTTTTCGTCGTGGATGTGTGTGCCGTTTGTCAAGACGCTAACAACCGCTTTCGGGACGTATCTGTCTCTCAGTCTGATTGTTATGTCGATGATTTCCGGAAAGTCGGGGTGCAGTGTCGGCTCTCCGTTGCCCGAAAATGTGATGCTGTCGGGTTCTTTCGGCGTACCGACGAGTTCCTTAAGGGCGTTCTCCAGCGTTCTCTCGTACTCTTCAGGCGTCGCCAAATGCGCGTGTTCGTTTCTCTGTTCGGGGTTCCAGCCGCATTCGCAATAGACGCAGTTGAAGGTGCATATCTTCCCGATTGTCGGCATCAGGTTGACACCCAACGAGTTGCCGAGACGGCGGCTGTGAATGGGGCCGAAAACAAGATTTTCAAATAATATTGCCATTGTCCGTAAAAATTTTTGCAAAAATAATAAATGTCACGCAGTTAACGCCGATTTTCCGCAGATATTTTAAACAAATCATGACAAATCAGTGAGAAAAATGCTTATCTTTGCGAAATTTTTCATTGTCATGAAAACAAAATTGGAAATAACCCAAAACTGGCTGCCTCGCTACACCGGACAGAGTCTTGATGACTTCGGGGAATTTATTCTTCTGACGAATTTCAAGAAATATCTCGAGCTTTTCGCCGAATGGAACAATGTGCCGGTTGTCGGTGCTGACCGTTCGATGCCTTGCGCGACCGCCGGCAATATCACGATGATAAATTTCGGTATGGGAAGCCCCAACGCCGCGACGGTCATGGACTTGCTGAGCGGGATAAAGCCGAAGGCTGTTCTCTTCCTCGGGAAATGCGGCGCCGTCCGCGCGAAATACACCGTCGGGACGATGATGCTCCCGATAGCGGCGATACGCGGCGAAGGAACGTCGAACGACTACATGCCGCCCGAGGTGCCAGCACTGCCGTCATTCATGCTGCAAAAGGCAATATCGACAACCATCCGCGACAACGGCTGCGACTACTGGACAGGCACGGTATATACCACAAACCGCCGCGTGTGGGAACACGACGACCGCTTCAAGGAATACCTTGCGAAGACACGCTGCATGGCCGTCGATATGGAGACCGCGACAATCTTCACCTGCGGCTTCGCCAACGAGATACCCACCGGCGCACTGCTGCTCATCTCCGACCAGCCGATGACACCGGAAGGCGTCAAGACCGAAGAAAGCGACAAACGCGTCAACAGCCTCTACGTCGAGAACCACATAAAAATCGGCATACAAGCCCTTCAGCAAATCATAAACAACGGATTGACTCTCAAACACTTGAAGTTCTGATGACATACGAACAGATCCTTTCCGACATAAAAAAACAAATCTACCATCCGGTGTATTTCCTGATGGGCGAGGAGCCTTATTTCATCGACTCAATCAGCGACGCGATAGAAAGCACCGTCCTCGACGAAGCCGACAAGGCCTTCAACCAGGTCATTCTCTACGGGAAAGACGTCAACGTACACGACATTGTGACGCAGGCGCGTAACTACCCGATGATGGGTAACTATTTGGTTGTCATCGTGAAAGAGGCGCAGGATGTGAAGAATATCGAGGAGATGGAGCCTTATCTCGAACTGATCCCGCCAACGACGATTCTTGTCATCAACTACAAGTACAAAAAGCTCGACAAACGACTGAAGTTCGCCAAGACTCTTGAGAAAAACCATGTGCTTTTTGAGTCTAAGAAGCTGTACGACAACGCCATACCGCAATGGATCGTCAATTATCTTGGCAGCCGTAACTACAGGATTTCACAGAAAGCATGCCAGATGCTCGCCGATTTTCTCGGCACCGACTTGCATAAAATCAAAAACGAGCTTGAAAAGCTGATTGTCGCCGTGCCGCAAAAGAAGGAAATCGATGACAATGACGTTGAATACAACATCGGCATCTCAAAGGATTTCAACATCTTCGAGCTTCAGAAAGCCATCAGCTTTGGTGACTTCGCCAAGGCGGTGCAAATCATAAACTATTTCGGCGACAACCCCAAAGACAATCCGTTAATCGCTTCGGTGATAATACTTTACGGATATTATTGCAAGCTGCTGAAGTTGCATTATTCGTCCGACAAAAGCAAGAACGCGGTTGCCAGCGTGCTCGGCGTGAATCCGTTCTTCGTCAACGACTACCTCGAGGCGGCGCGTCGTTACCCGATAAAGAAATGTGTCGAAAACATCGCTGTCTTGCGCGAGTTCGACTTGAAATCAAAGGGTTACGGTGTCGGCGACGTTGACCAGAAGGAACTTTACCGCGAGATGATTTACAAGCTGATGATGTAAAAGCGGGGTTTAGTTCAATAATCTTTTTTTATTTTACGAAGATGGTTGCTTAAGGGTTTGAACTGAATTTCTTGGGGCATTATAGGCAAACCTGCATCTACGAAAATAGTTGGTTCACGTTAAAGTATGGATACTAAAAATTTCTTCCAAATGTGTGTCAAAAAATGGATCAATTGAAAATAAATTTGTAATTTTGCGCTCGCATCAGGTAGAAAATTTTGTAAAAATATTCTACCTGCAGAAATTGTTATAAAAATGTGTATTGCTGAAAAAATAAGGAAACAGATCAAATGCGACGAACCGGGGGCGGTGTATTTCATTTCTGATTTTGCACAACATGGAAACGATGTGTTTATCAGCCGCTTGATGTCTGAGTGTGTGGCTGACGGATTGTTGCTACGCATAGCCAATGGTATTTATTACAAGCCAATGGAGACAAAATTTGGAGTGTTATATCCTTCTGTTAAAGAGTTGGTGAAGGCAATAGCGAGACGCGACAATGCGCAAATATTGCCTACTGGTGAAACAGCACAGAACCTTTTGGGATTGTCAACACAAGTTCCTACCTGTTATGTTTACCTGACTTCAGGGTCAGCACGGAGAATTGTAATTAGAAATCAAACTATTACACTGAAAAGAAGCGTGCCACGTAACTTTGCATGCAAAAATGATTTTATGGCTGTGTTAATCCAGGCTATTAAATCTATCGGCAAAGATAATGTGACCGATGAACACAAGCAAATCATAGCAGCATTACTTAAAAGTCACCTTGATAAAGATACATATATCGACGATTTGAAAACCGCACCGATTTGGGTTAGGAAACTTATTTCAGAGAAGATAAAACAGAACGAGTATGAATTGGCTTCAACATGATATCAATGAAAGGAAAGTGATGCTTCAGGAAGTCGCCGATAGCATACACCTACCTGTTTACGCCGTGGAGAAAGACTGGTGGGTAACTATGGTACTGAAAGCATTATTTGAAACGGATTGCGCATCATTTTTGGAATTCAAGGGCGGTACAAGTTTGAGTAAGGGTTGGAATCTTATAGAAAGATTTTCTGAAGATATTGACCTCGCCGTTGATTATAGTTTCTTTGTCGAAAATATTGACAATAACAACCAATTGAAGAATTTGCGGAAAAAGTGCCACAAATATGTTATTGGCGATTTGGCAAAACAATTGGAAACAATCCTGACAAGAATGGGGGTATATGGATTTGTAGTCGCCCCGAAAATCGTTGACGATGATGGAGTTGTCATTTCAACAGATGCAGATCCTGCTGTGCTTTATGTGGATTACGAAAGTATTTCAGACAATAGTTCACCATATATGCCGTCACGTGTGAAGATTGAAATAAGTAGCCTTTCGATGCGCGAACCATTTGAGATGCTCGAAATTAGCTCTATGATTAGAGGGATGTTTTTTAATGATGACGATATTGCCACCTGTGTCATCCCTGTTGCTTTGCCGGAGCGAACATTCTTAGAAAAGGCTTTCTTACTTTGTGAAGAGTTTCAGAAGCAAAATCCTCGTAGTTTGAGAATGTCAAGACATCTGTATGACCTTGAAAAGCTTATGAACACACCTTTTGGAGAAAAAGCATTGTCAGATATGGTTCTTTACAAAACAATTGTGGAACATAGAAGGAAATTCTACCATGTATCGTACGCCGATTACGACAAAAACTATCCGCCATATATCACCATAATTCCGCCTAATTCTCATTTGATGGTTTGGAAACAGGATTATCTGGAACTACAGAAAAATTTCATTTATGGCAATTCATTGGAATTTGAGGAAATCATAAAAAGGTTGAAAGTGTTGCAAGAGATGTTGCGGTCTCGGCATTCGTGTCAGCCGTAATCATCCATCGTAAATCTTTGTATCAACCGCTCACTCCGAAAAAATCCTGCCTATCTCCGCGGCGTGCCTCTCAATGATCACACTGCGCCTCAACTTCAGACTCGGCGTCATCTCTCCCGCCTCAATGCTCCATTCATGGTCAATCAACTCAAACCTCTTGATCTGCTCGTAATCGCCGAACTCCTTGTTGTACCTCGCTATCTCATTGCGGAAATAATTCATAACCTCATGATTCTTAATCATCTCCTTGTTCGACTTGCAGACGATGCCGTTCTCCTCGCACCACGCCCGCACATAATCGAAGTTGGGAACGATGAGCGCACCGGCGAACTTCTGGTTCTCGCCCACGACGAGAATCTGCGAAACTAAAGGCGACTCGCATACCTTGCTCTCAAGCAGCGCCGGACTGATGTACTTGCCCATGGACGTCTTGAAAATCTCCTTTATCCTGCCGGTAATCCTCAACATCCCGTCGGCGTCGAACTCACCGATGTCGCCCGTGTGGAAGAACCCGTCGGCATCAATGGCCTCGCGCGTCTTCTCTTCGTCTTTGTAATAACCGGCAAAGACATTGTCACCCTTGACGATAATCTCGCCTTTGTCAGAAATTTTAACAACTTGATTGACAAGCGGTTCGCCGACAGTTCCGGCTTTTACCTTGCCCGTGACCAAACTGTTTGTGGCGATGACCGGCGACGTCTCGGTGAGGCCGTAACCCTCAACGAGCGGTATCCCGAACGCGCCGAAAACCTTCACCAACCTCGGCTGTATCGCCGCGCCGCCAACGATGATGAACTCAAGCCTGCCGCCGAACATCTCACGCACCTTCCTGTAAATCAACCTGTCGGCAATCTTAAGCTCTTTCTTGTAAAAATACCCGTTGTCTTTTCCTGTCTCATCGTATTTCTCCGCAAGGAGCATCGCCCAATCGAACAGTCTTTTCTGCGAACCCTTCAGCTTACGTCCGTTTCGCATGATGTTCGAGAAAATTCTCTCGATGAGACGCGGGACCGATGAGAACGATTTCGGCTTAATCTCCTGAATATCATTAAGAATCGTGCCGACATTCTCGACATAATACGTCGCGGTGCCGAGATAGACATGGCAGTATATTATCGCCCTCTCGTAGATATGGCTGAGCGGGAGATAGCTTATCGAGTCGTGTGTCTCATCGACGGTATAGACGGGGCACAGGTTCCTGACCATCGACAGGATGTTGTCGTGGGTGAGCATCACGCCTTTCGGGAGGCCGAGCGTGCCCGACGTGTAGATGATGGTGGCGATGTCGTCCGTATTTATCTCATTCTCAATGGCTTCAAGTGCTGCCCTGTCCTGATTCGCCCTGCCGAGTTCGATGAGTTCCGAGAGAGGCTTCACGCCTTCGGTCGGCCTGATTGAGAATATCGACTCAACAAAAGAAATGTCTCCTGAGATCTCTTTTATCTTGTTAAAAATCAGCTTGTTATATATAAATGCGATTTTCGTTTCCGAATGACGGAAAATGTATTCGTAGTCGCTTTGGCTGATTGTCGGGTAAATGGGAATGATGATGGCGCCGATTTGCTGGACGGCGAAGTCAATCATGTTCCATTCCGGGCAGTTGCTGGCAATCAACGCGATGCGGTCGCCGCGCCTCACGCCGAGCTTCAGAAGCCCGTAGCTGATGTTGTCGGTGGTCTCCTTGAATGACACGCCGTCGTATCTCACCCATTTGCCGTTGACCTTTCCGCCAAAGAGGCAATCATGATGGTCGCCATACCTATTAATATAATAGGGTATCAGGTCGAACAATCTGGGTGGGACGTCGTTCCTCATCAGACTCTGTTTTTCTTTATCCAATTCAGTGCGTTGACGAATGCCTCGATCCACGGGCTGACTTCATCGTTCTTCCTGTCTTCGGGGTAATACGGCCACTGCCATGGAAGGAAGGCTCTCTCAAGGTGAGGCATCATGGCGAGATGACGGCCGTCGTTGGAGCATACCGCCGCCACTGACCAGTCGCTGCCGTTGGGGTTGCCAGGATATTCGTCGAAGCTGTAGCTCATCGCGATGTTGTATTTGTCCTTGTAGTACGGGAAGCTGAACTTGCCCTCGCCGTGGGCGATCCATACGCCGAGACGCCGCCCCTTCAGGCTCGACAACATGATGCTGTTGCTGTATCCGATGTTGATATTCACGAAGCCAGACTCGAACTTATGCGAGTCGTTATGCAGCATCCTGATGTGTTCGTCGTGGTCGGGATAGATGAGATGCAGCTCTGTCATGAGCTGGCAGCCGTTGCAGACGCCGAGGCTCATCGTGTCGGGACGCTTGTAGAAGTTCATGATGGCGTTGCGTGCCTTCTCGTTGAAGAGCAACGCGCCAGCCCAGCCCTTCGCGGAGCCGAGGACGTCGGAGTTGCTGAAGCCGCCGACGAACACAATCATGTTGACATCGGTGAGGTCCTCTCTCCCGCTGATGAGGTCGGTGGTGTGAACGTCTTTCACGTCGAAGCCGGCGAGATAGAGAGCATACGCCATCTCGCGGTCGCCGTTGACGCCTTTCTCGCGGATGATGGCCGCCTTAACGCCCGACGCGGTGCGACGGTGCATGTCGATGCCGAGGTCTGCCGCCTTGCCGGTGAAACGCCCGAAGTCGTAACGCAAATCTTGTCTCTTGTAATTCCTGAAACGCTCGCGGGCCTTCTGCTCGCCGCTTTGTCTCGCGTCAAGCAGCGACGAACTCTTGTACCAGAGGTCGCGCAGGGAGTCGATGTCGAGACTGTAATTCTCCTGTCCTTTCTTCAATGCGATGACGCGCCCATCTATCGGTTTTGCAATAACCTGATATTCAATATTATTATCATTGAGAATTTTCTCAACTGAATCGTCTTTGACCTGAATCACCACCGCCGGTTGTTCGCTGAACGCCACGCTGATGAGGTCGTTGTCTCCGAATGCGCTGAGGTCAACGTCGAGGCCGCCCTCGCAGTTGGCGAATGTCATCTCGAGTAATGTGGTGATGAGGCCGCCGGCCGAGACGTCGTGTCCGGCAATGATGAGGCCTCTCTCAACCAATTCCTGCAACGTGTTGAAACACAGCTTGAAATATTCGGTGTCTTTGATGTCGGGGGCTTGGTCGCCTATCTTGCTCAAGGTCTGCGCGAAGCTGCTGCCGCCGAGTCGGAAGCTGTCTTTCGAGAAGTCGATGTAAATCAGCTTGGTGTCGTTGTCTTCTCTCACGACAGGTCTCACGGCTTTCTTCACGTCGGTCACTTCGCCTGCCGCCGTCACTATGACCGTTCCGGGGGCTAAGACTTTCTGTCCGTTCGGGTATTTCTGGGTCATCGACAGCGAGTCTTTTCCTGTCGGGACGTTGATGCCGAGGGCGAGGCAGAAGTCGCTCAGTGCCTTGACTGCTCTGTAGAGACGTGCATTCTCGCCTGTGTTCTTGGCCGGCCACATCCAGTTCGCGCTCAACGAGACGCCTTTGAGTTTTTCTTCGATTGGCGCCCATACGAGGTTCGTAAGTGCTTCGGCGACAGAGAGACGTGAACCTGATTCGGGTGAGATCAACGCCGCTGCGGGTGCGTGTCCCAACGCCGTGCCGATGCCGCGCACGCCTTGGTAGTCTAAGGCCATGATGCCTAAGTCGTTGAGAGGCAGTTGGATGGCTCCGGCGCATTGCTGCATGGCGACGCGTCCGGTGACGGAACGGTCAACCTTGTTGGTGAGCCAGTCCTTGCAGGCGACGGCTTCTATCTGAAGCACGTTCTGCAAATATTCAACGAACTTATTTGATTTATATTCAACAGTTTGGAATTGATAGTCGATGTCGGTGTCGGTCAGGACGGTCTTCGGTGCGCTTCCGAAGAAATCCGACAGGCTGAGGTCGATGGGGTTGACGCCGTTTTTTCGGATGAAGCGGAGTCGCTGGTCGTCGGTCGATTCGCCCACCATATAATAAGGTGCGCGTTCGCGTTCCGCCGTGAGGCGTATGACTTCCGTATCTGCCTTATTTACAAGGAGTCCCATTCTCTCCTGCGACTCGTTGCCGATTATCTCCTTGTCGGAAAGGGTGGGGTCGCCGACGGGGAGGTTATCGACATACACCACGCCGCCGCTCTTGTCGATGAGTTCAGAGAGGCAGTTGAGGTGTCCGCCGGCTCCGTGGTCGTGGATGGAGCGCACGGGGTTGCTGTCGTTCTCCACCATGGCGCGGATGACGTTGGCAACGCGTTTCTGCATCTCAGGGTTGGCGCGTTGCACCGCGTTGAGTTCTATGGCGTTGGAATACTGTCCGGTGCCGACGCTCGAGACGGCCGCGCCGCCCATGCCGATGCGGTAGTTGTCGCCGCCGAGCACTATGATGAGGTCGCCCGGCTCCGGGTCTTCCTTGATGCTGTCATCAACGGGAGCGAAGCCGATGCCGCCCGCCTCCATGATGACCTTGTCGTAGCCGAAGTCGCCGCCTTCGCCCTCGGAGTGCTCGAAGGTGAGAAGCGAACCGTTGATGAGCGGCTGTCCGAACTTGTTCCCGAAGTCGGAGGCTCCGTTTGATGCCTTGATGAGCAGTTCTTCAGGAGTCTGGTAGAGCCACGGGCGTTCCTTGAAGCTGTCCTCCCATTCGCGTGAGCTGTCGTTGCGCGGGTATGATGTCATATACACGGCGGTGCCAGCCAGCGGGATGCTGCCGCGTCCGCCCGCGAGACGGTCGCGTATCTCGCCGCCGGTGCCGGTGGCCGCCCCGTTGAACGGCTCGACCGTCGTCGGGAAGTTGTGCGTCTCCGCTTTCAGCGAGATGACGGTGTCTATGTCTTTGATTTTGAAATAGTCAGCTTTGTGTTGCGTCGCCGGCGCGAACTGCTCTACCTTCGGGCCGAGGATGAACGCCACGTTGTCTTTGTATGCCGAGACGAGGCGGTTTCTGTTCTCTTTCGAGGTCTTCTTGATGAGCGCGAACAGCGTCTCCGGCATCTCCTTGCCGTCGATGATGAACGAGCCGTTGAAGATCTTGTGGCGGCAGTGCTCCGAGTTCACCTGCGCGAAGCCATAGACCTCGGAGTCGGTGAGGCCGCGCCCTATCTTCTTGCTGATGCCTTTCAGATAATCAATCTCCTCCTGACTCAGGGCGAGGCCTTCTTTTTGGTTATATTCCTCAATATCAGTGATATACTTGAGCGGCTCAGGTTTCAGGTCAACGAAAAACACGTTCTGGTCGAGGTCGTGGTATTTCGCCTGAAGCATCGGGTCGAAGCTGTTGTCGTCTTCCTTTACCGGAAAATACTGTTCGATGCGGACCACGCCTTTGATGCCCATGTTCTGGGTTATCTCTACGGCGTTGGTGCTCCACGGGGTTATCATCTCACGGCGCGGGCCGAAGAAGAAACCTTTCACGTTGTCGGCCTTGACTTGTTTGGCGTCGCCGAAGAGCCATACGAATTTTTCAATATCGTTTTTTGAGTGATTATCAACGCTTTCCACAGCGATGACTGTCTTTTGTTTAGTTTCGAAAAAGATTATCATATAATCAAGAATTTCAAAGCGCAAAGATATGAAAAAATGAAATGGTATTCATAAAGTTTTTAGGAATAAGTGTATTAATTTAAGGTGAAAAAAACATCAAAATTAATTTTCATAAAAATGTCGCACGTATTAATGTTTGTTGTACTTTTGCAACAAAATTATTAGTAAGCAATCTATTAGTAATAACATTATTATATCATGGATATACCTTTTGTGTTTGGGAAAACGGTGAGTGGCGACACTTTCACTGACAGGGAAAAAGAGACGGAGAAGTTGGTTTCAAATTTCAAATATGGAGTGAACACATTCATTGTTTCTCCTCGTAGATGGGGAAAAACGTCGTTGGTGAAGAAGGCGAAATCATTAGCGGAAAGCGAGAAGTTGAAAATAGTTTACGTGGATGTGCACCAGTGTCGTTGCGCGGAGGATTTCTGTGAGCGTTATGCATCTGCCGTTTTGACTCAGACTTCCAATAAAATGGACGAGTGGATTGAAAACGCGAAGTCGTTTTTGAGTCGCATCAGTTTCGGCATAAACGCATCAGCAGATATGTCGGGAGAGATGTCTTTGAAACTGCAATATATGCCTAAGGACAATTCGATGGAGGATATGCTCCAATTGTCAGAGAAAATTGCGAAGAAGAAAAGCATCAGAGTGGTTGTCTGCATAGACGAATTTCAGCAAATCGCTAAATATCAGGATTCTATGCATTTCCAAACTGTCTTGCGTTCGGTCTGGCAGCATCACGAGCTCGTGTCGTATTGTCTTTTCGGCAGTAAAAAGCACATGATGGAGTCGCTTTTCGACGACACGACAAGGCCTTTTTACAAATTCGGCGACATCATTTATCTGAAAAGAATTCCGATGAACTATTGGATTGATTATATTACTGGCAAATTCAGCGAATCGAATAAAACCATAACGGACGAGCAGGCTGAATGGATAGTGAACTGCGTTGACGGCAACTCGTCGTATGTGCAGCAGCTGTCGTGGTATGTTTTCCAGAGGACGGAAATCGCTGTCACAGAGAAAATCATGCACGATGCTCAGAATGAGCTTGTTGACCAGTGTCGCGAAGTTTTTGAAAGCAAAACGGAGAATCTGACCGTGGGCCAGATGGGATTTCTGCATGCAGTGGCTGACGGCGTACGTACAGGATTTTCATCATCGAAAGTGATAGAATCTTACAGACTGAATTCCTCAGCTAATGTCGCAATAATAAGGAAGGCATTGATTGACAGAGATTTAATAATAGAAGAGAACAAAGAAATAATACTATCTGACCCTGTTATGGGAATTTGGTTGAGGATGGAAAATTAATTTTCAGGAAAATGTCGCACGTATTAATATTTGTTGTACTTTTGCAGCTCGAAAAATTTTAATTTCTAATTAATACAAAGTAATGTACGCAATCGTAGAAATCGCAGGGCAGCAGTTCAAAGTCAGCAATGGCGACAAGATCTATTGCAACCGTTTGAACGGCGAAATCGGAAGCATAGTGACTTTCGACAAGGTGTTGCTGATCGACAATGACGGCAACACAAGGGTTGGCGCCCCCGTCCTCCAAGGCGCTAAAGTGGATGCTAAAATCATCGAACATCTCAAGGCTGACAAAGTCTTGGTCTTCAAGAAGAAAAGAAGAAAAGGCTATCAGACACTCAATGGCCACCGCCAGTGTTTGAGCAGAATCAGCATCGAAAACATCACTGAATAATTAACCTAAAAAATCAAGAAGTTATGGCACACAAGAAAGGCGTTGGTAGTTCAGAAAACGGTCGTGAATCACATAGCAAACGACTCGGAGTAAAGGTTTTCGGTGGACAGGCAGTTATCGCTGGTAACATCATCGTTCGTCAGCGTGGCACAAGACACAATCCAGGTGAGAACGTCGGCATGGGCAAGGACCACACATTGTTCGCCCTCACAGACGGCATCGTGGAATTCCGCAGGAAGAGAGACGACCGCTCATACGTTTCAGTCATCCCGGTGAAAGCCGAAGTGACAGAGTAAGTCGTTTCAAGATAACGAGCAGGAAAAAGCCCCGACCGCATCAGCGGCCGGGGCTTTTGTTTGGACCCTTTCAGTTAAGCGGGGAGGGAGGCGGTTTATAGTTTATAAAGTTTAAAGTAGAAAGTAGAAAGTAGAAAGTAGAAAGTGGCTGGCGCACGACACAGCTTCTATTTCGTGTCATTCGTGAAATTCGTGGTGATGATTTGTTAAAAGAGTAGAGAGTAGAGTTAAAAGAGGGGGGGGTGAGAGTATTATTCGGATTATTCGTGCAATTCGTGTTATTCGTGGTGAAAATCCTTCGTGGTGAAAAAAACAAAAAAAATCTCACCGTATAAAAAATTGTCGTAATTTTGCCGCCCGTATGAAAGAATCATTTGTGAAATATCGCACACAGGGGCTTTCGGCGCATAAGACCGCGCCGGTGAACTTTCTGATTACCCCCCCGTACGCAAGTTGTTGAAAATCAATCAGTTAGGCTTTTTGGAGATAAAAATGTGAGCCGGCAGTCAGTGACTGTCGGCCTTTCGGCGTTTCCGTGCGCCGGCACCTGAATACCTGAAAACAACTGAATATAATAACAAGCTAAAAGAAAGGAGTTAAATGAGATGAAATCCAAAAAGATGAGGGGCGTGATGTCGGCGGCGGCTTTGCTGCTCGCGCTGACACTCCCGCCGGCGGCCCACGGGCAGTCGGACGGCTTCTTCAACAACGCCGGCGGCGTGCGCAACGGCGACAACGGCGGCAGCTGGAACAGCGTGAACGGCAGCGGCAACGGCGGCAGCTGGAACAATGTGAACGGCGGCGGCAACGGCGGCAGCTGGAACGACATCAACGGCGGAGGCAACGGCGCCGCATGGAACGGCATGGAGGACGAGACGCCCGTGGGCGGCGGCCTGCTCGTGCTGACGGCGGCTGGCGTGTGCTACGCCGCGGCGAGAGTTAAGAGATTAAAGATTAAAGATTAAAGATTAAAGAGGAGAGATTAGGGAAAGATTGTAGAGACGCACCGCCGTGCGTCTGAAAAGTCAAAAGATTCAAAGAAAAATTTAAATGTTAAAAAAATTAAAAAATCCAATGAAAATGAGAAAAGCATTATTAATCATGGCGGCTGCGCTGATGACGATGACGCAGTGCAGGAAGCAGGAGACGATGCCGGTGACGCCGGCGACAGACACAATCAAGATGACGGTAACGGCCGGTTCTGGCGCGAAGACCGACATCAACACGGAGACGGGCGCGATAACATGGAGTGCGGGCGACAAGCTCTACGTGAGCGACGGCACGAGCTGGCTCGGCAGTCTCACCCTCGTGAGCGGTGCAGGCACTCCACAGGGCACCTTCACGGGCAGTGTCACTGGACTCGATGACGAAGGGGCGCCATGCCACTTCTTCTACCTCGGCAAAGGCAACATCGCGACGACACCGACAGGCACCGCCGCCGCCAGCATCCCGCTCGCCTCACAGGACGGCACGCTCCGCGGCGAGAACGGCGCGATGAAATACCATGCAGGCTATGGCAGAACCGATGTCACGGTGGAGAGCGGCGAGTACCAAGGCTACGTGGTAATGAACACCAAGATAGCGATAGCGCACATCAACTTCACCACCGACGGCACGCAGGCCTACACGGGTTCGGTGACGATGGGCGGCACGGGCATCAGCAACACATTGACAGTCAGTCCTGACGGCAGCTTCAGCGGCGGCGACGACGGTGGCATCACCATAGGCAATGGCAACGGCACGACAGGCGAGAGATTTGTGACGCTCATCCCGACAGGGACGACGGATGTACTCAACGTTGCTTTCACCGGCGATGCCACGGGCAGCATGACCTTCGCCAAGGGCATACACGAGAACAAGTTCTACGGCATGAAGGACGCGATAGCGGTGACGCTGGAGGCGGCTGCACCGAAGTTCAGCGTCTCTGCCACCACCACGGTCGAGTTCTCGCCGGGCAACCTGTACTGGGACGGCGGCGCGTTCAGGTTCGAGGCAAACCAGTGGAGTTTCGAAAGCTCATGGAACGCAAGCCACGTGAGCCATTTCTTCTGGAGCAAGACGGCATCGGTGGCATACGCTGGAAGCTACAGTGAAAGCGGCACTACAACGTCCGACGAGTTCTTCACGAACAGTTCGTCTTTCCATGTGGCAGGTGAGACGGCTGGAACATGGCGCACGTTGAGCAAAGACGAATGGAACTATCTGCTGAACTCCCGCACCAACGCCTCGTCCCTCCGTGCGTGGAAGGATTTGGGCAACAATGTAAAAGGTCTCGTGATTCTTCCGGACGGCACGGAGAATCCGTCAACAGTGATGGGCGGAATAACTTCGACATCAGACCTCGCGTCCTCTGGCGCTGTATTCCTCCCGGCCGCAGGCAGCCGCGACGGTACGGACGTGGTCAATGTCGGCTCGAACGGCTACTACTGGTCGAGTTCTCCCAGTGGGTCGTACTACGCGTACAGCATGGGCTTCTATTCGGGCCGTGTGGACACGTACAACGGCAATCGGGACTACGGTAGCTCTGTTCGCCTCGTCCGGTAGTTCTTGCAGGAGTTCCCTGTAGTTTGCTCCACTCGCTGCGCTCGGTCGCAATGAACTGTCTTAAAAAACAAATTAATTTTGATATTTTTAAAAAATTGTTGTTTTTACAACATCCATTCGTCGAAGTCGTTTTCCATGTGTCAGATGGCAGGGTCGTAGGC
>JAZRYG010000035.1:0-7978 GCA_045600605.1 Bacteroidales bacterium
CTTGCGGAACAGTTTGATGTAAGCGAATCCACCATCAAGCGCCGTCTTCGAAACGTGTCGATAGAATGGGAGCAGCCGTCGTTATCGGGAGGTGGGTTTGTCCATCTTGATGCGACATACTGGGGGCGCAATTGGGGGATAATGCTCGCTCTCGATGACGCGACAGGTTGCGTGCTTTACCTGGAGTTCATCAAGAACGAGACGAACGCAGACTACGAATCGGCTGTGCGAAGTATTGAAGAACGTGGCTATGATATAAAAGGACTCATCATTGATGGGAGGCAGAGCTTGTTCGGCATCTTCAATGACTATAAGATTCAGATGTGCCAATTCCACATGAAGCAGATCATCAGACGCTATCTTCCGTATCTTTTCACTTGTCAGACGGCGGCGTGTGAGGGAATGCCCAACACCAACAACAAGATTGAAGGGACCTTTACGGATCTAAAGAAGAACCTGAACAACCATGGCGGTATGACGGAAGAGAATCGCAAGCGATTCATTTGCGGGTTTTTCTTGGCATTGATAAAACCACTTGCATGATGCGAAAAGGCGGACCAGACAGCACGTCCAATCCGCCATTGCATTTTGCAATTTGGTATATGCGATTCTATTCCTCGCAGAGTTGCTCCCCAGCAGAGCTCTGCTACGCTTCAAACCGCAAGGCAAAGTTAGTGATTTGTATTTATACGGCAAAGCGATAACGGAGAAATCTTATCCTGCAATTTGACCTATAGCGACATACCCAGACTAAAAATCCTGCAATTTGACCTATACGCCCCATTTTCTCTTCAAATTTTCGGCAAATATACAAATATTTATTTGATTATCAAAGAGTTTTATTTAGAATTGCCCTTAAATAAAAATCGGAATGGAATACGATGTTATGGATTCCATTCCGATTGGAAAGTTTGGGTGTTGATTATGCAGCCCAATTTATTGTAGATTTGTAACCATATCAACTTTATGAGTTGATTTATCGACCCAAACAATAAACAGCACGTCATGTGTGCGCTTCACGTAATAGACTATACTTTTTGTTGTTTCCGTCTTTACATCTAAAATATATTGTTCTTTCAAAAGACCTTCAGGAGTTCCAACCAAAATCGTGTATTGATCATAAATGGCATCAACGTATTTTTTACCATATTTCTTCTCTTGGGCTAATCTTCTATCTTTAGCTGCTTTTTCTCTAGCTTGATACTCCTTTCTTGCCTCCTGTTGTTGTCTTTGCCATTCATCTTTTTTCCCTTTATCTCTTTGGCTTGCAAGTTGAACGTATTTGTCAGCCGTATATCCATACAAATAATATATTTTTTCGCCTTGTTTTGTCGTATAAAGACCACAATAGTAATCTTCTTCTTGTGGAAGTTTTGTGGTGTTCATTACTTCTATTATTACACTTCTCATATCACTATCCATATAGTATGTTCCGAAATATGTATCACCATTGCTATAAGTAACTTCTACTGCCCAATGCGAAGGATTTCTGCATGATGACAGTTCACCCTTGTCAGCCATTTGTTTTTCTCTGTTGTCGATGCCCAATTCAAAATTTCTTCCTATCCAATTTTTATATTCATCAGGCATTTCACGATTAAATTTTTCAACAAGAGGCATTTTTTCTTTGTCGTAATACTTTTTTTCTATATCAAAATTACCATTATAATAAAACAAGTTCAGTTCTAATTTTCCTCCATCAATATTGCGTAAAGCGTTCAAACAATCACGTCCCACCTTTGAAAGTGAATCACCATTGGGACATTTGATTTCCAAAATATCGTCAATGCCGCTTTTAGTCAGATAACCTTTACCTTTTTCACCATAGTCAATCACATAACAATCAATGTCATTGTCAGATGGATAGAGATTATATGTACTTACATCATCTGATAAATATAATGTCACTGTCCATTCTTTTGTTATAACAGGTTTAACATTAACAAAATAGTTGTATGTATCTGGATTCTTTTTAGTTTCAACTATACTTTTTTTAAATTTGAATTGGATTGGCTTTTCATCATCTGTTGACAATTTTGAAGTCTTCCAATTTCTATGTACCACCATATTCTCTATAGGCAACACAAATGAATTTTCATATTGTGAATAATCTATCTCAAAAAAGCCATTTGAAAATGTATATACAATTTCTGTTTCTGATGTACTATATTGAATATTGCCCTTAAATAAAGATTTTCCGCCTTTAAAAGTTATCGTCGCATCAGTGATAGAATTATTATTAAAAACTCCAGATATCACATCCACAGCCTTGTCATTTACATAAACTGTTAGTTTTCCATTACCCATTGGGGTTTTCTTCTCAACCAAGCCGTTATATTCCAAATATACACCTTGAGTTACCTTTGTCTTAACTGTTTTGTTTCCGTCCTTGGCTGATAGCGGAGAAACCATCGTCAATAACACCAAAGACAATGCTACTAGTGATTTTTTAAGTGTCATAGTTTTACATTTTTAAATTATTGATTAAGTTATTTATTTGTCATTGATTTAATACCTGCCCACAAGTAATACAGTTCTTTCGAGGTAATAATACTTTCTGCTGAATACTGTTTTCTATTTGTCTTCAACTGCCTATAAAATAGCACATGAGTTTTTGATGAAACAAGCGATGAATTTTCATCTGAAAATTTATCAATATTTATTCTTGTATTACCAAAAGATGACTCTTTAAAGCCTCTGATTCTTAATACTTTATTCCCTCTAATGTCACCAAAAGATGTATTTTGAAAATCATATCCCATCCATAAAGCGTTCTTCTTAATTCCCCAATAGTATGAAGCAGAACGATTTAGCATTACAATAAGTTTTGGCTTAATATGTTCTTCGATTTCTTGTTGTGTGATTTCCAATAATTCCGAACGGAGGCTGTTATATTTCTCACTTTCCAACTCATGTTGATTAGATGAACGCACAGGAAACATATCCAAAAATGCGACATCATCTATAATATCTTTAGCCAATTCTTTTACAGGTTTCCAAAACTCATTTTCACATATATCTGAAAATTTAGGATAATCATTGTTTTGAGGAGTTTTTCCCAGCGACGGATTATATCCGACAAAAAGTACCTTACTACATGGATTATCAGAAGGAACAAATAACCCTCTAATTGGATATTTGTGTTTTTCCACAACTTTGTTGTACTTTTCCCTTAACAAAACATCTGTTGATGAATACATAATTACCTCACAGAAAAGCTGATTCCCAAAAGCCATTAAAATACCACTGAAAAAACATATAGAAAAAGCGCGGGAATCTGCACCTTGCCTATCCCGCTTATTGAGGCTCTCGCATCGCCCATCGATCGAGGATAAGCAATGTCGAAGCCCACGCAGAACGTCTATATCATCAGGTGTCGGGCGACACCTTTTAATATATAACAATCCCTTGGACATCAGCCCACTGCCTTATCGTGCGATCGATTAAGAACTTGCGAGATTCCAATAAGCCGCAGATAAAACGTCAGCACAACGTCTTTCCAATATGTCTGTCACCCACCCAAGCCCTTGCGGACTTCGACAAATGACGGCGCAAAAATACAAAAAAATTTATTCGTCAAATATTTTTTACAAAAAAAATGCCGCTTTTTCAAACGGCAGTAACGACGGTGACAATTCAGAACTCTTGCCTCATAGCAATGAAAAACCTTTAAGCGTGCAAAAGTACTAAAAAAAAGTCATCACACAACCGATGAACACGATTTTGTTAAATTTTGCGATTTTCATACAGAGCGACAAAAAACATTTCACAGAGACGCATTGCGACGCGTCTCTACCAACGGACAAACTTAGTTTGACAACCCCACTCCGTGTCGCACCGACGATTGCTCGCCTCCCTGCGGTCGCTCGTCAATTTGCAGTCGAAGCCCCTCGCTGCTTTCTTATGAACTTCGAAACCCCACTGATTATTGATGAGTCACAATATGCTTCAAATCTGTTTTCTTATATCTAAACGGCTGTCGATGAAAAAACAAATTGGATCGTTATGAAATAAAGTCAACAGCAACTATGCATACCAAGCATTTTAAATCGTTGAAATCATTTGCTAAAAATGCCGATGTCGGAATTTGTCATCTTCATGTTGTGTATGGTGGTAACACTGATATTCAAACCTCAAATGGAGACTATATCTCTTGGAAGAATTTGCAACAAAAATGGTATATCTCAGAGTTCAGAGAAAAGCCGGCGTCATCCGGTTGTATCCCGTAGGCCGTCAGCCACGTCACATTTGCGTCCTCTCCGTAAGATATTTTCGTGCCATTCGTGTGATTTGTGGTGAGAAAATAATTTGTTGTTCAATTTCCAAGAAAATTCCTTATCTTTGCGGCCTTGAATATAAATGTGTTATATGAAGCGTTTTTTAACTCTATTTTCAATTGTGATATTGCTGCAATCGTCAGCATTCGCGCAGAATTTCCGTGAGAACCGCAAGAAGGCCGACGGCATCAAGGCCGACGCCGAACATTACTGGGGCGAGAGCGAGAACTGCAAGAACCAGCGCAAGGCCGACGAGGAGGCCATCGAGAAACTCCTCGAAAACATCTCGAAGGACAAGTCACTCCAGACCGTCTATTTCCAGGACTCCGACAACGAGGAGGAGCAGCGCGCACGTGTGTTCCACACCTTCGCAGAGGTGCTGAAGAAAAGCTCGTACGACCTCGTGCTCGACAACACGGGCGGCGCGGCGAAGAGCTTCAGGTACATCAAGAAGAGCGACTTCGCCGGCATCTGCAAGCAGAGGGAGCTCCGCATCAACGACTACATCGTGCAGGGAATGGCGGCGGAAGACCAGCTGCGCTGCGGCGAGGCACTGCGTTACTACTACTGGGGGCTGATGCTCTGCCACTCGCACCCCAACGGCGAGAACCTGCTGTTCAATGACCCCGATACCGGCTACGAGACCCCGACCTACAGATGGCTGCTGCGCCGGACAGAGACGCTGCTCTCCGACATCACCGTGGTGCCGCGGCGACAGGACAATGCCGGCGACAATGAGTTCATCTTCGGCGTCAACGTCCTCGGCAACAGCGTCAACGGCCTCGACTTCGAGTACAACGACGGCAACGGCACCGCCATCACCTCCGTCAACAGCGGCATCTGCCACATAAAACTCGTTGACCACGACATGAGCAGCGTCGTCCTCGTCATCAACCTCGAAAACCGCGACGCCGCCAAGTTCTTCGACCCGGAAGTCTATTCCATAATGAACGACCTCGACGAACAGATCGACTTCCCGTCGGCAAAGAAAACAGTCGAGATTGACAAGGCGAAGAAGGTGAAGAACATAGAGGAGATGAGGAACTACGCCGACGAGTTCAGGGCGTCGATGCAGAAAACGGAAGCCTTCGTGGAGGCGGTGCAGACACCCGAACAGAAATACACGAGCATGATGAAGACCATCGAGAAAGCCATCTACCAGCGTGACAGCGAGATGGCGCGTCATCTGTTCACCGCCGACGGCTTCGCCATGTTCCAGAGCATGCTCGACTCAGGGAAAGGCGAGATAATCGGCACGCCAAGCTATAAGTTCTTGGATTTCAAGGACGAAGTGATATGCCGCTCCATCCCGATGAGGTTCGACTTCAACAACCGCGTGAGCTTCGTCCGCAATGTGGTCTTCAGAATCGACCCCAAGGCCATGCTCGTGGAGTCGCTGGCCTTCAGGCTCACCGACATCGCCGAGAGCCAGATACTCTCGAAGGACAAATGGTCGAATGACGCCAAACTCACACTCCTCGACTTCCTCGAAGACTACCAGACGGCCTACGCGCTGAAACGTCGCGAATATCTCAACCAGATCTTCTCCGAAAACGCCCTCATCATCGTCGGCTCAGTGCTCAAGGAGACAAAGAAATCCGACAACATCCAGATGAGGGAGGAGGTGAAGATAAAATACGACACCCTGTCGAAAGGACAGTACATGGCAAACCTCAACCGCATCTTCAACAACAACGAGTTCGTGAACCTGACCTTCACCAACACCGACTTCAACACCGTCAACGGCATCAACGATGTGATCGGCGTGCAGGTGAAACAGGAGTATCTCTCAAGCACCTACGGCGACACAGGCTTCCTCTTCCTCATAGTTGACCTCCGCGGCGCGAAACCCGTCATCCACGTCAGGACATGGCAGCCCAAAGAGACACCCGTCGATGAGAAGATTGACGCGAACTCCTTTGTGTTCGATTAGAGCTAAAAGAGTAAAGTTAAAAGAGTAAAGTTAAAAGAGGCTGACGCATTATGAAACACATTACAAAACATTCAATTACATTTTTAATCGCACTGATTTTCATCACTTTTTGGGGCATCACATCGTTGGCGCAGAACACGTCGCCGGTCTATGTCGTTGAGTTCAACAAGATTATGAACGGCATCATGGACGAGGGCAAGCTGCAGAAGAACCAGCTTACGGACTATGATGACAACCCCGTCTGCTTGGTGAAGGTGAAGTCGCAGGGCTTCGACGAGGCGACGTTGCAGAAGATTGTCTTCGTGCCGCGCAACGTCATGATAATGCACAAGGCCTACGAGAACGGCGAGTATCGTCTGTACGTCTCGTCGAGGAAGCCGGGTTCGATATTGATAAAATACCAGGGCGAGTACGAGTTCAAGCTGCCTTACAACCTCGAGCCGAAGAAGATCTACGAGTTGATTTTGGGTCTGGAGACGGCGACGTTAGTGATACGTGCGACTCCCGAAGAATCGGTGATTTACGTCGATGACGAGAAAGTCGGCACCGGAAATGTGAGCCATGCGGTGTCGGTGGGCGCAGAGCACCGCTACCGCGTTGAATGCGAGAATTATTTCGAGAGGGAGGATGTGGTGATGCTTCAGAAAGGCGAACGCAAGAGTCTGAATATCGAACTCGAACCGGCGTTCGGGTTCATCACGGTGAAGACGACGCCTTCCGGCGCGGATGTGTATGTTGACGACAAATTGGTTGGAAAGACTCCTTATCTTTCGGAGGTGATCAAGCGCGGTATGCACAAGATTACTGTTAACAAGGAAGGCTATGAGACCACGGTGCAGCGCGTGAACATCAATGTGAATGAAGAGTCGAATGTTGAGTTCGAGCTGGTTGAGGGCGAGTCGTCGATGCCGGTGCAGAAGGTGGTGCCGACGGGCGGATCTGCGGTGCAGGCGGTTAATACGATCGACGGCCACGAGTACGTTGACCTCGGCCTTCCGAGCGGGACGCTGTGGGCCACGTGCAATGTCGGCGCAAGCAGACCAGAGGACTACGGCAGTTACTACGCATGGGGCGAGACGACCAACAAGGGTACTTACGATTGGACCACTTACAAGTGGTGCCGTGGCAGCAAGAAAACCCTGACGAAGTACAACACGGAATCTGGTTATGGAATAGTCGATAACAGAACCACACTTGAACCAGCAGACGACGCGGCTCATGCGAACTGGGGCGATGATTGGCGTATGCCTACGAAAGATGATTGGCAGGAACTTAAAGACAACTGTACATGGATGTGGACGACGCAGGGCGGGAAGGCCGGTTACTGCGTGACAGGGCTCAACAGCAAGAGCATCTTTCTGCCGGCCACCGGCTACTACGGCGATGGCAGCTTCAACAACGCCGGTTCCGTCGGCTACTACTGGTCGAGTTCGCTCGATGCCGGCGGCCCGGGCAAAGCGTACCTCTTGTACTTCAGTTCCGTCGGCGTGTACATGGACGGCGCCCGCCGCAACTATGGGCGATCGGTAAGGCCAGTCTCCGCTCCACAGGATTAACCTATGTCTGCCAAAGACGGACAGACAGACGAGGTGTTAATACGAGTTTGCTCCACTTCGTTGTCGCTACGGTCGCAATGAACTGTCTTAAAAAACAAATTAATTTTGATATTTTTAAAAAATTGTTGTTTTTACAACATCCATTCGTCGAAGTCGTTTTCCATGTGTCAGATGGCAGGGTCGTAGGCCGATCTGCTTTTCATTATCGCGAA
>JAZRYG010000036.1:0-41740 GCA_045600605.1 Bacteroidales bacterium
TCGTGGGTTTGAATCCCGCCGGGGTCACAAGTATTGAAAGTTAGTGATTTAGACCGATTTGAGAGAAAAATCGGAACAAAAACGAAATATGTTTTTTTTCTGTGGTGAAAGTTCTTCCATTTTCGCCAAGAAAAAAAATGCCAACAAGTCAACTTTTAGAAATTCAAAAATTCTACCCTGCTGTAATAAAAGACCTGCCATCTATCGGATTGGTCGCGGAGTATTTCGTATATGACCCTATAGCGGAAGTTATGATTCGGAAGAGAATCAAGCTGTCCCGGCTAATGAAGAGATACAAAACAAAGCACCAACGTTTGTTAGCAGCGCAGAATATAGCGGATGAACTCAACGCCAAGTTGCGAGGAGGGTGGACACCGCTTCATCAGACAGACGATGCCAGAATGTATACCAGGCTTGTTGACCTTCAGTCCAAATTTCTGCTTGCGAAAAAAGCGGAGGGGTGCAGGGATTCGACACTGACGCAATACAGGTCGGTGATTGACTTGTGGCTTCGTTGGTGTGAGGATAACGGGTTTGCGGACCGTTACAGTGGCACGTACCTCCACGCTCATGCTGTGAGGTATATGGATGACGTTCTTGAGCAAGGGCACAGGCATAGGTCTTTCAATAATACGCTCAAGGTCATGAAGGCGTTTTTTCAGTGGGCTTTGGAGCATTTGTATTGTAAGGAAAATCCGTTTATAGGAATCAAGATGTTGAAGAAAGAGCCCAAGATAAGAATTTTGGTTCCGCCGGAGGCGAGGAAGAAGATAGCGTCTTATTATGCCGGATTCCGTCCTGCAATGAATATAGTATGCCAGCTGGTCTACTCTTCAGCCATCAGGCCGGCCGAGATACTGAAGATACAGTTGAAGCATGTCCGCGTAGACCGGCACTACATAGTGATACCGGGAGAGAATGCGAAGAACCATAAAGAGCGATATGCCACACTGACACCCTCGCTTTGTGAAGCCCTGACACCTGTTGTGGCCAAATGTAAAAACACGGATTTCTATTTGTTTGGTAAAAATGAATTTTTGGACCCTGACGTAACCCCCGCCAATAAGTCTTATTTTCAAAAATCGTGGGAGCGGATGAGGAGGGCCACAGGATTACCGAAAGAGATGCAGTTGTATTCATTGAGAGACACAGGCATCACAGATCTCTTGCACGCTGGCGTTGACCAGCTGACAGTGCAGCATCATGCCGACCATAGCAGTTTGGCCATACAGGGGATATACACTGACCATTTCGACCCCGGGTTGAATGAGAAGATTTATAAAAACGCCCCTGAGTTTTAGAAGTGCATCCTGGCGCACTCGATAGTGGCCTGCACCATATCGTTAGCACCAAGCTCGTAGGAGACCACGATGGGCATGTATTTTCTATTGCGCACCATTATCCAGCGTACATCGGAACCCTTTCCAACCTCTTGCGGCATCTGCATCTGGTACAACTCAATGAATACATGTGCAGGCAACTTGGCTACGAACCGGTATCGCTCTTGGGTAGCCTTAAACTCGTAGAGTTCTCGAAGCCATTTTTCGCCAACAGAATTTCTGCCAACAGGAGACAGGTTGACATACTCATTATTCACCATGCCGTCCTTATTCATGCAGGTAGGGTTTGCATCCTCAATAAAGCACGGGTAACTCATGCCGCCAGGTTTGAGGTTGACAAACCGCTGCCCCTTGTACTGCATCAGTATCATGTCGAACTCGCCAGTGTAATCGTCATCCATCAGCTTCGAGTTGCCCGAGGTGGCGATATCGCACAGATATTTTTCGGCACCCAAAGTGTCAACAACGCGCATATTGGGCACCTGTATTTCCATGCTGACATTCTCTACGTCGTCACCGTCGTTACCAACAACCATTTCGTGGTCGTTCCCCGCCGATGTTTCCCACATATATTTGCCCGTGCCCTCATCTTGGGTGGCGATATTGTACGCGTTTTCGTTTTCCACAAATACCGACATTCTTTTCCTTGTACGCGCCGTCTCCAAATCGCCTCGTTTCACTACATCATCCATTAAGAAATCTTCTGCAACCCCCTTTGTTCCCAAAACCGTCTCTGTGGAAATCTTGTATTGTTTCGGTTCGTATGTCATCCGTTCGGTGCTGATGACGTACTCCGATATGTCGACAGACTTGGCAGAAAACAGGTTGTTGGCAAAAGAGAGCTGCACGACCTTGTTGAACGGGTTGACATACATTGATAGGCCGAAGAATTTGCAGAGCTTCTTCAGGAACTCGCCATTGGTGACGTTCGGCACATGCTGCTTCCACCGAAGCATTGTGTCGAAAACATTCATCATGGTGTTGGTGTTGGCAATCTCCGTCTTGTCGATAGTCGAAATGTATTCCAATCTTTCATAGTTCCCGCTTTTTTCAACTCGTGCCTTTCTTACCGTTCCACTGTTGGGATAGTCTACCGGAATCCACATATCCTCAGATACGCTGTCGGGGTCTTCGTCCCATGTTCCGTGTTCGACAGTCTTTATGCTGAATTTTGCCAACTCGACAACCAAATTGCTACGACCACTTTGCCGCATAAGTCTTTCCGCTGGGAAATTGCCAAGGATGTCTACCGCGTGATCTGGATCTCCATACGATGCTGTTTCGTTTCCTTCGCTTCTTGTCAGCTGTATTGCGTACAAATCATTCGCCGGCATAATGTAGTCGTGCGTCTCCCATAATGCTGCCGTCATATTGTAGTATTCAACCGTGTTGTTCTGTTTGAACACAAACATATTTAAAGCTACGCTGAAGTTATACGGTCTCACGCCGTAGATATAGTCCTTCTTGGTCGCATTGTGGTTTATTGCAGAGCGGAACACGGGGTATTTGTCTTCTGCTACGGCGCTTGGTGTTCTCACCAACAGCATAAACACCTCGTCAGTATACCGCCACGGCTGATATGGTGTCGGGGTTGTCGCCTGTTCGGTTATTAGCGAATCCACATCTGCGTTAAGCCGAAAGTTGACAACAGGCGTCAGTCCTGTGCACCTGAAACCTTCGTATGACACTTCATTCACACCCACATCCATCGAGTGAGCCGTGGCCACATTGTCAACGCCTGTCGCGTTGGATATGTACAGATACTCATCCATGCCGAACGGCTGTAAATCCCCATCCATCGCATTCATGGATTGTAGGTACATTTTTTTTACATGGCTATTGGGCAGGAAGTCCCCGACAACTCGATATCCCGCATTAGACAATACCTTCTTCACAATCCAGTCCAGCCGGATTGCGGGAGCGAACGTATACCCATTCAGTTTGTCAGTATTGTTTCCAAGTTTGTTAAACACCTTGATACCCTGCTCGATGCTGTCTGCCTGGTTGAGTATGAATTTGACAGATTGAGGCAGATTGGGCTGCCTGTACGTGATAAGCCTATTGACATATTTTGCCCACAGCGTCCTTTCGTCATGTTCGTCTTGCAGCGTGGACCACTTGTTTTGGTGGTATCCGAAAGCGTCGTTGTTTTTGTAGAAATTTTGGCAAGTAAAGAGGAAGAATTTGTAGATACTATCATCATTCAGGCTGTTTTGCAAGAAAGTCATCCAATTGGACCGATGTTCTTCAAGGCTGTCTGTCGGTGTAGATATTACAACATCATCGCCGTAGCTGTTATCCTTCAGTTTTTTGTTGGCAAATTCTTCGCCAAGGCCGTCGAGCACCACGCCGCACGAAACCTTTTTTTCGTCTACGACATTCTGCACAAACAGATAGCCGTTCGAAACAATGATTCCGTTAAAGCCGATGGTGCACCGATATTTCTTGTAGTTTGATATACAAACAAAGTGCTCGTTATTCAACGCGATAGCGTTAGGTGTCGCGGGAATGTCGAACGTCCATATAATGTCACTGGTAAGGTTGTCGATGTCGAAACTGTTGTTGTGCTGCTCCAGCACCAGCGTCGTTTCCTTGGGTATATACAGCGGCGTGTCGCCGACCTTGACAGTTATCATTGGGCAAGACTTTTGATAAGGTGTAACAGTTCGATTTGAGGGTGGACATCGCTTCTGTGTTTGTCATAACTGCTGGCAAAGTATATTCCGCTTTTCCCCACCAATGCCCTTGGGCATATTTCACCCAGCTGGTTGTCGTAAGGAAATTGTATACTGAATCGGGATAGCAGTGACGACAGGAGCCTACGCAAGGATTGCAGCTGCCTGTCCCCCAACATCTCATAGTGCGTACATCCGTGGTATGGTTTGCAGTTGCAATATTCGTATGGGCATCGGACAGGGTCGGCACTCGTTATACGCGTATATCGTCCCGAATTTGGGTCGGGTGCTGCCGGGTACCAGCGTCCGCCGCTCAGAACCACAGGGCCGACATTTACGAGCGCCACAACCCAACCTTGGCCATCAGCTTCATGTATAGTTCCATTGCGATCCACTACGTATCCAGGGTGGTCGTTCTTGGCCTGTTCGGACTCTATATAACTCTTCAATGAGTGATGCCATCCCGTGGACACCAATTTAATTTGTTCTTGCATTTCTCCTCCTTTCGCGCTCTTCGCGCACCATGCGGTCCAGTTGGAACAGCACCGACGGCACTGAAAGCTTCAGGTATTTATCTTCTTCAAAGAAATTATCACCCATCACATTCCGTATAAGCGTCTGTAGATCCGAACCATTACCATTGCCTCCACCGGAAAAAAGTCGCCGATAGCGCGTGGTTAATTTCCTGCGCATCAGTTTGTAGTTCAGTGTCACAGCCGACAGCACATCTTTTTCGAGTTGTTGGAACATGGGCAGTCTTGTCTCACAATCCCACTGAGAGAACTCGCCTCGTGGGTTGCTCTGGTGGTCCCAACTGTCTTTCTGTGGGCGATAGAGCACAGCCGCTACCACATCCCATCGTCCGGCATAGGCGTTACTATCTGCAATCATCCATTCCTGCCAAGTCACATCGCTAAAATCGTCGCTGAACCCTATACATATCGTCCCATCACAGAGTGTCACCGAATCCATCTTGCCTGTTTTGTACTCATCCAGCCGTGTCATCCAGTCAAATTCATGCACAACCCTCCACCAGTCGGCTGGGGTTAGGTTGATAGTCACAACATCGTCAAGGCCTATAAGGCGGCGCACCGTCTCCGCGTTGAGTGTTGGGCTGTCGGTAATGCCTCCGGCAAATATGACAAACTGCTGCTGCGTCAATTCTTCCCAATTCTCGGGAATATTATACGAGTACAACTTTCCTGCAACTTTGAAATCAATCGTCTTCATCCCATGCGTTTTTGTCAAACATACAGATGCTGCTGTCGTTCAGCGTAAGTGTGACTCGATACCCTACATACTTCTGTGCCGTATTGGCCAGGTACTCGCCGCTAATACTATCTGTTTCGATATTGCCAAAAGGTTTAATCTTATCCGTCATCATCCGACCAACTATTTGCTCGGCAATCTTCTCGCATCCGCTAACCTTCAGCTCCATCTCTCCAAAGTCACCAACCGTGTCGTAGCAGTCGGCGATGATGAACGATGTTGTGCGGCGTTTGCTGATGTTGGGACGCTGCCCAACGTAATCCACCTCGCTGCCCTCAACAACCATACATGGGAACCGCACAACGCTGCGCAGGTTCTCGAAGAACTCCTGCAACTCACCCCTGAAGAAATGTTTGTCCGTGCTGGTGTGGTGGAGCAAGATATGTTTCTCCGCCAGCATCCGCATGTAATTAGTATAGTCAATAAGAAAATTCTGATTCATAGCACTACAAACGTTTTGTGTCCGTGATTATCAATAATGCCTGCGCCGTGCTCCGTATCGCTCTCCATGCCCACATCTTCAATCTCGGGAAACGACTCTTTGTTTCGCTTGCAGTAGGTCACCACCTGCCCGATATACCTTTCTGCCGCTTGACGGTGGTGATTCACGAAAGCAGCCACTTGTTCTGTGGTAGCCCCGTTCTTCACCCTACCCCCTTGGCTGCTCTTTTCGCCCTCCACCATCAACCCCTGCGCCGTAGGAGTTATATTTAGGAACGGTGCCGCCTCGGATATACTCCAGTGTGCCACAAAAGCCACTACGCCGCGGACGATGGGGCGATACACCTCCTCTTCTCCGTGTTCCATTAGTGTTTCCCTCAGTCGGGCGCCAATACGAAACTCCAACTCCATTACCTCCGTCGATTCAATGTACTCCCTGAGTTTCGAGAATATACAGAAGTCGCCACCGATAGAGACATACTTTTCAAAATCGGCCATTGAGCGTATCAGGCTGTTGCTTCTTATGGAGTAATATTGCGACTGCTCAAACTCGGGCAGATTGCTTATATTCTCCATGCAGAAACCAAGCACCTTGTTCATATACTCGTACCCCTGTCGCTGTAGTGTCTCCCTCAACGCGTCAGCCTGGTATCTGTACACCCGCTTTTCTCCTTGGTTGTCGCTGATGCCGGCATCCGTCATCATTACGGCCATTTCGTCGAACGAGTCGAAGCAGGCCAGCCGTACCACCGTCATCTGCAGCAGCTCCACCAGTTTTGTCAGCGTTGTGTCTTCCTGGTCGTGGCTGTTGTAGTATGCGGCAGCTCTTTCAAACAGTGCGTCGCCAATCATGGGGCGTACACGAAGCAGTTCCGCCGTGGCAATTGTTGGAGCCATCTTGGTGAACGACGTTTGCACCCCCAAAGGCAAGCACCGGAGGAACTCCTCGGCGTGGGTGTTATTTTCTTCTTTGAAAAATCTTGGTTCTATCATCATGTGGTAATCTCCTCTTTTGCCTGACCGGTATTCAGTGTGGTCAATATGGTTTCCTTGTATTTCAGCACGAGGTCATCCTTGTGCCCGTTATACTCCAGCATCATTTTGACAGGAAACAGCACCTGTTGCTTCTCGATGTAAGTAGTGATGATGGACACCAAAAAACTCTCTCGAATATCCGAGCCGCTGCCAGCGTTGCCGGCGTAGGCTCCTCCGGGCATACCGGCGCCAAACACACTGGGGTTAATCATCAGCGAAAAGAGGATTTCACTGTTGGCGGCTGCCGATGTCGAAAGTCGCTCTTTAGCGTCAATTTCATTCTCCAGACGCTCGATCTTCCAACCTTCACCCTTGCCGTTCATGCCGTTCTCGTATGTACTGATGAAAGCTTTGCTTACATTTTCTTCGCCGCACAGGTCTTCCTCCATTTTGGCCATGAAGTTCTCAATCTGCTTGGTGCGCTCCTCCTTGCTCTTATTGTCGCCCTTGGGAAATTTTCTATCCCAATAGCTCTTTGGGATCTGGATGTGCCACATCAAGCTCATGGCGTTGGCATAGCTCTTGGCCAAGAATTTTGGTATCTTGTTGGCAATGTCGATCCAACCGCTGCGCATGGCAGCGTCCCAGTCGGGAATGCCGTAATAGTCGTTATTACTGTAGTAGTTTTTGATGCGGGGAAATGCCAACGGCTGCCCCTTCAGTTTGCCCATTACCCTCATCCTTTCGAGATCCAGGAATGGGTCGTACTCGTCGAGCATCTGGAATATTTCACAATCTTTGTCCGTCGGCTGTTGGTCATCAAAGTTAGGGAACGTTAGCAGATACTTCTTATCCTTACTCACACGACAATGGCGTGCGTTGTGGATAATTACATTCACGATTCGGCTTCCGTCGTGATTGAAGTAGAGGACAGGAAAGCAGTTGCCGAACTTGAACAAATCCCTGAATGCACTGCTGGCGTAGTTGATGAACTGCCAAGAGCGGAAATACTTCTGCACCTCCGCATCCTTGCACCCTGTCAGAATCATCTCCCCTTTGTCGTCGTACCCTTGCACATCCATAGGCACCACCCCTTGGCCGAAACTGGTGCGGGCTTTGAAACCGATACCGGTGCTCAGAACCCCCGTGCTGCCGATAATCCGCACAGCTTCATCCGGGTAACGGTTGCCCAGCCCCCAACTGACAAACTCGCGCTTCTTGATGACAAAAGTCTCTTTCGGCTTCTCTGCTGCGGGTGTGTGGGTTTCTGTTGTTCCAAACACCCTTTGGCTGCGAAACATCAGCGGTGTGCCGTCGTTGTCATACAGAATCTCCATCGTCTTTCTCCTTGTCTTTATACTTGTCGCTGCTCATAAACCTCTTCAACTTAAAATCGAAATAGGCATCCAGCCCGAGCAATCCTCCAGCGAGTGTGAAAATCTCCCCCACACCCCAGAGGACAATTTCGGACAACTCGCCGACAGGTGGGATGAACAGATCAACGAACATCATCAGCACTCCGGCGAAGCACAGCGCAGCCCCTAACCAAAACTTTTTGTCCTCTCTCGACATGGCTTATCCCTCCTATTGTTCGCCACCAATCTCGGGGTGTTCGGTCTCCGCTTCTTCCAGTGAGATTTCAAACTCCAGAGTGCTGATGCGTTGCTCAACCGTTTGGTACTCCTCGTTGGCGGCCACATATTCGGCGTAGTCATCTGGGTATTCGGTCTGAAAATCGTTGCCCAATTTTGCACATTTGGCGGCATGTGCGTCACTTTTCTGCATCGTGGTTAGCAGGGCCACTTTGCGAGCCTGCAATTGGCTCAGCTCTTCTTTTTTTGTCATAACCTTGCAATTTTATTGTTTGTATCAATATGTAATGCAAAAATACATCACAACTGGCACTCTTGGAGGGACAGTCTTTTTCTTTTCTTGTTGCGCCGCTTATAATACCCTATCGTTGACACTTCTGGCCTCACACTTATCTTCAGCCAGTTTGCGGTGTCAATTGTCAGCATCTTTCCCCACGACGAATCAGCGATACTTTTTAAAATCATTCGTCGTAACCGAAACGAGTTACACCACTTTAGAAGACCCATGTAGGAATTGACAACCTGTACGAAGTTATCTTTCTCCACGAGCATATAGCTGACATTCCCATCAGCCTTCCTGATGGCACATTGCACCTTCCATTTCAGATTGTGCACAATCCTATCACTAGGAAGGGTTCTGTCGTACCTAACCTTGTAGCCAAGCATACAAATTCCCTTCGAGTAGTGTTGCAGATACCGCTTCTTGGGATGAAGTGTAAGATGCAGCTCATTTTTCAAATACCAGTCAAACCTTCCAATATCCTCCAAGAACCGCTTTTTGTCTCTAAACACAAAAGCGGTATCGTCTGTATAATGTACAAACTTATATCCGAGAGATGTCAGATGTCGCAGGTAATAAGTCGTGATGAAGTTTGCAAGCATTTGTGACGTTACATTTCCGATGGGTATGCCGATGCCGTTTGTCTTTCCGCGAAGCGATTTTGACTTGGGAAATCCAAGCCACATCCTTTCATTCGACTTGATGACGCAGTGGTTTTGTGGTAGTGATTGGTAAATTATGCGTGTAAGATATAGCAACAGGTTTTTGTGTGGACCGCCATATACATCTTCGATAAATCGACTCATCAACATCACTGACAATTCAGTGTCTATCGACATAAAGAAACTTTGCAGATCGAGTGAGGCGACATAACAATCCACCGTATAGCCTTCGCTCACCTCATACACGTATTCTTGGAACCGTCGCACCGCCCGCAGGCTACCTTTCCTGACGCGACAACTATAACTGTCCGGGTGGAGGTGGTATTGTTCCAGCCACCAGTTAAGTTCGTTGAAGTACCACGTCTGCACCAACCTGTCGCCGAAGTCCGCTGCCAACACCTCGCGCAGTCGAGGTTGTGTGATCATAAAGCAGATACCCACACGCATCACATACTCCATGTTGCCAACCTCATGCACCAGCTCTACCAGCTGCATAACGAGGTGGTACTGAAAAATGAGACAGGAAGGCTTCATTGCCTTCCTGCGACGACATTGCCTATTGACCTCGTACCACGCTTCAAGTGGTATCTCATACATCTCCAAGGCTGCATTGTCGTACATATCAGATTCGAGGAGTGGGCGCACCTGATAACTGTTGTACTTGTTGTTGTTGTTGTTCAAAGCACCGTTGGTCGGGTTGTATAACCACGCGTTGTTGGCATTGTACTCGCCGACAGCCCATTGCTTGCCTATGTAGAGGATTTTTACCTCATTCTGACTAATCACAAACATAATGACCAGTTAGGCATCCTTCTAATATGTGAGTTCTGACGCATCGGCTTGCCTTTGCGTATCCGACTCTTCTGCTCGTTTGCCAAAAGAGTTTAGCAGTCTGCTGATATTGATGTAGATGTCGGCCAGTTGGATGTCAAGTTTCGCTTTTGCCTCATTGCTGACACTTTGCAAATCGTTCAGTGTATTCAGTAGAGCTTCCGCATTATGCACCTCACTCATCGCCTCTTCCATATAATAAAGCTTCTGTATTGCAAATCGCGGTGACAGGTCCATTGACTTGATGGTGTACTTACGTGCCTGACCAAGTCCGTTAACCAGCTGCTGCACCAATGTTGTGCGGAATTTCTTCGGCATAGACTTGTCGATATACAAGCATACAGATTCCTCCAACCGGCACACCAGCTTCACTACCGTAACATCCAGCACAGATTTCTTTTTATCCATATAGTAGAGGTTATGGGGTGCGCCTCAAAGCGCACCCCTGGATTAAAGTATCAAACCCTGTTAGAAGCGAGGAGTGGGCGCACCTGATAACTGTAGGACTTGTAGTTGCCGTAGGACAAAGCACCGTAGGTCGGGTAGTAAAACCACGCGTTGCGGGCATTGGACTCGCCGACAGCCCACTGGGCACGCCAGCTGATAGCCTGACCGTTGGAAGCCGTTTCGATGGCAGTGTTGAGTATTGCGGCTGTTTCGGGGGTCAGTTCCTCCACCAACTCCGTACAGCTGTTGAGGTACCAGTTTCCGGCCTCGAAACCCGTAGTCTCCCCACTGACATCAATGCCAAAGGCGGCACAGATGGCAGCACCCGGATAGACATGTTTGGTGTTACCTTCAGCGTCAGTGAAGTAACAGTTGGCCAAAGCATAGGTGTAAGCCATACCTTGCTCGCGACAAGTAGCGTTCACACCCTTGCAGATATTTTTCCTCATTCTACGCGACAGCAGGTATTCGTCGTAGTCGCCGCCGTACTTGTCATACAGAGCCTTGTGGGTTGCATCTTCATCTTCTGCAAGACTGTCCCATACCGACTTCTTCATCGGAACCACCTCGCTTTCGGCAGCAAAAGCGCCACCTCCGTTAGTGGCGTGGTAAGACTTAAATGTGTCGGGTTTGATGTTCGTGCGATACGAGGAGTTGTTGCCGCTCTCACAATAGCAGACAGGGCTTGCCGACATAAAATCCAGGGTGGGGAAGATGATCTTCACGGCCTGTCCCTGAAAACCAGCGTGACTTCCTTTGGGGGTTCCGCTGATGCCGATGCGTGCGGAAAATGAGCAGTCGAGCACCGTGGCGTTGTTGACGCCGGAGAAGGTGATGGTGCCATTGTCGTTTGTTGAGATACTGAAGCCGATGGCATCTTCACCGACAACCTTCACCGTTAATCCGCTGCCGGTGGTCAGCTGGCTGACGACGGAAGTGATAGTGTCGCCTGCAGACCAAGAACAGCTGCCGCTGATGGCCGTACTGCCAGGTGTACAGGTATACGAGAAGCCACCATCCTCGGTAAGGTCACACGTCACCTTGTACTCATTATTGGCCGCCCACTGCTCGCTGCCATCCGCGGCACCACCATTGTGAGAATTTGACTTGGTGCCGATGCACTTCTTATACACAAAGATGTCCTTGTCGGCGTAGCTGAGTAGGTAAAAGGCCTCGCTGCGGACATAACGGGCTGATTCGAAGGTGGCAGCGTGGTAGGTGTTGTGCTTCAGGATAACCTCACGGTGCTCAGCGAGGTCATACAGTTTTTCATCACCCACCTCCAGTGCTGCGGAGCAGTAGGGGACTATGACATTCTTGCCGTCAAACTCAACACCGTTGCCAGCCACAGACACGCTACTGTGGTCTGTAGGCTTGGTGGTGTCGTCAGTGTACGCCTGCTTGTTGGCGTATTGTCTAAGGTATTTACTCATATCTTTGTTTTTTTTAAGCGTTACTAATCTGTTTCCAATCGGTCGTTGCGGACGTTCCGAAAGCCTTGTACGCAACCTTGTTGGTTGTATCTATCCACTCTTGTCCGACAAATGCGGGAGCCGTATCAGGAGAGGTGGTGCGCTCCAAAATAAAGGCATTCTCTTTTCCGCCCTTGTCCATGAGGTTGCCCGTGAGACAACGTATCACATTCAATTCCTCCACAGTCAACTTGCCGAGGCCTTCGCTCAGCCGCTTCTCGATGCCGGCAACACGCTTGGCGAGTTCTACGAGAGCGGCGGCGGTCACAAGACCTTCTCCCTCGATGGTCTGCGGCATATTTTTAAGAACGTCTGCCCATCGGCTGGCGTACTGCGTTTCGAAGTCAACAGCTGTTGCACCTCCCTCGAAGCGGATTGTGCCGAAGTCGTCCACCGTGATGAGACCAGTGAGACTGTGGCTCCCTGTGACAGGAGTGGCCAAAGCATACTTCAGTTCGGCAGCACCCAAGGCTGCCTTCAGAGCCGCCACGCTGCTGATGGTTGTAGACTCCACAACCAGCGTGGTGCCAGAAGCGGAGAACCCTGTGACACTGCCACCGCTGACAGAGAACACGCCACCATCCTTCATGCCACTCACGGCGGCAGAGAAACGATAGATGGTATTTTCGTCGCCCGTCACCTCCTCCATGCTCCAGGAGAGATCTTTCACCGAAGCGACTGCCACACGGCGGTACCACACTCTGTCGGCAGGCTTGTCACCAAACACGATTTCATCGTAGGCGTAGCCCGCGCCGTTCTCCACGCGGCGCATCGTTCCGCCCATAGTCGTGATGACGCTTGCCAGCGGAATCTCTTCTGCAGAATATTCGGCATACTCCGTGTCTCGGTAGTTGCTCCAACAGAGGTGGGCGCACACCTTGGTAACATCAACACCTTCGGCAAAGGTAGCCTCAATAGCACCATCAGCCGATGGCAGATAGTAAATCACGCCATTCTCCGTGTGGGTTGACACAGACACGTTGTTTTGCTTCACACTCGTAGGCACCACGATGTTGTTCTCTTCATCCGTGAATAGGTAGCCATTGTTTTCGCTGCTCTTGCCGTATTCGCCCCACGCGGTTCTCACGGCGATAAAAGCCGCCTTTTGTCCACTAATGCCACTCGGGTTAATCTGGTTAAACCCCACAGACACGATTTTCGCACCGCTGGCGGCGATACCAGCTAGCGTGCCACGCACAGACACCACGCGGGCTTTCCGCTCGCTGTTGATATCCTGGTCACCACCTGTGGTCTCGATTGCTCGACTCTGATTGTAGCTCACATCGACACTCGAACCGATGTTCAGGTTGTCGGCCACCTTGGGAACGATCTCGCCCATTGCCAAGGCTCTGATAAACTCCGACAAGGGGTAGTTCACTGTTTCGCCGGTATCCCAACGGATACCAAAGACGACGACCTTTTCAGTTGCCCCTTCAAAGCTGGGCATCTGTGGGAGGTCGCTGCCGCGTTTGATTTCAATTTCACTCATATATACAAGTATTAAAGTTGTTACTCAATCTCTATAAGGTACCCGTCCTCGGTGCTGATAGCGTAACCATCCTCCGTGCCCAACACACGAGCCAGTCGCCAGCGTTCGATGCCGTAGGCCTCATCTTCAGGATTCCAGCCAACAAAGAACACCCTTGGATGTTGACAGGAGTATTCGAAGTGCAGCTCTCCGCCATTGGCGTCGGTGACAGCCTTGCCGCTGGTGGCCTTGGTATTGTCCGTCATCCGTGCACCTCGACGGGTGTCTCCAAGAAGGTGCCACTCTCCGTTAGATAAACCGACTACAAGGATATACTCGCGGTTCATTGCCACAGCCATACACCCAAGCAACTGTTTTTTAAATCCGGGGTGGAATATCTCCAATTCCGCCTTGAACGAGCGGCTGCCATGCTGCCCTTGTGGTGTGTATACCAACTCGCCAAGCCCGTCTGCGCAGTACATCTCCGCAAATTCCTTTCCACTCTTAACGGTTATGGCATTCTGCACCATTGCAGGACTGCCTACTATTACCGCCTCGCCGTAGGATGTTGGCACACTGGCCGCCACCGCGTTGATACTTTCTACATCTTTGCGAGGAATGAAGAGTAGCCGCTGAACACCCGGCATGTTGTTACTACACACCGACTGTTCGTTTATGTTTCCTGATATACCATTACAGCTCATATTACAACTAATTAGTAGTTCACATCAAGTTCCACAATGTCCTTTACCTTGTCGTACACCTCACCAGGTATAGCCTTTAAAGCCTCTAACAGATCGTTTGTCTTCACACGACTCTCCTTTAAGTCTGCCGATATGCTCGTCTTCTTACCTACGTCACCCACTCGGTTTTCAAGCGTCTGAATACGCACAACAACACCCGACGTACCGCTGCCGCCGTTCACGGTGGTTTCAAGTGCGGCTATCCTATTCAAAGCGCCGCTCACTTCCTGGGCTGCCGTGGTCGCTTCTGTAGCCTTTTGAACGGCAATGGCGCATTGGTTGCTACAAGTAGTTGCAGAGTTCGCCGCCGCAGTGGCACTGTTACCAGCCTGTGTTACCTTCGCCTCCATTTGTGTCATTAGATTGTTCCATTGCACCGTTGTCGGAACCTCGCCAGCACTGGCCTTTGACGCTATAGAGGTATTAATCTGTGCGAGAACCTCAGCAAAATTTGTCACGCCGACTTTTGCTGCAAGTCCATCGGTTAGATCCTGCTGCGATGCCAATCCGCTCACATCGGGAATGTCATCAATTCTGGCATATTCTTGTAGTATTGTTGAAATATTATCAATTTCAACTTTCTCACTCAACGATTCTTCTACACCATCAATTCTTTCACTGAGGGAATCAATTTTTTCTAATGTTTCACCATCAATAGATATTTCGAGCTCTTCCTGTGTAAGATCACCCACCAATTCAACGCCATTGATGTGCGGGCGGTTAACAATCGTGTTGTAATCTACCTTGCCGTCCACCAGAGCGCCGCCAATGGCCTCATTAAGGGAGTTGACGGCATCTATAACTTGATTGATAATTCCGAAAGCCTCCGCCCAGGTCATTCCTTCGGTTATACTAGGTATTGTTTCCATTATAATATTATATTGTCAGTAGGTGTTGTAATTTCGGAAAAGGCCACAATGTTGTCATTGAAGTCAACAATGTCGGCCATCAACTGTCGTGCTGTTGTTCCATTGGTAACATCCTCCGTTTGATTCTCCACAAACCGATAGGAAAACTCGAGTGTCACCATATCTTCGGATTCATCCAATACTGTAAAGCTGCCGGCCTCAATAGTAATTCGAAGCCAAGATATGCCACACTTCACATAGTGGAATTGCTGACCTATGCATTGTGCCAATCTGCGAGCCTCCTCGCGTGTCATTTGTGCCGTTGTGGCGGTGTATACTTCTCCGTCTTCGGCAATATTTAAATATCTGCGACGATCCACCAGCAACTCCTCGGCCTCCATGTTTATCTCCCTACGAACCTGAGGCACCACAAAGCTGCGAAGCACACCATACTTACTTTGGAGCAACAAGTAGGTTGGTTTGAAATAATCCGGCTGCACCACAAATGTACGGCTCCAGGTGTACCCGCCCATCACCAGTGTTATAGTGTAGAAATTGGCTGCAGATGCACCCACGCCACCAGGACCTACGGGTATTCTATACAGTTGGCCGTTCTGCACACTCTGTATTGTAGAATTGGCCGTTCCACCATCCACAGATACCGACATGGTCACATTCTTCGTGGTGCTCAAACTCAAGGTGGTGTCAAACCACATTCCGTATATATATTCATCTTGATTACGGCATACGCGAACAGTATCACCGTCATCCTCACCAAGGATGCGAAAATAATTGTTGGTTTCAGAGAATTGTACTTCACTACACCTCCAATCAGGCAAATTCAGTCGCGCAAAACGGTCTGCCTCTTCCCCACACAAGGCATACAGATAGGGTGTTGTATTCCAATTTTGAACTAGCGGTGTGCCCTCACCCCACATTTCTCCATAACTTATACGGTACTTCAGCAGCATATTCGTTAGCAAAGTCCATGTGCCTTGTTGCGGGGTCGTGGTGGGAATATCGGGTTGTGGTATAAACCCCGGAAGTATATCGAGAGGTATCTCCACATTACCCGATCCGTCTGGTTGGAACACAAGCCCCTTGACGGTGTGGGTATGCAGGTTATTGTTGCTGTTTACAACGACATCCATCTCTACAGCGACAGCATAGTTTGGTCTCTCCAAACGGTCAATACCACCACTGTTAAGTATCCACGAAATCATAGTGTTCTCGTATCCGGTACGATTTCCGCCGGCATCCGTACAGAATATCTCAAACCGATGGGCGCCCACATTCTTTGCCACCATCGCAAGATGTGTCGCATCAGTCTCGTCGGGGAGTATGCTGAACACCTGCCCCACGTGCCAACAGCCGCTTATCTTGCTAAACAACTCACTGTTGCTGGCTATATCGTAAGCGTTTCCTGTAGACGTTGCCACAATGTTGAACACGTATTCCGTCCCATCGATAGCAACGACGATATGATTGCCTGCAGCCGGTATGTTCGCGCTACGCCTGCAATATACATAATGTTTAGATCCAGCAGAGTCGAGAAATTCGCAATGCAATTTGTAGCTGTTGCGATTTCTGGCCCAGCCGAGGGCGAAAGGTGATGATACGATAGTCGTGGACACTTCTTTCTTTTATTTTTTATGCAAAGATAGCGAGTGTATTCAAGACATGCGGGGACAGTGTTACAGTCTCGCTCTGCTCCTCAAAAAATTCTCATTGTTCTCAAAGTCGGTCATCGTCTGACGGCTTATCACCGCGCGCCTATTGTTGGGATCTTTGAGATACGCCGCCAACTCTCTCCATATTTGCAATGCCTCCTCGCTGCCCGGCACAGTCACCATCGTCTTTTGAGCGCCTGGTTGCCAACTATTAGACACTTCCGCACCGATAGCGCCCGCGTTCCTTCTTCCAAGTTCCCTTGCCGCTGCCGCCACCACCGGCATGTTGAGCTGAGTCATGGGGATGTCGGCCAACGCCCGCCTGTTTCCTCGCTGGTATTGTTCCAAGGCTGCAATAACGGGAGCCGTCTTACTGTCTCGTAGCAAAGCGTTGCTTGCCACCCATTCCTCACCTGCTTCACCCGCTTTGAAGATAGTTTCTTTTGGCACATAACCGCCTTTCGCGTATGGTTCAGGCTGACTGGCAATAGCCGCAATCTGCGTGGCCATTTCTGCGGCGAGCATGGCACTCATCGCCACCTTGTAGGCGGTTGTACCTTCTCCCGCCCATAGTTTTGTTGCCGCCACGGCTGCATTTATCACAGCTTCGGAATAAGAGAAAGCCTTTTCCCTTCTCCATGCCTCCTTTTCGGCCTCCAAAGCCTGATTGTCGTATTCATCCTGCAATTCCTTCTTCTTCTGATCGTACTCCTCTTCAGTCAAAAGACCCTGCTCCAACTCCTCATCAAGAACCTCAATGCTGGCATCCCGCTCAACCTCCAATTCGTGAAGCCGAGCGTCGGCAATATTTTTCAGAGTGGTGTTTATATTGGAAAACACAGAGAGGGCTTTGTCCCCAAATTCGCTGATAGCGTCAGACCACTTGTTGAGCGTGTTGCCGAGAGCCTTTTGTTTTGCCAGTTCCTCTGCCTCCTTTTTCACTCCCGACAAGCCATCCAACTCTTTTTGCAAAGCCTCGGCATTTTTCCTATGCTTTTCAGCCTCTTTCGAGTCGCCATTCCCACCTGCCGCTGTCTCAAGCGCACGTTCGGCGGCGATAGCATCTTCAAGTTTTTGCTTGTATTCACCCAACAGCCTGTTGACTTCGGCCAGCGCCGTCTCGCGGTTTTTGTTCAAGCGGAACGAAACCTCTTTTTCTCCATCATTTTTGAATGGATTCTTCACCTCGGGTGTATCGATGGAAGAAAACACCGCCGAAACCATCATAGAGCGCAATTCCTTATAGGCGGCCAGCTGCTCCGACACATTATGCAGCTGTCTGACCGAATATTCGTCCGTTTTGGAAAACAGAGCGGCCTGGTCTCCCGACAGGAGTATTATCTGTGTGTCGATGTCAGAGAGCTTCTGCTTCAACTCTTCTATCGCACTATTGGAATTGTCAAGCAATTTTCCCTCACCCTGTTTTGAGACAGTTTTGCGCAATTTGTCGATCTTGTTGTTGGTATCCTCGATGTATTCGTCTATCTTTTTTCGTTTCCATTCCTCGGCCTTTTGGTTCAGATTGTCCAACCATTGGGCGGCTTCGGGGTGTGCGGTTTGGTCGACAGCCTCAAGGTCTTGGCGCATCTTTACCAAAGAAGCATCCACCTCCGCGCCGATTCCCTCAACCCCCGAAAGGGTCTTGGAGGTTATCTTGCTCATTGCAGCCTCATAACTCTGGGCAAAACTACTCCAAGCGGCCTCGGCGCGTTCGCGTGCCTTTCTGGCCCTTTTCTCCTCGGGGGTCTCAGAACTGCCACCAAAACCGCCGGCACCATTATTGCCATCGTCCAGAACCGGCTCGCCTTGGGTTTTCTTTAGCGATATGATGGCTTTTTCCAAGGCTGCAACATGCTTGCGCTCCATCTCGGCCTTTGAAGCAAAACCTTCTCTTCCTGCCTCTATCTGTTTATCGTAGCCGGCAAGTTTCCGTTTGGCTGCTTCCAGTTCCGCATTGAGTTGTTCAAGGCTCTTCTTGTCGAGTTCCCAAGGATCCTGAGTTGGCTTTAGCGACACAGACAACGCGTCCAACGTTTCTTTTGCCTCATTCGCCTTGTCGGCAAGTTTGACCAGCCACCGATGATACCCTGTGGTCATATTGAGCCCGGTGGATTCTTTGATCACAAGATTCATCGCAACGTATGCTTCCGCCAAACCTTTTTCACCCTTCGACACTTCAACGAGAATATCATTGAATAGTTTTTTCATATTGCCCCGTTCTGCCTTGGACAACTTGCCGAACACGCCATCGATATACTTTGAAGACTTTTCCATAGCATCGGCCAACGCTTCCGAGACATCTCCATACACCTCCGATGACTTATCCGCATACACTCTGTCGTATATGCTCTGCCTTGCCGCTTCCGACAGTTCTTCGTATGCCTTCTTCAAGTCTTTCAGTTTGCCATTCTCATCTATGTGCTGCTGTATGAGTTCGGGATACTCCCTCTTCAATTCGCTCAGTGCTTCGGCGTACACCCTGCTGCCCTCCGATGCCTTTTCAAGTCTTCCAAACAGAACCTTTAATTTTCCCTCAGCCTCTCCATACTGACGGGCGGCCTCCTTCTCGGCCTCGTTTACCTTCGACTGATATGTGAACAACTTATACGCCAACGGCACCAGAACCGACACAGCGGTAATGATAGCACCCCACGGAGCGGCCTTCATTGCGGCATTCAAGCTTCGTTGGGCTCTTGTTTGCTGTCTCATGATAGCGAGGTCGATATTTCGCGAAGCCGTCATTTTGTCGCTCGAAATCTTCATTCCGTCGATGGTGTACGACACCGACTTGTTGCTTGCAGCGAGTGCGATTTTGGCTTTTTGCAGCTTCAGCGATGCGAGTGTGGCACGGTCTTGTGCCGCAGTGTGCAGTTTGGTCAGATTGGTGCCTGTCTTATCCAGAGCATTGCCGATACGCTGCTGAATAATACGCTTCGTGTCGGTGGCGTAATTCTTCAGCTTCGCGAAGTTCAAGGCTGCCAGCGCCGTCGTGAACGACAAAAGGACCCACCTGTTGTTTTTCACCACCTCGGCCAAGGTGGCAAACCACTTCATAAACACCGTGCCGGTCTTCTGCAGATGTATCAGTACGGGGTACAATTCGTTTCCGAGTTCGATACGCACCTCTTCAAAACGCTTCTTCGCCTTCTCGGCCTGCGCCTGCATCGTCTCATTTTTCGTGTTGAACTCGTTTATGACGCTACTGCCAGAAATCATCTCCTGGTTGGCCAGCGCCTGAGCCTCTCTCACCTGGTCGAGATGCTTAGCCAACGAAGAAACCACGGTGGCTGCTCTTGCTCCGTCAAGACCCATATCGGAGAACATCCCTATCAACTGTTGGAACCCGCCGCCTTTCTCCATACCTTCAAGAACACGCATCACAGATGCGTTCATATCCTCATCCATCATACGCTTGAACTCCTCCATGCTCACGCCGGCAGCGCCAACAAACTCCTCCGGCTTCTTTACCATCTGCTGTATGAGTTTCATGAATGCCGTTGCTGCCATTTCCACCGCTTGGCCGTTCTGGTCGAGAGCAGAGGCATATCCAAGCACCTGGTCGGCACTCAGACCAGCTTGTGAAGCGATACCTCCGAGACGTTTCATAAACTCGACCATATAGCCCTCGTTGGCCGTGGATGCCTGACCGAGGCTATTGACAGCCGAACCGATGGCAAGCATTTTTTCTTCAAGGTTCTTGCCCTCCAAGGTTTTCGACACACCCTCATAGATGTTGGTCAGTTTGCCGACAGTCACCATAGCACCCTCGCCAAGAACATCACCGAGGGCGATATTGATTTTATCGGAAGCCGACACAAACTGCTTGACAGCCTCCTCGCTGTTGATACCCAGTTTGCCGGCTTCGTAAGCCAGCTGGTTGAGTTGTTCGCGGCTGGTGCGGGTATCCATTTTCAAAAAAGCCTCGTTCAACTTCTCCACCTGGTCGTGGGTCAGCCCCGTCGTCTTCATCACGTCGGCATACACATCATCGAGGGCTGCCGCATCCTTGGCCAAGTCCTTCAATTTGCCAACGCCCATATCAACCATCTCAAACGCCGTCTGCAACCCCATGAGCATATTGGAAAACTCGGACAGTTTTTCCCTAGACGAATCCCATGCCTCACTCACACTTTTGACAGCGTGCTCCTGTTCCTTTAAAATCGAATTTATTTCCTTTATTTTTAAGGATTTTTCGATATATTCTTCACTACCTATCGTTAGGTTCTTTTGTTCCCTTTTCAACTTGCCGAGTTCGTCCGTCAAGCCTTTTATGGTGTTATCCACCTGTTTTCCATTAACGTAAATAGTGACGGTTCTGGATAAAGATTTTGCCATACAAATAAAATATTTATATGGCAAAAATAATAATATTTATAAATCAGCTCAGGGACGCGTGCAAACTACCAACACCTTATTTTTTCATGGTGAGCCGCACCATTATATCTTTTTTTGGGTTCAAAGTATGTTCCGAAAAAATTAGCACCGTGAGCCAACTCAAGATCTATCTCGGCCATAAACAAACTTGCAAAACTAAAATCAGTATTTTCCAAATCCATACCCCTGAGATCGGCAAAATCCAAATCTTCACACGACAAATCCGCTCCAGCAAGTGTGTCCAGTTCAGTGTACTCCTTTAACACATTTCCGAATATATCTCGTACTACCACCATATCTTTGAATTTTTCAATTGCAAAGATACGAATAATTTCCGAATATTCAAAAATTATTCCCAATATTTATTATTTTTTCACACCCATGAACGTCCGAATATATTTGTCGCTTTGGAAGTTTGCCACAATATCGAGCAATTTTTCTTCCTGCTTGCCGAGTGTGCCGCTCAGCCAGTCACTCATACTCCGGGAGGTGTGGCCCACCATAGAGCGTTTGGTGCCGTTGCCGACCCCATACTCCCTAAAAATACCGTGTACAGGGAACTTGAAAGCCACACCGGCCACCTCGCCGTCATCGCTCTTCATGCCGAACGAGATATGGTTGCGCAACTTCCCTTCCGTCTTGCCGGCCTTCTTGCCGCTCTTGTAGGTGTGGTTTCGCCTCTTGCCCTTGGTAAACATCGAAGCCTGTGCCTTGGCCAGCTTCTGCACCTCTCTCGACCACTGCTCCACCTGGCGGTTATACTCCGAGTCCGTCAGGAACCCGCGCCTCCCGGTGACGACATCCTTGACCGTTACCCTCTTCGCCATACCTTGCAAATCTTATACGCCACTATAGCCAACAGCGCCATCACTGCGACGGCGCCCACCGTTATCAATGCGCGCTGCGTTGTCGACAACTTTTTCTCCACAGCAACAGTCTTCACCACTTCCACCGGCACCTCCACAGAAGCGTAAACCGTATCGAACACCAGCTTCTCGTGATACACATTCTTGACAGTCTCGCAATACACCGTGTCACCCACATTGACGACATAATTCCACTCGTCAACAAACACACTATCTTTAATGATGTTGTGCTGCACGACAGTGTCGTGCACATACACCGGCACTTCGATGGGGGCAACCACCTGACGGCTGCACCCCACGAGCGCCAGCAACCCAAACAACAACAACGAAACCCCTTTCATATCCTATTTGATAGTGAGTACTTGACCGCGCTGTTTTCCATTGGGGTTATACGAGACATGCACCCACGAAAAATCGTGCTCGTTAATCAGCTGGTCGAAGCCGCCCATGGAGCGGATCATATCGAACAGCTTCCTATTCTCCGCCTTGCTGCCCACCTGAAGGTCAGCGGCGCACCCCGTTAGGTGCTGGCTGTTCTTCACCCCGCCGACAAGCTTGTTGGTTTTCGTGTTACGGAAACCGCTCCCGATGACAATCGGGCCGCCCCATTTCTCGCGGATGGGGTCGAGCAGTTTGTCGGTCAGCACCCTCAAATTATCTTCAATCTCGGAGGTTGGGGCATTTTTAATGCCGTTGTTTATAGCCGTGGCCGAGAACTCCAACTCGAAAAAAGTAAAATGTTTCATAAAACAACTTTCATATTATTGAACATTCTTATATTGTCGATAGACACAGCGACAGGGTTTCCAATCTTGTTGCCGGCGCTGTCGCACAGCTGCACCCCACGCAGTCTGTTCTTCTTCATATTTTGGCGTAGGCCGCAAGAGTGGGCGTGTGAAAAATACACCACCTCGCCATCTTTGGTGTAAAATTCGATTGAGAACAATACCCGTTTGCCGTACTGGTCTTCCCTGATTTCCATTTCGCGCAAAGCGTCGGCGCGTCTGATAGTCTTGATTTCGTTTTCCATACTGCAAAAATACACAACCCCGCCTCCACAGGCGGGGACACCCTGTTTTTTTCACCCCGATAGAGCAGTGTCTGACAGGTGAGGCCACTCCCTGATACCTGGCGATTCATACCTGCACCATTTCAAAGTATTCGGTTTAAAATCCTCAATCCCCGACCTCAAAAATCTAACTTGTACTCAATCAGAGTATCGACAGCGGGGGCACGCCCTACCGAAGGGTGTGAGAACGTCCCCCATTCGCACCGATATGTTAAAATACAACGCATTTTTTAACATTTCAAAAATTACGAAGCCGCCGCCGTCCACCCTTGCCGTCCACACGCCGTGCTTGCTACAGAGATGCCGCAGGCAGTCCTATGGTAAGCACAGTGTGAAGGGTGGCAGTCCACACATTCCGTATTGTTCTCACCTATAGCCGAACAGGGCACGACGCAAGGAGTGGTTTGGTTGGGCTATGGGTGAGTACGGTACACCTTATTTTGTGCGAATGGTTGTGTGTGCGAGAAAGCTGCATCACTCTGTGGAAAATCTACATTTATATAGAACACAGCCTTGTTTTCCATAGTGTGGTGCTGCTCCATAAGCCGACCTTGTGCGGCAGTCCATCATAGACGAAGCAGCACCCACCACTACCATCTTTCCGCCAGTGGGGTGCCCCGTGTGCCGATAGATTGAAAGTGGTGGTGGTGTGGTGATACCGTGTGTGGTAGTAGGGTGAGGTACTGAGCGGCAGCCCTAACCATACCTACACCACGAGTGGGCCACAATGTATACTCCGAAACATGAGCAGCACAAGCGTAGCCTGTGCCGCGGAGTGTAGGAGTTTGCATTATGGCCCTCTCGTTCACATCCGCCGGAGAGTTTGGTAAGTTTCACAAATCTTTCCAATCTATGGAGGCCACACGCATCTATTGCGTTAGGGATTGAGCAGCCGTGCATTACGCAGCGAAGCAAAGTTAAGCGAGAAAAGCCCGACCCGACTGGGTAACGCCCAAAAGAAAAATCATCCCATATTAGTAAAATCATCATCGTCATCCATAGTCAAGAATGACAAGTATTTAGTGTAAATCAGCTTATCAACTGCGTCTGAAAAGTGTGTTGCCTCTTCGGGAAGCACGCCAGAGTCCGGGCGTTCTGACTTCTTATCCTTCTTCAAACTCCCCTCCACTGTTTTAACCTTGGCGTTATTCATCGAAATGAGAGAGTACTTACACTTGTCGCCATTCACTCGAAACTTTGGCACACCAGGCGACTGCTCGCCAAGGATGATATTCCACAAAATATACTTATCTGACTGTTTGGGCTCCATGCCTCCATGTTCCTCAACTTCTACCGTCCACCCAAACTTCACCAACTCCGCAATGGCCATGTCGTTGTAGGTCCCGTTGTTTATCACATTAGGGTTACGATGGTCGCCATACTTATCTTTGTAGAATATAACGTGACGACAAGCGTGGTGTTCGTAATAGCGAGCGAACTTGCCAATCAAATCCCGTATCATCATATTGTCACCACCATCTGGTTTTGTGAAAAACTCATTAATGGCAGTCTGGCACACCACCTCGGACGAACAGTTGTTAACGAAATCCCAGTACCTTGGCTGCTGCACCGACATCACACATATAGAGCTGCCCCAATCAAACGACAACTCCAACGGGGCATTTGTATCACAATCCCTGTCATATACCGAGCTTTCAAACATACCGTCGGCAATCTCATAGCCCACACGCTGCGCCTCGCCCAGAATTTTGTCGTTGTCGTAGAAGTTATAATAGACATGCTTTCGCTCCTGCAGGGAGTAGAAGCAATCCTCTACCTTGTCATAGTACATGTTCATTATCTCCGTCATGAATATAAGCAACGGCAGCAGCCGCTGGTTCTTCAAGAGATAATCGAATCCGAGCATTTCGAGATTATCAAAAGCATTCGACAAAGTGAACAACACTCCCTCTTTCGACACGAAAGGAGAAATCTGTTTTTTCAGTCGCTCAATCTCATTCCACTGACGAGTGAACTCAGACACCAAATCGGACACCTCGGAGTGCCTTCCGTTAGCCTTGGCCACCTTGTACTGTGCCACCACTTTCAGCAACTCCACCTGCTGCATCACTATTCGATTCCACACTTCAAACAGTCGGATGCCGCGTTCTTTCTTATAGTAGTCGCCATATTCTAATATCCAACGACCATCCTTATTGACAGGCATGGAGGTGGAAAACTTAAAACCGTGATGCATAGTCACAGGGTGTTCCGACTTACGCCCGAAGAACTCCAAGTTTCCGCGATTTGTTGGTGACACTTCATTATTATACTGCTCACGATCGAGCAACAAAGCCTCATCGGCAATCTCATAGTCCACATTGGCACCACGACCGCTACCGGGTTCCGACTGCGAAATCATCGCAAATCGGGTGCCGTTGCTGAAAGAGATTACATTGTCATGCTTGTTCAGTGTCTCGTAACTGTCCTTAAACCATGATGGCGGACGCTTGCCCACCACATAGTTGACATCCTTTTGATAGCCTATTTGGTTCAGCAGCTTCAACGATGACGGCAACGTCCTTGTCAATAGTTGGCCGTAAGTCTTACCCGTCAATGCCACCACCGCGCCAGGCATAGAGCGTATGATGGCATCCATTTTGAAACCAATGTCGAAAGATTTTCCGGTACCACGCCCTTCCACCGATACCTCGCAAGGTGCGCGGAGCAGTAGCTTGGGCAGTTGTGCCATATTACCATATACATTTATATCAGCCATACATCAACTCTCCAAAAGTTTGACAGATGTATTGTCATCAATCTCTCCACCGAGAGCCGACAACAATTCTTGCCGCACCTCCATAGGCACCTTATCCAGTAGTTGCTCGGGCAGTGGTACCATCCTCCCATTGATGTTGATTTGCAGATACACCGTATTTTTCTCCATCAGCTTTGGATCAACCTTTTGCTCCGGCATACTCTCCAGGTGCTTTTGAAGGGTGGCGAGATTTTTAGCCCTCACAACTTCTGACGCGTCGCTGTCACTAATCTCATCTATCAACTTCTCGATGAAGAACGTCTCCAAGAAATCACGCTTTAAGTCCACGTATGAGCCCCATGTGTTGCGTGCAAAATCAACATACTTGGCGGCGGTGTTGTATGACAACTGCTGCTGGATTATCAACCGACGGATGCAGATATTACGCTGTGGAAACTTCTTCAGTAGGGCATAGCAGTCAAGACATATATCAAGCATCCTCTTATACTCGTCCGACAGCACTTCCGAAGAACCACCGTTAAGGTAATTCTTTACAACATCAAAATTCAGGTTGCTAACACTTTCCAACGATTTACTCATGTGAATAACTCTTTATGTTCTCTTTCAGTTTTTTTAAAGAACTCCAGCAATTTTTCCAACATTGGTGTGCTGCCATTCTTGGCACCTTCCACCACCACCTGTCTTATTTCCAACTCTACTTGCAACCTGCCACGCATCCAGTGTTCGAATATTACACCTTCCTCGCGCTGAAACTGGTCGCGCACATCTTTTACAGGAACCTGAAGATGGTAAGCCACCTCTTTATAAGAAAACGCTACACGTCCACACTGTTCAACGTCTTCAAGGTCTTTGTCTGTCAGTTCTCTCATCAAACGCCTCCAATAATATTTTGTTGTCGGTATCAAAAACGCTGCTAATGGTGCAGATCTGCCCTCGTTCTGGCTGTGGATTGGTGGTGAAATTCAGCGAGCCGAATATCGACACCTTCCATTTTTCGTTGCACACTGTGGTAACCTTGGCGTGCACTGGGGCAATAGCCACAGGCCAGTTGAGCTGAAGCATTTGCAACGGTTCGGGATTCCTTACTTTCACCCGAGGGTCAATCCATAGCCTAAAGGAACGGAGCAATCCTTTGTTTCGCAAGCTCAATAAATCGTCCACCGCTCGGGTGGATATTGCCCACGTGCAAGCCACCACGTCGGCTGGTCCCGTCTGCGCCAAAACATAGCGTAGTACATGATGCATGGCGTATCGACCAAAAGTCCAAAAATTGACAACACTATTTTGCTTCAGTTCGCCAACTTGACTTTGTAAAACCGTGTAAGGTTCACCGACGCACAGTACCTCGCTATCCTTACCATCAACGACGGGATAGCCAAAGGAGGTGTCGTGCTTGTCACGAATTGACACCTCTGATTTGTGCTTATGAAAATCAAGCATTCCCATTGATACCTCTCGATTCAAACTCTGCCAATAAAGCATTCAACTCTGCCTGCTTCACAGACAGACGCTCCTCTATTTCCCTTCTACGAGGGCAATCCGGTAACGGATTCTCCGCCTCACCCTTACTATCCTGCTGGTAGAGAAGTTGGTTTTTTGCCCGGTTGATAGCCTGCTTGGTGGAGTGCATTTTCTTTATCAGATCCAAGTCTGACATTTTTTCGAAATTCACAAGTTTAATATTCTTCTCGTCGCCATTGTTCTCTTCGAGGCTTCCTTCCATCACGACCTTCAGTTGTTCCTCTGTCAACTCGCCACAGAAGAACAACTCCTTAGCTTCGTACACAATATTAAACCGCTCTATAAGGGGCAGACGCTCCGAAAGGAGGGCCTTGCGCTTTTCTTTTGAATCTTTATCATTAACGGTACCGACGTTGTACAACTCCTCGGTAATGCGAGAAATCTCCACCCAAAGTTCGTGAACGAGTTTCTTGGCAACATTAAACACCGGCAACTGCCCCTCGTTGCTGTCCTCGGTTTTTTGTTGATGAGTTTCCTTGTTGTCAACAACGGAAAACTGCTCCTCGATGGCATCTTCTTTGATTTTTGCCGCCAACTTGCTTAGTTCATAAGTCAGCTTTTTCATACCATAACGTTCGACTGTATTCTGAAAAAAACGAACCAAGTGGCGGTTCTTGCAATAATTGTCAAGTAGTTCAACGCCTACTTTATAACTTCTCTTTGGGTCTTTGACCCACTGTTTAATAGTTGTTTCCATGCTACAAAAATACACCACAAACATCGAACAAAAGAGGACAGAAAAAATATTTTTTTTTAAACACGAATATATATTTTTCGTGTAATATTTGTAATATTTGTAATATGTTTGATTTACAGACGTTTGCAATATTACAAGCCTGTAATAAATATTACAAATGTTACAATTTCCATCAAAAACCCACCAAAAACAACACTTTAATAGAAAAATATTACAAAATATTACAAAAAATTACAACATTGTAATAATATAATTCGTTGTATTTCAACAATATTACAATTATTACAATTATTACAACGTTTTTTCAGTCAAAAATTCAAAAAAAAATACGAATAACCCACCTATCGGAATGGAAAAAGCCCCCGGCGTTATGCCGAGGGCTTTGAGGCCAAGTTTCGTCGTAGTGTATTTTCACCAACGCATCAGTCGGTAACCAAGGGTAGGCCGTGTGTGCTATCCTCGGGAGTCCATCCGTCGTAGAACACCTGGGGAGCGTCGCAGTTCCATTCGAAATGACATTCTGCACCGTTGGGGTCGGTTACAGCCTTTCCGCTGGTAGCCTTGGTGCTATCTGCCAGACGAACACCGCGTCTCATGTTTCCCAGCAGATGGAACTCGCCATTGTTCATTTCGGCAACAATAATCAATTCCTGATTATTGTGGACGGACACAAAACCAAGGATTTCTGCTTTAAACCCAGGGTGAAACACTTCAAGTTCGGCCTTGAACGAACGGCTTCCGTGCTGTCCTTGAGGGGTGTAAACGAGTTCGCCAAGATCGTCTTCGCAGAACATTTTTGCAAACCCCTTACCGGTGGGACAAGTGACAGCTTTTCCCTCCATCGTAGAGCTGCCTATCACCACACGTTCAGCATACGTGGTTATAGTGGATGGACGGACCGCGTTGATTCCGGTAACATCAGACTTAGGAATGAAATAGATGCCGGTCACGCCAGACTGGTTGTTTCCGCAGGTGTCGCTCTCGGCGATATTCTGCACAGCAATACTGCAAGTACTCATTGTTTTATTCTCCTTTCTTCTGATTATTAATCTTCATCCTGTTCTTCATCTTCTGTTGCCACAGTCTCTTCGCTGGCCCACACCAGTCTGTTGCAGCCAAATCCTACAGCCTCCCACCAATCCATCAGAATTTTGACCATGCGGTCCGATTTCTGAAGGTCGATATTTTGTAGGCCGTCGCCGCGTTTCGTGATGTGGAACATATTCTCAGGAAGAGTTGCCCAGATATCGGTAGAACCGGCCATGGATTCGAGGCCGACCACAGTGTGGCGGGTGAAGTCAATGCGGGTGCCAATCTGGCTGTCTGCACCGATATTGTAGAAGCCTTTTGCGCGTTTGCCTTCGAGGTAGGCACGTTCGAACTCGGGAGCCACAAAGATCATAATGTTGCGCTTGTTGAACTGCGAGGCGATGCCTTTAGAGAAGTCCTCGATCTGTTCGAAAGCGGTATCCACATCGAGCGCACCGACACCCGAGATGGTGTTGATGGGATAATCCTCATCAGCAGCTCCATCCTGTAAGAGTTTATGGAAGCCGTCAAAGACGTGCTCGCCACTTCCAGGATTGCCCGAGGTGGGGGCGGCATACACGCCATTGTAGACCACGTCGGTCTCTTTTTCCTCTTCGATCATCTGAGCGATGTACTCTTCGAGGAGATAGCGAACAATGGGCCACTGCTCAATGGTGCGGCTGGAGTCGCCAGCGAGAAAACCCATCCAACTCTCTTCGATGTCGTGGGGGTAAACCTCTTGGTCCACCTTGCACTGACGCAACTGGATCTCGTTGGGGTGGAAGTCCACGCCGCCCTTGGCGGTGAAGCCCTTCTGGAACTGCTGGAGCAGCTTCGCGAAAATAGGGTTGGCCATCTGATAGATGGTGTCGGTGGTTGACACATGGCGCATCCCGGGGATATTCAGGGTTGTGCCGCTGATAAACGGAACGCCGAGGAGGCGGCTCTTGTTTTGGCTGCCTTTCAGGTAGTACTTGCCAAACGCGGTAATGATGTCATCAGTTGTTACCATATTATTTGCTTTTTATTTGTTAAACTTCCGATTTATCGTCCGAGCAACCGCTTGGCCTCCTGGACGTAGCCCTGCTGGTTGTACCAGTCCTCAAAACTCGCCTCGTTGCTGTCGGTATCGCTGGCACCAGCGGGAGGATCTTGTTTGGGGGTCTGTGCCACGACAGCCTCCAACTCCGCGATGCGGGCTTGGAGTTTCGCCTTCTCATTCTCGGCGGCAGCAAGCTTGCTCTCGGCTTCCGCCTTAGCATTCTCGGCTTCCGTTTTGGCATTCTCTGCCCGGGTGGCTTTATTTACGGCACCTTCGAGGCTGTCGTTAATCTTCATCAGCTGGTCGTCGTCGAATACCGCTTTGTTGTCTTTGGACTCGACCTCATTCATTGCCAGCAGCGCGGCGAGGGCCGCGAATGCAATAATGCTTTTCTTCATGTCGGATAACTTTTTTTGGTTATTGAATAATTTTTTGAACATATTCTCGTAGAATGCTTTTTTCTTTGAGTCTTCTTTGGTGTCGGGCATGGCCTCTGTGATAAATCCGTACTCAATAGCTTCGTCCACATTCATCCAGATACCATTGCCGTTGTCGGCATTCATCAGTTCCTCCAGCTTGTCGCGGTCGGTGCCCGTCACGTCATGGTAAAGTGCAACAATCCTGTCGTTGACTTTTCGCTGAGACTCCAACTCGGCTTCCAGGTCATTTTCGTTGCCCCAGGCTACGCTACTGCATTTGTGAACAAGGAATAATCCGTAGCTACTCATGCGGCGGACGTGTCCAGCCATGGCAATGATGGTGGCAGCCGAGGCACAGAACCCCACGCACTCGGTGGTCACTCTGTCACCCATGGAGCGGAGAAGCTCAAATATGGCGAGAGCGTCGTTCACGTCACCTCCATAGCTATTGATCTTCACTAACACATTTTTGGTACCGGCAACAATTCCTTTCAACTGCTCCGATACACCTTTGAATGTAACGCCGTCATCCCACCAGCTTTCACCAATGGTGCCATATACCTCAATGGTAACCTGCTGCTCACTCTCTACTATGTTAAAATAGTGATCTCTCATATATTTGTTTTTGATGCAAAGATATTAATGTATAAATACATATATATGTACAATTTGTTATTAAAAAGGTCGTCCGCACAATGGACGACATTCATGTATGAACCAAGAAAAATCAACTCAGTATTTTTCGCTCTGGTCCGGGACACAGTGATTCGAATGTCATTTGGTACGCCGTTTCCCCATCATACTCTCCATCGTTGTCGCTGTCAAAGCGGAATCTCAATGGGCTACATATATGGCCATACAGCCACTCTGTTCCGTTATTGTCAATCATTTTTACCAAGAAGCGAAGCTGGGTCATCTCCATCAGGTCGCTCTCCACGCCTTGCTGATTCCCGTGATAGGTTAGTTTCACGCTGTGCCGCCACGCCCACGGGCTTTCATGCTTAGCTTCTGCCTTTACACCATCCGCCTCGATGAGCGACCACCCGTGATTGGTGACAAAATTCACCTCCATGCCTCCGCTTTTTTGAAAACACGATGCAATATTTTCAACATCAGCGTAGTACACTGATTGTATGCCCGCCATGGCGGTGCAAATTGGGTTCTTTTCAAAATTTTTTTCCATATAAAAAGTATTAGGGACAAAATGCGAGTAAATTTTTGTACAATTTTGTGTCAATTTGTATTGGTTAATTGGTTGAAATCGTTTGATATATCTTCTTCATATTGTCGGTAGTGGCGTTGGTAGTGTTTTCTGAGTGCGGCAAAGCTGATTTCGTCCTCGTCGTAGTCCTCTTTGTCTAAAAAATAACGCATCGCCGTGTCGCGGCTCACGCCTGCCATCACATGGGCGGTGGCGGTGAGGTGGCACAGGCGTTCCCGCTCACGGCGGTAGATGATTACGGAGAGGTTGGCTTGTTTGGCCATGCTCATGTAGCTGCCATATCTGTTGCAGTCGTACTCCAAGATGTATACTTTTCCATCCACCATGCCCTGAGGCATCCGGTTGAATTCCCACGGCGACATCACAGGGTGCCGCCTCAGGCATTGTGTTACTATGTTGTAAAGCCAACTTTTTCCAAGGTCGACGGCGATGCCGTCGAATCCGTACTGCTTCTGCAGCACATGCCACGATAGTGGGTGCAGTTTGATGTCAACAATCCGTTTCATCGAATAGTGATTTTTGTTTGTTAAGTTCCGATTCTATGCGTTTCCGCTGTTCTTCTGCTCTTTGTTCGTCCCAAAGGCGGAGCTGTTTGTCCACCTTTGCCTCTGCCTCCTTTGCCGGACCTGTCGTCCATCTGCCGCCATTGTTTTGGATCCAGATTTTCTGAAGGCGCAGCATCTCGGCCACGTCCAGGAAGAACACCTCTCTTTCGCTTTTGGTGCCGTTGTTTTGCTGCCGCCGGGCCATGACGACGACGACCACATCATTCACCAGTTTTTCCTGATCGCGCAGCATGTCGAGGATGCGGGTCCTGTCGGGGTCGTCTCTCCGTGTGGCGAAGAACCTGCGTTGCAATTGACGCAGCTTCCTTACTTCCTTTTCGAATTCAGTCTTGTTCATATACTTTGAAAAGTTCAAGTTGGTTGGGGTCTTCGATTGGAGGAGCGTCGGCGGGGCGTATCAGTTCGTAGTAGGCGGCCATGTTGTTGGCGGCCCAGCGAAGGTGTCTGTAAGCCTTTCGCACATATTCGGCTGCCTGATGCTGGGTGTCATTCTGTCTGTCCATAAGCCGTCAGGTCGTACTGTTCGTTGCACACTCCGAAACCGAGTTTCACGGCTATAGTATATTCGAGCCGGGCCCCTTCGCTTTTCTCATAGCCGGGCAGCATGTGGATATAGTCGCACTGCATCATAGCGGCTATGCAGGACCGCATAGCGTCGCTCCATTTGGTGTTTTTTGGAGCCAGCCGGATAGGGTTGACAACTTCCACCAAGGCACCATAGCGTGAGCGGATGGCGTTCTCGGCGTTCATGAAGGCAGAGCGGGCCTCTTCGTAGGGCAGTCCGGTTATCGGGCCGCTGATGTAAATCTTGTTCATATATTATATATATATTAATATGGTAATTCAATATTATTAAGTTCGCTGTCGTCGTCTATCGAACTTTTGACGTTGAGGTCGATGCCGTACTGCTCCACCAGTTTGGCGTAGTTGAACACGAGGCTTCGGTTGGCCTTTTGTAGGGCTGTGACCTGGGCGCCGCTCCCGGTAAAGCTCTTGCCGTCGCTTGGGTTGTCGCGCAGACGGGTGGGCACACGGAACTGTTTGACACATTCGCCCAGGTATTCGTCCTGGGCGGTGATGATGCGTATCATGCTGTCGGTGTCGGCGGTCTGGGCCTTGTTGCTCTGCGTGGCCTTCATCTGCTTGGCGTAGAGCGAAAACACGCGTGAGCGGTTGAGGTATATCACATCGAGCGGCATGGTGTATTCATGTTCTATGCGGCTTGCGCCTGTGCCCTTGTAGCACTTGACGTTGCTCTTTCCGAAGTATATCTTCAGGTCGTAGTTGGTTTCGATGTCGCCATTGGTGAGCAGTGTTTCCACCACGCTCCAGAACTGTGCCACGGCGTTGCTTTCGGTCACTGCCTCCTGCTGTTGTTCCATGCCTTGGGAGAACACCGACACGGCATGTTCGTAGGTCCATGGGAAAGCCACTTTGTTGCCTATGGTGCGAAGCATGGCCAACACCATCTTCCAGCTGATGAGGATTCGGTCTTCCATCTTCTTGGTGTTGACGGCTTGGCGAAGTTCCTCTTCGGTGTTGGAGAGTTGCTTGGCATAGTTTTCCATGACGTATTCGCGCAGCGTGAGCAGTTCGTTGGTGATGCAGGTGAGCCCCTCCTTCTCGTAAGCCTTCAGGTCGTTGTAGGCTTCTGTCTCCTCGTCGGTGTGCACCCGCTTCTTCACCGTGAGGTAGATGACGCGGGTGAAGAGCGCATTGTCAGCCGTGGTGCTTTCCTGCCCGGTGAGGATGATGCCGCAGTCCACTGGCACCATTTCCTTTTTCTTGTCGCGATCCATATTCATGCGCGAGCGACCGATGCCGTCGAAAGCGCCCTTCAGAATCTCAATCTTCTCATATTCCATCGAGTTCCTGTATTCCTCCAGGTGCACCATGGCATTACGGCAGTGTGAGAGGTGGTCGGCCACAGCGGGGATGGTGGCGGTGTTGATGTTGGGCCCGCTGCCCTGATTGCCGAAGAGCTGCATGAGGGTGATAGCCATTTCGGTCTTGCCCGATCCGCGCTCGCCGAAGAGGTTGAGGATGGGGAAGTGGTTGAACTTGGCAAACACGATGTCGCGGAACAGTGTGGTCATATAGTATCCGAGGCCCACGATGGCGTTGTCGCCATACACCTTCAGCATCTTGGTTGCCAGCGTGAGGAAGTCGGCCCTGCCCGAAGTGTGGATGAAGCGGCGCTCGAATTGGAACAATTGCGTGTCGCTCTTGAAAAAAGAGCTCAGTGCGGGGAGATAGTACCATTGGTTCCGCACCTCCACACTGCCCAGCTCGTCGATGTTTTTCAACTCGCCGCTTTCGTCTATCACTCCGTTGCTCCATGCCCAGAATCCCTCTTTCTGCCATCCTAACTGCTCAACCTCGCGGCAGGTCTTGGTGTGTTCGTACAGATAAGCCTTGATTTTGTTGAGGTCGGTGTCGGAGCCGGTGAAGAGGAAGTTGCCAAAACTCTCCACCTTGGTCTTGAACGCGGAGAGCGACACAAGGTCGCGCTGTGCGATTTCGAGTTCCCTCACCACGCCGCGGTTGTTGGTGAGGCGGTAGAGGCGCTTGGCGTTGATGGTGCTCTCGATGTGGAATAACGGCTCCAGCTCGAAGTTGCTCACTTGGCGGTACCCGCCGTCGGAGGTTGTGATGACGTGATAGCTGTGGTTCCGGATGAAGAAACCATATTCGTCAATCATCTGCTCCTGGTCGCGGGTGAATCCCTGGCTGTTGAGTTCCTTGGCCGTTTTCTGCGAAGCCTGCTTGATGGCGGCGTTCCACACCTTCTTGGGCGGGATGATCTTTGCCAGCTGGTCGATGTGGCCCATACGTTCGCCCTCCTCACGACTCAGCAGCAGCTTGGCCATTTCGTTTGCCACGCTGGACACCTCGGTGGGGTCTGGGTTGTCGCCCATGTCGGCCTTGCGACGTTCGGCGACGTAGCAGAACCAGCTCTTTTTCGTTTTCGCGAACTCACGAAAATGGTCGCTGTCGCGGAAGAAGGTGTCGGGGTCCTGCTTGGTCACCTCGCCGGTGGCCTCATCCACCTGCTCACCCTCTATCGTCAGCGTGTAAACCATCATACCCGCCTCCATCAGCACACGTCCGTTACGTTCCGTGGCCTTCTGTCCGGCGGCATCGCTGTCGTATAGAAGCGTCACCCTATGCACATAGCGGGCAAGCAGCTCGGCGTGTTTCCGTGTCAGAGCCGTGCCGCAGGCAGCCACCACGTTGGTGATGCCTAACTGGTGCATCTTGATGGTGTCGGGGTTGCCCTCCACCAGTATCACCTCGCCCTGTCGCACTGCCTCGGGTCGGGCGAAGTTCCAGCCGAAGAGGGTCTCACCCTTCACATAGATGTTGTCGGCCTCCGACTCGTCGCCCGAAGAGTTGACATATTTGGCATCCTTCTTCCCGGGTTCCTGCGTGTGCCAAGGAACGAGACGGCCGCTGAACGCCACGGGGTCGCCGTTGGCGTTGAGGATGGGGAACATCAGTCTGTCGCGGAACTTGCAGTAATAGGTGCCGTTCTTGCTTTTGCCGAAGAGTGTGGAGCGTGTCAGCGTGTCGTAGGGCACCTTCTTGCTTTTGAGGAAGTCGAAGAGGGCGTTCCAGTCGTCGGGAGCGTAGCCGAGTTCCCACTGCTGCACCGTATCGTCCGACCATCCGCGGCTCTTGACGTATTCCAACGCCTTCTTGTTGGCTTTGAGCTGTTGCTGAAACCACACCATGGCCAGCTTGTTCACGTCCACCTGCTGGGCCTTGCGTTCCCTCACGGCTCGCTGCTCGTGGGTTTCGTTGTAGTCGTCGGTGACGATGTAGCCCATGACTCCGGCCACATAGCGCACCGCCTCGATGAAGTCGCAGCCCTTCATCTTCATCACGAAGTCGATGGCGTTTCCGCCCTCGCCGCAACCGTAGCACTTCCAGTGGTTGTTTCTTGGGTGCACGGTGAACGAGCCCGTCTTCTCGTTGTGGAATGGGCATCTGCCAACGTAGTTGGCGCCTGTCTTTTTCAGTTCCACTCCGAAGCTTTCCACCACCTTTTTGAGGTCGGCTTCCTGCTTGATATGCTGGATTTGGTCTAAGGGTATCATTGTGTGTCGATTTCGTCAATGTGAAGTTCGTCGAGTTTGGCATTCATTCTTCGGATGCGTTTGAGGCGGGCTTTGTGTTCGAGTATTTTTTTTCCCAGAGCTTCTTCGATGCGGGCGTTCCTCCGTTCGCCCCGTGCCACCTTTGACACGAGCGAGACGGAGACGTGCATATCGCGGGCCACAGCCTTGATGGCTCCATGGGGGAGGGCGTGGTGTTTGTCCATGGGTTTTATTGTCTTTTGTCGTTAGGATTCAGGCGGCTTCCCCTTGCTTTTCTTGCCTTCACATAGGACACGGGGCCATTTTCATGAGCCAGCCTTTGAAATTGTAGACGCAGATGTGCTCTCGGCGCATACGGCTGACGATGTGTTCCAGTGTCTCATAGAACGCCTCTTCCGCGTCGTCCTTGGAGCACCTGCATTTGTAGCAAACGGTGTCTACCACCAGCTCTTTGTAGTCGTGCAAGAGTTCCATCACGCGGCCCCAGTCGTCGGTGTCGGCGGCGCGGATGAGTGCCTGCATGTGTTCTATGCCTCTCACGGCGTTGGCTATCTGCCGGTCCTTGTCCATGTATCCCGACTGTTTGCGTCCCATCGGGGTTTTGTTCTTTTTGAACTTCAAGATATAGTGTCCGTTCTCGTCCAGTTTGAACGAACTGAGGGTGTTTTCCACCGGGTCTATCTGGCACACCGCGCACAGGAACAGGCGCAGGGGTTGGAAGCTTTTCTTGACGCGGTTGTTGTCCTTGTCGCGGGTCCACAGGTTGTACTCTTCGCCGCCGTTGTGGTTGTGGTGTATCTTCAGCACGACGGGAGGCCCGGGACAGGCATAGCTTCTCACTTCAAGGTTTTGGTCGATGGTGTAGCAAGGGAAGTCGGGGATGAAGTATTCGCCCGAGTTCGGACGGATGCTTTTTTTGATATGTATATTTTTACTCATTTGAAACTCCTTTCCAAAGGAAAAGCGAGGACCGGCCGCACCTGATACGTGTAGAACTTGCGGCTGTTGTGCACCGTGCTACCGTTGCCGTAGTAGTACCAGGCGATGCAGTCGTTGTACTCAGACACTGACCACTCCGAGTCAAGCTTGTCACCGTCCAGCACCTTGATTGCCTTGTTGATTTCGTTATGATAGGCAGCCATCACGAGGGCCTGTTTCTTGTTGAACGTTGTTAGGTCCAATTCTTGCAGGCGTTTCATTGCATCGTCAAACTCATACTCCCTGCCTTTGTCGATATGCTCGGGGTACAGGAGGAAATCTTCATCGAGTGTCTTCACTCGGATCATCTTCTTTCCGTCCGGCATCTTGTAGATGCTTACGGGCTTTGTTTCTGTGTTTTGTTCCATGTGTTGTCTGTTTGTGGGTTATACATTCACTTCCTTATGTTTCGTTATGGCCGACCTTATTCTCCGGCACTGTTCGCGGCTCACGCCCTGCACGGGTTCCAGCCATGTGCCCACCTGGTCGGGTTTGTCCAGCTGGTTGCAGCCGCAGCCCTCGTCCGTGGCCAGAGCCGTCAGGGCGGGGCATCCTATTTTCTTGCAGTGTTCGGGGTTCATGATGCCTTATTCGTTGCTTTCTTCGAGGTGTGTGAGGTTGTATTCCCAACTGTGGGCATCGTTGACATCTACACAGTTCAAGTACGTCATTGCCGGCATCAGTTCGTCGTCCGAAGTTTCGTCGGACATCCTGCCGTCGAGTTTTTCCATCAGCGTTTCGAGCGATTCGTATGTGGCATCGTCCACCTGGAAGCCAAGTGCCGAGATGTGGAATGTCACTTCAAGAGAGAAATCGATTTTCTTCATAATGTTGTGTTTTTAAAATGTTATCCTATTATGAGCTGGTTCGTCTCGTTCCACCCGTCAATTCCACAGTCGTAGTAGGCTACTTGGTGGCAGAAGTTGGTGTCGTCGACACTGACGAGGTGTTCGTCATCAGGTACGAAGCACCCGTCCTCGTTTATTGGGCAGTTGTCCCAGTCTTTCATCAGCAACACCTCGGTATCGTCGGGGTACTGTTTGAGAAGCTTTTTCAACTCTTTTAAGGTTATCGTCTCCTTTGCCATAATGTTGTGTTTTTAAAATGTTTGCCCTCCGTCGGCCACCACAGCCGCAACCTTGAGTCGAGATTTTCGGATTTTGGTATTACTTTAGGTATTACTTTTCAAGGGGATTTTCACTCGGAGGGTGGGTCCAGCTTCCGAGGCTGCTCAAGACGTTCTGGTTGGTGACTTGTCTTTTTTCCTGCTCTGTTGATCGATCTGGTCTGCCGCACCGTGCAGAATCTCCGACACGAACTTGATTGGGTCGGGGCAATCCGCGAATTTGGCGACGGTCAGCAACAGTCGTCCGACGGCGCTGACGGCGCACTCTATGCCCGTCATTCCGTCAACGCTGTTCTCTTTCAGCACTCCGACGATGGCAAGGTATGTGTCGCTGATGATGTCTTCTTTCTGTTTGCTCATAGCTCTTTCCTTTCTTCTTTTGCCGGGCACTGCTGCCGGCTGTTGCACAGAGCCTCGCTGCATACGCAGCACGGCACCTCCTTGTCGCAAGGGGGATACTCCCTCACGGGACATTCCTTGCCGAGGCATTTTTCGTTGTAGGGGTTGTCTTTCTTGTCCATAATGCTTGTTGTTTTGTTGGTGTTGCTGTTCTTTTGCCATCACGGTGGAGTTCGATACCACTTAGGGCAAACTTTATCCCGCAATTCCCCTTGCGGCGGCGTGATGGTGCCATTGCTGGCTGAGGTCAGAGAAGTTCCCAGGCTTATCTTTTCAGTTTGAAATTGTATCGTTGCATTATCAGTTCCGCAGCTTTGTCGAAGCCAATCTCCTCCTCATACTGCGACACCCACTTTTGCAGTTCGTCGGCAAACGCCTCGTCATAGACTTCTCCGCCGTTTAGGTGGTACGTTTCCCGTATATACCTGCAATCGCACCCGAACTTGGGGCTGTGCACAAACTCTTCGTTGTTGCCATAGACGAGCAGTATCGCCATCAGTTGAGCCGCGAGCCTCATCGGCATCATGGGCATACCGGCGTTTCTCGATGTGCGTAGTGTTGCCATGTATGTTTTTTCGTCAAACGTGTTGTTGTTCATTGTTGTTGGTTTTCAATTAGGCCGTGCGGGGCTTCCGGGTTCCCAACCCTCGGACGCTATTCGACGAACGCTGACGCTTGCGGGCGTGGCTTCTGTCTTATACTTTTAGGGGCGGATTTTTTCTGTTCTGCACGGCTGCCTTCACAGGGCATTCCTAGGGCTTTTTAATTTAATGCGAAGGCCTTTGAGCACGGATAATCATTTGCTTTCTTGTATATATAGGTTTTCCCGAACCGTTCCGTTACTATATCTGTGACGCGGCTTCCTTTTCCTCTTCTTCGGCCTTTTGAATGGATACTTCCACGAACACCTTCAGAGCCACAGCTTCGACGAGGAACTCGGTAAACGCTTCTTTCATCTCCTCGGGGGTGCTGCCGTCCGGGCATTCCATTCTGTCCACCACCCACAGCAGGCGGCAGGCCATGTTGGCGTATTTGTACGGCGCCATGTATTCTTTTTTCGCAAGGAGCTTTATGCCACGTTGCCTTAGTGTGGCCATGCAGCCTTTCAACTCCTCTTTCATTTTCTGATAATCTTTCTCTTCCATAACTGTCGGTTTTTATATGTTGAACACTCTTGCTGCTGCTTCTTGCAGACAGCTTGTCAGCTGGCGGCAGCACGCCTCGTCAAGGTACAGCGTCACGGAGTTTCCTTCTTCAAACTCTATGTCGATGCTCATTAGGGCGTTGGAGTTTCGCCATGCGTTTATCCTGAAGTTGAAAACGTCTCCGAGGCGCGGGTTTGTTATGTTGAGCTCGTAGCCCATTCCTTCATCGTTGGAGCAGTATATGTCGTATGTGATAGCCATTGTGGTTGTTTTTTGATTGATTTTTTCATTTTTTCTACCTTCGCTCTGCCTTCGCTCTACCTTCGCTCAAGGTTCGCTTGCCGAAACGAAGGAAAAAGGGCCTTGGGGTGGAATTAGTATATGGATTACATTATGACAGAAATTTGTTTGTCCCCTCGGCCCCTGTGTCTCTATACCTGGGAGAAGTCCATGGCCAGCATCCTGCAGCAGTCGCCCATCGTCTTCAACAGAACGTTGACTTCCTCCTCCACCAGTATCGTCCCGCACGGGAGCCCCACGAATGTCTCCATCTTCCCGTCGAGTTCCGTTTGTGCGAAGATATACACTAACTTTTTGCCATCTGCGTTGGCCTGTATCGTTGCGTATCCGAGTTTCGTTCCCTGAATCTTGGCCAGTTCGGGCACCAGGCTGCTGTGGAACACATAGACGAACTCCCCGACGTTATCCTTTGTCGTAATTAGGGAGAATGTCATATGGTAAAGGTCGGCCTCCATCACCAGTGGCCCGAATTCGTACCGTACCACCTCTTTCATTCCTCGCCCCCTTCCTCTTCATAGAATATTACATTCTTTCCATCGGTCCGTTCGTTATATGCACATGCGATATCGCGGCACAGTAAACGATCTTTAAGAGCGCAGCCAAAGCAATACGTGCCATTTACTTCTCCCACCCTGTACCTCACGCCGTCCCATTCGAAGCATCCGCCTACCGGTGTCTCTCCGGTCATCCTGTGCAGTTCTCTCAACTCCTCTTCGGTGAACTCTTTCATCTCTGGCCTCCTTCCGTCTTCACGAACACCACCTTCTTGCCGTCCTTGCGCTGGGAGCGCACGCACGAGGCGTTCAGGCAGGCCGGTTTGTCGTAGTACAGGTCGCAGCATCTGCAGCCCGGCAGCTCGGGCCCCGCCTTGTGTTCCAGCACGCGGTACCTCGTGCCCTTCCATTCGAACTCCCCGCCCACATGGGTGTTCTTCGTCAATTCGTGGAGCCTGTCGGCATCCTCTTTGTTCGGAAATCTGTTGTTCATCTCTAAAAAACTCGGTTGGCCTGTACACCGAAAGGTATTTGTATCATGAAAAAACTAATGCTCAAAAGAAAGCGGGCCCTGGAAAAATAAATCCATCTTATTATGAAAAAGGTAAAAACGTCAATCATGTTCAGTCAAACAATCACATCTTTTCTCCAGTCCTTGCTCTCGACCTGGAATGATGTTGTTTCGGGCCCGCCAAGGCTCTAAGCCCCCTTGGCCTGTTCGTCGTCGGGCCACTCTATTTCGGCAATCCTGAGCAGGGTGCCACCGAGTTCCCTGGCGCGTTTCCTCATCTCTTTGGCGGCATAGCTGTTGGTCTCGTAGCCGAGGGCGTCATACACGGCCCTGTCGCTCATGCCGAATTCCTGCATGAGCTGCCTTCTGACATCGGGGGTTACTTTGATTAATAATGTTTCGTTCATATCTGAAATTATTTGTATATTTGCAAAACTTCAATATTGAAAA
>JAZRYG010000037.1:0-73348 GCA_045600605.1 Bacteroidales bacterium
TGACGACCTGCTTGCCATCCATCTCCACGACCTCCACATCAGGAATAATGGCAGGTTCGGTCTTCTGCTTTATCTCGTTGATCCAATGCTGCACGGTTTCAGGTCCTAACGACACACCGCAAGGCGTGGCATCGTCCTTCAAGCCGACATAGACCGTCCCGCCCTTGGCATTGGCAAAAGCCGCAAGCGTAACAATCGTATCTTCATTGAATGACTGCTTGAACTCGGTATAGAGGTCTTCCTGCAACATTATTTCAATTCGATAATTCTCGCCTTTTCAAGACCAGAGGCATTGTTGCGGTTTATGGTGATAATAGAGAGTTGCATGATTTTTATTTTTCATTCAAAAATGCTTCAACATTCCAAAAATACTGTTCCACTTTTTGAAGTTCCACATCCGCATCATTCCACCACTGTCTATCTAACAATTTCTGGATAATTGTATCTTCAAAACGGTATTTCACTACTTTGGCAGGAACGCCAACCGCAATAGCATAGGGAGGTACATCTTTTACGACAACAGCTCCGGCACCTATCACGGCACCATCAGCAATGTGAACACCATCCAGCACCGTTACATTCGCCCCAATAAAAACATCATTGCCAATTGATGTGTGTTTTAGTTCTTCATATTTTGTTTCTTTACAAAGCGTCGTACCATTCTGACATTCTATGCTATAAAACATCGGTGCCGTAGAAATTCCATTAGTAGGATGCAAGCCCAAACCACAACAGAAATTAGGACCTATGGAACAGAACTTCCCAATTGAAACATTGCTCAAATTCCCATTCTTTGCTATATAGGAATAATCGCCTAACGAGACATTATGTAAAAAATAAGGAGCAACAACATTTGTATGCTTCCCCAATACCGCATTTGCTTTCTCAGAACGAACCAAAGAATAACCTACGGTCTTCCCTTTTTTAATTAATGGTTTGTCGAGCCAACGGCCCAACAACTTTTGTATGTAATACTTAAGTGTCATTTTTTCTTTTTCAGCCAAGGCCCTTCGTGTCCCACAAGACGTTTAATCCTTTTATTCAAACGATATGGAAGCCTTTTCAATCCTTCAACTCCATAATAATATGGAATAATATAGCTTTTCATCAAATGCTTATCAATGTTTTTATTCAATTTCACTTTATCAGGATGGTTCAAAGGCATTATCGGATCCACATTTCTAGACAATAAAGCATTAGCACCGTTAGAAGTATGTGTCGCATCTTCACCATACCCCACATTTGACACCAAATTCACACTTGGACAAATTGCAAATGCCTGTTTGCGCCAACATGAGAAATAAAATTGATAATCCCAGCAAGTCCCATTAATCTGGTCTTTTTTTACCGCATCAAAAATATCAAGCCAGTACTCTTGTTCCTTTAAAGAAGGATAATAAAACTTTATTATCCGTTTAAAATCTTTTCTACTAAACGAATCCAGACGATAATCAAATGACTGCCAAGTCCTTTTCCAAGTAGCCCACCCCCACGTTTGATGATGTCCTGAGCAGAAATCGTACGAATAATTGGAAGAACAGCCATAATTACAACCACCAATAAAAGAAACTTGGTGATTTGTTTCATACCTTGCCAAAAGCTCTTCACAATACTGAAAAAAATCAGGATGAGGCAAACAATCATCCTCAAAAATAACACCTCTATTAATATTAGAAAAGAACCAACTTATTGCAGTCATTGGGCCAGGTCCACAGCCAAGATTCCTTTCGGAATAATAGGTATGCAAATTGGTTTCTGTTCCTTCAACAAGGTTTTGCACAACTTCACGCACCTTTGGGCAATTTACAAGGTCTTTTTCATTGCCCTCACGGGCACCATCCTGAAAGACATACAAGTCTTTTGGCTGGGCAGCCATAATTGCCTCCAACACCTTGCGGGTGTGTTCGGGACGATTGAAGGTAATTAAAAGTATAGGCGTATTCATCTTTTTCCTAAAATATCAAAACACGAAATTCGTCTTCACTTCTCGCAACAGCACACGGTTTGCATCCTTTTCCGACACAATCTGTTTATCAACAGGTATCATCCAGTCAATATTCAAATCAGGGTCATTGTAGGCGACTCCTCCTTCAACCTCCGGATGATACAGGTTATCGCAACGATAAGAAAAAACAGCCACATCACTTAGTACCGACAAGCCATGGGCAAAGCCTTGGGGGATGAGGAACTCGTTATGTTTTTCAGCATCGAGAATAACGCCTCTCCACTGGCCGAATGTAGGCGACCCCTCTCTTAAATCGACTGCGACATCGAAAATACGGCCAACAATTGCAGTGGCAAGTTTGGCCTGACTATAAGGGTTCAACTGAAAATGCAGACCGCGAATCACTCCGTATGTCGATTGTGACAGGTTTTCCTGACAGAAATCATTCATAATGCCTGCTTCACGATACCGCTCACGATTATACAATTCACAGAAATGCCCTCTGCTGTCAGGAAATACCTTGGGGCGTATTTCAATCAGTCCCTCGATTCCAGTTTGAATTATTTCCATATTCATTTCCAAATTACATTTTCCCTCACTACTTTTGCCGGATTGCCTGCTACGACACATCTGGCAGGAACATCTTTGGTTACCACGGCACCAGCCGCAACAATAGCACCATCACCAATGGTTACACCTTTCAGAATGATTGCATGGGCACATATCCACACATGATTACCAATTACGATGGGTTTACTGATTGGCTTTTCCCGTCCATTCTCATCCAAAATCGGATGAAAATCGGTATCTTGAATTAGCACATGTCCTGCTATCGCACAATTATCACCAATCGTAATTGAATCGGCACATTGAATAAGGCTCGCGTTCATATAAGAATTGCGGCCTAAAGAAAGATGGCCATTATTTGACACGATAATATTACTACCTTCATACATTGTAAATCCGGCACTTGTTAACACACAATCAGGTCCAATGACTAATGTACATGGTATAACCTTTTTTCGTTTAATATTTACAACATTGATATCCAAATACCCCCCCCATCATATATGTCAATTATCGCTGTTTTATCAATGTTTATTAATGACCTATTATGCACATGTAAATGAGCACTGCGAGGATGTTTAAATCTCACATTCAAAGCAAAAGTTTGCCATATATTTGTATGACAAAACAACCAAAATACTTTTTTTATCTTTCTCAACATAATTCCTTAAAAAGGTAGTTGCAACCCATTGTCCATGGCTTTTTTTGTGCGCCAACTAATCACATTTTCTCTTATTACCTTAGCAGGATTACCTGCCACCAAACAATAAGGAGGTACATCTTTGGTTACAACGGATCCAGAGGCAACAATAGCTCCATCACCGATTGTGACACCTTTTAATATCATACATCTCGATGCTATCCAAACATTATTACCAATGACAATCGGCTTTTTATAACATTTTGGATTACCCTCATGGTCATAACACGGATGATAATCGGTATCTTGCACCAAGGTTCCTGCAGGTACAGAAGTGTTGTTACCAATTTTAATAGATGTCGCACATTGAATAACACATCCGTTAAGACTAACTTCATCTCCAACCTCCAAGGAAGCATCTGGATAAACAATTATCTTCGTTCCTTCATACATGTGGACATGACCATGACATATCATTGTTGCATTTTCACTTAACCATAGAGTTGCAGGTTCAATTATTTCTCTATCTAAATGAGCATAATTGACATCAAGTGAACTATGACCTTCAATTTTTAATAATGCACCTTTAGCAATATTTATATTTGAATGATGGAAAACAGTCACTTGCGCACCATTTCCTTTTTGAGTTACTTTATTTAACAACCTTGTTTGACGTATGTCTATAGTTCTACTCAAAGTAAAGAACTTCGTTACTTTTCTATAGATTTTTTTAATCATAATAATATCAATTGATTATGCACATTTATTTAAATATCCGAGTTGTTGTGCATAACTAATTGATATACAGTTAATTACCCCCCCCCAGATCACATTCTCTCTCACAACTTTTGCCGGATTGCCTGCCACAACACATCTGGCAGGAACATCTTTGGTTACCACGGCACCAGCCGCAACAATAGCACCATCACCAATGGTTACACCTTTCAAAATGATTGCATGGTCACATATCCACACATGATTGCCTATTACAATCGGTTTGCTGATCGGTTTTTCTTTACCATTTTCATCCAATATTGGATGAAAATCGGTATCTTGAATTAGCACATCTCCAGCAATAGCGCAATTATCTCCTATGGTTATAGAATTGGCACATTGAATAAGGCTGGCATTCATATATGAATTTCGGCCAAGCGAAAGATGACCATTCCTCAAGACACAAATTGCCGAACCTTCATACATGGTAAATCCCGTGCTGGCAAGCTTGCTATTTTCATCTAACCACAATGTGCAAGGCGTCACCTTCTTTCGCTTTAGATTAAGCATGTTAATATCTAAATAACCCTGCTCCGGCAATACTATGGCCGCTGATTTGTCGATATTGATTTTTGACCAATGATACACATGCAGATGGGCACTGCGAGGATGCTTAACACGGCAATGCAACTGCCATGTTTGGCAAACATTCACATGAGAAAGTAGCCAAAAGAGTTTTTTGAGTTTATTTATCATATTTTTTTCCTCCCTAATAAGATAAATGATAACAACCTACTTTTATTGATAATTTTCATCAGTACCATTGATAAACAAATAACTATCAACGAAATCATGATTGAAATCAAAATTTCTGCGAATACAATACCTCCCCCCCGCCACCATTCGCATAGTCTACAAGAAAGCTACCTAATACGTATAATGGAGGTATTACAAAAAAATGCAATAAATATATCTCTAAAGAATAGAAACCAATATTACGGAAAAACAAAATAACCCTACTCTCATTATCCCAACACTCCTTAAATAAATATAAAACCACACCAATAGCAGACAAAGGAATAATAACTCGAAGATACGAGATACCAAGAGGACGATGATTAGTAATAGTAATATAATATGTCAAAAACATAAAAATCACAAGCAAAAGAGTATAAATACAGTTCTTGGCGAGAACTGACTTCACAATTTTACATCTATCAAATAATACTCCACACACAAAGAATAAATACATTGACCAATGTCCAAAATCAATGAATGGTAAAACGTCATATGCTTCTGCCTTTTTACTTAATAAAGTAGTAATGATAGCTACTGTCATGAGTAAAGTTATAAAATATGCCTTGCTATACTTCCCAAAATAATGAGTAACCATGTCTATGAGCATTGTAACTACAATAAATTGGAACAGGGTCCACAAAAACCAATAATCTAAGAAAGGTCCGCCAATAGCGTATCTCAAAAATCCAACGACGAAAAACGGAACAATTAAAGTACAAAAACGACGCCAGAGCGTATGTCCAAAGTTATTCCAACCATGTAATAATCTAACGGAAACTATACCTGAACAAAAGAATAATAAAGGCATATGAAAACTATAAATAACCCTAAATAGAACCATTAAGCAACGAGGCTCATGCTCAAGCACATATACCGGATTCGGAAAAAGACTTGACAAAACATGTCCCATTACCATCAAAAAGATGGCCGATCCCTTCATCGCATCTATGTATCTTATTCTATCATCCATACAACTATATTGCTAAAGATTATAAAATTTAAGTAAAGCAGCATATTGTTCATCGTTTTTGCCTAGTGTATCATTTAAAAACATTAAATTCTGTGAATCTGTCCAAGAATAGGCTATTTCACGATCTACGGGGATAGACTTATCTCGAGAATTTATGCGCAAATAAATAATGTTCACACTCTCTCTTAATTCCATCACTCCAAACCACACATCATCCGCGAAGCGACATAAATTACGGAAAACTTCCTTATTAAATATCTCCTTTGAGAAAATATGTGGCGGATATAAAACGCCTCCTACACCAAAAGGAATGATGGAGACTATCTCGTCATTACATTTTTCATTACAATGAGGATTTTGTGAATAAGGAAGGTATGTCCCATTATGCTTACAAATATATTTTCCATCCCTACAAATAACCGATCGCTTATCCGATTGATTAAATCCATCAAACAATTCGCTCACCAAGGTATCATCATAATATATATCGTCATCGGTCGTGATAATAATATCATTAGGAAACTTCCGTAATGCAGGAAGCAGTTTTGTGTGTGGCCCCACATCTTCACAAAAATTGATTTCGACCCCTGCCCTTTGTAAATGCTTCAATAATTGGGGTATATTTTCATTATTCCATCTTTCCTGATCAAGATTGAGAACGATTCGATTAGGTAACTGTTTTTGAGTCAAAATGGAATAAAGCGCATAGGCTGCTGAAGAATTAACGCGTTTCCCGTAACTGGTCATTGACACAATAATGTTGGGACACTTTGTTGAAAGTGCTAACATATTTGCAGGAAGCTTGCGTATCTGTTTGGCGATTTGTCGACGACGTAGTGCGTCCTCTACTTTAGCTCGTTTGAAATAAGCCCATTGTTTAAAATTCTTCTTCACTTCAAACAAATGAAACTTCTCCATAAAAAAATCCCTTAACTGAAAAAGAGGTTGTAATACTTTTATATTTCTTAATCGAGTTGCCATAATCAAATATGCTTCTTCAATTTTTCCCATGATTCAACAAACAGATACTTCCAGAAAGTTATCCTGTCATACATTCTGGCTTTCTTCGCCATGAGTTTCGCCATTTCAAAATTGCGCATACTTTTGCTAAGATAACAAAACATATTGTTCATATAGTATCTGGACTCAACCTTGCTGATTTCTTTATGATATTTGCCCTCCCAATATTCATCCATTTTCTCCAGAATATCCATTGAAGCATTATTAAATGCCACCTGGTTGAAGAATTCCGTTTGGGTGGATGTGATACTCTTTTGATTATGCCTATATACGCTCATCACATCACGCATCAAGTATATGTCGCCTCGCTCTGCAAGCAACATAAAAAGCACCATATCCAAAGCCTTTACCTCACATATCCAGTCAGGCCATTTAATAGGTGCTGAATTTCGGAACATCATTGAAGAAATATGGAAAATATTGCCAGTCAAAGTGTCTTCAAAAGAAAAGTGGTTTTGTTTCATCCTATCCAAGAAAATGTTCACCTTGGTATGTGTAAACAAAACACCATCTTCTTTTGAATCCTCATCATTTCTTATCTTCGTTTCATGAGCACAGACTTCACATTCCAAATTCGATTCCAGATAATCGACTTGTTTCTGTAATTTATTTGAATCACACCAATAGTCATCGCCTTCGCAATAAGCAATATATTTTCCTCGTGCTTCTGAAAAACCAACCCTCAAGCCATAAAAGCCCAACCCTTTTGAAAAATTGTTTTCCTTATATAATGTTGGCTTAAACACGCCAGGGTATTTCGATGCATATTCCAGTATAATATCTTGGGTGCCATCAACAGAAGCATCATCATACACCAAGACTTCGAAAGGAAAGTTCGTTTTTTGCGAGAGAAAACTATCGAAACAGTCCCTCACGAACTGCACTTCATTATAAGTAAGGCAAACAATGCTGACCAAAGGGTTAGTATTCATCCTTTTCAAACTTAAGCAGATTCTTACTTCTTTCTTTCAGGAACCGACATGGAACTCCTGCATATATTCCCCAAGGTTCGGTACTATTTTTCACAAGCGACATGGCACCAACGGCACATCCTTCACCTATAGTGACACCAGGCAATATGCTGCAACCCGTTCCTATTATTACATGTTTGCCAACATAGACCGATGATTGTTTAATGTTAGAACATTCATCAGGAATAAGTGGGCTCGTCATATACTCTCCACTGTAATCATCACTAACAGCATATATAGTCACACGGCTTGCAAGATTTGAGAAATCGCAAAAAGTAACGCCTGCTTTCCCTGCAAACACACCTGTAAAAGGATTAAGATGAACATAATTGCCAATAGAAATATTTCCACTCAGCACACAAAAATCATCAATACGCACATGATTTCCAATCGAAATATTACCGACACCATACAAGCTGGCTTTTCGACTCAAACGCACATCTTTACCAACCGATTTCAAGCCAAGCGCCAATAATTCATCTTCTGAATAATATGAAGAAGCAACCATCATTTCAGCACAATATTGCAAATACGTTCAACATCTTCGGGAGAAAGGTCGGCATACATAGGCATGGCCAAAACTGTTTCAGCTGCATGTTTGGCGACTGGATAGGTCTCGCCAGCATATTTACCTTTGTAGCAAGCCAAATCCGGGATAATCGGGTAGAAATATTTCCGGGCAAGGATATTCTCTTCCTGAAGTTTTGCCTGAATCTCATTACGCGTGTATTTATAGCCATCGAAAAAGATAGGCATATAAGCGTAATTCTGCGTCACGCCCGCCTGTGGCTCGATGAAACGTATGCCACGGACATCACCAAGCATCTCAACGTACTTGTCGTATGCCTGCTTGCGTTTCGCCACTTCATCCTCAAAATGGCGAAGATTGCAGATGCCCATTGCCGCTTCGTACTCATTCATACGTGCATTGGTACTGATGAACTGCACCTCTTCAGGACCATCGAAGCCGAAATTCACCAAACTATTGATAATGTCATACGGAGCCTTGTCCTTAAACACGGTTATACCGCCTTCAATAGTATGGAACACTTTGGTTGCATGACAGCTGAACATGGCCATATCGCCAAAAGCGGCAACACTTACTCCATTGCGCGTAACGCCAAAAGCATGGGCTGCATCATAAATCACTTTCAGATTGTGTTTCCTGGCAATGGCATCAATGGCATCCACATCACACATCACGCCATAGACGTGTGTGGCCATGATCGCAACCGTATTGGGTGTGATATACTTTTCAATCTGATTGACATCAATGGTAAAGTCCTTGTCGTTAACGTCGCAAAACACAGGAACCAACCCATTGCGGACAATGGAATGTGTAGTAGAGCAATGCGTATAAGGAGTAGTTATCACCTCCCCGCCCTTAGGCAACTGCAACGCATCAATACCGACCTCCAATGCCACATGGCCATTGGCATACAGGAACACGTAAGGTGTACCTAACCTGTCTTGTAACATCTGCTCAAACTCTTTGTGGATACAACCGCGATTGGAGAGCCAGCGATTATCCCACAATTTTTTAATTTCTTCGCAATATTCCTCAAAAGAAGGCATTGAAGACTTAGTAACGGCTATCAATTTCTTTTCCATAATTATGATATAATAGTTATTTTTTTACAAAATCCGAGACGGCCAACTGGTCATTATATGACATTTCCCACTCGATCTTCGGTCGAACCAACCCCATCTTTGCTCCCTGATAACCAAAAGCATCAATTTGTTTACGCTTCAATTCAAAAGCTAATGTATTTTCGAAACGTGCTTGCAAAGTCACACGATCTTTCACAAAGAAGATACGCCAAATATCATATACTCCCTCATTCATCAAATTGGCAGGAATAGTCGCTTTAGCATGATAAATTCCACTTCCAGTTTTTGGAACAAAGCGAACAGATTGAGCAGTAGACCCCTCAAACAAGAAATTGCTCATTTCATCTTTCACCAAGAACGTAATATTATACTCAGCCATGTGCGGATCTTCCGATTCAATTTCAAATTCCAGCTCTATAGCATCACCGGCATATAAGATTTCCTCTTTATTCAGGATTTTGGCACTACGTAAGCGAATGCCATTCTGTAAAGGCCCTTCATCCGGTTTCCATGGAGTAATACGGCACTGCTCAATTTTTTCATTTAAGTATGTGTTCACTGTCTCTTCTATGCCACCAGTAAATTTTACTCGTCCATTTTCCAATAACACTCCATGATGACACAAATTTTTCACACTCGTCATATTATGGCTCACAAACAACACCGTCCTTCCCTCGCCCTTGGTCACGTCCTGCATCTTGCCGATGGCTTTCTTCTGGAACTCGGCATCGCCAACGGCAAGCACCTCGTCAACTACAAGAATTTCCGGATCGAGGTGGGCTGCTACGGCAAATCCGAGGCGCACCATCATGCCCGATGAATAACGCTTCACAGGTGTATCAATGTAACGCTCGCAGCCTGAGAAATCAACAATTTCATCAAGTTTACGGGCTATTTCCTGTTTGGTCATGCCCAAGATGGCGCCATTGAGGAAAATGTTCTCACGGCCGGTCATTTCTGAATGGAAACCGGTTCCCACTTCAAGCAACGAACCTATACGGCCTCGCGCACGGATAGTTCCCGTTGTAGGACCTGTTACCTTCGAGAGGAGTTTCAAAAGCGTGCTCTTTCCGGCACCGTTCTTTCCGATGATGCCGACCACATCGCCCTGCTCCACCTTGAAGTTGATGTCGCGCAAGGCCCAGACGTATTCCGAACTGCCTTTGGTGGCGCGGTAGTTGGTCTCACCGATTTTCAAATACGGGTCTTCCTTTCCAAGCACGTTGGTAATCCAAAACCTACGAATGTCGTGGCTAAGGGTTTTCGTGCTTACCAGTCCCAAGCGGTACTGCTTGGATATGTTTTCAAATTCAATTGCTGTAGGCATATATTTATAAATTCTATTTATACTTTTTCATTTCCTCACTCCATCAGAAAACGCCTGAAAAACGGGTCGCCAATGAACAGATAACGCATCTCTGACTATTTGTTGTTATCCGGTACATTTCCCGTTCATGGGTCGGTGGATGATTCGCAATGATAATTGTTATACTATTATTGATTCTACGAAATTCAATTGCGATAAAGCCCTGTCCGTATGAAACGAGACCTGGTTAAAAAGGATGTGCGTCTTCAATTGAACAACAGCGGCTTCTGCACTCAGTTCTCCATTCTCATAAAGACTGATCGTAGCATATAAGTTGTCATTCGCAACCGGACCAAGGACAATATCATAATCATGCAACGGGGCATAGCGGCGATTGGCAACCACGAAGTCCAGCCATTCTTTCGTTGCTCCATTATACTCCATAATACGGAAATCTTTCCTTTGCAAAAGGTCATCCCCCGCTTCATACACGGAAACAACCGCCTTGCCGCCACCTGCACGATCCCGGCGGATACGGGCCCAACGTTCAGCCTGATCAAAATCCACCGTTGTATAAAATCCTTTACCATAATCCGTATTGGGGCGGCCCTGACGGAGATTCGGGTTCTTGACTGATACTACAGAACCGTGATACAATTTCATTTCCCTTGATTTTTACGGTTTTTGATAAATATTTCCATATCATGAAGGATGGCATCCACCCCTTGTGTGTGAAGCATGTCAAAGCCATTAATCAAATACTCATCCACATGATAGTGGCGGAAAAGAGCGTATGCTTCCAGAGATGTCATATTATGCCTCTTGGCGTAATTCTCCATACAGAAGGTCAAAAAGACCACAACATTATTGGAGATAACACGACCGTCAGGCAACCAACTCTGCTCCAACAGCTTATACAAAGACTCCGTATCCAGATACCACCACTTGGCATCTTCATCGTATAACTTGGCGTAAAACGGCGTATCATATATGTAGCCCAACGCCACATTCACGGGAATGTGCTTGCGTTGCGAAACCAACAAGGCCAACTGCGATATTTTCAACGGAATGATTGATGCGCTCATAGTCTGTTATTTGATTTCTTTCCCTTTATATTTCGATATGTAACTAAAAGGATTCACAATTACACCATTTGGCGTTACGCTTCAAGGCGTAACGTGTATTTTTGCATTTTCATAGTCCCAAGCGGTATTGCTTGGATATGTTTTTGAATGCTGATGCTGTGGAGAATATATGTTCAAATTGTCATTTCACGACCAAACCTTTACATTTTTCCATAACTTGTTCGACAACCGGCGCCATGTCATAATATTTATATTCAGCCAAACGGCCACCGAAAATGACATCTGACTCTTCAGCTGCCATCGCCCGATATTGCTCTGCCAAAGCATTGTTCTTATCGTCATTAACCGGATAATACTGCTCCATACCTGGCTTATATTCCGTGGAGTATTCTTCACTCACCACTGTCTTTGGGCTGTCATAAACCGCTTGACCAAACATCTCAAAATGCTTGTGTTCAATGACACGAGTATAAGGTTCTTTATGGCTTGTATAGTTGATTACCGCATTGCCTTGATAGTTAGGCGTATCTTCAATGCGCGTCTTAAAAGTAACCGTTCGCCAATCAAGCCGACCTAACTTATAATTGAAGTATTCGTCGATAGGACCGGTATAGACGAGATGACTGGCAATGTTGCGCCAGTTATCTTTGTACTCTTTGAAAAAGTCGCAATTGATGCGTATCTCTACACCCTCGAGGAGTTTGTCTATTAGCACATTATACCCACCAATGGGAATACCTTGGTAGCGGTCGTTGAAGTAATTGTTATCAAAGACAAAGCGAACAGGCAGACGTTTGATGATAAAAGCTGGTAGGTCTTTACAACTGCGTCCCCATTGTTTCTCGGTATATTCCTTAATGAGTTTCTCAAAGATATCTTTACCCACCAAACATAGTGCTTGCTCCTCTAAATTGGAAGGCTCGCAACCATTCAATGCCGCTACTGCTTCTGCTTTTTGCTCCTCTATTCGTTTTTGTGCCTCTTCGGGTGTGTGCACATCTTTCCACATTTGGCAGAAGGTGTTCATATTGAAAGGCAAGTTGTAGAGTTCGCCCTTGTAGTTGGCGACGGGACAGTTGGTATAGCGATTAAACTCTACGAGCGAGTTGACAAAGTCCCAAACCTCTTTGTTGTTGGTGTGGAAGATGTGAGCGCCATATTGGTGGGCATTGATACCCTCGACCTGCTTGCAATAGACATTACCACCCAATTGAGGGCGCTTATCAATCACAAGGCAGCGTTTACCGGCTTTGCGAGCGAAGTAAGCAAACGTAGCTCCAAACAGACCGGAGCCTACAATGAGGTAGTCGTATTTTGCCATAACTATTTAATATGGAGTTTGCGTTTAATAAATTTGATACCTTTGTGATATAGGCGGTCAAAGCGAACCCAATAGACAAATAGCCACGTGGGTAAGGCCCGGTATAGGCGTATATTGCGATCCACTCTAATCTCAGGGAACTCCGTCTTAATAAGTTTATCCCATTCGCGTAATGCCGGACCGGATATTTTAAGTGGAAACTCACAGAGTTCATAGTAATGCCACGCACCGCTGGACTGACGCATATCTTTGCTATATGCCTCACGAGTACCGCCGGTTGGAATACTATCCCAATGGATGCGATACCAACGAAGGATAAACTCCAACACCTTCCCCACATCGTTAGCTGCTCGTTTGGCTCGTACTTTGGGATCGAAAGATTGTCCCTCACGACCTATATAGTAACGATAGACATTGAGTTTGGTATAAATTAAGTCTTTGGCAATAGCAATTGGAATAGCCTGTAAAGACACATCATCGTACATCACTTTTTCACAAAAGATGGGTAAATACTTTTGTAGCATGGCGGTGCGGTAGACAGTATCATGGGCATAGGTCATATTCCATCCATGTCCGGAGCCAAGCCAATCGAATTTGTCGGCGTCGTAGATGACTTCAGGTGTAAAATCTTTGTGTTTAGTATTCCCGATAGAGTATTTATCTGTTGCTGCATAGTAACTCATATCGTCCATCATCACCATATCCGTATCAACGGTTTTGAGGTAATCGATGAGTTTAGATAACTCTTCGGTATCAAACCAATCGTCTGAATCGAGGTAGAAGAGGTATTTACCAACGGCGAGTTCGGTGCCGTGGTTCCAAGCTCCGCCATGACCACGATTCTCTTGGTCAATGACGCGAATGACGGACGGATATTTTGCCTCATACTCTTTAGCGATGACGGCAGAGTTGTCGGGTGTGCCATCGTTGATAATGACGATATCGAGTAACTCAAATTGTTCCTTATCCGGAACAATGAGCGACTCAATACATTTACGGATGTAACCCTCTACTTTATAAACAGGGATTACGATAGAGAGGAGTTTGGACATGAAGTTTATATTTTATTTAATGAACATTCGTATTCGTTTTAGAGTAAAAGCAATGATTTTATACAAAAACGGTTCTATATGCAAACCATTCTTGCGTCCTCTATTAACAGCTTCACCATAATATAATCGCCAAGCATCTATTCTAATAGGCAGTGACGCTTTTTTATATAGACTTGCATGCTTGCGGTGGATATACCGAGCACTATCCTTCCATGCATGATATTTGTTAGTCAATCGATTAGGATCTGCTCCATCCATTCTATACACATAAAGGCACTCATTAACAGCATAGAACTTCGTCTCTTGTGCCATACGAATTGATAACTCATATTCTTGCCAATAGCGAATATTTTCATCAAATAAGCCAACTCTATCAAATAACGATTTACGAATCATGATTCCGCTTGTCATTAGATAGATACGAGCAAGGATTTTCACGCTCAAATCACCTTGTCCATCTGCGAGTGGCAACCAGTCAACAAACTTGCTGTTACCATCTCGTTGTGGTATTTCAGGGCGCAGTCCACAATAGACCAAATCACACTTCTTTTCCTCAATCAATGCTATTTGCTTTTCAATTTTTGTTGGCAACCAATAATCATCGTCATCTAAAAAAGCGATATATTCCCCTTTTGCTGCTTTTATTCCTTCATTCCTTGCATGGTTTCCACCTTTGCTTTCTTCCTTGGGTATATTGATAAAACGAATATCTGTGCGAGAAGAACAATACTCTGCGGTGCCGTCCATGGAAGCATCACTGACCACAATACACTCTATATTGGGATATGTTTGCGACAAAACACTCTCTATTGCGCGAGGCAATAGAGATAAGCGATTATGAGTTGTTATGACAGCTGAAACTAATGTGAATTGCATATTGACTTATATAATTGATAATGCATTTCTGCTATTTTTTTTGTACTCCAATTATTTAATGCATAATTTTTATTTTGCAGACCCTTCTCTTGCTTAACAGAAGATAGCGCCGATAACATAGCAGAAGTAACAGAACTTATTTGGTGTGGTTGGAAAACATAGTTACCGCTTTGAGTTAATATTTCTCCTGTATTTCCGGCATCTGGTCCAACAATAACATTACCCATTAACATCCCTAAAAAAACATTCCCAGAATTCAAAGTATCCAACCTTTGAATAAAAGAAATATCGGACACTGCATAATAGTACACCAAATCCTCTTCTGTTACAAAATTTTCGCCTGTCAATATTAAATTTGGATATTTCAATTTATAATAAACCCATTTCAAGCGTTGTCTAAACCATCGTTTATCTATCTTTCCTTTTGGAATATCTAAAAATCTATTGGCAATATATTTGATATTTGGTGTAGTTTTAACTGCCTGTAATAATATTGTTTTTTCTTCAGGATGTCTAAAAAGTCCAAAGCAGATTGCATATACAGCGTTTTTCAAATGTAAGTGCGTTAATGCTTCTTCTTTATTTGGTATTGCAGTATATATTTGGTCATACACATGATGAGGGATAATAACATGTTTTATATTAGAGTATTGCTCCTCAAATAAGCTTTTGCTATACCTCCCTAAATGTATGATTACATCAGCACTTCTATACACTATTTTATATGATAATTTGTCATATTCATCTACTGATAAATGCGGAACTAAATTGTGACAAGTTGCTACTATTTTAACGCCATGAAATTTCAATGTATTTAATCGTTCTTGCAAGTTGGCTCCTTGACGCATGGCTGATGCAAAACAATTGGGCCACATTATGTGCACAATGTCATAATCAAAGATGGCATCTGTCCAAAAATCCGTTTTCATGGAAGAAAAGGACACCTCATTATGTGCATCCACAATAGCATTTTCAAGCGTTCTAACAAATGGATTAGAACTATCCAATGCTGTATTTTCAAAAAGAGCTATATAGATTTTCATTGTGGTAAATTTGAAATTATCGGAATTTAGGGAACCAATTGAGTTTATAAAATAATGCGCTCTTCCGAATACCAATCTTTTTTGCAGGGACACCAGCGACAATAGTCATAGAAGGGACATCTTTTGTCACTACAGCACCACAAGCGACAACAGCCCCCCTACCAATATGCACTCCAGGCAAGATGGTCGCATGTGAAGCAATCCAAACATAATCATCAATAATAACCGGTGCCTTTCGAGAAACGTGGTAATCATCGTGAGGATTATGTTCCATAGTCCAAATAGTTACTCCACGTGCAATATCCACATTGTTTCCTATCACCAAATCGTCTCGCCCATCCAAATAGCAATAGGAATTAATGACTGTATTATTGCCAATCGAGATATGACTAGGTTCTATGAAATCTACATGACGCAAAATAGCGACATTTTTCCCAATCCGACCAAAAACTCTACATGCCACCCACATCCTAATCCTTCTACTTGGATAGTGCATTAAACTAGGTACAATTACCAATAGCCAAAAATTCTTGAATGAGTTCTTAAGATTTCTAATAAATTTCATTTTGCAATAATTATTCTAATAATTCGCTTGCTCACCCTCTTTATATCTTTAACTGATTGACACATCGAGTAAGTCGACAATAATATTTTTATGGACTCGACTTTTCCTTTTCCTTCTATATATAATTGCCACGCTTGATTTATTGCTAAGTTAACATATTGAGAGGCAAATATCGTATTAAGTTGTTTATCAGCAAAAAAAAGCTCATAGAATCGCTTAACAACTTGCATTTTTATGTTGTTCTTGTAGATAATGGGCTTTGTTGCCCATATAGAGGTACTATTTCTGCGGTAGACACTCATTTCGTCGTGAAACTTGTATATTAACCCAAATTTAGCACAAGCCATCCATAATGGATAATCACCTATAGGAAGAGATCCTATCTTTGCCCTAAACATCCTTATCCGTTCATCATTTCTATAGAGCACTGTATTCGTATGTATAAAATCACATTCAGCCAACTTATATATGTCGCTTGTTTCCGACACTTCAATCGTAATATTATCAGGTACTAATCGTTTTTCTGTTTGTTCGAATATCTTCACAGAATGGAAGCACATAGAATAATCAGGATGGCTTTCTAAAAAATCCACCTGTTTCTGTAATTTGTACGAATCTGTCCAATAGTCATCGCCTTCGCAGAGGGCGATGTATTTGGCCTGTGCGTCCCATTCTGCAATGATTGGTTTCTTTTTACCTGTACGGAATTGATTCTCTTTCAAGAAATAAAAAGCAAAGTGGCAATGGGGATTGTCCTTTGCATTCACCTCTGCCAATTCATACAGATCAGTCTCCTTCTTAATCAACGAATCAGCATCACATTGCCCTAAGATGTACTGACGCAGCACTTCCGGCTCGCCATCGGTACTGGCATCGTCCATCACTAAAGCTACGTAAGGGAAACCGGTTTGCTGCATAGCAAAGCCATGCAACGCATCCAAGATATACGGCTTGTGATTATAGGTCATGCAGTGAATGCAGACGGTGTAGTTGAATTGGTTGTTATTCATGCTAAAACTTGCGTTTTTATATCACTTCTTTCACTATGATTGGTTTTTATTGTTCAATACATTCCGGGTGGAGCAAGAAATCCAGCAAACCTATGATAAGCACGCCTTGGATGCAACTTTATTTCATTCATGCAAATGTTTTCTGCAGATTTTCTCCATTTCTGTAATCTCCTCTATGGTATATTGCATATTTGCTCCCAAATCATACTCTTAATCAAGTGCTGCATTAGGGTCATGAAATACTAATGCGACTATCGCATCGGCAAACACATCACTCTATTTTTTCTGGAAAGTCATTTTTTCTCTAAATATCCTTTCCAATCTCTTTTCCAATGTCAAATAACTATCGAGTATAAATTCTTCAGCTGTATCAGCTAAACGAGGTTGGCTAGCAAACTCCTTCCATAAATTAGGATGTTCATATAAATCTCTAATTGTGGCAATTGCTTCTTTACCATTTGATTCTCTATCCCAAAAAATAATGGCATCCTGATTAAGCACATCTTTTTCAGGGCATCCATACCCCCCCCAATAGATTGGTATACAGCCAGATAAGTGTGCCTCAAAGCATTTTTCAGATACATATCCGGCTAAATTATGATTTTCCGGACAAATGCTGAACTGAAACTGTTTGAGATAATCAACCTTATTATCATGAAAGTCCGTTGCCAAAGAATCATCATTATGCAGAACTCTACCTGCACAATTCACATGGAAGATATTATTTAACTCCGCCACCATTTGCTCTCTTAATCCGTCCCAAGCTGCGCCAGCAACAAGTGAAGCAAATTTTGATTTTTGAGAGATGTCAGGATATCGAAGTGCTTTACAACGTTCCAAGATTTCTTCTTTTGTGAATTCTGGTTGAAACAACGTATGATATAATAACCAAAAAGGGAATCTTAAATATCTATCTGACTCAAACTGTTCCAATCCTAAAGCTAAATCAACTGATTTTACACCCAATCCATGATCTGCATATTTGATAAAATCAGATCTTTTAAGATTTTCTATCGTATAAAATATTTTCACATCCGCATCCGACATCTTGATAATGTTCCGCGAGCCAAATACTGAAAAAACAGCAACCTTTCCATTAGGATAAGAATCCAACAAGTGTCGAGTACGAATAAATCTTGCAAATGATAATTTATCGTCGTCTTTATGTGGCCAAAAATTATAAAATTGGATTTGCCGAGCCTCTTTTTCCTTTAAAAGTCGTCGATCCTTCAAATACGTTTTTCCTATGTTTTTTGCTATTCTTAAATAATTCTTCATATTCTCAAATACTTCAGGGAACTTCTATCTCTCATGCATCACGAAACCTTCAAGACATTCGCGGATGTAGGGCTCGTGGTTGTAGGCGAGGCAGCGGATACTGACTATAACTGGTAACTGTTCCATATTTGAACCTTAATATGACTTTTTCTCAATCAATTCTTTTTTTGCAAGAATCTCTTTGGCCATTTTTAACATTGGAGGGCCAATAAATTTATTATCTTTTACGGCAACCCCCTTCCCTTCACGGATGGCCTCTTCCGTCAATCGAATCATTTCCATTGCCCATGCGACTTCATCATCATTCGGGGAATAATAACGATGACACAAAGGAATTTCCTTAGGATTAAGGACTAACATTCCATCAAACCCCAACTTACGAGATAAAATCAAATTTTGCTCCAGATCCAGTAAATCATGGACTCTGATATGAACTGTGTCAATAGCTTTTTTCCCACAATTATGAGCACCATTGACAATCATGTTCCGTGCAAAAAATATACTCTGGCCTTCTATATCATGCTTCCCACCCAAATCTGTAACATAATCTTCGCATCCAAACGCAACTGCGGTAACACGCGGACTCGCATTACATATATCTTGGATATTCATTACAGCACCTGTCGTTTCAATCAACGGAATCAATTTAAATGTACCAACAGGAAAGCCCTTGTCGTACTCAATTGTATCCAACAACTTCCCAATAAAATAAATATCCTGACCACAAGTCGCTTTAGGATACATAAAACCAGCTACGCCATCTATTGACAATTGATATACGTCTTTGAGCAGTTGGCCACTCTCCCTATCATTAATTCTTGGATATAAAATCCTATCTTTAAAACAGCCTTCTCTGATATAATTAACAATCTTATCTCGCGCTATCTGTTTGTTCTCAAAAGGTTGCACCGAGTCTTCGATATCAAGCAACAAGACATCCGCTTGGCTTCTTGCAGCACTTTGCATCAACCTGTCATTATGAGCAGGCACAAACATTAAACTTCTAAACAAATGCTCCATATCATCAAAAGTTTTGTTTTTTCACTAGCACATTCCTACGGAAAGATATCACATCCTCACCCCGTTGATTATATCCTATCGTTTCAACATATATGATACCACGGTCTTGCTTTGTTTTAGATTCCCGTTTATCAAGAATTTTCGTGCGTGCATATATCGTATCACCAACAAAAGCCGGAGCCAAATGCCTTATATTTTCATAGCCCAAATTTGCTATCGCTTTTCCACTTATATCGGGTACAGTCATGCCGACAACCAACGAAAAAACCAAAGTGCCAACCACAAGTATTTGACCATGCTGATTTTGGGATGCATAATCAGCATTCGTATGGACAGGATGGTGGTTCATCGTCAGCAAACTGAAGAAATTGTTGTCACTTTCAAAAATCGTCTTTGAGAGTGCATGCTTGATTTCTTCTCCTACGACAAAATCCTCATAATAGAGACCTAAAACAGATTGCTTCATAACTATCTCTTATTTTTCGCAAATTGTAATTTACTTTCAATTTCTTCTTCAACATATTGCTTTACTATCACACTATCGGAAGATACAACACATCTAGAAAAATCAGGAAGATTACGTTTCAATGCTACACACGCTCCAACAATACATTTTTTCCCCACCATAGTATCATCAAAAACAGTTGCATTAATTCCAATGAAAGATTGTTCTCCAACAACTGAGCCTCCTCCCAAGACAGACTTCGCACCAAAAAAACAATGATCGCCAATAATCGTATTAGCACCTATCAAACAAAAAGCCATAATAGCGGTATTACTCCCTATGCTTGCATTATTCTGAACAATCACGAAATCATGAATCCAACAATTTTCCCCTGTCAAAGGACTGCGTAATATTGCATGAGGAGAAACAATATTTGTCAAATGAAAACCACGTTTTTTACAATATTCATACAAATCTCTTCTATCCCTATTTAGTTTATTCCATAACAAAGCAATGAAAACGACAAAATCATCATTCCCATATTCTTCTTCTAGATGTTCCAAAGAATACACCGGTAACCCTAAAAACAGCTCCCTGTCTTTATATTTTTCATTGACGGCAAAACCAACAATATCATATAATTGATAAGATCTCACAAATTCATAAACATGTCTGGCATTTGTGCCAATTCCAATAATAATCAGTTTTTTATTATCACTCATTTCACTATCACTTTTAGCGATTGTTTATTATAGTTTGTTCCAAACTCTTTGAATTTTCAAACCTCATCATCATAGTTTTTATCACCTTATCCATTATTTTCCTTTTTCTATCTCGTTAACCTGCCAGCGTCCTCCTCTATCAGGACCTATACGGGTGATAAGACCGGCATTCTTCAGCTTGAGAATATTATTCCGAATGTTTTTGGAATTGATGCCAATCTTTTTGCTCAATTCTTCTTGAGTTATATAAGGGTTCAACCGCATCAGTTCCAGAATTTTCCTTTGGTTTTCTGAAATTTTTTCTAGGTCTTTTTCTAGGTCTTTTTCTAGGTCTTTTTCTAGGTCTTTTCCCGTTTCCTCCATCGTTTCCGTAAGAATACCCTCTGTTTCGACAGAATGTGCAAACATTGAGGAAAATGCCGTTCCGACAATCATGAAGGCAATCTGTTCGTACTTTGGAGAGGGATTGCCGGCCTCCTGCAATTCACGATACATCCTGTCAACACCTTCGCCGAACTCACGGACAAATTTATGCATTTTCAAGAACTTGGCAATGATAGGATTGCGTGAGAAATGCACATATCTCATATTGTCCAAACGCACGATACTCGGCAAATTGCCTGGACTCTCCACAGAAATGCGGTCGTCAAACATCTTAACCTGGATGTCTGTCCCTAAAATGCTATAATCGCGATGCGTTATCGCATTTATAATCAATTCTTTCCAGACAAACTCGGGATATTCAGCCTTGGTGACGAAACGCGCATCCTTGCCTAAATAAGTATGCTCTCGTATCTGCGTTCCGACAAAGGCAATGCTTTTATTCACCATGTCAAGGATGGTTCCGTCAAAAACGACGTCTTTCATCACATTCATCTGGGCACCCGTCAAAGCTTCGGTTCCCTGATATTTTATGAAACGCACTTGCGCACGGGGAAAGAAATTCTGCGGTTTCCTGCCAAACAGCAGAATGGCGGCGGAACTTATCTTGTACCCATTCCCTTCCTTGACAATCAGTTTGTCGTTCTGTTCCAGATACTCCAATGGCGACTTGGTGTAACCAATCAAATCGCAATACGATTGAACAAGTTGCAAATCGAGGTCATCAATGGAAGCTCCAAAAACGGATTTGCTTTCATAAACCATTTCCCCCTTATCATAAAGCAACTGCAAGCGCTCGTCAAACGTCAATTTCTTGGACTTGTCGCCAACACGGTAAAACACTTCGTCTTTTTGGTTCGCGTGAACTTTCTGGCTCTGCTGCACATTCATCAGAAGAATGTGGTCCGACTCTCCATTGTCATGGAGAAACGGCAACTTTTCCACCGATACTTTGACGGTGGGCTGGCAAAAATCGAACGGAACGCGCAGCAACTCATTCACATGCTCATGATGTTTGTCAATTCCTTCCAATTCGCCATCATCTGCAATCCCTATAGCGATTGTTCCACCGTCCGCATTGGCAAAAGCCACGACAATGACCGCCAAATCCTTCGCCGCAATTTTAACGCTTTTGCGGTCGAAAGTCTGACTTTCAATGGCACTGACCAAATCACGGACAGCGTTTCTCTCCATCATTTCACAATCACTTTTATCCATTTTCTCTGATTTCCCAATGCTTTTTCCAGTTTATCCACATCCTCAAACCTCAGCACCAAAGTCCCGATTGCATTGTTGGCTCCTTCAAAGCCATCGACTTTGTCGCCCCGTTTCACCCACAAATCCTTCTCGACAATCTCGGCTGGCAAATCAGCATCTATTTCAAGACATTCAAAAACTCCAGACCTATCGGCATGGAGTATGATTTCCGCCCAATGCCCGTTATAGGGTTTCTGCTCAACATGAATCGGTTCGTCACCGACCATGGCTCGTGTTATGGCCGTAATCATGTCAATGCCAGTGGCATAACGAAGCATTTCGCAAAGACGGTTGCCACCGCCACGCGGCGTCAGTTCCATAATGTATGGTTTCCCATTGGTAGAGACTCTTGTTTCAATATTATAAACACAAGTCGTCATTCCAAGAAGGGTAATCAGCCTTTGGATTTCGGATGTCAGATAGTCTTCCTCATCCTTTGTAAATGTCGATGGCCAGCTAAAGGCAGCGGGCGTGTATGGATTTGCGGCATCAGCATCAAAACGCTGGGCATTAAAGCTAACGAACTTCAATTTACCATTTTCAGAATAACAGTCGGTATCTGAAGAACAGCCTTTCTTTTCAAGGAATTCCTCAACGATGACACTGCCTTTTATGGAATGTTCAAATGCATATCCCAATGCTGGTTTCAGTTCTTCAAAACTATCGACGCGGGCGACACCTTTGCTTCCTGCCGAATCGGTTGGTTTTACAATCACCGGAAATTCATACCAGTTCAGATCACTCAATGCTTCTTCCATTGAATGAAAGCCTTTGGCCTTGGGCACATTGAAACCATGTTCTGCAAGAAATGTGCGGAATTTATCCTTATTCTGCAAAATCTCTACCGACTCGTATGGCCCGAATGAAGGCAAACCCATCATATTCTGGACGTATGATGCCGAAACCACACCAGGATCAACGCCAAACGACATGATGCCATCTATCCGCTTCTCCCTTGCCGCCTCCAACACGGCTTCCTTGTCAACGATGCTGACATTGACATATTCGTCACTGAACTTATGGGCAATATTATCCGGCAGGTAATCCGCCGTAATGACATAATAGCCCTGTTCATGAGCCGCCTTAATCACAGGAAGGAGGTAACGGATTCCTCCAAGAAGCATCAGTCGTTTCTGTTTTTTCATTTCACTATCAATGATAAAACTCTTTCAACATCTTCATTTGTCAGCAAATGATGCATAGGCAAGCATATCACTTGCTTTGAATTATTTTCCAATAACCGCCCTTACCACCGACCCTGACTATCCTGCCCTCTTTCGTCAGTTTCCGGATATGATAATGCACGCCTTCGTCGCTGATTTGAAACATTTCAGCCAACTTACCGACGGTAATATAAGGATTCTTGATGATTTTTGCTAAAATATCAATGGTTTTCGTGGTAGTTTTCGTGGTAGTTTTCGTGGTAGTTTTCGTGGTAGTTTTTTTAGTGTTTAACCGCTGACTACCAGTGTCTTTTGCAGATTTTTTCATGGCAGTATCACTCGAAAGCATTTCTGCAAGAAGAATGCTTGTTGCATCATCAATGGCCTCAAGCATTATCGTAGTGGTAAAAGAATTGGATTGTCTTGACGATTCAAACCTCGGTTGATTGAAAACCGAGCTGCATTGTGTAGCTATATTCATTTGGATTCTGTCAGGATCGTCCACACCCGAAACATAATAGCTGCCATTCGAATCCTTGCTGATGCCCAAGAGGATGTATCCTTCCACAATGCCAGGCTCATTTGAGAACGCACAAATGGTTTCCATGACAGAGCGGCCTATCTCACTGCCCTGCTTGACCTCAATCTGGATGCTTTCATCCAATTTCAGCAATTGACTGTAAACCTCTTTGACATTCATTATATTACGTTTTATCCAAGCGATTCTTACCCCAAAATCAAGCTAATCACTTTTTCCACATCCGCCTCGCTCAAAGCATGATGCATAGGCAGACAAATCACTTCATTTGCAATGCGGGTAGCCACTGGCAAGTTTTCCGGTTTTGCTGATTCCAAACCACGATAGGTCGAAAAAGTGCTAATCAATGGATAGAAATAGCGACGGCCCAACACATTCTGTTCTTTCATCTTGAAATACAGTTCATCGCGTGTCATGCCATATTTCTCGGCATCAACAAATATCGGGAAATACGAATAGTTATGCCGCACACCAGTCATATCGTCGAAGAAGGAAATGCCTTCCACATTTCTCAAAGCCTTTCGGTAGCGGATAGCCACCTGATGACGGGCTTCGATAGCAGCATCTACCTGTTTTAAGTTCAGCAAACCGTACGCTGCACGCATTTCATCCATCTTGCTGTTAATGCCCGGCGCAACGACTTCAGTTTCGCCGTGAAAACCGAAATTCTTCAAGTCATCAATCCTGCATTTTGTCGCCTCATCATGGCAAATCAAAGCGCCACCCTCAACTGTATTAAACACCTTGGTGGCATGGAAGCTCAAGGTTGACATGTCGCCTTCTTCAAGAATCGACTTGCCATTCACTTCCACACCGAAGGCATGGGCGGCATCGTAAATCACCTTCAAGCCATACTTGTCAGCAATTTCCTGAATGCGTTTCGTATCGCAAGGCTTGCCGTAGCAATGCACCGGCATGATGGCTGTTGTTTTGGGTGTGATTGCAGCCTCAATCTTATCAGGGTCCAAACCGCAATTGCTCGGGTCTATATCAACAAAAACCGGTTTGATACCGTTCCACCAAATCGAGTGGGTCGTTGCCACAAAACTGTAGGGTGTAGTAATCACCTCACCCGTAATCCTCAACGCCTGCAAAGCCGTTATCAACGGCAAGGTGCCGTTAGTGAACAGACTGATATACGGAACCTTCAAATATTCGCACAAGGCCTTTTCCAATTCCTTGTGGAAATGTCCGTTGTTCGTAATCCACTTGCTGTTCCAAATCTCTTGAAGGAGATTGTTGAATTCTTCGAGATTTGGAAGAAGTGGAGATGTTACTGTGATTTGCGATTTCAGACCCATTTTTTATTTCAATTTTCTCTCTACATAATCAAACTTTGGTGTAATATCGCCAGGTTCCTTACACATATATCCACCCATTTCAATAGCACAGTTTGTCAAGGAAAAATTCATTATATCTCCTTCGACAACCAGCACCTCAATGTTGTTCATTTGATTAAAGCACATGAAATCAATGGCATACGCCCCCCAATTAAAGAAATTTGCAGGTATTGTCGCAATCTGTTCATACTCGCCTGTATCATGTCTTTGTTCATAACACCGTCCTGCACCAGAAGTCGAAAAGATTTTCTCACCCCTGTCATTCTTGAAATGAAGCGTTATCCAGAATTTTTCCACTGGTTTTGTCAGACGGTAACGCATCACGATCTCAAGTTCATCAGTCACTCGCATCACATCATTGTAATTGCCATTCTGCGGCCGCACACCAATTTCAAGCAATTCAAAACCATCTTTTTTGTACTGTGGTTCGTTCCAAACTTTATAATTATCCACAGCTGAATCACCTCTAAGGTAATGGCTTACTATCGGGTCAATATCACCAGAGTCAATGAGACAACCATTCTTTAGAATAATTCCATGTTTGCACAAACTGCGGACACTCGTCATATTATGACTCACAAACAGCACTGTTCTTCCCTCGCCCTTGCTCACATCCTGCATCTTACCAATTGCTTTTTTCTAAAATTCGGCATCACCAACAGCCAAGACCTCATCAACGACTAGAATTTCAGGGTCAAGATGTGCCGCAACTGCAAAACCGAGACGTACCATCATTCCAAAAGAATAGCGCTTCACCGGCGTATCAATATATCGTTCGCAACCTGAAAAATCCACAATCTCATCAAGTTTACGCTGAATATCATTTTTTGTCATTCCTAAGATTGCTCCGTTCAGGAAGATGTTCTCGCGTCCGGTCATTTCCTGATGGAAACCTGTTCCCACTTCGAGCAAGGAACCGATACGGCCTTTAGCGCGGATGGTTCCCGTTGTCGGGCCTGTAACCTTGGAAAGCAGCTTAAGAAGCGTGCTCTTGCCGGCACCATTCTTTCCAATAATGCCGACCACATCGCCCTGCTCAACCTTGAAGTTGATGTCGCGCAAGGCTCAGACGTATTCCGAACTGCCTTTTGTCGAGCGGTCGTTGGTCTCGCCAATCTTAAGATACGGGGTTTCCTTCCCCAATACATTGGTAATCCAGAAACGACGGATGTCGTGACTCAAGGTTTTCGTGCTCACCAATCCCAAGCGGTACTGCTTGGATATGTTTTCAAATTCTATTGCTGTCATTATCTATATTCTCTTTCTTTCCTATAAACCAAATATTATTATCACGACTCTGCCATCAAGTCCTTACGGCCAATCAAGCTGAAGACGGTTATGCTGTTGTCCTCGTTCAAGATACGCAAGGTACGCAGCACTTCATTCAACGTTCAATCCCAAAAACTCCTTCCTCAGATACTGTGCATGTTCATGAGTGATGGCTTGGTCGTCAATCTCGGCACCATTGATGGAACCATACAACTCGCACCACAGACAATCAAGAAGATGGTCATCTGTGCGACAGCCTTCTTTATAGGCATCAAGGTCGTGCTGCAGATAGCCCGGAAGCCCATGCTCCCAAGCACGCTGTTGTGCGGTCTTATCTTTTTCTTCAGTCATTTTTCGGCAAAAAGTATCTTGCGACGCGCAGTAAGGTATCTTGTCAGAAACCTTCTTTGCAAATCGGTCATATATGGTGTTTCTGCCATGATTCGTTCAAAATCAAGGGCTTGGATTGCGGGCCTTAACTCTCTCAAAATAGCGAGGAACTGCTCGTCACGGCAATTTGTCAAAAACTCGAGATAATTGATCTTTTTTTCATCAATCTTCAGCATCGACGAAGGAAACGAATAAATCCTTGCATTGAGTTCATCTTCATTTTCGAGGCATCGCGTCATGATGATCTCATCGGCTTGCGGCAAAAGACAGCTTCCACAATCGAAAACGGGAGCCAATTCCGTCATTCCCGTATTCTCATCCACAAGGAAGCCCCAGTTGCCATTGTGTCGGTCGAAGTTGCCAAGCAGAGCGTCAACAACAAACATTTGCCAGAAACGACGTCGCACCACAAATGAGTCCATAAACTGTTGCTGTTCGACGGCTTCAAGTACATCTCTCAATTCGGTGCCCGTTCCACCGCTTCCCGAATCCAAAACGGTATTCTTTATCGAGCAGAAATCAAAAAGTCTCATGCCTGGCTTCGTGAAATCCTTGCATGCACAAACCACTTTAGTCCTTCCATTGACGAAAGTCCCCAATAGGGTCTCTTGCACCGGAATGCCAAGCAAGTCATATATGGTGCAGCCAACATGTTCAGAAAAACAACTATTTGAATAGGATTGCTCGTTAGGACGTTCTCTCACATCGTTAGGAAACTTCAAAATCCACACCTCGTCCTTATAGCTCACGGCAATCTTTTTGCCGTTGGCGCCATTATAAGCCCTACTCATTACCCTTGGGCACGATGTGAAATCAACCAGCTCCATCTCAACTCAAATCGTGTCAATAAACACCTTCTGCTTCCTGTTGAACATCAAGATGCCAATCAGCAACAACGCCACCATGATGCCGAAACTGTAGGCGAGCCAGCCCCAGCTGAACTCTCCGGCTCCCATCGCGCCGTACTTGAAAGACTCGATGATTGATGTCAACGGATTGAGCCTCATGATGTTAGCCAACGTCTCGTTCTTAATCACGCTCATCGGATATACAACTGGAGTAGCGTACATCCACAGCGACACGAACACCCCGAAGAAATTCTTCAGGTCGCGGTATTTCGTCGTCATCGATGTGACTATCAATCCCAAACCCATCGCCGTGAATCCAAGCATGAACACCAAGACGGGGAACAGAAGAAGATACCACGTCGGCCTGACTGTCGTTCCGAGGATTGTGTAAATGATGTACACTACGACGAAAAGCGTCATCTGTATCGAGAACCTGAACAGATGCGACATGACCTGCGAGATGGGTATTATCAGCCTCGGGAAATACACCTTGCCGAAAAGGTCGGCATTACTTGAAAACGTCTCCGAGATCTTAGTCAGGCACTGCGAGAAATAGTTCCACAGGCACACGCCGGAAAGATAGAACAGCGGCTGTGGGATGCCATCGGTCGGAATACCGGCCACACGGCTGAATATAATAATGTATATTCCTGTCGAAACCAGCGGCGAGATGAAATACCATCCCAAACCGAATATCGTCTGCTTGAACTGCACCAAGATGTCGCGCTTGATGAACAACCAAAGCAGATATTTCTTCGCCCAGACTTCCTTCAAGTCAAGGTTGAAAAGCTTATCCTTTGGTTTTATTTCTGTCGTAAAATTCTCCATAACTACACTGTATCCATAAATGATTTCTGTGTCCTGTTGAAAATGATTATTCCGAATGCCAACAGGACCACCATGAAGACAAAACTATAACCGAGCCACATCCAGCTGAAATCGCCGGTGCCCATCAGTCCGTATTTCACGGCTTCCATAATTGGCGTGACAGGATTCAACGACATCAGGGTGTGTAACTTCGGGTTTTCTACCATACTGAGCGGATAAATCACAGGGGTGACATACATCCAAAGGTTCACGATGTAAGTAAACACAAGCTGTAAGTCTCTGTATTTCGTTGTCATTGAAGATATTACCATTCCGAACCCGGCCGCAGTGAGTGCGAGCATCACAACGAGGAACGGGAAAAGCAGTCCGACAAGGTTTGGTGCTATCGATACGCCTGTCGCAACGTAATAAATGTAAAACCCCGTGAAAATGAGCATCTGCACTCCGAATGAGACGAGGTTCGTCGTGACGGCCACGAATGGCATTATCATCCTCGGGAAATAGACCTTTCCGAAAATATTTGCGTTGGTGACGAATGAGTTGGATGTCGCCGTAAGGCAGCTTGAGAAATAGCTCCACACCGCCGGCCCGAGCAAATAGAACATCGTCGGCGGCACGCCGTCTGTCGGAATGCCAACGATACCTCCGAAAACGACCACCATGACGACCATCGACAGCACCGGACTGATAATCCACCAAAGCGGCCCGAGCACCGTCTGCTTGTATGCGGTCGAAATATTCCTCCGTACAAACAGCACGAAAAGGTCGCGATAACGCCACATCTCCCTGAAGTCGATCGCCAACATGCGATCTTTCGGCTTTATCACGATGTCCCAATTATCTTCTTTCATACACAAAAATTCTTAAAAATCTCACTAACGCCTCTACACAGCTTCGCCCCTTGAGTCACACTGACCCAATAGGCGTTTTAAAAAATCACTTGAAAATCATTCTGTTATAAAAGAATTGTCATATCGCAAAAATCTGACACATACTTTTACACGTCAAAAATTTTCAAAACGCAAATATAACACATATTTTAATATATAATACAAACAGCGTTGATAATTTTTCAGATATTTATCAACGCTGTTTCAACATTCAAGACCTAAGCCGGCTGTGCGATTATATCTATTTTGAATGCTTATGTTTAACCAGAATATTTTTCATTATTTTCCAGAAATACACCCATTTCGTGCGCAGCTTATGTTTCTCATATGCTTTTAGGTAGCGCATCTCACTTTCCTGGATTTCCTCAAGCGTTTCCGGATTGTCAGCATAGAACGGAGGCAGCATTCCGGGCTTGAATTTCGTCCTGAGCTGTTGAAGTTCCGGTGAATACAGACTGAAATAATGCTGGCTCAGCGGCCTCACGCCAATTATTGTCATTTCCCCCTTCAACACATTGATAAACATCGGCCACTCGTCAATCCAGTATTTTCTCATGATACGCCCCCACTCGGTGATGCGGAAGTCATCATGTATCTTGCCACCTTTGTCTAAGTTATTGGAGTCGAACATCTCTTTCTGAAGATACTCTGAATAGGCGTACATCGAGCGGTACTTATAGACATTTATTATCTTGCCACCCTTACCTACCCTTTTCAATTTTATCAACGGGCTGTACGACGGATGTTCATCGGTACTCGGCTCCTTAACTTTCTTTGTGATGATGAAATAGTGCTCGCCTATGTACAACTCCTTATACAGCTCAAAACCGCAATAATAAAGTCGTCCGAAAACCTCTACACGCGGAAGTGCGCGTTTGACATTCCTGTTAACCAAAAAATAAAACTTCTTGGTCAATTTCATTTTCGGACACATGCGATGCCAGAAGAAGTCAAAACTGTAAAGCAGTCTTGACAGCCATCTCGGGCGTCCTGCCTTGTAATATTTGTCATGACGTTTTCTCGCCGTCTCGAAACTCGCAATGAAATAACCGCCGGTTTCAAGTTTCTTGTTCACAGCGATCATATATCTGTTAAGGTAACGCTGGTTGTTGAGAAGCCATTCCGCAAGGACAACATGAGCCGTACCGTCGGGCACATTGAAGCTGTCGGCCGAATATTTTCTCAACCACGCAACATTTTCCTCCGAGACAGGCTCAAACAAAACCTTGAAGACTTTCTCAAGTTCTTCATCACACAAAGACGAGATGTCGAAGACCTGCTCGCGATCCTTATGTTTCCCGCGATTCTTGTATCTCTCGACGACCTCTCCTTCACGGATGTCATAGAAAACCGGTATCTTTTTTTCCTCTATCAATTCAGCAAAAAATGTAATTACTTAATACTTAACATCTTCCCAACCGAATGGGTGTTTCGCCAAAGGCATCTTCGCCAACGGATGATAGTCGCCCACAAGTCCTACCGGTCTCGCGTTACGGATGTCGTGAACAATCTGAATACAATTGCGAGCCTCCGAGATCCTGAATCCCTTTCCCGTCAATATGTTTTGGTAGCTTTTTGTGTGAAGCTCGGTGAAGCCTTCGCTGAACTCGAACTCATCGCCATCGATATTCAGCATGCGGTACGTTTTCTTCTCACCCTGAACCGCATTTGGCGGCAGACATTCGGCGTTGATACTCAAGAAATAACGCACTCTGGCATTCTTAAGTCCGAGGTATCCGGCGACACGGTCGAAACTCATCACGTGAACGATGTTTTCCTGCACCGGACCGAAAATCCACTGGAGCATGTCGTAGAAATGCACTCCGATATTCGTGGCGACGCCGCCGCTCTTATGGTTGTCGCCTTTCCATGAGGAGTAATACCATTTGCCACGCGATGTGATATACGTCAAATCAATGTTGTAAATCTTGTCTTTCGGACCTTCTTCGACTTTCTTCTTCAACGCCACGATGCTGTCATGAAGTCTGAGCTGCAATATGTTATAGGCTTTCATGCCCGTCTCCTCCTCCACTTTCATCAGAGCATCGATATTCCACGGGTTGAGCACCACAGGCTTCTCGCAGATGACGTTGGCACCGATACGAAGGCCATAGCGGATGAACGCGTCGTGTGTGTAATTCGGTGTGCAGACCGACAGCCAGTCGATGTTTTCGCCAGTGCCTTTGACCTTGCTACAGAATCTGTCGAACTGTTCCTGTTCCGTGAAGAACGAGCAATCGGGGAAGAAACTGTCGAGACGTCCGACGCTGTCAAACCTGTCGTATGCGGCCACAAGCTTATTGCCTGTGTCTGCTATTGCTTTCAAATGGCGGGGTGCGATATACCCTGCCGCACCAATCAAAGCAAAATTTACCATAACTCTATATACTTTTTAACTTTATTAACTTTCTAACATTTAAACTTTTAGAATCTACAGAACCTCATTTCAGAGGCTTTCAAAAAAGCCTGTAAAGATACATGTTTTTATGTAACAATACAAATCTTTTTTTGTTTTTTTCATGTGTCTGATTTTTGATATTGAAAAAACACAGTTCGAACAAAAAAAATCGGCTAATGCCGATTCAATTTCTGTGCCCATGAGAAGACTCGAACTTCCAAGAGCGTCCGCTCACTACACCCTGAATGTAGCGTGTTTACCAATTTCACCACATGGGCTTTGGGTGGAATACCTTGGATTCCGTTGGTGCCCAGGACAAGAGTCGAACTTGCATGACGCATTCGTCACTACCCCCTCAAAGTAGCGTGTCTACCAATTTCACCACCTGGGCTTCACCATCTTTGTCTGGAAATTCTTCAAAGAACCTTTAGCTTTTAAACTCCCTTTCAAAGACGGCGCAAAGATACATGCTTTTTCAATACGTGCAACACTTCTGCAACGATTTTTTTCAAAATATTTTCAAATAATCTGCAACTATTTAATTCTTAACGACTTTCAACGTCTCATTTTTTGATTCAGATGTCATTTTCACAAGATACACCCCTGAGGACAAATTAGTCAAAAAGTTTTGAATTATTGAATTATCATCTTGAATATCAACATTATAAATCAATTTACCCAGCACATCGAACACTTGAACGTTTTTATCGCCTTTCACGCCGAAATCAACAAAAATAACGCCATTTGACGGATTTGGATAGATTTTCATGCATAAATCAGATGTGTTTTCTGTCTCGGAAATCGACAGGAAATTCAGCGCTTCCATGTAATCGGGGATGCCATAGCCATAGAAGCTATCTGGATTGTCCGACCTGTTGCCTGCCCTTCTGATGCAGTCTCTGACTTCGGGCTGGTGTTTTCTGTGGCATCGCCTGCATGAGACATGCCGTCATTCCGCAAGTGACTGGCGATGAAAACGACGTGCCGCTGCCAGGCCCGAACCAGTCGTTCATGCTGCCGGTGATATACACATCCTGTCCGTGAGCCATCACGTCAGGCTTTATCCTGTTGTCGCTCGTTGGTCCTATCGAACTGAATTCCGCACGCACCCCGTTGACAGTAACTGCGCCTACCGTGAATACGTTCTCGCCGTCAGCCGGCACGCCCATCCAGCGCCATTCGTTACCCACCGAGCCTTCGTTGCCGGCGGAGTTGACCATCATAATGCCGCGCGAACAGGCTATCTCAGCACCTATCGTGGCGATGCATGTCTTGCCATCCATCTGGTCGTAAGTGTGATTCATCAGAGGGTCATCGAAAGTGATATAGCCGAGAGACGAGTTCATGATGTCGGCGCCGATGCTGTCGAGAAGCTCGACGCCCGACACCCAATTGTATTCTTCTATGACATTCTCCGATCCGACATCCTCCGTCCTGCAAAGGAAAAACATTGCATCGGGTGCCGTCCCGACGTATGTGTTTTCTATCTTGCCACCGATAAGTCCCCACACGGCGGTGCCATGAGCGCTTTCGTTGAAGACATTGACTCCGCCGTTGACGAAATCGCGCGTCCCGAGCAACCGGCCTTCGTTGCGGGCCGCCGCAAAGAGATCAATGTTGTCGGCACCAGCAAACCCTCCGTCACAAATCCCAATCAAAACGCCTTCACCAGTGTAACCAGCTTGGTGTACTGCGATGCCGTTCAACTGATTTATCTGGTCGAACGCCATGCCGTAATAATTGTCAAAGACACGTTGGGAAGCCCCCACTTCGCGTGTGACATTCTCAAAATAAAACTTATCTTTAATATCATGCTTCAACGGTTCATCGACGCACGCACGGACACCCGACACAAATTCCAACGCATTGATTTCATCTAAAATAGACTCATCAAAAGTCCTGATTGTCACGCCATTGAGCCATTTGGAAGGATTCAGGATTTCAGCTCCGCAGCCAGCCACAGCGTCAATGTAATCTTGATTCACAGGGATGTCCAACTCGTCAATCTCTATGCCGTATTTCGCGCGGCGGTCGATAGAACGCTGACTAAGGAACTCTTCCGGCCTGTCAATTGAATAAGGCGAGTTGTTTTTGTCGGTGAACTGCACCCAGTAACGGCTCGGTGCGACCTGCGCAGATGCTCCGTAAAGCATTGTCATGAAAACAAATAACGATAAAATTCTCTTCATTTTTTATACCTTTATTAATACGGCTGCAAAAGTACTATTTTTTTTGAAAATTTTACTAATTTTGCAGCCTGAAAAATTTTCACTAATCCAAGAAGAAATGCGCATAGACATCATTACCATTTTCCCGGAAATGTTCAACGGCCCGTTCACCGAATCCATCGTGAAAAGAGCCATCAGCAAAGGGTTGGTTGACATACACCTACACAACCTACGCGACTACAGCACCGACAAGCACAGACGCGTTGACGACTACCCTTTTTCGGCTGGTGCCGGCATGGTGATGATGATTGAACCCGTTGACAACTGCATATCAAAACTCAAATCCGAACGCGATTACGATGAGGTCATCTACATGAGTCCCGACGGCATCATGCTCACGCAACCTGTTGCAAATCAGCTTTCCATGAACCAAAACCTCATCATGCTTTGCGGGCATTACAAAGGCATCGACGAGCGCATACGCGAACATTTGGTGACAATGGAAATTTCTATCGGCGACTACGTCCTTTCGGGTGGCGAGCTTGCCGCGGCGGTGCTCACCGACAGCCTCGTCCGCCTTATCCCGGGATCACTTTCCGATGAGACATCGGCACTTTCCGACTCATTTCAGGACGGGATGGTGTCGCCGCCGGTTTACACAAGGCCGCGCGAATACAAAGGATGGGCCGTCCCCGACGTGCTTCTGTCGGGCAACGACGCAGTCATAAACGACTGGAAATACCAGCAGGCACTGGAGAGAACAAAAGCCAGACGACCGGAGATGTACGAAATTTTGAAAAAAAATTAATAATTGTTTTGCGCATTGATTTTTTTTATATATTTGCACGTTTTTTTAAAGTCAGAAAATTAAACAAATAAATAATACATAAAATGAAAAACCCGTTAATTCAATTCGTTGAAAATCAAGTAGAAGTAAAAGATTTTCCGCAATTCAAGTCAGGTGACACCATCACCGTGACTTACAAGATTGTTGAAGGAAACAAGGAGCGTTTGCAGAAATTCCAGGGTGTTGTGCTTCAACGCGCAGGTCAAGGCAGGATGGCAACGTTCACCGTCAGAAAGATTTCCAACAACATCGGTGTTGAGAGAATCTTCCCGATTGCTGACCCAATGATCGACAGCATCGAAGTCAACAAAATCGGTTCTGTCCGCAGAGCAAGGATTTACTACCTCAGAGGTCTCCGTGGAAAGAAAGCAAGAATCAAGGAAGTTCTCAGGAAAAAAGAAGACTAATCAACGATTCAGAAAAAGAAAGCGCTCGGTTGGGCGCTTTTTTTATTTCCTTAGATACTCTTTCCTCTCCCCTTCCGGAAATTTCTCTATCGCGTATCGCAACATCGTCCGCGGCATCGTTTTGCAGCGCGGCCCCAACCATTCGCGGAGACGGTTCATGTCGCGCTTTCCCGCATCACGCACGAGCCAACCGACGGCCTTCTGCAGCAAATCGTGCAATGGCGACGGTTTCTCAAGGAAAATATCGGCTATTTTGTAAGTGTCGTCAAGCTCGCCTTTTCTGATGAACGCCATCGTGCTTACCATTCCGATTCGTTGCTCCCAGATGGTTTTTCCGTTTCTGGCAAGGTCATAAAGCAACGTCCTGTCCTTGTCGAGAAGCCATGCGCCAAGAATCTCGTAACAGCTCAAATCGACCAGATCCCAATTATTAATGTATTGAGTGTGAGAAAGATAAAAATCAACACACTGCTTTCTTGTGTTTTTCGAGTGTTTGAATATCTGCACAAGAGCCAGAAGTGCGGCGAGCCTCACCTCGTGATATTCGCTCGCGATGCATTCTTCAAGCTCGTCGAAAGTCGTTTCCTTCCACATCTCTTTGACAACGCTTCTTGTCACCGGGACTTTAATGCCGAGAAAATCATCGCCCTCGCCATATTGGCCTTTGCCGGTTTTGAAGAAACGCGAAAGTCCGGCGACCTGTGAGTCGTCGCGTTTTGATAAAATTGCTTCGTATAACTTATTCATTCTGATGCGATTTTACAATGTTTGTATTTTTTCGACAAATTCCGTTTATGACATTTGTAAAGATTTATTAACTTTTAATTGCAAATAAAAATTAACGTTTGTACGCTCTTAATAAGACGTTCTCTCTCAACGAGTTATTGTAAAACTGTATGTCATAGAAATGCAGGCAGTCTTCCGGCCATACTTCTTTAAATTTCGGTTCCGGCTTTTCAAAATCCTCAACTATCACGACATTCAAGATGGTGTCAACCGTTGCGGTCACATTCTGATCGCCGAAACTGAAATCGTCCGGAATTGCTTCGGTAGTCCAATTTACTGGATTTATGCATGTTACGGAGTTTTCATAGACAGGCTCCCAGATGCCGTCAGGACTTTCCACCGAGTTGAACGAGATTGTGACGCCGGTGTCTGACTCCGATTCCGCAGGGACAATATGTTCGCATTCCAAATCCTCTTCACTTATTCCGTTTCCAATCACGTATGCCGCAACAAGACGGCTATATTGTTCATTGTCAATATGTTTCAGGAGTTCCTTTGTCATCATCGCGCCCTGGCTGAAGCCGATTATAACAAAACGTCGGCCGTTATTCCATGTCCGCATATAATAATCGAACGCATCGAAGACTTCATTTTTCACACTGTCATAAATCACCTCGAAATCATCTTGAGACAACGCCAAGACACTCATCGTAAACTGATGATAATAAGGCGAATAGTAGTTTATCGAATCGGGGAAAATTGTCTTTTGGACATAATCCATTTCAATCGCCAAGGTTTTTCTTTCGTTTTCGTCCAGAACCGCCGTATAATGTTCATTTCCTTGAGAGTCAAATGATTGCATGACATTTGTGGAAACAATATAAAAGGCATCAACAAAGTTTTCATCGACCTCTTTTCCGGTCTGGAACCATGCCTCGTCAGTTTCCCAATAACTCACAGTTTTTCTTTCATCTTCGCAAGAAGCAAATGTGAGTGCAATTACAGCAATCAGAAGTAATGATTTAAAATTTTTTAACATTTTCTTGTTTTTTGTAAATATTTATTAACAATTAAATTTGATCTGTTCCTTTTTCGGCAGTTTCTTGTTCACTTCGCCGAAAGAATGCCTGCAAAGTGACTCAACAAGTTCACCGGGAATTTGTCCGTCGAGATGAATCTGATTCCAATATTTTTTGTTCCAATGGTGAGCGCCTTCGACTTCCGGATAACGCTCACGAAGTTCAAGAGCATATTCGGGTTCACATTTCAAAACGACCAAACTCGGTTTATCTAAAATTATCGCACCGAAAATCTTGCCTTTAAGCCTGAAAACCAACACAGAATCATCGAAAGGCATGTCTTCTGTCGCAAAAGGAAGCGACAAGCAGTATTCACGGAATTGTTCGATGTTCATGATTTAAACGTAAAATTCAAAACTGATTTGAGATGCAAAAATACATTAAATTTCAATTCGGTTAATAACATAAATAAGTTATATTTTGGAAAAAGTGTCGGAATAATTTTGGAAAAAGTGTCGGAATAACTTTGGAAAAAGTGTCGGAATAATTTTGGAAAAAGTGTCGGAAAATTTTTAGAAAAAATGTCGGAAAAATATTGTAACTCCAAAATAATGTGTATCTTTGCAGCCGAAATAAAATGATAGATTTTTTATGTCAAAAGAGGTAAAATATAAGCAAAGAATCGCCGACTATATGTTACGGCGGAGACTTGAGGGGAAAGGTGCGATTTTGATTGAAGGTCCTAAGTGGTGCGGCAAGACCACGACCGCCAAACAAGTTGCGGGAAGCATCCTCAATTTGGGCGACATTACTGTTTTAAAGGAGGCGCAACAGGATTTTCAGATGCAGCCGAAGAAGTTGCTTGAAGGCGACACGCCGAGGTTGATTGACGAATGGCAGACGATGACTCCGTTGTGGGACATGGTCAGGTCAGAGGTTGACGAGCGGCAAGGCGAAGGGCATTTCATCCTGACGGGAAGCAGCGTGCCGCCGGAACAGGATTCGTTGATACACAGCGGAACAGGCCGAATCGGACGGCTCAAGATGAGAACCATGAGCCTGTGGGAATCGGAGGAGTCGTCGGGAAGCGTCAGCCTCAGCGACCTCTTCAACGGAGTCGATTTCGGCACTCCGTCAAACGACATCAACATCGAACAGCTGGCATTTCTTATATGCCGCGGCGGATGGCCGAAATCGACATTGTTGAGGAAAAACGCCTCCCTTGACGAAGCATTTGATTATTTCGACGCAATCTACAATGTTGACATTCACAGGGTTGATAACGTCAGACGCAGCAGCGAACGCGCACGTCTGCTCCTCAGGTCATACGCCCGCAACCAAGGCTCGTCAATAAGTTTCGAGAAGATGAACGCCGAGATAATCGACAATGACAACAAATCAATTTCATCGGAGACGATTTCCGACTATGTCGGTGCGCTGAAGAAGATTTTTGTGATTGAGGACATGCCCGCATGGAATCCGAATCTCAGGAGTAAGATTGCGATACAAAGCACTGACACACGGTATTTTACGGATCCGAGCATCGCCACCGCGGCACTCGGCATAAGCCCCGATGACCTTTTGAATGACCTTTGCAGCTTCGGATTGTTCTTCGAGACGATGGCAGTCCGCGACCTACGCACATACGCCGACGCCATGGACGGAAAAATCTTCCATTACCGTGACTCGAAAGGCCTTGAATGCGATGCGGTGCTTCACCGACGCAACGGCTCGTATGCCCTGATTGAGATCAAACTCGGCGGCTTGGACAACATCGAAAAAGCGGCGGCGACGTTAAAGAAGATGGCCGACAAAATCGACACGACGAAAATGCCGCAGCCGTCATTTATGATGGTCTTAACCGGCGTCGGCTCATATGCCTACCGTCGTCCTGACGGCGTTCTCGTTGTCCCTATCGGCTGCCTAAAAGATTAAAAGCCAAACACACTCAACGTTTCATTTCCAGAACATCCAAAACCTCCGAAAACTCGTTGATTCTCACTACATTCGGGTGTTCGTAGGCCTCAACAACCTCATGCCGCCACGTCGTGTGAAACGGGATGTGGATTCCGTAGCCGCCCATCTCCAGAACAGGGCGAATGTCAGACTTGAACGAGTTCCCAATCATCAGGAGCTCTTCAGGCTTAACATTCTCGTCTTTGCAAAGCTGTTGATATTCAGCGAGTCCCTTGTTTGAGACCACCACAACCCTCTCAAAATATTTCGCAAGTCCCGACCTCTTGACTTTGTTTTCCTGGTCGAGTATGTCGCCTTTTGTGAGTAGTATTATACGGTAACGCTGTGAGTCGTGCATGATTTGCAAAGTCTCAGCGACGCCTTTCAGCGGCGGCACGGGGATCGAGAGCAGCGACTTCACCGTTGTGATGATCTTTTGCAGTTTGCGGCCATCTATCTTATAATCAGAGATTTTCAGCGCGGCCTCCATCATCGAGATGCATACCGCCTTGCCGCCGTAGCCGAGCACCGGCATGTTCGCCGACTCGACCTCAAACAGTTTATCCGAAAGTTCCGCCGCCGGGCCGTATTCCTTCAGCGTCTCGGTGAAGACGTCCTCCGCACGGTCGTAATAAGTCCGGTTGTCCCAAAGAGTGTCGTCGGCATCGACGGCAATGAGTTTTATCTTACTTAAATTCATTTTCTCAAAAAAGCGGTTTGCTATTTCATATTTTTCCGCATATAATTCATTTTAAAGTTCGGAGTTTTCAGAGTTAAGAACGGCGTTGTTATCTTCATTCTCAACATTTCTCTCCTTAAACTATTTCTTAATGATTTTCCAGATTTTGTCACCATCGATTCTGCAAATATAAACTCCGCTGTTTAAATCGCTGATGTCAATCTGTGTTTTGTTGCCTGAAACCATCGTATTCTTGATGATTTTTCCTTCCAACGACAAGATTTCGATTGATTTCATGTTTTCACAGGTAATGTTGAGAAAATCCGAAGCGGGATTTGGGCTGATGGAAACAGCGGATAAAGATGTTTCATCGACATCGTCAGCGCGTTCGATGATATTCAGGAAATTCATCCACTTGGGCGAGGTTTCATACGCTTCCTTGCAGCCATTCGGGACATAAAGATTCGCCAGCACCTCGACTTCCTGCTCGAAAACATCGTCAGTGCAAACAGGCGGAATCACCGCATGACAACTGATCTCCCTGATATTGTTGTCTGAATAAAACGCCCAACCGCCAATATTTTCAACATGATCTCCTATTGTGACATCCGATAAATATGTACAATCGCGAAAAGCATATTCTCCAATAGTGTTGACTTGTCCGACAATATCTATTGACGTGAGCATCCCCGCTCCGGCGAAAGCCTCTCGGCCAATAACCTCTACGGAATATGGTAAAGACGTGGTTCTGCAACCCGTTATCAACGTATTCGTTTCAGTTTCAATTATTGCGTTGCAATTATCACGACTGTCGTATTTCGGATTGTTTGCATCGACAATGATTTCCTCAAGATAATGGCAAAAAGGGAAAACATTGCCTTCAATTGATGTAAGAGATGCTGGAATTGTGACTTTTCTCAACTCATCGTTACCGCTGAATGCCCTGTCGCCCAAATGTACCAACGAGTTCGGCAACTCCAACAATCTGATCGGGCAACCTGAAAATGCCAACGTATCTATGCTTTCTATTGCATTTCCAAATTCGACAGATTGCAATGCATAACAAGATGAAAAAGCACTTTTTGCTATAGTACACGGCGAGTCCTGAAACGTCAATGATTGTAGTTTGGAATTGTAATAAAACGCTTGTCTTCCTATGTAAACCAACGAATTTCCAAATGTAAGACTTTCTAATTCAACACCATGAAACGCCTCTTGACCTATCGTTTTCAATGAATTTGGAAATTCGATGTTCCGCAATTTACAGTCGCTAAAAGCCATTTCACCAATAGATTCCAAAGAGTTGCCCAGTGTCACGTTCTCCAATTCCATGCACCCAAGGAAAGCATAACCACCAATAGACACAACAAAGTTTCCAATTGTTACAGATTTCAGCTTGAAACAATCTCCGAAAGCATTTTCCGGTATGGCAATCACAGAATCCCCGATAACAACCGATTCCAATTCTCCACATTGGTAAAAAACATCATCACCCAAAGTAGTCACAGAATTCGGAATAATGATCGAAGTGATACCACTGCCTCCAAACGCCAATTCGCCTATATAAGTAACTGAATTTCCGATAACAACCGATTCCAATTCTCCACATTGGTAAAAAACATTATCACCCAAAGTAGTCACAGAATTCGGAATAATGATCGAAGTGATACCACTGCTTTCAAACGCCGATTCGCCTATATAAATAACTGAATTTCCGATAGTTACATCGCACAACTGATAACATGCACAAAACGCATCGTCACCAATTGACAACACTGAATTTGGAATTTCAACTGATAGCATTTTTGTGCAACCAATAAAAGAACACTCGCCAATACTGATCAAAGAATTACCCAAAGTAACGTTTGTCAAATTTGAATGATGTGCGAACGCTCCGGCACCTGTTGATGTTACCGAGTTGCCAATTACTAAATCTGTCACCTGGTGGTAATAGTCCCACCACGGACAGACACCATCCCACATGTCACCTGTCCCACTAATTGTCAGTGTTCCTGTTGACGAGTCAAAATTCCACGTAAGGTTATCGCCGCATTGTCCGCTTGTCTGGGCTTTTGCGGCGAGTGCCATCATGATGGCAACGATTGCAAGTAAGTATCTTTTCATAAGTTATTGTAGTTCTGTTTATTTTATTTCATTTCACTGTCCGAACCGGCAGAACTCACAATCTGCTTTTGACGATTCTAAACACGCATTCCCAAAATTCGTGCGCAAAGATACGATTTTTTTAACTGCACAAATATTTTTTATTTTCAACGATTATCATTTTAAAGTCATTTTGTATAAACTTCTGCAATCTTGTCCGTAAGTTTGACGGAAATCAATGAATTGATAATAAACAACGCCATCATAAACTTGAATGTTTGTCGGAAAAACGTGAGCATCAAGTATATAGGTACCAATCACATTGCCATTTTTTAGGTCAATTTTTTTTAATGTCACAATACCATCATGCAAGAACTGTGCATAGCATTCCTGCCTCGATGTGTCGAAAATGATGTTGTTGCACCATTTTTTTTCGATGCTGTTACGAAAACCTCTATGAAATACAATTTCAATTCTGTCTTCATAATCCCCGACTTTGTTATATTTATAGATGGCGTTTTTGTTAAAATCAAAGATAAAGACGTGATTTTCAATGTTAAATACTGGTGCGTAAATTTCTTTTAACATAAGGCGTTTAAGCATGTTCTCCTCGATTTCCGCTCGGTGTTCTGGTCGTTCAATCGGGCTGTAAAAGAGTTCCAAGTCGGAATTCAGAATACGTTGTAGTCTTACATTGTCTCTGTTCCAATTTTTCGCCATTTCTTTGGCCTCGCTATAAACATCGCAAAGAAACTCGCTTTTCTTATTGTTAAGATTTACTTTAAAAAACGCAATCTCCTGTCCGTCGTAAAACGATTTCTTTGTCACGAGAATGCTGTCTGTCAGTGTGGCAATCGGCGCGAAGGTTTCATTGTATTTCCCCAAAGTCGCACCGTACAAAAGATGCATTGTTTGTCTGTCGGAATACACTTGATAAGTTGAGTCAGGACCAATCAGATGGATGTTCCCGAAGACATCTCGTGTGATGTGCTCGTATTTGGTGCTTATTTCCCTTTTTGACAACGTGTCTTGTTCAAATCCGAGATGTAACAGATGCGAATTTCTTCCAGTGGTGGTAATGGCAAAGATTCCTTCTTCGCCGACGGTGTAATCGACAATCCAAACGTCCTTGTTGTTATATGCCAGATGAGGCGTGTTTTCAACAATTTCAACTTCAGGTAACATGTTCTTCGTTTCATTCATGATGATGAGCATGTTGCTCTTGTCGGAAACGCTTACCCTTAACGTTTCGAAACTGATATGCGAAAATGCCACAAAATCACCATAATTTACAGATATTGTGGCAGTTCCGTAACTGTCGGTAATACCAATGACTTTTTGTTTTGAGTTGTATATGGCTACGTCTTTTATTGCCTTTCCAGTTGAATCAGCCACCATTACACTGACATTCAACACGTTGCTATTTTGCGAAAACACACTGCAAGTTAGCAAGACAAACCATAAAGAAAGGACATGTCTCATAATTAAAAAATTTGTTTACGCCACTCATAACGTTGGCTCTTTTAAATTATTTCAGTTTGCTGTTGCGAAGGTATTTATTTTAAATCAACAATTTACGTCCGTGTCATTATTTCTTGTGAGCGTGTAAGTTCATGCCTGTGAGCGTGTCTTATTCATTGGCGAGCGTGTAATTGAAAATGCCGTTTTTTGGGGCGTTTCGCTGTCCTTCGGACGTGAAATCACGCTTTTTTCACGGATTCCTCCAAAAGTCAAAAAATGATGCGTGCTGAAACTCCACTACATGGTGCATGTTTACCAGCACATCACGTTTGACGTTGACATATCACGAAGTTTTTGCTTTGGTATTTTGTCATCTTGTTTCCGACAAAGCACAAAAAAAGCGTGAAACTCAACTCGTTCTCGCTGCTTGAGGTATTTGGCGTGACCCGGTAAATACAGAAATAAGTCAAGCTTACGCGATTGGCATGAGCATTGTGACTTGATTTCTTCATTAACTCTTAAATCGCCAAATTTCCAAACAGAAGAAATAAAGCAAAACGCTTTTATATATGTTTCGTCATATTTTCAAAATGACGCGGCGAAATATATGTATTTTTTCAAGACAAAACAAAAGCTAACCGGATTTTTCAACTAAATTTTACATTCATGACAAAATCCGATCCGGCGAAACTTTTCCAAATTTGCGTTTTTTCCGGCATTTTGGACAAGTTTCGGCTTATTTTCCAGCAACAGCTCCGCCGACAGATTAGTGTCTCCTGACGGACATTCGAGGCTCGTGACGGAACACGTCGAAGGTGCGTGTGAGCGTGACCATGGGCATGGGCGATGACATCCACCTATATGCACCAGCCGCCGAACATTTTTCTGGCCCTAACAGCAACCTGAGCGAGGCGTACATGTCGCTGATGGTTTCAACCGTGGAACGCACGTTTCCGCTTACTCCATCTTCAATCCCTCAAGCAACTCTTCGTTGAAGTAACTGAGCCATGCTTGGTACACGTCTTGCGCCGACTGCATGGTGCCTACCAGAAATCCCGGTGTCTGTCCGAACTCGGAGAGTCCGCGATAGTAGTACATCTTGTGGTCATTGTCGATGACGAACGGCATGATGCTGTGCCTGAGGCATTCACGGAAAAGGATAAGCCGGCCAACACGTCCGTTGCCGTCCTGGAAAGGGTGGATGTTCTCGAAACGCCAATGGTATTCGGCAAGGGTGAGGATGGTGACATCGCTGACAGAACAGTACCATTCCTGAAGCGAATGCATCTCGCGTGTCACATCGGCAGGTTTGGCTGTCTCACGACCACCAACCTCGTTGGCAAGTTGCTTATAGTTGCCCACATTGAAATATGGTTTCCGGGCATCGGCAGTACCGGTTTTCAGGATGCGGTGCAGTTCCTTGATGAGTTCTTCGGATAGCGGCTCACTGATGGTTTGCAGCAAATAGTCGAAAGCCACGAAGTGGTTTGAGGTCTCGATAATGTCATCAACCGGAACGGCTTCCTGATCCTTGAAACCGATGGTGCGGGTCTCGAAAATATAGCGGGTCTGTTCCTCGGTCAGTTTCGATCCCTCTATACGGTTGCTGTTGTAGGCGAGCTGCACCTGCGTCTTATGGTAGATTCCGCCCTTGCGATGCGCCTGCTGTTCATCTATCAGAAATGTCGTGAGTCTGTTCATACTGCGTATTACAATTGTTCTGTTTTTTACTTTTCGTTGATTTCCGGACAAGACAGCGAACATGCCTCAACGGTTTTGCCCGGAAATAGGTTTGCAAAAATACCATTAATATGGATAATTCCGATATAAATTGCCGTTTTTTTCTGCTTTATATGCCCTCAACTCCTGAGAACATTTGATGTCCGGACCTATAATGTCACAATCTTTATACATTATCTCTCTTCTTCTAATCTCTTGTTTCGTTTTTAATGATAGTATTTCTCAATTCCGCCATAGCCGGTGATGAGTTTATGCGCTTTGGTTTTGGCGATAAAGCTATTCAGTCGTTTCGTAAATTCTTCAGGGCGATGGCGTGCTGCATCGATATAGGCAATGCGGATGCGCTTGTATCCATCCGAACATTGCTGGAAAAACTTCCACGCTTCGGGTTCAGCTTGAAGGGCAGCCATGATGTCGTCGAGAAACACGAAAGGTTTATGAATCAAGTTATTAACTTTTTCTTTTATCTTTGGATGAAGCATATTGTGTTCGTCAAGCCAGATCAGTCGCTCGATGTTGGGGCGTGAATAGGTGCTTTTCGGGTTGCGCGGCGTGATGTGCTGTGCCCGATGGGTTGGGTCGATGTGCTTGATGGTGCTGTCAATCCAACCAAAGCAAAGCGCTTCCTCCACCATGTCGTTGTAGGAAATGCTTTCCTCACCGGCCTCTTTCGTGGGGAAGACGAACCAAATTTCTTTCTCCGTCTCGAAATGTTCGCTGAGCCATTTGTGCCATTCGGCACGGTCGCTGGTATAAAAGGTATTCATTTGCTTTTTTCCATCTTTGTCAAACACATGATGCGGACCGGCCGGTCGCCGCCAACTTCAAGGTTGGGGCAGGTGGTTGTCCTTCCGGTGTCGGAAAACCCGCATTTTTCCATCACTTTGCCTGATGCAGGATTGTTTGGAAAATAATCGCCCCAAAGTCTGTTGAAACATTTTGTTTTAAAACAAAAATCAACGACAGCCTTCATGGCTTCGGTGCAGATACCTTGGCTCCAGTACGGCTTGGCTATCCAGTAACCTACTTCCGCCTCGTCTTCAGCAATCGGCAGGTTGGAGCATTCGGCCGTCAGATAACCCACGCAGCCGATGGGTTCGCCGATTTCTTTCAGCACCACGGCCCACATTCCATCGCCGCCGAAGATTCCGTTGATGATTTCACGGCTTTCCTCCACGCTTTTGTGCGGCGGCCATCCGGCACGCGGCCCCACTTCGGGGTCGGAGGCGTATTTATAAAGTGCTTCCGCATCGGTTTCAACCCAAGGACGCAATATCAGTCTTTCTGTTTCCATTTTATCTTCTCCACCTTTTCAGCATCGGGAAATAACTATACATCATCTGCTTGTACTCGTCGCGCGTCATCGGCTTCGGAAAGTGCTTGTTCACTTCATCGACAAATTGTGAACATTGTTCAATCATCTCATCCATGCTACAATCCTGCAAGAATTCACCGTCTTTGTAGCAGTATTTGCAGTAATCGAAATTGATGCTGCCGTCGGCTTCTCTGCCGCAATCTTCATCTTTGGCGAGCGGCATGCCGCAACTCTGGCAGAATTGCGGCAGCTGACCCTCTTGCAGATGCTTCTCCTTGACGGGGAAACTGGCTTCGTAAGCCGCAAAATCATCCGGTTTTTCATCGCACACGAAATAGCCTTCAGGTGTATGATATGTGCCTTCGACTCCGTTCAGGTAGCCCGGAATGAGTTCTTGCGCCAAAAAATACGGCACTTCGCTTTCGGCAGGTTCGCCGTGATAATGGATTTTCAAATTGCTGGCTAAAACAAAACCAGCATGTTTGTAAAAGTCGATGTTGCCTTCCATGCACAGCACGCCGACGCCCATCTCTTTGGCTTTTCCGATGGAATATTGCAGCAGTTTCAGGCCGTAGCCTTTACGTTTATAATCTGGATGAATGCTGATGGGGCCGAAAGTCCATGCCGGAAAAGGCGTACCGTCCATTTTAACGATTTCGGCTTTGGAAAACATCACGTGGCCGATGATTTTTCCGTCTTCTTCCATCACGAAATCGAGTTCCGGGATGAAGTCGAGGTTGTTTCGATATTGGTTGAGGACAAAATGTTCCTTGCACCCGGGACAATAGACATTCCAGAATGCCTCGCGGGTGAGGTTCTCCACCTCGCGGTAATCTTCGGGTTGTTCTAAACGAATATTCATTTTTCAGTTGATTTACATATTTTAATTTCAAAGCATTTGGAAGCACGTCTTCGGTGTTTTGAAGACGTGCTTTCGTTTTTTATCCGACTTTCTCCACCGGCACCTGAATGATTGTCAGCCATCTGTCGGGGTTCTCCTCGTTCCAGATGCCATCGACGTAGTTGGCTCGCGGTTCGCCGGTGACCTTGTAGCCTTCCTTCTCAATCCACGCGAAAACATCAAGATAGGCTTGATAAAGTTTGTCGTAACTTCCAAAAACCTTCATGCAGACCGCCGTCGGCACTTCAGGAATCTCCTTGAATTTGATTATGTCGGTGTCCTTCCCTTTCTCGGTCATCTGCTCACAATATTCAATGTCAATGTTTTGCGGCTTGTAACCGCCATGTTCTATCGTGTAGCAATAACTTGGTTCCGCGCATTTGCAATTAATCCTGATCATTTCCGGCATGATGACGTTGCAAATCAACTCGCCGAGTTTTTCATAACACGGGATGACCGTTCTGTGTGTCGCGACGATGATCGCCGGCAGTTTCTCAATTGTGATATTTTCCATTTTCTGTTTCTTTTTTTGAGACTTCACCAACGCCTTCAGCTGTGCCTGACGTTTCCTAAGTCGCTGAAGTTCAGTCTCGCAGACGCGAATCTTGTCTTCAAGGACTTTTATCGAAGGATAATGGGTCTCTTCTTCAAAAAGCTCGCGAATCTCTTCCAATGAAAATCCCAACTCCTTCAATATCAAGATGTCCTGCATTTTCTGGAACTGACCGACCGAATAATAACGGTAGCCGGTCCATTCATCGACGATTTCAGGCTTAAACAGCCCGATTTCCTCGTAATGCCTTAGCGTCCGAACCGTCACGCGACAGAGGCGCGAAAAGTCTCCGATTTTTAATCTGTTTACATTCATAACTCCGTGCACTTGTTATTCGCTGCAAAATTACACCATGACGTTACGGACGAGTCAAGAGATTTTTAAATTATTTTTAACATTTTAAATATCAAACACTTATCACAACAGAAGTCCCGACATGAACCCATCGTGCCTGATTCCAAGCGCGTCGAGTTTCGGCGCTACCTTAGCAATCAGCTCCTCTTCGTTGCCTTGAATCGGGAAAAACGTCACCGACTCGACATCGCGCGAAAAGACGATCTCGCCGTGGAATTGCAGTTCGTAATTCTCGAATCCGGGCATGTCATCGGCGGCGACGGAGAGGCAATTTGGCTTTGAAACGGAGAGTCTCCCGCTTTTCAACATGTCGTAAAAGAACATCAGCCCGTTGAACCAGCCGCCTTTATTCAAAGTCGGATCTGTCGGGAAACCTTTGATACATAACGCTTTAGGATTGTTTACAAAAGTCGGGGACTTAAGCAGCGACTCATCAAAGTTAAAGCTGCTTCCGACTGTCATCGTGGTGCGGTCGATGAAATTCTCCTTTCGCAGCGTGAGCATTATCGAGCCGTAATGATAAAACAGGTCGGGGTCACGTGCGAGGTCGGCGACTTTGTTCTTGCCGGTCAGCACGCCGTATTTCGGGAAATCGGAGTTTTCAAGGCCGTCCGGATTGACTCCGTACATGCGTCTCACCCATTCACGTCGTGTCTCAACGCCTCCGTTGCTCGTCCCGTGTCCGGTCTCAAACATGCTCTTAACTCTGTCAGTCTCAACGATTTTCTCAAAATCATCGGCGCGGACACACATCGAGAAATCGCTTTTTTCGACAATTTCCTTTAAAAACGATTCCACTTCCCGCACTTTGTCAGCATCCCTGCCGTAAATCATCGAATGCAGCTGCATCCTGAAACGATATGTCGGCTCGTAGCCTTCTAAAATCTTATATTTTTCTTCTGCCATATTTTCTATTTTTAATAATCATTTCAAATAAATCATTCAATAACAAATCTCGCGAATCTCTCCTCTATCTTATCGGAGAGTTTTTCAAAACCTGATTCTGTGCATTGCCAATCATTCCGAATGCGCAGATGCATAATAAAAGCAACGTTTTTTTCATATATTTAATTTATTCAATTACCTAATTCTAATCACCTTAATACCTATTAATAAATGTCGTGACCATCTTGAAAATCTTCTCAAAACTGTCGAAACTCATGGTCTTGACAGTGTCTTTGTACGTGTGATAATACGGGAACGCATCGCCTTCCTCGAACATCATCAATATCGCTGGCACGTTTTTTTCAGTGAACGGGAAATGGTCGCTGTTGCCCGCCAGCTCGCCACGCTGAATTGAGTTAAAGAATTGGTTTTCATTATTTATTGTCTCAAAGAGACGGAGACCACGTTCACCTGAAACATTCGTCTCGGCATAAAGATTGATGCCATTATCACCAATCATGTCCAAGTTGATGAGATACTTGATGTTTTCGAGCGGAAGCATCGGATTTTCAACATAATGCAACGAGCCGCGCAGACCGGCTTCTTCACCGGCGAAAGCGATGAAAACGATTGAATATTCGGGACGGTTTTTCATGTAATAACGAGCAAGGTTGAGGAGCATCGCCGTGCCAGAAGCGTTGTCGTTGGCTCCCGGATAATACTGTTTCGCTCCAAGATGTCCCTGATGGTCGTAGTGTGCCGTCACGACAAAAGTGCTGTCGGGATATTTCGTTCCCGGAATCATTCCGATTACGTTTCTCACTTGGTAATTCTTAAAGAATTGATTGTCAAGGTTTATATCAATCTGTCTGGCATCATTTCCGAACTCCGAGTTGACCCAGATGATCACCGTTGGGGCGAGGAAATCGCTGTACGCCTTGTAGAATTTCAGCGGCGTACTCCAGCGGCAGATGATGCCTTTCTGACGGCCTCGCGTGAAACCGTTGAGGTCGCGGTAATGAGTGCGGTAAAAGTCCCAGTCGATGACGATGAACTTCTCGTCGTAAAGTCCGGCGTTGATGTCGGCCATGATTTTCTTTCCGTCAAAGTTCACAGTATCAGTGTAATAGATGTCGTAAACACCATGACATCCCGGTGAGAACTCACGTGCCACCCACTGTTCACCGACCAGCAACTTCTTTCCGTCAATCTTGACTTCAGCCTTACCTGGGAAAACGTTCACATCGTAGGAAAACGTCTGATAATAAGAGCCGTTCACCTTCTCGACACCGATTTTTTCAAACTCCTTGGCGAGAAATGCCGCCGCTTTGTTCATTCCGTTTTTACAATAGCCACGACCTTCCATATTCTTGGAACTCAACGTCTTAATGTCCTTTCTGTACTGTTTCAAATCCTGCGAATGCACTGCATTCACAAGCAAAAGCAAGGAAACGAAAAATAATACTTTTTTCATATTTTGTGATTTAAAGATTCAAAGATTCAAAAATTTAAAAATTTAAAAATTCAAAGATTTAAAGATTTAAAAATTGTCGGTTTACAATCCAGTTGTCAATCAGGTCATCGACGGTCTTCAGATAGAGCTTCCATCCGTCTTCAGTGCTTATGTCGAGGCCACGTTTTTGCGGCATGTCGAGTTTTATCATCGTCATGATTATTGAATTGTCAACGAATGTCGCAAATGCGAGAGCCTCGTCGCCGCTGATATTCAGCTCGTCGCAATATCTGCTGAAATTCTGCCATGCCGCGACCTCACGTTCCGACTTCAGACTCTTTATCACGTCATTGTCAGCTGTTATTTCCCAGCGATAAAACTTCCTCACCATTGGGTTGTTTTTAAGAATCAACGCTTTATGATGAAAAATGTCTTTGATTCTTGCAGCAGCTGTGTCATCTAAAGAGACATCATCCGGAATCTGACTCCAGAAATCATTCGCCTCAATTACACGCTTTATCAATCCGGCAAGCGAGTCGAAATATCTGTAAACAAGCATTTTCGAAACTTCAGCCATTCTTGCGACCTTCGTAATATTCAGTCCTTCAAATCCTTCATTATCAACAATTTGAACAGCCGCATCAATGATTTTTCGTTCCGTATTACACCGATTTTTTATCATTATTTCTTGTAAAAATTCAACTTGCAAAAATATGTTACTTAATGGTAACATGCAAGAAAAAAATTAAAAATAAGTGCAAAAAATTTGACTGCGTTCATTAATTTGAATGTATTGATAAAAGTATTATTTTTGCCACAAAATAAAATAAAAATATGCAGAATAAACTTCCGATAAAGATTCTCATTCCATTTGCAACAGCCTGTATATTAACCAATTGCGCCAAAAAAGAAACTCGTCCGATGAACATACTATTCATCATGACCGACGACCATTCATATCAGACGATAAGTGCATACGGCAGTCGTTACAACAAGACACCGAACATCGATCGCATTGGAAATGAAGGAGTTCGTTTCACAAACAGCTTTGTCGCCAACTCCATCAGCGGGCCGAGCCGCGCATGCATCATAACAGGTAAACACAGCCACAAGAACGGTTATATGGACAACATCAACTGCACGTTCGACGGCAGCCAGCAGACGTTCCCGAAGCTGCTTCAACAAGCTGGTTATCAGACTGCTATGATTGGCAAATGGCATCTGATTTCAGAACCTACCGGCTTCGACTATTGGAATATTTTGACAGGTCAGGGCGATTATTACAACCCAAGATTTATCGATAATGGCGTTGAAAAACAAATCGAAGGCTATGCCACAAATATAACCACTGACATCGCCATCGACTGGCTCGAAAATATGCGCGACACCGAAAAACCTTTTTGCCTGATGCTCCATCACAAGGCGCCGCATCGCACATGGATGCCTGATTTACAAGACCTTGGGATGTATGATACCGTTCAGATTCCGCTGCCGGAAAATTTCTTCGACAAATATGAAGGCCGCCTTGCCGCCTCCGAACAGGAGATGAGTATCTTCAAGGACATGGACCTCGTGTATGATTTGAAACTTGCCGACAAAGAGAACGAGATACATACCACGACTGGATTGGAGGGTTACGGGCGTAACTTGTACGGCAATCTTCTGCCCGAGCAGAAAAAAGCATGGGACGCGTACTACGATAAAATCATTGCCGATTACAAAGCGGAACTACCTGAAGGTGAGGAACTTGCAAGATGGAAGTTCGAACGTTACATGCGTGATTATCTGTGTGTCATCCATTCCGTTGACCGCAACGTTGGCCGCGTGTTGGACTATTTAGACAAATCAGGATTAGCTGAAAACACGCTTGTGGTGTATGTTTCAGACCAGGGCTTTTACATGGGCGAACACGGCTGGTTCGACAAACGTTTCATGTATGAGGAGTCGTTCCGCACCCCGTTGCTCATGCGGTTTCCAGGCGGCAAGCACGGCGACATCAGCCAAATGGTGCAGAACATCGACTACGCCCCTACTTTCCTCGAACTCGCCGACGTTGATATTCCCGAAGACATTCAAGGCGTTTCGTTGCTGCCTCTGCTGAAAGGCGAAAATCCCGCCGACTGGCGCACATCGCTTTATTATCATTACTACGAATATCCTGCCGAACACGCCGTGAAAAGACATTACGGCATCCGCACCGAACGCTACAAACTCATTCATTTCTACAACGACATCGACGAATGGGAGCTGTACGACTTATACGACGACCCAATGGAAATGAACAACATCTACGACGAAAGTTTGCCGATTGTTGATTCTCTCAAGAATGAGTTGAAAAAGCTGCGGGAATTTTATGATGACCAGCATTGACCACGAATATCACCGCGCCTCCTCCACTCCGATTTCCTTCATTGCCTGCCTGATTTTCGCGGCAACCGCACCTTTAATTATAATATGATGATTGCCAATCGGACAATTCAGCATGTATTCCGGCCTGTAAAACTTAAACGTTATCTGCGTCCTGCAAAGATGTTCGCTGTATGGTTTTTCGACCGCTTCAACCTCTTCTACGAAGAAACGCTCAAGCCGTCTGCCGCCCCATTTGAAAATCGTATATTTCTGATTGACAGGCATTTCGCCAGCTATTGCGATTCCAAGTCCCGACTCGAAATGACTCCTGAAACCGTATTTTTTGCACATCGACATCGGTATGGTGCAATGGGCAAAGGTTGTGGTTCCGTTTTCTTTAGATATGCCCGACGGATTTGCCATGAATGCGGGCTGCCACGCAATCTTTCGTGCCAAAATCATGGTGAGCAACGATTGCAAGTCGCCCTCGCATGAGGCATCGATGCCCTCGTCGTTGAGCATCGCGAGAGCAAGACAACTCGTCGCTTTCAGTTGTTTGACAATATCAAAACATCTGATTGTCAGACAAGTACAGTTTTCCTCATGACAAATCTGACTTATCGCGAGATACAGTTTCAGTGAGTTCAACAAATCCTGATGATTTGCCTCGCCGAAGGAGATGCCGGAGTCTTCGAAATCTTTAGCTAATAGCTCAACCATTTCATCATCAATGAGTTGTACTCGTGCGACGAGGCGCTCCAACGAAATATTCACGAAGTCGATGTTGAACTTTTCTTTGACAAATTCGCGGTCAACGCCGCTTGCGATGAGCCAGTCGGACGGCTCGCCGAAGATGGCGACACGGTTGAACTCTATAAATCCGTTGCTTTTAATGTTTTCGCCATTGTTTTTTGAAACGGCAACACAATCCGACTTAATTTGTTGTAAACCAATCAAATCCGCGACGATTTCTTCGTTGGTTCCATGTAGTATCCTTCCGTTTCCGCCTTTCTCATTGAGATAAGTCAGGATTTCCATTGACGCAGCGAGCGAGTTGTTTCTGCCATCGGCAATCAACGTGACGTTTTCCCCAACCATTTCATTTTCAATGAGTTTAACAAAAAGTCCTTCAACGCCGCCGGTCGCGATGAGAAAAGTGTCGTGTTTCCCCATCTGTGGAAGCGGCATCTCCTCTCCTATCACCCTGAAACCTGCATTACATTTTTCAGCAAGCAAACTCAACAGTTCTGCATATTCTTTTTTCACATATTCGTCGGTCTGAAACGACGAGCGAAGAATTAAAATTTCATTCATAACAAATTGATTTATAGGCGACAACTAAAAACTACTAACATCCTAAAACTCCTCAATTTCCTAATTTCCTCAATCTCCTACTGAATAGCAAGCAATTCAATTTCAAAAATTAATGTTGAACCAGCCGGGATTCCCGGCATCGAATAGTTGCCGTAGCCCATTTCAGCCGGAAGATAGAGTTCCCATTTGTCGCCGACGTGCATCTGTTGCATTGCGATGACCCAGCCTTCGATGAGTTCGCGGAGGCGTATCGTGAGCGGCTCGCCGCCGAAACTGCTGTCAAACTGTTTGCCGTCAATGGTTCTTCCCGCATAGTGCGCAGTGACGATGCTGTTTCTCGTTGCAGTGACACCATTGTCTTCGCCAGAAGCTAACACCTTGTAATATATGCCTTTAGGCAAAGCGATAACACCTTCTTCCTTGGCTTTTTCAGCAAGCCACTCCTGATTTTTCTGATAATATTCCTGTCTTGTCATGATATTTTATTTTTAAGATTTTACAAAATTATGTCTTCCAGTTTCAATTTCGGGACGTAATGAACGTCATTCTCACGGAAGTAAGCCTTGCTTTCCTCCGGCGAAATCGGTTTCAACTTGATGTTTTCCGCGCCTTTCCCGACGGCAAGAATCGCCAACGGTTCAAATTTCAAATTGAAATATTCTGCAATTTTTACTTTGTTGAATGCACAAATAATCAATGCGTTAAGTCCCATTTCCGTTGCTTTCAGCGCCATGCTCTGAAGTGAGATTCCGAGGTCGATGTCGAGGATTTTGTTTTCGGGGACGGTGCCGCAGACGATGACAAAAGCCTCGGGCTCGGTACCTTTATACGGCAGATGAAGTTCGGGCAGCATTCCGCCGAGTTTGATGTTCCCATTTACAAAATCAGCATCCTCGCCTTTCGTAACTAATTTAAAACGAAGAGCTTGCTGATTTTTCCCCGATGCAATCTTTGTGTTCACATTGACGATGCGCTCGAGCATGTCATGTTTCACAACGAAATCTTTTTTATAGCCGCGATAGCTGCGGTTTTTCTCAAACAGAGTGTCCAACGAAACGTGTTTAGCTGTCTTTTTCGCGCCGGAGTTAAATTCATCCATGCGTTTTTCCAAATATCCGTCTGCCATATTTTTTTGTTAAAAATTTCGACAAAATTACGGTAAATTTCCAAAATCAACAACCATATTTTAAAAAATATTACCTTTGCAAAAAATTTCAAGTCAAGAATGAAAACTATCAGGTTTTTCCTAAATATAATATTGATATTCATAACATTAGCAGCAAACGCCCAGATTTACAAAATCGACGGCCACGTTGCCGACAGCCTGACAAAACAAAACCTCGCCTTCGTCAACATCGTGATTAACGACAACGGCACTCTCGGCACCACGACCGACATTGACGGCAATTTTGAGATAAGAAGCCGCTCCGAAATCAACACCCTGACATTCTCCTACGTCGGTTACAAGTCAAAGACGATTGAAATCACAAAAAGCGGAAGCACAAACATTCAAGTTCTATTACGAAGCGAAGACATTGAATTACAAGAAGTTGTAGTTCATGCTGGCGAAAACCCCGCACATCGCATCATCGAAAATGTCATAAAAAACCGCAAAAGGAACGACCCCGAAAATCTCGATTCCTACTCATATATCATTTACGACAGGATGATTCTGACGCTCGACACCACGTTGATTACAGACAGCGTGATGATGAATTTTTCGCGGCTCATCCACCGTAACGACTTGATGGTCATGGAGACAGTATCAAAGAAGACTCACAAGAGACCGAACAAAAACAAGCGTGAGGTACAAGCTAACATCATCTCCGGCATCGGTGACCCGACATATTTTTACATCCTCGACGGGATGCAGAGCATGAGTTTTTACGATGATTTCATAACCATCGCGCAGACTGACTATGTAAACCCCGCGACGCCAGGAAGCACATCAAGATATTTTTTCAACATCGAGTCGAAGATGCCTGTCAGCGAGCAGGACACGATATTCCAAATCTCGTTCAAGCCGCGCAAAGGCAAGAATTTCAATGGATTGAGAGGCGTTTTCACCATTCACTCCGATGGCTGGGCAATAGCCAATGTCAAGGCTGAGCCCGCCGAATCAGGTAACAGCGCTTCACCATTGATGTTCAAGACAAAGATACAGCAATTATACACCAAAGTCAATGATTCTGTGTGGTTTCCGCAACAATTAAACACCGATATTGAGTTTTTTGAGTTTATTGTCCGCGAAGACAAAAAAGAAGTGTATATGTCGGCAGTTCCCGGACAAAAAAACACCTTAAAGATGATTGGTGTCGGGAAAAGCTATATCAGCAACATCGCGATAAACGAAGAAATAGACAGCAAAACCTTCAACAACACCGAAATTGACCTTGCCGCGAACTCAGGAAGCCGCGGTGATGACTTCTGGAAACAATACAGAAACGACAGCATAAGTAGAAGAATATCAAACACTAACGCCTTTGTTGAAAGAATGGAGAAACGATTTAAAATTGATGCCGACAAGATGCTTGACAACGCCATGAGCTTTGCCGAACGCAACAGCATACCTGTCGGGTTCATCGACATCAGGCTCAACGACATCCTTTCATTCAACAACGCCGACGGCTGGTATCTCGGTCTTGGCATTCAGACAAACAAAAAGATGTCGAGACGGTTAGACTTTGGCGGCTATTTCGGCTATTGGTTCGGCTCAAAATCAACGAATTACGGCGGGAACTTCGACCTGAGAATTGACCGCAGACACAACTTCGACCTCAATCTTGCGTACGACCACAAATTTATCAACGTCGGCGAATATGGCTTCCAAGATAAAAACGGATTCCTGCTCAACGAAAGCAATTACAAGAGTTTCTATATTAAATGGACGACACTCAACACCACAGCCTCCGCCGAGCTGTCGTGCCGCTTCGGAAAGTCGTTGCAAGGCTTCGTGAAATTCAGTGTGAGTGACAAAAACATGTACGACTGGTACAGCTTCAGCGATGGAAACAACACGTACAACGGTGATTTCAGAATCTCGGCATTAGATTTCAGGTTCAGGATAGCACCAAGAGAGCGCTTGATGGGCGGCCCCGACGGACTCGTCGTCATTGAAAAAGGCAAACCCACAATATGGATCGGATATAAGAAATCGCTTCTGAATGTGTTCGACTGCCCGTTTAATTTCGACAAGATACAAATACAATACTCTGATTACTGGAAGTTCCGTTACTTCGGCACCACGTCGCTCACAATTCAAGGCGGATATTTATTCGGCAAGACGCCACTGATGGAGACATTCAATATCTTCGGAACCAATTCCGGATTTGGACTTTACACCACCGAAAGCTTCATGACGATGAAACCTAATGAGTTCTTCTGCGACAAATTTTTAGCCGTGTATTTCAACCACAATTTCGGAAGATTTTTCAAAACGAGTTTTTTTAACCCAGAGTTTATCTTCGTCACGAACATAGCCTTTGGTGACCTTCAAGACAAAGAAGTACACAGCTTTGATGGTTACGAATTGAAGTCTTTGAAGGACGGGTATTACGAGAGCGGCCTTGCCATCGACAACATCCTCGACCTCAAGACCGCACATATCGGCTTCGCGTGTCTGTACCGTTACGGCCCGTATTCATTCGACAAAATAGGCGACAACTTCGCGTACAAGCTGAAAATCACATTCAGTTTTTAGCGAAACCGCAACGCTATCACATTCAAAATCAATCTTTTTAAAAAACACATCACTTATATCACGCTAAGGATGAACTTCGCGCCCATTGCTAATACCAACAACGCCGTGAGTTTCATCAGCAGCGATGACTTCGTCTTTGACGCGAGCCTCACTCCTATCTGCGCCCCGACAACGGCTCCTATCGCGAGGCCGAGTGCCGGAGTCCACAAGACATGACCGAGGAAAGCATGCGACACCGCCCCCGAAAGTGCTGACACTGTGAGAATTGCTGTCGATGTGGCTATAGCGGTCTTCACCGGAAACTTCAGCAGATACGTCATCATCGGGACGTGGATGATGCCGCCGCCGATGCCGAGGATGCTCGCGATGAAGCCAACCACGACGCTGCACACCGTGCCGAGCTTCCAATCATAATCATCGGGAACCATGGCAGCAGTCTCACCTTTTGATTTAGCGTCAGCCTTCAAAAACATCATCATCGCCATCACCGCAAAGAAAACGCCAAAGATGACAAACAACGTCTTACTTTCAAGATAATGAGCCACATAGCTTCCGAGAAATCCACCTGGAATTGTCGCCAAGGCGAACTTCCACGCCGCGTCCCAACAGATACGTTTCTGTTTGTAATAACCCCATGCGCCGCTCAGCGAATTAAACAGAACCACAAACATCGAAGTGCCAGCCGCCTCCTGCGGTGTCGCGCCGAAGACAAACGACATCAGCGGGACAATGATGATGCCGCCGCCGATGCCGAGCATCGCGCCAACACAACCGACGGCCATGCCGACAGTCAAAAACAAAACTATCTCCATTCCCATTTATTTAGCGGCTGCAAAATTATGAAATTATTGGTGTTGAAATTAAAGTAGTTTTTTTTATTTCGATAAAATTTTAACAGTCAAAAAAAAACATTACGCGTTTTCGAACCATGTCAACCGGACACAACCTTTTTTGACCACCTTGGTTGTACTCTGTAGCCCCAGACTGCGCTGCGCCGTGCGAGGCGAGGTCAGCCGTCGCCGTTATGCTGCTCATCACCGAGGCATCCGTGCCGTCAGGAAGGATGACAAGACCATTGTGCGTGCCGCCGTCAAGCCCTTTCCATGCACGATACGCACAGCGCCACCGCCATGCAAACCATCACTGTCGCAAATAATCTGATGCTTTTTCTCATTTTTCAAAGTCCTTTGTCCGTGTCTGGTACAACTTCTTGGTTATTAACTTATTTTAATTGATTTGTTTTTCAAGCCGCAAAGATAGAAACTTTCATCATAAACGGCACGGGCGCAAAATATTTTTGTGTGTAATATTTTTATACACTTCCAAGGATTTTTTCTCTCCCGCAGATATTGTATGTCACTGATATTCTTTTCATTGCGGAAGCAAAAGTTCGGAATTTTTCGTTGCGCCGGACGAAAAATAAAAAAGCCTCAATCAAGTTGACTGAAGCTTTCCTGTAGCGAGGATGAGAATTGAACTCATGACCTCCGGGTTATGAATCCGACGCTCTAACCAACTGAGCTACCTCGCCGTTTTTCGAGGTGCAAAAGTACAGCATTTTTCAATATGTTTAACATTTTTTTCAAAAAAAATTTAAAATATTTTTTTTGCACCTTATATAAGAAATATACGTATCTTTGCCCGTTAAAATTAACGAATAAAATTTTACCAAAATGAAAAAGATTATTGCTTTATTTAGTGCGTTTTTCATGATGTTTAACATCGCAATGGCGCAAAACAAAACCACCGAACCACAGAATGGCCCGGTCATCTCATTCAAGGAAACCGCCCATGATTTCGGAAACATCCAATTCAAAGGCAACGGGACTTACGAATTCGTTTTCGTGAACGCAGGCAACGAACCTCTGATTCTCACCCAGCCGAAGTCATCATGCGGATGCACCGTGCCGGAATGGCCAAGACAGCCCATATTACCAGGCGAACAGAACGTAATCCGCGTCACATATAAAAACACAGACCGTCCGGGCAGCTTTAACAAATATGTCACAATTTTTTCAAATTCATTGACCAACAATGAGATAAAGCTTCATATCAAAGGCACTGTGCTTGCACAACCGACAGACGCAGCTCCGTTGAGACAGGAAAGCGAAGGCAGCCCATTCAACAAGAACAACTAATTAAAAGTCATAAAATGCTTACAATTTCTAAAAAAGGTCAGGAAATTCCTGCGTCACCAATAAGAAAGCTCGTGCCTTTCTCGGATGCAGCAAAACAAAGAGGGATAAAGGTTTACCATCTGAATATCGGACAGCCGGACATTGAGACGACATCGTATGCGCTCGATGCAGTCAAGAAATATTCAGAAAAAGTCATAAAATACTCCAATTCAGCCGGTGAGCTTTCATACAGAAAGAAAATCTGCAAATATTATGAAGGCCTTGGCATCAACATCACCCCTGATGAGATCATCGTGACGACAGGTGGTTCTGAAGCTCTTCAGATCACTTTCCAGACAATCATGGACCCAGAGAATGAAGTCATCATCCCGGAACCGTTCTATGCGAACTACAACAGCTTCGCAAAGGCCGCCGGCGTGAAAGTCAGACCAATCTCATCTGAAATCAGCAACGGCTTCGCACTCCCGCCGATGAGCGAGTTCGAGAAAGCCATCACACCAAACACGAAGGCCATCCTGATCTGCAACCCAAACAACCCGACTGGTTATCTTTATTCGGCTGAAGAGATGGAGTCGCTTCGTCAGATTGTCATGAAACACGGTCTTTATCTCATCACCGATGAGGTTTACCGCGAATTCTGCTATGACGGCGCGAAACACGTCTCGGCAATGACACTCAAAGGCATTGAAGACAACGTCATCCTTATCGACTCTGAATCAAAGAGATACAGTGCCTGCGGCATCCGTGTGGGTCGTATCATCTCAAAGAACAAAGAGGTAATGAGCACAGCAATGAAATTCGCACAGGCTCGTCTGTCGCCTCCGTCATACGGTCAGGTTGCGGCTGAAGGCGCACTCGACACACCGGCTTCATATTTCGACGGCACAGTGAAAGAGTATGTCTCACGCCGTGACATCTGCGTCGAAGGCATCAACAAGATTCCCGGAGCATACTGCCCGACACCGAAAGGCGCCTTTTACATCGTCGCACATCTCCCGATTGACAACTCGGAGACATTCTGCAAATGGCTGCTCACCGACTTCAACTACGAAGGCAAGACTGTCATGATGGCACCGGCAAGCGGTTTCTACTCAACCCCAGGTCTTGGCGTTCAAGAAGTTAGAATCAGCTACTGCCTCAACTGCGACGCCTTGAGAGACGCGATGTTCATCCTCGGCAAAGCCCTTGAAGTTTATCCAGGCAGAGTGAACAAATAAGGCGTACAGGTCATTTTGCAGGCTAAAGTTATCAACAATAGTAGATATGATAAAAAAGAAGATAACATTTGCCGCGCAGACTGAAGCATAGCAGAGCGATGCCGGGGAGCAACTCTGCGAGGAACATGTCTGCCAACATACAACTGAACGATGGCGGGACTCATATTGGGCCCCGCCTTTTCAATGAGTTAGTGTGTAATTGCACGAATCACCACGAATTTCACGAATCAAGCGAATCAATTGTGTTTATGCTTGACTAACCAGATTGTTTCGTCACCGCAGATGTTTCTGATTTTCAACCTGAACGGTTTTTTCTCACATCTTATTTTCCCGTTCCAAAAATCTTTTGTCTTTCGACCATTCTTTATCACATAACCGAGTTTGTCAATTTTCACCTCACTGTCGCTGTGCCATTCGCCTTCAACAGCAGTTGAATCTATTGAAAGGAATTCAATTGTTTCCAATCCTTCATCACTGATATTGATAGGTTTGAAAGTACCTTTCTTGTCATTGGCAAGCGATTTCTGATTGTATTCATCGATTTTTTGCAAAACTCGGTCGCTGACAAACTTTGTGATTTCTATTTCATAACCGTCAGCTTCAATCGTTTGACCCATCATCTCTTGCGTGGCTTTTTTACACTCAAATTCGGCGTAATCTTCCACAACGACATCATCGAGAATGGTTTTCAAATCGCGAAGCTCGATTTCTATAAGTGTGGACTTGTCATCTTTGATGAACTTTTTGATTTCTTCTTCGCTTGTGATGTCAATGTAGTAAACAACGACTTTCTTGGTGTTTTCCGGCAAATCGGGTATGGCTTCGTGAAGAATGCGATTCATCATCACTTCATCAAGCAATTTACTGGCGCTATCCATTAAGTTCGGAATATAAACCGGAACCTTACCCAACTTGCTATCGCTTATATAACCTTCCCAAAATTCATTTACACGGTCTTCGTTTTTCAATCCAGGAATAAGCGACTTTACCTTCTCCATCGTCTGCACCGGGTTGCGATAGAGTTGCACACCATCTTTTATCTCCATCACTTTGAATTTTGCACCAGCCGCAACCAATCTGTCTCGCGTAGTCTGAATGCTATTGATGCCAATGTCACAGTGAATGAACTTTCTGCCCAAATCATTTGCAACTTTTGCGGTTACACCGCTGCCTCCGAAAAAGTCGGCAACGACCATGTTTTTATTGGAAGATGCTTTGATGATTCGATCTAAAAGTCCTTCTGGCTTTTGAGTTTTATAATCTAAATATTCATTAGAACCGCTGATAATGGGTTTCGTATAATCACAATCCCACACGTCTCTAACATAAACACTACTATAATATTTTGTGAAAAGTTTATCTTTCAAACTATCTTTAAGAGGTATGTTATTTTTCAAACAATCTATAATGCTTTGACGTTCTTTCTCTGTAAGTTTTGATAAATCAGGTTTTTCTTCTAATGTATCGATAAATTTGTTCTGATATATATTTTCCTCTTTTTCTGGATTAAAAATGTATTCGTTTGTTTTACTGTAAAAATATAGGGTGTCGTGTTTACGTGCCCAAAACTCTTTGCCAACACCTTGAATTCTATACCCCCATACTATTTCATTTTTAAAATTATCCTCTCCAAAAATCTCGTCCATCAAAATCTTCACATAATGTCCGATGTGCCAATCTAAATGCACATAGATGCTCGCCGTGTCGCTCATTATGCTTTTGATAGCCACAAGATTTTCGTACATCCAGTTCAAATACTTTTCCTTCTCCCATACATCGCCATACATCTTCTCCTCAAAGGCTTTCAATTCGTCAATATCAAGTTCTTCTTCAGCTTTTGCGACAGCTTCGGCAACTTTGGGGTTGCGACGAATGTAAACTTTCTTTGCATAATCGGCACCACTGGCAAACGGAGGGTCGATATAGACCAAATCAACTTTGATATTTTTCTCTTTTAGATAGGCACACGCACTCAAACATTCGCCACGAATAACCAAGTTTTCAGTGTCAGCGTCGCCGCCAACGGTTTCCAGTGTCTCCACTTCGTAATATGGCATACCTCGCTGTAAATTGTTCTTCACATCAAAATTGCCTTTGTAACGCAAAGTGCGGTTGAAATTGTCGAGCAATGCCTGTCCTTGAATTGGTTCAGGAAAGAACGGAATGTATTTTACTGCCATTGTTTTAGGATTTTAATCGTTGAAAAATTGGTTTATCAAATCATTTGTCTTGTTAATGCGTTCGGCATCGGACAACGAATCCTCCAAATAAAGATAATCGAATCGTTCGTAACCGAATTTGTCATTATTCGCTTTTAAGAATTCTGATTCCACAAAAGACTTTTTCTTCTTGAAAATTTCATCAGTTGCATAGATTTCCCCTTTGGTTTCCACAATCAGGGCTTTGTGAATTTCATTGTCTTTTCGCTTGATAATCAGAAAGTCGGGCGTATATTGCCCGATATAGCCCCATTGTTTTTTCTCGTTTTGCTTGTAACACAGAATGCGGAATTCGGTAAACTGCCCGTCACCATTGTAATAGACTTCCAAATTCTTTTGTTGAACGCTATTGAGTGTCAAAACTTTAGCAAGAAAATCAGATTCAAAATTGCTGTCGATGCGATACGGAATGTAATGATATGATTTGTCTCTGTTGACATCGGAAGATTTTTGCTTGCGAAGATTTTCAGCCATTTCATGTTGCCCGATATCTTCCAATGACTGAATAGTCTTAATCGTTTTTTCATCCATCAAAAATTCCCCATTATCTTCTTTTATGATGTTCTCAACCTTTTGGCTGTCGGGATAAAACTTATCTTTATCATTTTCAGCTATTTCTATGGGTGAAAAAGTCTGAAAATTTGTCACATGAAGCAATTCGGCCTTTTGGTCAATGAGTTCATCACTTACTTTCAAAGTGCGTTTGGCGTAAAACGCTTTGCGAATATTTGCATTGACTTTCGCCACATCGTAATGAGAAGAAAAGAAACGGCGGCCATCATTAGTGAAAGTAATTGCGTCAAAAATCATTCTGAGTTCAGTTGAATAACTATTCAAGTCAGACATGGTAATATTTCCGAAACTCTCTTTCGCGATTTCATAAAGCCACTGGTTGAAATTCGCATTCAGCTTTCCATGTTCCGTATCATCTACATAAGTTGTAACACATTCAAAGCCTGATTTCGTGATTTTCCATTCAGTTTCAATGGCATTTTCAATTTTGGCGGATTCTTTTGCCGTCGCAATTTCACTTTTTATTGAATCTGTAGTTGCACTTTGTGAGATTTCATCTTCATATTTCACATGCAACTGATAAAATTCGATTGGCGGCAGATTCAGATGTTCTGTTCTGTCGTAACGATTAAGCGAAATGGTTTCATTTTTCTTCTTACTTTTTTGAAACTCATCAAGTGAAATATGATGCTGTTTCCGCAACTGTTCATCTAAATATCTGTAATTCTGTTCATTCAGATAAATGATTGCCGATTCGCTTTTTGCATCAGTCACCTCACGCAGGCAACGGCAGGAGGTCTGCAAAACCATGTTTTTAGAACAATCGCCCTCTTGTGAAAGAATTATACCTGTCAGGCTCTTGCAATCCCAGCCTTCCTTGCCAATTTGAACCAAAAGTACAATTCGTTTTTTTGAAAACGGCTTGTCCAAAACCGCAAATTCCGAGCGGGCGTTTTGTGGTTCGGGATATTCCTTGTTTCCTTCGTGGAACTTCAAAATCGCATCTTGCGGATTAAGTCCATATTCATTGCATATACTACTTGCAATCGGGTAAATTTCTTCTTCCAAATTCTTTATTGAGCCGCAATAAATCCCAAGTTTCGCGCAAGTTCCATTGGGATAAATCGTGTTTTTGTATGAATCAAAAAATTTACGAATACCTTTTTCTACAATTTCACTTTTTACGTTGCTGTCGGATTTGAAAACAGCCGGGACTTTCAAAAAGTTTCCAATACCATTTATCAAAGGATAATAATCAACAATATTACTCATTTCTGAAGTCTTTATCGACTGAGTATCAGTAATGGAAACAGTCTCTTTTTTATCGAGATACGGAGTTCCTGAAAACCCCAAAACGGTGGTTATGGTTCCTTTCTTCGTCCATCCGTTAACCACTTTTCTCAACTTCGCTTCATCACCATCATTCTTTGAAGCAACGTGGTGAACTTCATCAATGAGAATTGACAGGTTTGGAATTGAAGCAATTTTCCCACGCAATTCGTTTGCCGATTCAATCAAGGCCAATTCTTCTTTCTTGAATAAAGTTGTATTCGGGTCTTTGTCAATTTTGTCGAGAATTACCTTTTCAGCATTCGTAACTGCAACAAAGCCAAATAAATCACACAAAGGTTCATGAATGGCTATTTTCTGCACATTCGGATTCTTAGTCCTATTTGATTTATTGGCACTCGTGTTTTCGTCAAGCATCTCAAATTTCAATAACTTTTTCAGTTTGCTTGCTGCGGGTTCCGGTATAATCCAAGAAGGGTCGAAATCCTGGATTGTTCTCAGGCTTGGGATGATTGACGTTTTTGTTCCCGAAGGCGCAAGAACCATGAAATTGTGAGCAAATGCTTTGTTGTCAGGCTCTTGTTGCGCAAAATACAAATCAAGATAAATGAAAGCCGCCATCAAGTAGGTTTTGCCGGCACCCATAGGAAGGCTGAAGACATAATCAGGATATGACACTCCATAGAAAAGCGTATCAAACACTTTTTCATAATCAATCGCAGACGGATTGTTCAAGATTGACTTGGATAGTCCCCCTGCAATGGCATTTCCTTCATCATCTTTTGACGAAGCAAATTCATACAGTGCTATTGCCGCTGGTGATGATTGAAATACTTGTCGTGCGTTTGTAGATAACGGAAGCTCGTCAATCTCGGTTGGTGTTAGCGAATTGAAATGACCTTGCTTGAACAGTTCGGCTAACGGTTTGTTTCCACAAGCGATTTTTAAATACAGATATGTCTTAATGGCTTCACGTTGCGCATCGCGCATAATACCACGTTGTTCTATGTACTCTATCAAACTATTGATAGTACAACTTGGTGATGCTATCCATTCATCTCGTTTCTTTTGAATGATTTTGTAAAACATCGGCAATTTGCTATTTTGTGCGAGTTGCCAATGTTCTTTTGATATTCTAGAGCGCAAAAAAGTGGACGAATTATTGTCCGAGTTGCGGCCCTAGGAAAGCCGAAAGAACGACAAAAAGACGTCCACAAAACATGGACGTTTGCTCAATGTCATTGTTCTTTCTGCTTTTTGAAATTTCCTAGGTTTCAACTCGCCTGAACAAATAGCAAACGCTATGATTTATAATATGTCAGTTATTAATTATTTCATTCAGTTATTTCATTTAAATTATTTTCAATTTCTTCAATAGAAGGCAAAGATGATTTTATGTCGGCAAATAGTTGCTCTGTTTCGTATTGTGCAATGCCCAATGGTTGGGTTGTGCCACGTAGTGCATACTGAGCCTTCACATTGCTTTTTTCACGACAAAGCAGCAACCCTATTGTCGGATTATCAACTGGTGCCTTTACCATATCATCAATTGCCGAAATATAGAAGTTTAATTTACTTACAAATTCTGGTTTGAATTCCCCTGCTTTCAGTTCTATTGCCACATAGCAATGCAACTTCAAGTGATACATCAACAAATCAACATAGAAATCATCACCATCTACCACAATGTGATATTGTCGTCCGACAAAAGCAAAACCACTGCCTAATTCAAGCAAGAAATCAGTAATTTTTTCTGACAACTTACGCTCAATATCCGATTCTCTCTGCAATCCAGCCATACCTAAAAATCCAAAATTGTAAGGGTCTTTGAATATTGATTTTGCCAAATCGGATTGAACATCGGGCAATGTTTGGCTGAAATTAGTTATCGCCTTTCCTTGTCGGTGATATAAATCAGAATCGATTTGCAACAGCATCACATCTCGGCTCCACCCATTTTGAGCTGTCTGTTGAATATAAAATGCTCGTTCAACAATATCTTTCACCTTGGTTATCAACGAAATATGATGATACCATGTAATTTGCGCAAGCGGAACTTGCACAATTTCCTCTTCGTCATTTTGTGCAAGTGATACTTGCACAATTGGGAAACTGGGATACGATTCGGCAAATGCACGCATATATTTTAGGTTGCGCACGGAAAAGCCTTTCACGTCACTATATCTATCAGACAAATCGTGCGACAATTCATCAATCACATTGCTTCCCCAACCCAACAGTCGCTGTTTTTCAAGTATCTGATTACCAATAAACCAATACAATTGCAACAAATCATGATTCACCTTCAAAGCCGAAACAAGGCGACACCTATCTATTTCGGTCATAATCGTCTCTTTCCAAACTTTGTATTCGTTCGAAGAAGTGAAATCTATATTTGTTATTTTATTATTCATTATTTTCAGAATAGCAAACGCTATGATTTATAATATGTTATTTATAAAATTCTTTTGTTTAAGCACTATTTAGTTTACTTATTTTCTATTCAAGTGTTTATTGTTAAGCCTGTCAAGCTCAGCCTGAACTAAACTTTTAAGCTCACTAATTTCTGGCAAATATAACTGATATTTTGCAACAAACAAATTAGCATCCATTTCTCCGTCACTTCATCCCATAAATTTTCATCATCTTCCTCATCTTCTCCTTCATCTCATCCACCAACGTCTGAGGCTCAAGCACCTTGACAGACTCCCCCATCTTTAGCAGTTCGGAGATAAACTCAACATCCGTTCTGATTCGGTATTCGAATACTGAGGTGTCATTGTTTAATACAGTTTCTTGTTGACTGTGATGAAGAGGCAGAGTACGAAGTAAATTTACCCATATTCCTGAAACTTCAATTCTCACCGTCTCCACAGGCTTGTCCTCATACACATAAATTCCAACAGAGTGCTTGAAATATTCCTTGGCAGAAAAATCCTCAGGAATGCTAAATGCGACGTCGCTAATTGAGATATCAGAAATTCTATCTAATGCATACGTCCTAAACTGATTTTCCGTGTTCCGCAGAAGCACATACCATCTCTGCTTATTGATCTTTAGGCAGTAAGGAGCCCCCTCCACAGACTTGCCACTTTCAGAGCCAAACTTGTTATATACAAATGAGATTTCTTGTTTAGTTTTTATGGCATCCACTATCTTTACAAGGTAATCCGCCCCCTTTGGTATACGTTCAAAAAGGATCCAGTCTTCCATATCACTACCCTCTTTCAGCGTATTCATTACAGAAAAAGAGCTTAACATCCATTCTAACTGTGCATTGGAATGAAGGTCATCTATGTTCTTGATGCCGTAAGTATTATCTGTCTTGTGGAAATCAAAATCTAATTTCCAATGTAGAGATATTGCCTTTCTATGACGCCTAAAAGTCCTTTCTGGAAGACAATCTTTCTTTTCGTTTATGGACGCATTCTCCCACTTATCACTGATTTCTCGAAAAGTAAGTCTGTTGTCTTTAAGCGTATTGATAAGCCAGAGATATCGATTTACAAGTTCTGCGTACATTTTTTATTTTCAAAATTACAATATTTTCTTGAATGAGGAACAAGAATGAAACTTACATCATTCATTAAATCTCTGTTGTTCCATTCTTCTCTTTAACCGTAAATCAGCATATATTTGGGCGTATTTCAAAATTTCCAAAAAGGAAAGAGGTTCGTCAAGTAGAAGATCGTCTATAATCAACTCCTTGTCCTCCTCAGTCAGTTTCTCGCCAGTTGCAGCTTCATATTCTTCAAACGCCTTGATCTGGCTCTTACTCCATACCTTTGCCATATTTTCTAAAATTTAATAATCTATAAATCAACTATTATTAATAGAAAGGAACAATCTCTTTGTACTGTTCCTTTCTCTTGTGTTGGGATTTATCGGTCTATACCGAACATATAGAATTTAGATGCGTCCATTGATGAATTAATGCCATATTCTCCTGGCTCAAGTCCTGTTACTTTGATCAGATAGGAAGATTCTCCATATTTTTTTGCAGAGAATTGTAGTGAATTACCAGCAGCAGCCTCAGTTCCACCAAAAGTTGAAGTCTTAGCTATCTCCGCATATCTACGTTTCTTGGCTACATCAAGCTTGAAAATGTAGAAACAGTTTTTGGGATTGATGGAGTTGTCTGTCGACTTGAATAAGAAATAGATCTCATTCCCATTTGATAGTCGTTTGGGCGACGCCGTTTTCTCCACTTCATAACGCATTCTCACGGATCCACCCATTCCTCCGCTTAGCCACATACCAGCGCTTGCCTGTGTCTTCTGCTTGATAGTCTGAACCTCAAGATCTTCCAACTCTGTACCATCTGCAGACACAATATAGATGTCTCCTGCAAACTCTGGTTCTGCCACTGTGATATCAGCAGCCACTGAATTCATTATGCCCATCACGCATAGGCAAACACTTGCGATAAATTTCTTTATCATATTTAATTTATTTTGTGTCGCAGATTCCCGATACGACGGTTAATATAACAAGCGAAGGAATCTTACCCATTGTTTGGCGTAAAGTACCGTCGGATTATCTTCTGATACAAAAGCAAACGAGTAATCGCCTAATCTCAAAATTGCGAACCCTTTTTTTGATTCTGTTGGCAAATGTACTGGGGTTGACGGCCAAAACGTGTCCTACTTCGAATTATTTTTTGTTTTTTTCAAAAAAAAATTTGACTTAAGACAAATCAATTTATTTTTGTCCGTAAACAATATGCTTATGGACAACGAGTTGATAGAAAAGAAATGGGATCTTACCCAAAAGCTATACTTTATGGGAGCTCTTTGGTCTTATAAAATATATAGTGATACAGTGTTGTCAGACGACCGAGAACTTGTTGTAAAAGGACTATCCTACTTAGAATTTGAAGATATATGGATGCTCTGGGATATATTCCCAGAAGAATACATTCGTCAAGTGTGGGAAGAGGATATGTTGCTTAGCGAGACATTTTATGGTTCCATTAACCACTATTTGGCATATATGTTATTTGGGGTTGATGACTATAAATCGTACCAAGAAAAAACGAGTCGCAAGCTCGGACGAGTTATAGTCAAAAGAAAAAAAAAGGATTCTAACGGTTCTTTCTATCGACGCAATTACAAGTTTCCCAACGAAAATAATGGAGTTTCAGTCAATCACAAATGTTCTGAATCTCAGCAGGAGGCTCTTGGAAAGAAACTCTTTGCTATTACACAAACTTGGGATCATACATTCAAGGAATATTACGACATCTACATTTTGCTAAAGGCAGGATGCTCTTTATATGAAGGTTTTTGTTATGCGGTAAAAATATCCAAACAGTCCATTACATTCAGAACGATCGCTATGACTCTTATGGCACCTGGATTATTCAAGAAAAAAAGTCAGCGAAAAGGAATTGTTTCGAAGCATATAAAAGTAAAACCTGTGACAGTATTCGATATTTGTGTTTATATTGAGCATAATTTAAAAGAAATACGAATAAACAAAAAGAAACCAGATAATCCAGGATTTATATCTATCGGAGAATTGTACTTCGACGCCATCACAAAAATAGACAGTCACAAGCTAATTTATGTATTGGACAAATTGTCAGAATACAATAAAATGAAGGACGATGAAGAAAAACTGGATTTTCTAAAAAGTATATTATCATCCGTAGGCATCAATCTTTACCCATATAATATTGAAGACGACGGAATAGAAGCAAGAAAATACAAGGACATAAAAAGTCTATTCATTGTTAAGGATTTTTTGTCGGAATATGCTTTATACAACGAAATGACTGCAAAAATAGAAGAACAGAAAAATCTCATAAAAGAGATACCAAATCTTACGTTAGAAACGTCAATAAGAAAAAAATTATGTGAAGGGTGCGAATTTCAAATCAATAGAATAAGGGAAGAGCAACAAAATCTACGTTACTATAATGAATTTGCAAAAGCGGAAAAAGGAAGAATCTGAATTTGTGGCACCATAAATATAATCAGCTGACACTATCGCAATGTCAGCTGATCGTAAACTTTATTGTTTTACTTAAATTTACAATGCAAAAGTACAACACAGGTATGCCAAAACCAAGCAAATGTTTTGGATTATTTTTTTATTATTCGCTTCACTTCAGATATTCCATCTTTTGCTATTATCAAAAGATACATTCCTGAGGGCAAATTAGAAACATCAACGTTTGATTCTGATGACTTTTTTATCAAGACACCATCTTCTGAAAAAAGAAAAAGAGTACAATCTTCTACATCTACATATATTGTTTCTGAAACTGGATTAGGATAAACTCCATATCTATTTTCAGATAAAACATTTTTAGATTCTCCATTATGGCGAGAATAAACAAGAGACAAACCATTTATCTCTGATGGATTTTTGTGACAAATTACAGGTGTTGGAATTGTGCTAGAAAAAAAAATACCACCTTCTCCCTTGTCTCTTTCATAACCAATCAAGTAGCATGTGTCCTTATTGGTGTCGATCAAAAAACTCCAACTTTGATCGTTATTTAATATAACACTATTGGAGGTGTATCCATTTACTCCTATATCTATTGCATTCCCTTCTGCCACATACAAATCGTAGTCTATATCTCCTAACATCCAATATATTGTTCTTGGTGCGTCAATTATTGCATCTTTTTTCAAAAGTCTTCCTTGTTTTCTTATTGTATCCCAACAACAAAATCGTTCAAAATGCCCAAATGTGTCAATCACACAATAAGAAGAGTCTGTTTTGGACAAGAAAAAATAAGAAATGAATGGAGATTTGCCATTAATCACAAAATTATCTGGAATTGTAGCAAATAATACAAAATTGTTTTCTGGAACTAATATTGTATCAATTCTTGTGCCAACAGAGTCTATACCTTCATATAAATTCCAAGAATTATATAATGTGTCAATGTCATGCTCTATCATCCCAACTTTATACTCATAATTTTCTGGCATTTTAATTCCCCAAAGGGAATCTGCAGAATACTCATATACGAAATCCAATGCTGAATTTTTGTCAAATGCAAACGCAACTGTCTGCAACAGCATAAATACAATAACAAGCGTATGTTTCATATTATTTCTTGATTATTTTTTTTACAATTCTTGAATGTTCTGTTTCTACTATGACGAAATAACACCCTGAAGGAAAATCAGATAAATCTAATGATTTCTGTTGTGATTTTATTTGATCAATCACTTTTAATTTTTTTCCTGAAATATCAGAAACTGTTATTTTCAATATCTTTTCTGTATAAGAATCTAATATATAAAATCCAGTCGATGGATTAGGTGAGATTGAAATATTGTCTTCTGATAAATAAATTTCATTATGTGTTACCTCTCCATCTTCTTCAACAAAAAAACCTTTGTAAGTTTCTACTTGGCCGTAATTATTTAAAAATGAGACTTCGTATTCTAGTGGTGCTGAAAAAGAGTCACATTTTGTTTTATATTCGTATGTGAGTTTTGCTTTCTCACTATACCATAATTCTACTATACCATCTTTAAAAAGATTCCCCACACTCCTATATATCACAATGTCTTTATCCGAATATTGACATCTAGAATATATATAATCATCTCCTACTTTTTCTCTAATTGATGCCTTTACTTCTTTTCCTGTGTATTTTACTTTTGCTATATAAGAATTTGCATTTTCAACATAAAAAGACAGCTTGCTTTTCCCTTTATCATCTATTGTAGCTTTACTACAATATGCATTTATATTATGAATGCCTGATTCGTTATTTTTACGCGGAGAAAGACCAATAACAGCTTCTTTATCA
>JAZRYG010000038.1:0-9069 GCA_045600605.1 Bacteroidales bacterium
TGCCTTGTTTCGACGGTTTTCCAAATCGACCATTATGATATGGTCTTCGAGAGTCCCATGCTCCACAAGATAGTCATGGAAGATGGTGAACAACAAATACGACTTCCCGCATCGGCGCATACCAGTAATCACCTTAATCATGCGGTTTCCGCACGCATTGATGAGTTTTTGAAGGTATCTTTCTCTTTTTATCTGCATTGCAAAAACATATTGTATTCGTTGATTCCGTGTAAATACACGCTTTTACCGGCTGCAAAGATACAACATTTTCCCACATTCTTACGAAAAACAAAAAAATTTAGTCGTTAGTCTTTACTAAAAAAACACGGGCCGATGGTGGGCGTGAGGGCGATGATTGATAAAAGGAGTTTGCGCATATTGATTGATTTTATTTATAATTCTCGTTTGTTTCTGCTATTCAAACAATGTTGTCAGATCCATTTGAAAGAATGTTGCAAACGGGATGCCATCTGTCCCGGCAACAAAAGAGCGGTGCGGATGGTAACGGCGCACAAATTCCGGCAAACCACTATTCATTCCCCTTCGGCCACTTTTCACTTCTATCGCCACCACATCACCTTGATATTCCACAATAAAATCCACCTCATCACTGCGATCCCGCCAGTAATACACGTGTGCATCCTGTTCTTCCGCAAAATCTAACAAGTATCGCTTCCGGGAGCGATTGGCTGCGAACTTGAATACGAACCGACTCCCACACACGACGAATCCAATCATTATCATCTGCAGGGATGGCGTCGGCATTAAAAACAAAACTGGGAAGCTCCAGAGACCGGCACACCTGCTCCACCAATGTAGATTTACCTACCTGACGAGGACCCGCAATCACTTGCATTTTGTTTTTCGGCTCTAACAAGCGTTCACGAACAATAGTATAAAACGGACGAATGTACATTACAAATTACTCAAATCTATAAAACAAATTACTCAAATCTATAAAACATTTTACTCAAATTCGGCCGCAAAGATACTGCTTTTCCCACAAAACACGCAAATTTTTTTGCAAGAAACGAAATGTTTTCTGTGAGTCGTTAGTCATTAGTCATTAGTCCGTTGACCCTAAAAACTAAAGACTAAAAACTAAAGACTACATCTCATTTTCGCAAGGAAAAATGTGTGATGTTTCGTTTTGCAGTTTTGCGGTGCGAACTCACGGTTTAAGGCTGCCGACGGGGACGACACAGATGCCGTCAGGACGGCGATAGGCATACTGTCCGACGGCTGTCAATACCATCTTGAATGACGCACGGCCCAATTTGTCAACGTCTATCCGATTCTCCAGTTTGTTCAGCGACACCACGGCTTCATTTATCAATGCCTCGCCGCCTAATTTTATCTCCACCAAGCCGTATCTCCCGTTTCTCAGATGAATGACGGCATCGCATTCCAAACCGGTCTTGTCACGATAATGATAGACTCTGCCTCCAATCGCCTCCGCATAGACGCGCAGGTCGCGCACGCAAAGCGTCTCAAAAAGCAGGCCCAACGTGTTGATGTCGTCTATCAAGTCTTCCGGGCCGACACCCAAAGCGGCGGTTGCTATGCTCGGATCAACAAAATACCGGGTGTCGGACGTCCGCAATGCGGTCTTACTCCTCAAATTGGGATTCCATGCCGCCATGTCTTCGATGACAAATATCTTACGCAGCGCATTCAGATATGATTGCACCGTGTCTTCCGTCAATGTGTCCGTGTCGTTCACCTTCACGTCGGCGAGCAGTGTGCCCAATGTGGCTTGCGTCCCTTGATGACGGGCGTATGAACGCATGAGGCGTCTTGCCCTTTCTTCGTTGCGTGACACGCCGTCCGCGCGGGAGATGTCTGACCTCACAACCGCCTCGAAGTACTCTTGCACAGGAACCAACTGGGCGTTCGGAGTGCGTTTGCTCAGTGTCTGAGGCCAACCGCCACGGCAGATGAGATAGGCTATCCGCGGCAGATCCAAACTGTTTGTTCCTTGCAGTGATTCCGAGCTGTTTCGGAACAGCTGTTGCAGACTGACGGAGCCGTTGGAGTCGCCCGACTCCCAGAGTGTCATGGGGCGCATCGTCAGCCACGCGAAACGGCCGGTGCCGGTGTGGGAGATCTTGTCAGTTCGCGGAGGGACTGCCGAACCTGTGAGGATAAACTGCCCGTCCTCCGCCCGTTGATCCACGGTGAAACGGACGGCGTCCCAAATCTCGGGAATCAACTGCCACTCGTCTATCAGGCGTGGAGTGGCGCCCGCCAACACTTGATTCATGTCGGTTTGTGCCAGATACAATGTGTTCTGTTTGGTGGCGGGATCGGCCACATACAAGATGCTGCCTGCGCATTGAGCGGCAGTGGTCGTCTTACCGCAATATTTCGGTCCTTCCACCAACACGGCACCCATTGCTTCCAACTTTTCCTGCAGCAATTCATCGACAACTCGAGGGCGATATTCGTTCATATTTTTTACACTTTTTTTACGGCTGCAAAGATACAACATTATTTTTTATAAATGCAAGAAAATCAGTAAAATATTTTTTTTATTTGGCAAGTTGGACTGTTTTCATTTGGCAAGTTGGACTTTTTTCATTTGGCAAGTTGGACTGTTTTCATTTAAATATTTATATATCTGTCGCAAATTTGGAGAGAAAATGGATACGTGCAAAAGGGCATACAGAGAGTTTGTCAACCAAGGTTTATTTGATTTGGAGGAGAGTGTGTCGATATTGACATCATTGGGCGATATAGGCAAATTGTGAGATCAGGAATGAATTGATATTTTTAGCATATTGACAAACAATAAATTAACAACCTTAAAATAAAAACAATAATGGAAAGTCAGAGATTATAGGAAATTTTGTAAATTTGACGCGCCATTCACTTTGAAATTTGGCTGACGGACTTCACGAAGTTCAGAGGAGTGGCGCAAAAATGCTAAAAACAGAAGTCCCGGTAATTTTGCACAATCAATTAAGGTGTGCTTTTTTTTACAGTTATGAAACGTGTGAACAAGAAGAGACGCTTCTTTTGGATTTTACTCGTCGCGGCCTTGATCATCGCCGTGGGCGGCATTGGGAAGTTTCACGCCAACCCTTTCACCTTTACTCTGAAAACGAATAATCCTACGGCTTTAGTCATAGGTTCGTCGGGTACTCCGCGCGCAGTCGCCGACCGATTTGGAAGCGTTCTTATGATTATGAACGACGACGGCAGACTACAGCGTACCGTAAAAGTTAACAACGCCGATCACCCGCATGACCGCATAACCATGCTTTACGTCGAAGACGAGTCCATTTACGCCAACGTCATAACGATAGAGAATCAACATGTTGCCCGCGAACAGATTCGGCTTTATAACCAGTCGGGCAAATGCGTGAGTACTATTATCGACAACGTCTATACGGACGATATTGTTTTTGGCAATCAAAACCAGTTGTTTATTCGTGACGAAAAGGAAGTGTCTGTCGTCCGTATCGAAGATAATGTGCTGAAAACCATTTCGCTATGCGAAAACGGTGCGACGGTGACTGACAGCGTGTGTTTGAGCGAGCCGATAATCGAAGTAAAGCAGGGGAGTGGCCCGGTATTGTATGTGTCGAGTCTGTATGGGAAAATGTACGAATATGTTCCGGGAAGCGGGTGCGCAAAATCCGTCAGCCTGTCCGATAAAGATTACATAGACATTCTGATGGAAAAGACACTCGGTGCGACCTCTATTGCGTATTCTCCTCTTTATGCCGTCGTCAACATACTGTTTTGGTTGTCTTTATCGATCCTCGGAACGATAATCATATTTTTTGCATACAGGTTTTTCCGTTACAGATACAACAAGACGATAGGCGTTGTCATAGCCGTCGTTTTGTTGGCGGCGGGAATCGTGGCGTTCTACACTTATCATATTTTCCGGCAGACTAAGACGGAATTAACCCAGATGATGATCTATCAGACAGAATTGTTGGCGTATGTGACAGAGCATAACTATATGGGGTTAGTGCAGACCTTGTCGGCCTGTAATACCGACAGCTGCCTTATGCAGCCGCACGTCGTGGAGCAATTGACCGATTTGCATACGATACTTGCTAAGTCAAGCCAATATAACGGCAATGAATATTATGTGGCCATTGCGTATAAAGGTGACAGTATTGCGCGTCAATTGGTTGATAATATGAACAAGGAATCTACAGGCAGGCCTGCTTATTTGGTTTCATCGAAATGGGACATGCCGGACGCCGATGGTACGGATATTGTGTTAACGGCCTATAATGAGCAATTTCACTGTACCGCCCGCAATGTCAGAGACCATGCTGGAAAAATTGTCGCCAAAATCATATCCGTGTTTCCCGAAAGGCTGTTACGTTTTAACCAAAGGGAAAAAGCCTTCGGACAGTTTCTCTCTCTCTTGAGCATTCTTATAGGCGTTTATACGTTGTTCACCTTTGTGAACGCCATACGCCGCAGTTTTTCCGAATATGCCCGTCGTCGTCGCGAGGCTCTTCCATACGCCAAAGAGCAGCTGTTCCCGACATTCTATTCTTTGATAGTGTGGTTCAGGGAAGTGGACCGTTCGCTTATGGTGTTCATTATCCCGTATTTTGCGGCAGGCGGTTCTATTGGTGATGTCGCTTCCGTCACGGCTATTGTCCTGATGGTCTATTCGATAGGCAGCGTCGTGATGGTGCCTTTTACGAAGATGGCATATACGCGGTTCGGCATACGGAACGTAGGCATTGCCGCATCTTGCGTGAACATGTTTTCTTATGTGCTGATGGTTGTAGCTCTGATTTATACGGATGTTTATCTGTTTTATGTAGCGAAATTCCTTTCCGGAGCTTCGGCCGGTAATGTGTTGACCGTGGTGTCACACAGTCTTGGCGCGTCGGTCAAAGACAAGTCGGACCGTGCAAAACTGTTTAACGAAAAACAGACTGTCGGCAATACCATCAATGTTTTGGCTATTTTGCTCGGCGGATATATTATCCAATACCTTAATCCCGTTGTCCTGTATGTCGTCGCCATTCTGCTGTCCGCCCTGCTCATTGGTGTCAGTGCCGTTACGCTGAGCGGCATTTCTAAGGAAGACAATCAAACGGCAGACAATACACCTCATTGGCGCGACATGGTGGCGTCGTTCAAATTCTTCGTCCTGCGCGATGGAATCAGCGTCGTCTGGTTCGTACTGCTCCCGATGGCCTTGTTGTTCGGTTACTTGGACTTCATCTTCCCGCTATATGCCTCCGAATGTGGTATTTCTCCGCTGATGCTCTCAAACATTATGGTGATCGGTCTGGCTATGAACTTACTACTGCGCAAGCCGCTCAACGACTATTATGCCTCCATCGGCACAAGGCGGTCATTGATGATGCAGGCTGGCGTTATCAGCGCGGCACTGCTTATGCTGGCTGTCTCTCCGAATATCATATGGATGACCGTTATCTGCCTGATAATCTATGTCCTCAAGATGAATTCATGTGTTGTTTTGTATCAGGTGGAGATGATTGAACGTAACGGATTCAAACAACAGGACGTGCAGTCGGACTGTCTGTTGGCCGACCAGATACTGAGGACGGTCCGAATGCCTTTTATCAATATGCTCGTGCAGGCTGGAAGAATTTCGGCATGCGTCTGGATCGGTGCTATCTGCGCCTTCCTGACGGGCGGATTGGCCGTGTTTGGTAAAGAGAAAAAGAAAAATGAATTATGATTTACAATTTTGATGAAATTATCGACCGAAGAGGCACTTTCTCGGTCAAATATGACATGTGTAAGGCTGTCTTCGGACGTGCCGATGTCCTCCCGATGTGGGTTGCCGATATGGATTTCCGCACCCCGGATTTTATTCGCGATGCCGTCATACGAGATACATTGCGACCTCGTTCTGCCTGGTTTCAAACACATTCCTTTTGCCTCGCTTAGTCCTGAGTTCCAAAATATAAGCATAACCGCCCACGCTGCAAGCAAAACATTCAACATCGCGGGAATGGCGACCTCGTCGATAATCATTCCAAATGACGAGCTTCGCGAAAGATACGTCAGCTTCGTCCACGATACGGAGATAGACCTCGGTAACGTCCTCGGCAAAGAGGCCACACGCGCGGCAATGCTTCACGGAGAACCCTGGCTTGCACAACTCCTGAATTATCTCAAAGACAATGCCGACTTCGCCGTCGATTTCATCCGTCGCGAGATGCCGAAAGTCAGAGTGCACAAGCCCGAAGCGACATATCTTTTATGGTTAGATTTCATCGGATGGCTTTCGCTCTGGCTGACACCCATATTCGGCTACATCGGACTCCCGGGTGAGGCCTCGCTCGCTTTCGTGACGGGTTATTTCGTCAACTGTTATTCGGCACTCGCCGTCATAACCACTCTCGACATAAGTCGCCGTTCCATCACAATTCTCGCGGTGATGATTCTCTGTGCGCATAACATGATCGTCGAGACTTCCGTTCAGCACAAAACGGGTTCTTCGGTGATACGAATTGTCTGTATAAGAACACTTTCCGCCTTCTTCTTAGCCTTCGTCCTGAATCTGATAATGCCTGAAGACACGTCCCGTATTTCGGCTTCGGTCGTCAATACTGATGATGTCGGTTTTGTGACGCTGTTGTCGGATTGGGCTGTCAAGACTTCGAAAAACATCATCCTGATGGTCGTGTTAGTCTATCTTCTGACTGTGTTGCAGAGAATACTTTTGGAGTTCGGCATCATTACGAAGATTGCCGGAATGCTCGGTCCCGTGATGAGGTTTTTCGGGCTTCCGCCGAGAACATCCTTCCTCTGGCTTGTCGCAAACACTCTCGGTCTCGCGTATGGCAGTGCCGTTATGATTGACGAGACGGAACGCGGCAACACGACGAAAGAAGACAACGACTTGCTAAATCATCATATCGGTGTGTCGCACAGCAATCTCGAAGATTTGACTCTGTTCACAGCCGCCGGTGGCTATTTCTTCTGGATGCTTCTATCTCGATGGTGTATGTCGCTGCTCCTCGTGTGGGGCAGAAGGTTGGAGAAGAAAATCATTACTTGCCTTCGGTCTTCTTGAACTCCGCCATCTTCGGGTTAACGTACGTCACCGTGCTGTTGTCGGCGTATGTCACGCGCACGGCCGGCACGTTGTTCTCCTTGAGAAACTCCACTTTCTTCAGCCCGTAGAGGGTGACGGTGCTGTCGTCCTGATTGGTGATCTTCACAAGCACACCGTCGCAGTTTATCACGATGTTCGTTGCAGCGGAGCCGCCGTTGTTTTTCAGGTAGGCGCGGAACGGGTCGATGCTGAGGCTGCCGGCGTGGACGAACTCATTGCCTTGCTGTTCGTAAAGGCCTGTTTCCGTAAGCTTTTTGGCTTGGAATGTGCCCTTCAGCGCAAAGCTGCCGACGGCCTGCTCGGATGCGGTGATGTTGACTGGGACGCTTGAAGCCGAAGCTGAAAGCGTGAAGCCGGCGTCGCCCGTCTGATTCCTGATCAGGTAAGGCTTGCCAGCCTCGATGTTCTCGGTTATCAAAAGGGTGAGCGTGCCGTTTTCCGCATCCACGTTGTCGATGGAGAAGAATACGATTCCCGGATGGCTTGAAGGCACGAAAGGAAGAGTGATCGTTCCCCATTCGCCGGGTTCAAGCGTGCCGTGGTAGTGTGCCTCGGTGAAACCACCCGCCGGATAGTTCTCCAACGAAGTGCCGATGAACGGCTTGCCGCTGTCGGTGAGGTCGAGGATTTTTGAGGATATGTTATAGCAAGACCAGAATACATCTTTCTTGAGCAAGGGAACAGACTTGAATGTTACAGACTGAAGGGAAGAGCAACTACGAAATGCATCTTCTCCAATGCTTGTCACGCTGTTTCCTATCGTCACATCCTTCAGGGCGGAACACAAATAAAATGCACGTTCGGAAATCGTGCTCACCATATCGGGAATTATTATTGACTGTAAACAACAATAAACAAATGCAAAATCACCGATATGGTTTAACTCGTCAGGAAGTATGATGTTCCGAAGACTTGTACACTCTTCGAAAGCATAGGCTCCAATGCCCGTCACCTTATTTGGAATGGATATGGACACCATGTTTGTGCACCTATTGAAAGCATAGTCTCCAATGCCTGTTACCGTACTTGGGATGGATACGGAAATAAGATTGGAACATCGACAAAAAGCACTATGGCCAATATAAGTGATGGACGAAGGCAGCACTGCGGAAACCAGGTTGTTGCAGTCACAGAAACAAGTTCCAGAATAACTGAATTCAGGTGGGTTGCCGTTGTAGAACTGCACGCAGTGGTTGCCCATACAGGTGTTTAGTGCCGGGCGATTGACACCAAGTAGATGTTCAGCCGTCTCTCCGTTGTTGGTAGTGTACCAGATTTCGTTGTACGGAGGTCCTGCCACCACTTTTCCCCTCAGGAAGCTTTTGCTGTTGTAACTGTTGTAGTATTCCTCCAGCACATAGTATTTCAGGTTTGGGCTGCAATCATCGAAGCAATCATCACCAAATGACGATGGTGGCGTGTCGCCGAGGAACGCCACCGATTCCAGTTTTTCGCAGTCGTTGAAAGCATCTTCTCCGATAGTTGCCACGTTGCCGTCGATGGCCACCGACTTCAGCTCGTTGCAGTTATAGAATGCTACTTCGGCAATCTCTCGCACTCCGCTGCCTATGGCAACGAATTTCAGATTATTGCACCAGTAGAAAGCACGCTGTCCTATATGGGTCACCGAGGCTGGTATGGCGATGGCTTCCAGTGCGTCACAGTCCTCGAATGCGCCATATTTGTTGCCTTGGTCAGACCATCTGATTTCTTTCAACTTAGTACCCAAGTTGATGGATTTCAGACTCTCACAATTATAAAAAGCCTCGGGATAGATAATCTCGACGTTATCGCAGGAAAAGGACTCCAACGCGGTGCAGTCATAGAAGGCGCATCTGCCGATGTACTTCACCGATGGTGGCACATTGACTGACTTTAAATTGTCGCAGTCCTCAAAGACACCCGTACCATCTGTCGCACCTCCAATCTGCACAACAGTATTCGGAAGACTGATAGCCGTAAGGTCGTCTTCGTCATAGAAAGCCTCGTCG
>JAZRYG010000039.1:0-27834 GCA_045600605.1 Bacteroidales bacterium
GCAATTTTGTGCAATCGTAAAATGCAGCTTCACCAATGCTTTTCACGCCGTCTTGCAGTATTACCGATTCCAATCCTGAACACCCATTAAAAGCAGCCATTCCAATGCTTTCCACGCTGCCCGGAATGGTGATGGAGGGCAATTTTGTGCGACCATAAAATACAAATTCGCCAATGCTTGTCACGCCGTCTTGCAGTATTACCGATTCCAATTCCGAACATCCATAAAATGCCCACATGCCGATGCTGCCATTCGGAATGGTAATGGAAGTCAGACTTGTGCAATCCTGAAATGCATATATTCCAATGCTTGCCACGCTGCCCGGAATATCTACTGATGACAAACTCGCACATTCACAAAAAGCAAAGTCACCAATGCTTGTCACGCCGTCTTGCAGTATTACCGATTCCAATCCAGAACACCCATGAAATGCCCGGTTGCCGATGCTGCCATTTGGGATAGTTATAGAGGTCAAACCTGTGCAATTATCAAAAGAATAGTTTCCTAAACTTATCAGGCTGTTAGGAAGGCTTATTGAAGTCAGACTTGAGCAGTAGTAGAATGCATTGTTTCCAATGCTTTCCACGCTGTTTGGTATCGTTATTGAAGCAAGGTTCCTGCAACCAGAGAATGTGCCATCTCCCAGCTTCGTCACGGTGCTTGGAATGACGATTGAAACAAGGTTCCTGCAACCAGAGAATGCGGCATCTCCCAACTTCGTCACAGTGTTTGGAATCGTCATCGAAGTCAGGCCCATGCAGCCGTAGAATGCATAATTGCCTATGGCTGTGACCGACGTCGGGAAATCGGAAAATGTGAAACCTGCAATCATGGTGTTGGTTGCTGTTTCAATGATGGCATTGCAGTTGTCGCGGCTGTCGTAAACAGTATTGCCGCTCTCGACGGCAACGGATCGCAAAGACGTACATGACGACAGAATGCCGTCCCCAATGCTTGTCACGCTGCTTGGAATGGTTATCGAGGTCAAGCCTGTGCAATTATCAAAAGAAAAGGACTCTAAGCTCAACAGACCATTCGGGAGGCTTATTGAAGTCAGACCTGAGCAGCCGGAGAATGCATATTCGCCAATGCGCGTCACTGTGCTTGGAATGGCGATTGAAGTAAGGCTGGAGCAGTTGTTGAATGTATATTTCTCAATGCTTGTCACATTGTCAGGAATGTTGATTGAAGTCAGGCTCGAACAATTGTCGAATGCAAAGCCGTCAATAAACGTCACATTTTCAGGAATGTTGATTGAAGTCAAGTTGGTGCAATAGGTGAACGCAGCCCATCCAATGCTCGTCACTGTGCTTGGAATCGTTATTGAAGTCAAGCCTGAGCATGAGAACGTATAGGGTTCAATGCTTGTCACCGAACTTGGAATGGTGATTGAAGTCAAGCCCATGCAGCTATAGAACGCATTTTGTTTAATGCGAGTCACGGAGCTTGGAATGTCGATTGAAGCCAAACCGGTGCAATAAAAGAACGCTAGTTCTCCAATGCTTGTCACGGATCTTGGAATGGTGATTGAAGTCAAATTGGTACATTCATAGAACGCATTGTCTCCAATGCTTGTAACATCTCCATCAAAAACAATGATGCCTTGGTCTGATACGGTGTCATACACATTGCTTTGGATGTTGGCTCCGAAGACATCGGAAGCATACGGTGTCACCACCTCGTGGTTTGCCGAGGTGTAGCGGATTGCAGTGAATTCGTATTGGTTGTAGAAATTGGCCACAAGGTTGCGGTCGCCGGTCATGGTGAAGGTGTAAGGGTTGTCGGTTGATACCTCCATGCCGTTTTCCGTCCAGCCGGTGAACAGGCAGTTTGGGGCTGGTGTGGCGCTGACTTCGGCTTGGGTGTTGCAGTCGGGTTGCTGTGTTATGCTTGCTGAACCAAAAACAGGGTTTGCCGATGCCACCGTGAGGTCATACACGAAGCCAGCCGCTATTATGCTTGCATAACTGCTCCAGCCTGTTGCAGCTTTATAGAATCCGTCTTTGCCGCAAGGCACGGTGATGGACTGCAATCCTGTCACCCCTTCGAAAACACCAGTGCCCAAGGTAGGCGGTGTGGCAGGCTTTGCAATGATATGGGTGATGCCTGAACAGTTAGCAAAAGCATAATTTTCAATACTTGACACGGAACTGCCGATGGTGAGTGTGCCGGTGAAGCCCGAACAGCCATTGAAAGCAACTTGTCCAATGCTTGTCACGGCATTGCCGATGGTGAGCGAGCCGGTGAAGCCTTGGCAGTTTTGAAAAGCACCATATCCAATGCTTGTCACGGAATTAGGGATGGTGAGCGAGCCGGTGAAGTGTTTACAACCATTAAAGGCAGACGTTCCAATGCTTGTCACGGCATCCGGGATGATGAGCGAGCCGGTGAAGCCTGAACAACCATCAAATGCATTATCTCCAATGCTTGTCACGGAATTGGGGATAGTGAGTGAGCCGGTAAAGCCTGAACAGTTGTAGAAAGCCGAATTTCCGATGCTTGTCACCGAATTGGGGATAGTGAGCGAGCCGGTTAAGCCATCACATGCGCGAAAGGCATAGTTGCCGATTGCCGTCACGGTGTAGTTTGTGCTGTTGTGCCTGGCGGTTGCGGGCAGCTTGATGTCACCTGTGGGTTTGTCGAAGCCGTTCCAACCTTGCCAGTCATCGCTATTCGGCGCCACAATCTTCACCGTGTGCTGATTGGCATCGATGATTCTGTAATAGAGGGTCTGGCCGGTTGCGCAAATGGCAGAGAAATCGTAATTCCTGAAGAAGTTGGCCACGAGGTTGCGGTCGTTTTCCAGGGTGAAAGTGTAAGGGTTGGCGGTTGAGACCACCTCGCCGTTTTCAGTCCAGCCGGTGAAATGGCAGTTTCCGGAAGCCGGTATGGCGGCTACGGTGGACGAAAAGCTCGTACACTCACAATATTCTGTTATGCTTACCGTGCCTAACTGAAGGTCGGACGATGTTACATTGAGGTCATACATGACGAAGTTTTCCATCATTTTGTCGGCAAATTCCTTCCATCCGTCTTTTTCTTTATAATAACTCTCACTGTCGCAGGGCACGAAGATGGATTGTAATTTCCCCGAGTTAAAGGCATCAGTATCCAAAGCAGGCGGCAAGCCAGGCTTGGCAATGAAATGAGTGAATTGGCTATCCTTAAAAGCGCCTTCTCCAATGCTTAACACAGACGTTCCTATGGTGAGTACGCCGGTTAAGCCCGAACAGCCTACGAATGCATAACTCCCGATGCTTTCCACGAAATTCGGGATGATGAGGTTGCCTGTGAAACCTGAGCAGCCATCAAAAACATGGTCTCCAATGCTTGTCACGGAATTGCCGATGGTGAGGTTGCCGGTGAAACCCGAGCAGCCTTCAAAAGCATAATATTCAATGCTTGTCACGGAATTGCCGATGGTGAGGTCGCCGGTGAAGCCTGAACAGTATTGAAAGGCAAAACCTCCAATGCTCGTCACGGAATTGGGGATGGTGAGGTCGCCGGTTAAGCCCGAACAGAATGCAAAAGTCAACTCTCCAATGCTTGTCACGGAATTGGGGATGGTGAGCGAACCGGTTAAGCCTGAACAAGCACTAAAAGCACCATTTCCAATGCTTGTCACGGAATTGCCGATGGTGAGCGAACCTGTGAAACCAGAACACTCATGAAAAACATAGTCTCCAATGCTTGTCACGGAATTGCCGATGGTGAGGTCGCCGGTGAAACCTGAACAGCCATCAAAAACATATCCTCCAATGCTTGTCACGGAATTGCCGATGGTGAGCGAGCCGGTTAAGCCTGAACAGTTATAAAAAGCACCATTTCCGATGCTTGTCACGGAGTAGGTCGTACCTTCGTAGGTTACGGTAGAAGGCGTGACAAAATCATGGGCGGCGAAGCCCTCGGTGTGTCCTGTCAGCTCAACGGTGGGCGGGTTGGTGCCTGTAACGCGGTAGTTCAAGTTATCGTAAGTGAATTCCTGCGCTTTCAGCGCGAAGCAGTTGCATAGCAGGACTGCGAGAATGAGGAATGTTTTCTTCATTGGTATTTAATCATTTATATTCTACAAAAATCGGCCGCAAAGGTACGAATTTTTTAATCTAAAAATCTATTATTATTTGAGTTTCTTGAGTCTATCCAATCGTGTCAACCGACAGAAACTCGAAATAATTGTCGGGGGTGACCGTATGTAACGTTGCGTTAGGGTAGGCGGAGAGGAAGGAGTCTTGCTTGTGAGATTTCTTCCTTGGATTCCACTTGAACTCGTAGGCCGAGATTATTCCGTCACGTTCCTCTATGCAGTCAATCTCCTTTTGGGTTGTAGTACGCCAGAAATACAGCGAGGCGTTGCCATGCAGCAAGTCCTGTTTCTTCCTCAGTTCGCCGACCATCCAGTTCTCCCAAAGAGCACCCGTGTCAGGTCGGACATCTATTGGGGCGAAATTATGTATGACGGCGTTACGGATGCCGTTGTCATAGAAATACACTTTCTTTGCGAATTTAAGTTCGTTGCGCATGTTTCTGCTGAAGGAGCCGACCCTGAATACCACAAAGGCTTTTTCCAATATCGATATGTATCTTTCCACCGTCTCGGCATCCAACTGCAGCATGTTGCCCAATTCGTTATATGACACCTCAGAGCCTGTCTGGTAGGCGAGGGCCTGTAGCAACTTGGTCAGCTTGTCGGTTTTCTTGATGCCGCCCCATTCGAGTACGTCTTTGTACAAGTAGCTGTCGGTCAGTGCGTCAAGTCGCCGCTGCTCTTCGCCAGGGTGCGTCACTATGTCGGGATACGAGCCGTAAAGCAGACGCACGGGAAGATTCCCTATCTCATCCATCATGTCGGTGTGGCTCGCCAATTCACCAAATGACAGCGGATAGAGGCGGTGTTCCCATTTCCTGCCTGTGAGAGGCTCGTTTATCTTTTGTGACAAGTCGAAAGAACTGCTGCCAGTGAGGATGAGCTGTACATGGGGAAAGTTGTCGGTGATGAGTTTCATCTTAAGGCCCACATCCTCAATCCGTTGCGCCTCATCGACGACCACTATCTTGTGGTTGCCGATGATGGACCGCAAGGTGCCCAAGGAAACCCTGTTGAACATCTCCCTGACCTGTGTCAGGTCGGCATTCAGCCAAAGGGTGTCTTGCCGTGTGGCAAACAGTCGTTTCAGAAGGGTCGTCTTGCCCGTCTGTCTGGCTCCCATGATGCAGATTGCCTTGCCCGAAAAGAGGTCTTTCTGGATAACTGTCTCTAAAAATCGCTGAATCATAGTCGAATTTTCTTGTAACTAAACCGATAACGTTAAATAATCCGCCGCAAAAATACAAAAAAATGAATCACGCTCACAAATAAAATCGGTAAATTACATGAATTTCTCCGAACAAAACAGACATAATCAATTGAATTTACCGATTTGCAATCTGTGTTTATCCATTTTTGTGTTTTTAATTTTACTGTCAAATCACTTATAATAAATGATATACGCAAATGTTTTTATTTTCGAGCACCGAGACGGCAGGTTTCCAGTCTTCTTCCCTGCCACGTGCCGCGTTCCTCCATGCGTCGTTCTATCATCGCGAGCACCTGGTCGTAGCGCAGGCTCTCCCACGGCTTCGAGACGAGGAAACGCGGCGGCACCTCGCCGGCGAAGCGTTCTATCACGATGTTCGGATTCAATCTTTCAACGAAATCAATTACGAACTCGATGTATTCTTCGAGCGAAAACAGCCGGAAGTCCGACGGGTGGGAGAGGTATTCCCCGGCCATCGCGGTGTCCTTGAAGATCTGGAGCTGGTGGAACTTCACCGTTGTGAGAGGCAGCTCGGAGATGATGTCGGCGGCGTGGAGCATCATGTCGCGTGTCTCGCCGGGCAGCCCGAAGATGAAGTGGCCGCCGCACGGGAAGCCGTACCTGTGCGTCATCTCGACCGCCGCACGCGCCGCCGCGAAGTCATGGCCGCGGTTCACGCGCCTCAGCGTCTCGTCATAAACCGACTCGATCCCGTATTCCAAGATTATCACCGGCTTCTTAACTCCACTCTCAACACTCCAAACCTCACTCTTCGCTTGCAACTCCGAAAGCATCTCCAAGATCTCCTCGCTGACGCAGTCGGGCCTCGTGCCTATCACGACGCCGGTGACGCCGTCAACGGAGAGCGCCTCGCGGTACAGCCTCTCAAGCTCGCCGACGGGTTTGTGGGTGTTCGTATATGGCTGGAAATAGGCGAGATACGACTTCGCCCTGCGGTAGCGCCGCTGATGGAACTCCATGCCTTCCTCGACCTGCTGCCTGATGCTCTTCCCGGGGCGGCAGTACGACGGGTTGAACGCGTCGTTGCGGCAGAAGGTGCAGCCGCCGGCGCTGATCGTGCCGTCGCGGTTCGGACAGCTGAAGCCCGCGTCGATGCTTATCTTCTGTACGCGCCCGCCGAACTCGCGCGTGAAATACGAGTTGTAGCTGTTAAACCGCCGGTCATCGCCCCAAGAGTACATTTCAGTTGAAAGTTTGTAAAGTTAATAAAGTTGTAAAGTTGAAAGGGGTTGGCGCACGACGTTTTTCTGAAGTGGAGAACTCCTTTGTTCAAAAATTACGTGAAATTTTCAAGTCGCAAAAATACAAAAAATGTTAATTTTGCAGCCTGAAAAATCATAAAAGAAAACATCATGGAAAGTTTCAAAATAGGCGATAAAGTAAGTTTTTTGAATGACAAAGGCGGTGGCGTGGTGAAGAAGATCATCGACACGCGCATGGTCGAGGTGGAGATTGAAGACGGATTCAACATTCCGGTGGTGGTGAGTGACTTGGTCCTCGACTTCCGCTCGCAGCCGAGTAGTCAGCAGGCGGTGACGCAGAAAGTGCAGCAAGAGATTAAGAATCAGCAGATTGTGGAGCAGGAGACGAAGAATGAGGCACGGCGCACGGGGCTTCGCCGTTTCGCGCGCAACGTCGAGGAGGAAGGCATATATCTCGCTTTCATCCCGCACGACCAGCAGTGGCTCATGACAGGCCTCATCGATGTGGCTATAGTGAACCACACTCCGGCCGACGCTTTGTACAGCTTCAACCTGAAACAGGAAGGCAAATACATGAACGTCGATTACGGCAGCATCGCGGCTTATTCGAAGGTCGTGGTGGAAGCCATCTCGCGCGACGACATCGAGCAGTGGTGCGAAGGTCTGGTGCAAGTCGTTCTCTGCCAGGACAATATCGACTTCGTGTATCATCCGCTCCATGCGCCGTTCGCGCTGCGGTCGAGCCGTTTCTTCAAGGACGGCAGCTTCGTGGAGTCGGGCGTCTTAGGCGAGAAGGCTATGATGATAAGCCTCTCGTCGTTGGTCGCGCTCAAAGGCTCGGAGGCCGATTTCACAAAGTTGATGAAAGACGGCGTGATGCAGCCGAAGCCATCAAAGGAAATCGTCAAGGAGAAGGCGTTAATCGACAGACATCAGACGGCGCCGGGCGAGGCCATCGTTGACCTCCATATCGGCGAGTTGGTTGACAACATCCTCGGAATGTCGAGCAACGACATCTTCAGGGTTCAGGTCGAGTATTTCAAGAAGATGCTCGACAGCGCGATACAGAACGACTACACGAAGGTGACGTTCATCCACGGCGTCGGTAACGGCGTGCTGAAGAACCACATCATCCAGGAACTCAAAAACTATGAGAACACCTCCAACAGGATGGCGTCGATCTCGAAGTTCGGCGTCGGGGCGTTGGACGTGATGATTAGCGATAAGAGGTGAGAGAGATGCGTTGTTCGTGGCGGTGGGTTGAGTTTTCTGTGCGTTCTCATAAAATTAAAAAAGCGAGTAGTTAATCCATGCATAAGCCGATCTACACGCTTTGAATTTTGAATTGGCAGTTAATCCATGCGTAAGCCGATCTGCAAATTCAAGGTGCAAAAATACTGATTTTTTTAATATCTGATTAGAAACAATCTATATTTTTTTTTCAAAAAATGTAAAAATTTAATAACAATTGATTTTTAGTATGATTTGTTAAATTTGCATTAAAATGTGTTGTGTGTCAATTGGTTGCATAATATGATAAACCAAAAACGTTTTTCTTACGGATAGTTTTTAAGCATATTGTATTTTTGCGAAAAAAATAAAATGAACATTGCATACAATACAGCTGACTTGCCGGACTTCATCGAAACAAATTTACAAGGGAGCAACATATTTTTTAAAATACCGACGAGCGATAATGTTGAGGTTAGGAGTGATAGACGAAAAATAATTAAAGACGCCTACAAGTTAATCCTCTCGAAATTGGAGGGGAAAAACTATGTGAGAAACGATTTCCTGCAAGAAGACATATACATAATTTGGAAGGAAAGCTTCCAAAAGGCAACAAATAATGCGACAAGACATTGGCAGTCAACCTATTCAGTACTGAAATTATTTGATGTTTTGAAATATGCGATTCCGCATGATGAAAACTATAGGAGTAATGACATCAAGGACGGTAATCAGAAGAAAAACAGGTATGTTGAACTGATAAAACTTCGTTACACTTTCAATAACAGAGAGATGTCTTACATGAATTTTACGATTGAGGTGGTTATTGGAATGAAAAATGATGGCAAACATGTACAATACAGTCTCGAATACGTTAAAAAGATTAAGATTGGGAATTGACTCGGCTTTTGCCAGAAAACATCTGATTTTTTCCTGGCAGTGTCGCATGGTTTGTAAGATTGCGGCGTTGTTCGCGGCGACGTGAGAGTGATTTTTTTAAAAAATGCAATTTTATATCTTGATGATTTCTGCAAACAACAGAAGCGCCCTGGATGCCAAGGCGCTTCTTCTGTGATCCCGCCGGGGGTCGAACCCGGACCGAAGGAACCGGAATCCTTAATTCTATCCATTAGACTACGGGACCATTGTGGAGCTGGAGGGAGTCGAACCCTCGTCCAAACTTGGAACAATCATGCTTTCTACATACTTATTCCGCTGTTGCTTTTCGTGGCTGGCAAGGGAGCGAACGCCCTGAGCCGGCCCTTATCCCCTTGAGTTTCGCGACGTTGCCGGGGCTTCCGCGCCGCTATCCCGAAATTGATGAGCACCTCGTTGCCGGACCGGAATCAGGAACCTCCATCCGCGAGATGTCTCGTCCCCTCACCTTGTGTGGGGATTGAGCTTCAACCTACTGTGCTTCGGTTAAGCAGCGAGAGCGTAGTTGTTTTCGCCAATTAATTTTTTGCGGTCAAGATTTGCGAGCGTCACCGCATGGCTCGGTATGCTTACATAACCATCCTGCAAGCTGTCAAAACCGGTCAACCCCAAGATAGTTGCACGCTTCCTTTTCAAAAAGCGTGCAAAAGTACTACTTTTTTTTCAAAAAATCGCGTTTTTCAAAAAAAGATTTTAACAATCTGAAAATCTGCCGACAAAATCCGTCAGAAGTTGAGTCTCGGCGACGTCTCGTTGTAATACGTGTCGATGATTTCCACGGCTTCGTCGGCGGTGTCAACAACGTGGAAGATGTCGAAGTCGAAGTCGGAGACGAGCCCGTCCGCGAGAAGCGTGTCCTTGAACCATCCGACCAGTCCGCTCCAGAACTCCTTCCCGACCATCACGATGGGGAAGTTGTTGATTTTCTTGGTCTGTATGAGCGTTAGTGCCTCCGACAGCTCGTCGAGTGTGCCGAAGCCGCCGGGGAAGGCGATGAAGCCCTGCGCGTAACGCGTGAACATGGTCTTGCGGACGTAAAAGTAGTCGAAGTCGATGGATTTGTCGGGGTCGATGTATTTGTTGGGGCGTTGCTCATGCGGAAGCACGATGTTCAGCCCGACGCTCTTGCCGTGTGCTTTCGACGCGCCCTTGTTGCCGGCCTCCATGATGCCGGGGCCGCCGCCGGTGATGATGCCGAAGCCTTTCTTCACGAGCTTCGCCGCGGTGTCTTCCGCCATGACGTAATATCTGTCTTCCTTCGGCAGCCTGGCCGAGCCGAAGATCGCCACGCACGGCCCGATCCTCGACAACGTCTCGTAACCGTTCACGAACTCCGACATGGTCTTGAAGACGGACCACGAGTCGTTGGCTTTCATGTCGCTCCATGCCCTCAGCTCCGTCGCTTTCTTGAAACTGTTGATGTCCATAACTTGTAGTTTAAAATTTTGCAAAGATACTTATTATTTTCAAAAAATGATGACAAATAAAATGTTGATAAAAAAATCTTCCAAAATGTGAAAGACATGATAAAAAGTTGTATTTTTGCAGCCTGAAAAGTTGAGACGACGCGGATTTAGCTCAGTTGGCAGAGCGAAAGCTTCCCAAGCTTTAGGTCGCGAGTTCGAACCTCGTAATCCGCTCAAAAAATAAATGTCGCGTGTGCTGAAAAATGTCGTACTTTTGCAGCCGCGAAAAAAGAGGAAGCTTAGCTCAGTTGGTTCAGAGCACTTGCCTTACAAGCAAGGGGTCACTGGTTCGAGCCCAGTAGTTTCCACGACGCTAACCCGTTGAGGGTTAGCCTTTTTTTTATGTCTTTCATGAAGATTAGTGGTTGAAATTCAACGGCTTTGTTTGCATTTGAGATGTTTTTTGCGTAGTTTTGCGGCTGATTTGTTTCATGAAATAAAGAGGTGATGACAACATTCAAGGGGGTTACCAGCGAGCTGAAGGATACAGGCATCAACGAGATGCTGAAGTCGGGCATTGACCCGCTTACCGTGATGCAGCACGCAGACCTGCATCTTGTTGAGACGATAAAGGAAAGGGCACCAAGGTCCTGAACATGAAAAAGCTGGGGTTTCCGTGGTGGGAGATCCGCTATTTGAAGAGATCTGAATGTGTGCCGGTATTGGTAAATTGCAGGATTAGCTTGTCTTCCTCTTGCTTCCAGATAAGCAGCCAGTCCGGTCTTATATGACACTCAAAAAGCCCCTTGTAATTGCCAGTAAGCATGTGTTTTTTGTATTTCTTTGGCAAATCGCCTTTTTCTTTCAGAATGTCGATTGTTTCTGAAAGGAGATTCATGTCATATCCTCTTTTGGCGACAGCTTTGACGTTCTTTTTAAATTCGCCGGTGAATATTACCCTGTACATTACTTATTCAAGCATTGTTCTAATAAATCCTTGCCGTCTTTTGCTTCAAACACTCTTCCCGCCTTCAGGTCGTCAAGAGACCTGTCGAGACTGTTCTTCTTTGTTTTTTTTACATCTTCGACTCTCATGTAAGATACTGATCTGATGATATTTGCAAGAAACTGTGCGTCTTTGTTTCTCTCATCATAGTGTACCGTCATTGTAACCATTGTGCTATTCTTTATTTTCACGCTGCAAAGATACATATTATTTCGGAAACGAGTAATAATGACATCGCAAATTGTGTGTTTTTTTCTGAGAGTAAATCTGAATAATGAAAGGTTTCAAACATTCCTCAATGCATCGAGAATCTGTTTGTCGGTGATTGATTCGTGCTCGCTTTTGTCGTATATTGACAGCGCGATGATAGTATCGTTGTCGGCTATTTTTGCAAACATATTGAAATATATTACTCGCGCACCGCCGCTCTTGCCCTTGTTTTTTGAGATTATTGACATTCTGACCTTGTAAACGTCATCAAACAGCAGCGTGCCGATTTTCGGGTTGTTCTGTATTTCTGCAAAAAGTCTTGCCACATCGTTTTTCAGTGACGGGTATCTCTTGTACAAGGCCTTGAATTGCCTGTCGAACATCGGCGTGCTTCTAATCTGGTATGTCATAATTCGCCAAGCAGTTTCTCGATGGGTTGTGTCTTGATTTTTCCGTTTTTCACCCCAGCGTATGTGCTGGCTATCTCTTTCACGAGCGGATCTGTTTCTTTTTCCTCGACGGTCACAAAGTCAAGTGTGCGGGCGTAGTCGGCGAAGCTACGTGCCATTGCGCTTCTGAGGTTTACTCTCAATGTTACTGTTGATGCCATGACTGTATTTTTTTGTTGAATTCCGCCGCAAAGATACATATTATTTCGGAAACGAGTGACAGAGGCATGACTTTTTTGAGATTTGTAATCTTGTTGCAGGCGGAATTTCCGATTAAAATAAAGCAGGACGACCACAATGGCCGTCCTGTTTTGTAATATAATCGCAAAATCTGCGAGGATTGTTTACTTGATGTTAGGTTCTTCGAGTCCGAGGTGCTTCTTCTTGTCAACAGCCTTGAGTATGACTCCGATGACGAGTGCCGCGATGCCGAGGCAGGCGAGCATGATCAGTGGGGCGGTGTAGTCGTATGACACAGAAGCCACTTCAGGTGTTATCTCGCCATTTGCGACTGCATTGACGAGTTCTCTGTTGCTGTTGTCGAGCACCTTGCCGATGAGCAGCGGGAACAGCCACAGACCGATGTTCTGAATCCAGAAGATAAGTGCGTAGGCTGAGCCGATGATTTTCTCGTCAACGAGCTTCGGGACGCTCGGCCACAGAGCCGCCGGCACGAGTGAGAATGACGCGCCGAGGACGAGGATCGTGACGTAAGCCACGATGACACCGCCGACAGCGTTGCCCTTGAACATCGGCAGTATGAAGGCGAATGTCAGATGGCAGAGGATGAGGAGCAGTGAACCGACCATCAACATTGTGGCGGCCTTGCCTTTGTGGTCAACGGCGTTGCCGAGGATAGGCGTGATGGCGACTGCGAGCAGCGGGAACACCGCGAAGATGGTTTCGGCAGTGCCGCGCATGTAGCCCATGTAGCAGTAAACGACGAGGGCGACGACGGCCAATGCCATGAGACCGATCTTCATCGGTTTCTTCTTCGAGAAATTGCTCGCGAAAGCGCCGGCTGCCACCACGAGCATGATGATGTATTGCACGATGGTGACGGTGTTGCTTGCCCAGAAGCCTTCACCTGGTGTGAGGGTGAGGTTGCACTGGAGCATGTTGACGGCGTATTTCTGGAATGGGAAGATTGCTGAATAGTAAAGCACGCAGAGGAGGGCGACGAGCCAGAATCCGAGGCTCGAGAGAATCTTGCCGATGTCTGACACCTTGAACGGGTCGTCTTTCTCTTCCGCCTCGCCGGTCTGACCGTCGAGTTTCTTATCCATGAAGAAGTAAACGATGAACATTATCAATGCGATGCAGAGAAGCACCACGCCGAATGCCACTGAACGTGAGACCTCGATCTCGCCGCCGAGCTTCGCAAAGAAAGGTGAGAAGATCATGCAGGTGGCGACGCCAAGACGTGCCAACGCCATCTCCGAACCCATCGCCAAGGCTGTCTCACGGCCCTTGAACCATTTCACGATACCACGTGACACCGTGATGCCGCCCATCTCAGCGCCGCAGCCGAAGAACATGAAACCGACAGCCGCCAGCTTCGCCGACGCCGGCATGCCTCTGTAGAACGGCGAGACGCCGAGCTCGTCGAACAACGGGATGTAGTTGAGGTTGTTGGTGAACCATGCTTCGAGGCTGCTGCCCATGAATGCCTTTGAAATGGCGTAGTATTCAATCAACGCGCCGAAAAGCATCACGCCGCCTGAAAGGACCGCGGTGAAACGCACTCCCATCTTGTCGAGGATGATACCCGCAAAAATGAGGAAGAACACGAATACGTTGAGGAATGTCTCAGCACCCTGCATGGTACCGAATGCTGTCGAATCCCAAAGACGTCCGCCGTGCTCTGGCGCGAGCATCATGAGGTCTTTGATCGGTGACAAGATGTCCATGAAAATGTAGGCGCAGAACATCGCCAACGCCAAAAGCAACAACGCGGTCCAACGCATAGCCGCATTGTCTCTCAATGTCGTTGTTAATAATTTCGTTTCTGACATATTTATAAAATTTAAAAGTTAATAAATTCCTTTAATCTAAAGGCATCTGTACGACTTCCTTCTTGTAACCGTTCAACACTTTCTTGGCAAAGTCGGCAATCTTCTGAGCGTCAATGCCTTTGATGAGTTCGTCGTAGTTGTCGAGGATGTTGATGTCGTCTTCGATGTAGGTGTCGATGGCCGCTCCCCAGAAGCTGTTTTCTTCAAGCATCTCGGCTCTTTTCTTCAGCTTGTTTTCCAAAACCTTCTGAAGGTCTTCCTGACGCGGGCCGTTGTCGGCGATGTTCTGCAATTCTGCGTATGCGATGCCGAGGAGTTTCTCGTAAACATCCTTATTCGTATCAAAGGCGATGAGCATCATAAAGTTGCCTTTCGGCTGTTTGTTTACGCTGCCCATCACGCCGACACCGTAAGTGCCGCCTTCGTCTTCGCGTATCTTCTGAGTATAGACTATGTCGAGAACGTCGGTGAGGACATCCATATAAATCTGATTCTCATAGTTATATTCAATTGCACCGTTGTAGATGGCATAGACAGACGTTTTCGGGGTCTCCATCTGTTTCTCGTAACGGCAGACACGGCTTTCCTCACTGATAATGAGGTTGATGTCTTTCGACTTCTCCTTGTTTTTCTGTTTCTTTAACGATGCGAGATATTTGGTCACGAGGTCTTTGAAGGTCTCGACGTTGATGTTTCCGACAAATTCGAAGGTGAAGTTGTTGGGGTCGGCGAAGCGGCCTTTGTAAAGTTCCATCGCTTTGACATAATCGACTTTGTCGTAGTCGGCGGCTTTCATTCTGAAACGGAGCGGATGATTCTTATACAGAACGGAATTGATGGTGTCCTGCAATGTCATCATCGGGTTGAGCTCCATATTTTCCACGATGGCCTTGGTGCGTTGGATATACGACTCGAAGGCTTCTTCGTCGGCACGCGGGCTTGTGAAATACAGGTAGATGAGCTGCATCATCGTCTCAAGGTCTTTGGGTGAGCAGCTGCCGTGCATGCCTTCTGAATAGGTGCTGATGAAAGGCTCGACGTCAACTATCTTGCCGGCGAGGACCTTCGGGAGGTCGATGGCGCTGAAATTGCCCACGCCGCCGAGAGTGATGATGTCGTTAAGTTCCTGAAGTGTGTAAGAATCATTGATGTTCTTGTCGTAGATGGCCGAGATGCCGCCTTTGCTTGAGGCCGACATAACGATTTCGTCTTCCTGGAAGTTGGTCTGTTTGTAGATGACTTTCATGCCGTTGCTGAGTGTGAGTTCGACGGCGTCAAATTCAGGAAGTGCGGTTTCTTTCTTTATCTTGCCGGGTTCAGGAAGGTTTTCCACGAGCGGACCTTCAAAGACTTCTTCTTTATAAGGCTCTATCGCATCGGCGTTGGCTTTTTCGTAAACCGCGAGAATCTCATCTTTAGTTGGTAAAGTCTCTCCCTCTTTCTGCGGAGCCGTGATTGTTATCACGAGGTTGTTTTCCGGAATAAGTTCCTTAACCTTTTCGTTGATGGCTTCGAGAGGCAGCATCGGCATAAGTTGCTGATACAGCATATATTCCGTTTCGATTCCGGGCATCGGTTCGTTTGAAAGGAAGTTGTCTAAACATTCGTACACATATTTTCCGTTTACCGTGTTGTTTTTTTCTGCATATTGACTTTCAACGTATTTCATGAAATCGGCTTTGGCTCTTTCATATTCCGAGGCCGTGAAGCCGAGTTCCATCCTCTTGTTTTCGTGGATGAGAGCCGTCAGAGCGTCGTTGATGCCGTTGCAGTCTTTAGCCATTGCGAGGCCGCACCAAGCATCTTTCGTCGGGGCGATGTAGTAGTCGCCGTAATATCCGTATCCGTAAACAAATGGAGCGTTTGGCTTTTGCATTATCTCCTGCATCCTATTGTTATACATCTCCGATACGATGTTCAACAGATATTGTTGCATCCAATATCCCATACTGTTTTTCAAAGAATCCGGCGTTGCGTCTTGCTTGAAGAACACTTGGATGTTGTAATGCGTCTGTTCGGGGTCGCTGCAGATGGCGACGATTGGTTCTTCGTTGTCGGCTATTTCAAAGCGTGTGCGTTCTGCCGGATTGACAGGCGTCGGGATGTCGGCGCACATTTCCTTTATTTTTGCCTCGATAGCGTCAACGTCGATGTCGCCGACGATGATAAGTCCTTGAAGGTCAGGGCGATACCATTTGTTGTAGTAGTCGCGGAGTGTCTGATACTTGAAGTTGGCGACGACTTCGGGAAGGCCGCCTGGGAGACGGTTGGCGTAAGGGCTGTTCGGGTACATCTGTGGAAGAAGTGATTCCCAGATACGCTGTTGCGCGTCTTCGCGGGTGCGCAGTTCTTCAAGGATGACGCCGCGCTCGTTGTCGATTTCCTCTTCTTCGAGTGCTATGAAACTCGACCAGTCGTGGAGAATCATGAGGCAGGTGTCAACGAGGCCCGGGTTTGTCGTCGGGACGTTGGTAATCATATAGACCGTTTGGTCGATGCCTGTTCCGGCGTTGAGGTTTTCTCCGAACTTGATGCCGTTGTCCTGCAAGTAGTTGCGGAGGGTGAGGCCCGGGAGGTTCTTCGTCCCGTTGAAGGCCATGTGTTCGAGGAAGTGTGCGAGGCCGCGCTGTTCTTCTTCTTCGAGGATGGAGCCGACTTTCTGTGCGATGTAGAAATCGGCGCGTTGTGCTGGTTTCTCGTTGTGGCGGATGTAGTACGTCATGCCGTTTTCGAGTTTTCCGATGCGCACAGCAGTGTCAAGAGGCATCGGCGGCATCTGCTGGGCGAAACCGCTCACTGCGAACGTCGCGATGAGCAGCAATGATAAGAATAACTTTTTCATTTGTTTTGAACTTTTAAATTATTTAGTATATTGATTTTTAACACAAGTTTCACGAGTTTCTAATACAAGTTTTTCCTTTTTCCTCTCTTTTAACTTTACTCTTTTAACTTTTAACTAATAAAGCTGGATGACGTATTTCCCCTCAAAATACGGCTCCTCGAACCATTTGCTGATTGCCGTCATGTTGCGTTTCCAGTTTCTCGGGACGCTGCGCAGCTCATCCTTGATGTCGCCACCTTTTAAATAAAGGATGCCGCCGGCTTCGATGTCGTTGGTGATGCGTAGCTTCCCGTTGCACCATTTCACGAAGTCGGGGAGTTGCGTGACGGCGCGGCTCACGATGACGTCGAATTTTTCCTTGATGTTTTCGGCGCGGTCATTGATAGCTGTAACATTCTCCAAGCCAAGCTTTTCCTTCACGTCCTGAACGACTTTTATCTTCTTGCCGATGCTGTCAACGAGAAGGAATTTCGTCTGCGGATACATTATCGCAAGCGGGATTCCGGGGAAGCCGCCGCCCGTGCCGATGTCCATCACCTTCATGCCCGGAAGAAGATCGAAATATTTCGCAATGGCAAGAGAATGAAGCACATGGTGCTCGTAGAAGTTGTCCATGTCCTTGCGCGAAATAAGGTTTATCTTGCTGTTCCAATCTTCATACAATGGCGCAAGTTGCTCGTATTGTGCCATTTGCGCCTCGTTTAGGTGGGGAAAGTATTTCTTTATTAAAAGATGGTTCATCTTCTTATTTTTAACTCGCAAAAATACAAAAAAAGTTATAAAGTCGTAAAGTTTTTAAAGTTAAAAGTTTTAAAATTCATATAATAAAAGTGCGTGAAAAATCACACATCTGTGGCAATGGAATTTAATGTTGAATTAATTTGATGGCGTTATTGATTATTTTTATTATTTTTGCACGTTTTAATGTTCGCAATGTCGAGAAAAAATTGTATAATACCGTTGATAATCATGTTTTTAATGAGTGTGAATTGCTTTGCGCAAAAGCAGCAGAGCAAGGAGACGCTCGATTACATCGAAAAATACAAGGACATCGCCATGACCGAGATGGTGAAGAATAAGATTCCGGCGTCGATAACGCTCGCGCAGGGGATCCTCGAGTCGGGCAGCGGCAACAGTATCCTCACCACGAAGGGCAACAACCATTTCGGGATAAAATGCCACAGCGACTGGAAAGGCAGGACGATGCGGATGGACGACGACGCACCGAAGGAGTGCTTCCGCGTCTATGACAACGCCGAGGCGTCGTTCCGCGACCACTCCAATTTCCTGAAACGCGACCGTTACAAAGCGCTTTTCGACCTGAAAATCACTGACTATCAAGGCTGGGCGAAAGGGCTGAAGAAAGCTGGCTACGCCACGCTGCCGACGTACGCCTCTGTGCTCATCAAACTCATCGAGAATTACGAGCTCTACAAATATGACCAGATGGTCGTGAAAGGGGAGTTTAAAGTCAGCGGGAAAAAAACAAATGTCAGCGGGAAGAAGCCGGCTGACAACAACAAGCAGACATCGAATAAGAAAAATAGTGCAAAAAAACAGAAACGCCTGAAGAAACGCGCTGAGAGACAACAGCTTGCCGTCCCGACGCTGCACGACTGCGCGGTGGTCGGAGTGACCGCCAACAAACACTACATCCGCGAGAACTTCGGCGTGAAGTTTATCTTCACCAAGGAAAACGACTCTCTTGACGGTCTTGCCAAAGAGCTTGGGATAAAAAAATATCAGCTGGTGAAATATAATGACCTTGGCAACAAGACGACCTTCAAGGAAGGGGAGGTGCTTTATGTCGAGCCGAAGCGTCTGCGTGCCGTTGATGGCTATAAATATCATGTCATAAAGAGCGGTGAGACGCTGTCGCATGTCTCGCGCCTTTATGCAGTCCGCCTGAAAAGACTGTTCAAAATGAACGACTTGGACGAGAACTCGGTCCTTCAGGTAGGGCAGGTGATAAGGTTGAGGTAGTTGAAAGTGGAAAGGTGAAAAGGTGGAGCGTGCCGATCATCTTGCGTCAGCCTTTCTAACCTCTAACCCCTAACCCCTAACCTCTAACCTCTAACCTTAACATATATATAAAAAAACGTGAAAAGATTAGTGTATGTTAGAAAAACTTAGTACCTTTGCAGTCAACTTCTCTTAATATAAATAAGGATTATGAATATAAGATTGTATGTATTGGCTATAATAGCGATGGCGACAAGCATCGTAGCAAATGCGCAAACATTTAATAAGGCAAGGAATAATGACCGAACCACAACTCTGAGAGAGACACATGCTGAACGCTTTTCAGAACGCAGATGGCGTGCTGCTGGACGCGAGACAATATATGTCGGATTACGTCATGAAGGCGAACTCGCACGTAAAATCTCAGTAGAAGACCGCCGCTACGTTACCCGACTTGTCGTAGAGGGTACACTTGATGAGGCTGACTACCGTCTGCTTGCAGAACTTGGCAAGCGAAGCAAGATGCTGGATAGCAGGAATAAGGAAGTTGCTGCCTATATCGACATTGACCTGAGCAGAACAGACTTCTTTAATGGCAAGAAGGTTGTTGACATCATTCCTCCACGAGTATTCAGCGGCTGCAGCTATTTGCGTACTATGATTCTCCCTGACTATCTGAAGGAGATAGGCGAGTACGCATTTGAGGACTGTAAGAATCTTGATGCCGTTAGTTTCCCTTCTGGATTGAGAGTGGTAGGAAGATCTGCCTTTCGTGGTTCGGGAATCAGCTATGTGGAGCTTCCAAGATCGGTTGAAGTCATTGGCAGTTATGCCTTTGCCGATACGAAGATAGAAACCGCTGTCATTGGTGCTGATGTTAGAGAATGCCCTATCAATGCATTCAAAACCAGTGTGCTGAAAAACTATGACGTAGAACCGGGTAGCAACCTTTACTCATCAAGGGACGGAGTCTTGTTCAATGTTGAAGGAACACAGATTCTTGATTTCCCTCACGGTCGTGGTGGCAGCTATGTTGTGCCAGAAGGTGTTGTGGCATTTTCAGGCAGCGCCTTCAGCTACAATAGAAACATTGTTTCTGTTTCTCTCCCAGAGTCATTGGTGTCTTTGCCAGAGAGTGCATTCGAGGAATGTAGTGGCCTTGCTTCTGTCAATATCCCAAGCCGTATAACGCTGATACCGAAGAATGCCTTCCGTGGATGCAAGGCCCTTGTCAATTACGTTGTGCCAGAGAACATCACCTACATAGGTCAGAATGCCTTCCGTGCTTGTAAGGGAATGCGCAGCATCGTGTTGCCAAAGTCGCTCAAGACAATAGAGGAAGAGGCTTTCTACTATTGCGAGAAACTGGTAGATGTTGAGATTCCAGCATCGGTAGTTACCATTGGCAAGAAAGCATTCTACCATTGTGACGCAATGACAAAAATGACATTCCGCTCTGCTACGCCTCCATCGATGGAGAAGATTAACGACAATCCAAAGAAACTCATCATCGTTGTTCCGGAAGGTGCACAGAGCACATATTCTTCATTGGAAGCGCTGAAGAAACATCAGGTTAGATAACACCTACTTACAAAAAAAACTAAAACAATATGAAACCAACTCTTTTTCTTCTTGCTGCAGGTATGGGCAGCCGCTACGGTGGTCTGAAGCAACTTGATGGTCTTGGCCCTAACGGCGAGACAATCATGGACTACAGTATTTATGACGCTATAGAAGCCGGATTCGGTAAAATCGTTTGGGTAATACGCAAGGACTTCGAAGAGCAGTTCCGTACTCAGATTCTTGCAAAGTACGAAGGCAAGGTGAAGTGCGAACTTTGCTTCCAGGCCATAGATGCGTTGCCAGAAGGTTTCACGGTCCCTGAGGGTAGGCAGAAACCATGGGGTACAAACCATGCAGTGCTGATGGGCAAGGATGTCATCAAGGAACCATTCTGCGTCATCAACTGCGACGACTTCTACAACCGTGACGCGTTCAAGGTTATTGGCAAGTTCCTTGCCGACCTTCCTGAAGGCTCTCGTGGTCAGTACGCTATGGTAGGTTTCCGTGTTGCAAACACCCTCAGCGAGAATGGAACCGTATCACGTGGCATCTGTTCGAAGAACGAAGAGGGCAATCTTACAACCTGTGTTGAGCGCACAAAGATAGCACGCGTTGACGGTAAGGTGGCTTATCGTGAGGATAACAAGGAAGACGGTGCATGGATTAATGTTGACGACAATGCTCCTGTCAGCATGAACATGTGGGGCTTCACACCTGACTACTTTGAATATTCTGAGGAGTATTTCAAGGAGTTCCTCTCTGATCCAGCCAACATGGAGAACCTCAAGTCAGAGTTCTTCATTCCGCTGATGGTCAATAAGTTGATTACAGAAGGCACAGCAACTTGCAAGGTGCTTGACACTACCAGCAAGTGGTTCGGCGTGACATATTCAGAGGATCGTCCAGACACAGTAGCACGCATTCAGTCTCTTGTTGACGACGGCACATACCCAAATAAGTTGTTCTAAATATTCTTCATAATAGTGAACTTACTTTCTAACGAACAATACACTGAGCTCCGTCAACTGATTGACGGGGCTCAAAGTGTAATCATAACTTGCCATCACAATCCTGACGGAGATGCCATGGGCTCTTCGCTTTCCATGGCTTCTTATCTGCGCTCCATTGGTAAGGATGCTACGGTCATCATACCAGACGCTTACCCTGATTTTCTGATGTGGCTCCCTGGCACACAGGACGTTGTGCGTTACGATAAGCACCCAGAGAAAGCAGAGATGCTGATTAAGATCTGCGATCTCGTGATGTGTTTGGATTACAACACACTGAGCAGAACAGGAGAGGCAATGGCGAAGGTGCTTGCCGAAAGCAAGGCTCCGAAAGTTCTCATAGACCATCATCTCGATCCCGACATTGATGCTAAGGTGAAGGTGTCCTATCCTCTCATGTCCTCTGCGTCAGAACTTGTCTTCCACGTTATCAGCCAGTTAGGCGGATTGGAGAACATGACAAGGCAGATGGCGACGTGTATCTACTGTGGCATGATGACCGATACTGGCGCATTTACATACAACAGCGCAAGTCCTGAGGTGTATAGTGTCATAGCAAAGTTGCTTGAGAAGGGCATTAACAAGGACAAGATATACCGCAATGTTTACTGGGTGTTCTCAGAGAATCGCATGCGCCTTTGGGGCCACGTCTTGCAGAACTTCGTGGTTGTCCCACATCGTAACGCCTCATACTTCACCATCTCTCGTCAGGACATGAAGGCCTACCACTTCATCAAGGGCGATGCAGAAGGATTGGTCAACATGCCGCTGCAGATAAAGGGCATGAAACTGTCCGTCTCTCTTCGTGAAGACACAGAGAAGCCCAACCTCGTATGGGTTAGTCTCAGATCTGTCGATGACTTCCCTTGCAACAAGATGGCGGCGCAGTATTTCAATGGCGGCGGTCATCTCAATGCCTCTGGTGGTCGCTTGTATTGCTCTCTGGAACAAGCCGTTGAGACAGTGAAACGTGCAATTATCGAGTTTGAATATTAATAATTCATAATTCAAACCCAATTCTTTGGCGTTTGCAGTACATAACTCGCAAAATATTAGTAACTTTGCAAAGCAATTGTGCAAACAATATAATAATACAAAAAACAAGATGAGAAGATTCCTTCTATTTTTCTCCATACTTTCGGTGGTTGCAAGTTTCATTGCGTGTGATGATTATGAGACCTATGCAGAGAAGAGAGATAAGGAGAATGCTGCAATATCACAGTTCCTGACTGGGTCAACAGACATGGGCAAATACTTCTTTGGCAATCGCCCAATCAGTCCTATTTCTGAAACAGATTTTGAGAATAGAGGCTACGTTACCGATACGCTGAAGAATGAATATGTGCTCTTTGAGTCAACAGGCGTTTATATGCAGATATGCCGTAAGGGATGCGGCGAACTTATCAAACGGGGTGAGACCGCCACTGTGCTTTGCCGTTTCGTTGAAGCCAATCTCCTGACAGATTCCCTCATTTTGTCCAATATGACTACCGGTTCTCATTTTATGTATGACAAGATGACGGTGACGAACAGTTCTGGTTCCTTCACTGGCACTTTCGACAACACCTACAGCGTTATGACCAGCGCTTATGGCAGTACGTCTGTGCCAGGCGGATGGCTCGTGCCGCTTCGCTTCATCAAGATCGGTCGTCAGTCTTCTCCTGATGAGGAGATTGCAAAGGTTCGTCTCATCGTACCTTCATCACAGGGACAGCAGAATGCATCTATGAACACCTATCCGTGCTTCTATGAGATAACATACCAGAGAGGAATTTGATATAATTCACTTACAAGTTTCGCTTCACTTGTAAGTGAATAGTTAATAACGAATAATACATAATGAATAGATAAGAATACTCTATGCAGCATGTCTATAAGCCGAATGGAGTATTTTCAACTAAGTATTATTCTCTATTCGTTGTTCACTGTTCACTTAACCTGAGTAAGTTATAACTTGCGAAAGTTTAATAATGCATAATTTGTAATTCGTAACTCGTAATTAATAGCAATGTCATTAATAAAATCAATATCAGGCATCCGCGGTACTATTGGCGGACCAGCAGGCGATACACTCAATCCACTTGATATCGTTAAGTTTACATCAGCATATGCTACATTCATCCGTAAGTCAACAGAGGCAGAGGACGGTTACACACCATCAAACAAAATCGTCGTGGGACGAGATGCACGCATCTCTGGCGAGATGGTGAAGAACGTCGTTTGTGGCACACTCATGGGCATGGGCTTTGATGTCGTGAACATCGGTCTTGCTTCTACGCCAACAACCGAACTCGCCGTAACCATGGCAGGTGCAGACGGTGGCATCATCATCACTGCCAGCCATAACCCACGCCATTGGAATGCGTTGAAGTTGCTCAATCGTCATGGAGAGTTCCTCACGGCTGCCGATGGTGGTGAGGTCCTGCAGATTGCAGCAGACGAGGCTTTCGTATATGCAGATGTTGACAACCTTGGCAAGTATAGTGAGGAGGATTTCGACGAACGTCACATCCAGAGTGTTCTCGACCTCAAGCTCGTTGATGTAGAGGCAATTAAGAACGCAGGTTTCCGCGTGTGTGTTGACTCTATCAACTCTGTAGGTGGCATTATCCTTCCAAAACTTCTTGACAAGCTTGGAGTGGAATACACATTCCTGAATCAGACACCTGACGGCGACTTCCAGCATAACCCGGAACCATTGGAGAAGAACCTTCAGGGTATCATGGACGAGATGAAGACTGGCAAGTACAGTCTTGGTGTTGTCGTTGACCCAGACGTCGATCGTCTTGCTTTTATCTGCGAGGACGGTAAGATGTTCGGTGAGGAATATACTCTCGTTTCTGTTGCCGACTATATCCTTGGCGAAATGGAAAAGGATGCTGACCATCCAGCACTCAACACCGTTTCCAACCTCTCTTCTACCCGTGCTCTCCGTGACGTGACTGAAGCTCATGGAGGCACATACACAGCAGCAGCCGTCGGCGAGGTGAATGTCACGACGAAGATGAAGGCTGTCGGTGCTGTTATTGGTGGCGAAGGCAATGGCGGTGTCATCTATCCTGACAGCCACTACGGTCGCGATGCGCTGACAGGCATCGGTCTCTTCCTCTCGTCTTTGGCACACAAGGGCATCAGCGCATCTGCTTTGCGTGCTACATTCCCTGAGTATTTCATAGCAAAGAATCGCATAGACCTTACTCCAGAGACTGACGTTGACGCAATACTCCTTCAGGTTAAGGAGAAGTACTCTCAGATGCCGGACGTATCGGTCAATGACATTGACGGCGTGAAACTCGACTTCCCTGACAAGTGGGTGCATCTCCGCAAGTCAAACACGGAACCTATCATCCGTGTCTATAGTGAGGCACACACGATGGATGAGGCAGACGAGTTAGGCAAGCAGATCATGGATATTGTCTATTCTATGGTGTAACTCAACCTTCGCTCAGTTTTAACACAGAGCAGAGAACACAGAGTTCACAGAGTCTTTTTGAGTTCCATTCAAGGTGTTGTCGTTTGCCAACGAATTACACGAAAAGACACAACGTAAAAGGTATTGAATCGCCTCCTGATTCAATACCTTTTACCTCCCGATTCAATACCTTTTACCTTCTGATTCAATACCTCTTGCAAAAGCATGTTTTTTGTGGCATTTTGGGTTATATTCAATCAATAAATCGTTGCAAAAAAGTTCCACCTGTACGGTTGAAATATTTGGGATTAGATTTCTTATAAAATGAAGATTTCCTCCTTAAGATTTCTGCGCGAAGCGCTTCAAAAAAACAAGAAATGCTCTATTTTTGGAATCGCCTACGGCGAAGAAATCGGGGTGGAAATCTAATTTTTGAGAAATCTATATCAAAATCTCTTTCAACCGTACAGCTCAAAAAAGTTTTTTTCGTGTTTTTGCTGACGCACTGACGCAACTTCCATTTATCACGCTGAAAATCTTGAAATTAACGTGCGTCAGCATTTTGAATTGCTGACGCGCTACTGACGCGCTGCTGACGCATTGCTGACGCACCCATAGGTGTACTGGCGCGTCAGCAATGCGTCAGGCGTGCGTCAGGTATGCGTCAGAAAACGAACCAAAAGGGTAGGGTAAGACCTTGGCAATCTGTTGGTTATGTAAAAGCGCGTCAGTGCGTCAGCAAAAAGTTGACGCATAACAGAGTCAGACCCTATTATGTGCCATACATTTAATTTCATATCCCCTACTTGCGAATCTGCTTTCTGTCGTTCTTGATGACTATGCCACGGTGGGAAGCGTTGACACGCTGACCTTGGAGGTTGTAGCAAGCCTCTCCCCAGCTCTCCCCCGTAGGGAGGGAGATTGATGTCACAATGTCGCCATCGACTGTGAAATGCATTGTCTTTGCGCCTACTGCCGAAGCAGGGAAATAGGCACGGAAACCATTCATCATACCTTGGTTCACGGGGTTTACTGTTGAGCCAGAACCGATGACTTGGCTGCCTTCGACAAGTTCTGTTGGACTATAGACACCAACGAAATCACCGTCGCTTGCAGGTGTTGCTGGACTGATGACAACATTCTTGAATGTAGGATTAACGACTGCTGCGTTCACCTTTACGATGTAAGCCTTGCCAGCTTCGATATTGTCAACGGTAGTGAATCGATAAGTATCGCCATCAAGGTTGCTGTATGCTGCCACCTGAGAGAATGGAGTGTCAGCCGCACTTACAGAGAAAGGCAGGCAGAGCGAATACCAACCATCGTTAGCGAACGAACGCTGCAGTGTTGCATCCGCCTTGACCTCAATAGTAGGACTCTGGAAAGTCTTGGTATCGTCAAGAGTGAGCAGCGACTTGAGCAAATCTTTGCTATCCACTGTATGTTTATGTCCGCTATCATCTCTGTAAGAGGATTCGAATCTATAATGTTCGCATGCTTTTACATAGTCCTCATACGATGTGTAAGGGACTATAATCTCTTGCAGATTATTACATCCATAGAAATCCAAATCGAAAAAACCTTCATCAGTATAATTTGCAAGCAATGTGATGCTTGTAAGATTGCTGGAATTAAGGAATCCTTCCCCGTTGATATTGATAATGTTCGCTGAGCTTGGCAGAGTAATGCTTGTCAGATATTCAGGGTGTAAATCTGTATATCCCAAAAAGCCCTGAACAGGTGTACTACAAGTGATGCGTCCCTTTTGGGTTGCCTCGTCATATTCATGTTCGGTAACCTGTGCACCAAATAGATAAGTACCCCAATCCGTGAATCCCTCGTCATTTTCAAATGGATAAGGGTCTGTGTACTCAAACACTTGTCCCTCTTCGTCTTCGTAGAAGGTACGTAAAATCATGCTAAGTTTCTTCGTTGCTGTATATTCAATGATACAGTCAGTATGAATATCGTGACCACAGACGTTACAAATGAGGTCTTCGTTGGTGGTGTGTCCGAGAGGTTTGATTTTCTCAGTTCTTGTGTCTCCACATCTTTTACAAGTGTGCTCCTTCTCGCCTGTTACTGTGCAAGTTGGAGCCTTGGTCACTATGTAGTCATTGTAGTCGTGACCAAGAGAAGGGAGTCCCTTTGTTATTGCTTCTCTGCATCTTGAGCAAATGTATGCCTCTGTGCCAGATGTTATGCAGGTTGGTTCCCTTATCACGATGCTTTCTCCGTAAATATGCTCATGCTCCTTTATCTCAAGGCAGATGCTGCAGATGGCACTATCTCCTGAATACTGATGCTGACACGAATTGCCCATCAAGCAAAGTTCGCCTACCTCGAAGATGCTGCCACTGCCAACTTTCATGATTTCAAACTTGAAGAACTTGTAGTAAGTGTCTTGGAATTCTTCATCTATCGTATAAACATCACTCTGGGTAGATTTCGTTGTTGGCAACTGGGCATCAGTGACGTGTGAGATTTCTGTCCATGCGTCCTCGGCATTCTCCTTTGCATACAGTTTCCACTCCTTGGGGTTGCGGTTGTAGCCATAGAGAGCAATGTTGTCATTGCCTGTATAGAGGTAATAATACTCCAGTTTTGCTTTGCATTCAGGCTTGAATACAATGTAAGGATTGCCCTGTTTGAAGTCGCCACACCACTTGTTTGTGGTGATGCCATCAATAGCCTTGTCAGGACCTTCCTTGTCGTAGCCACCAGTGGATTCTGTTACAGTGAATGTAATATCGTTATCTGCCATGAGGCTCTGGGGCATCAACAAGAATGTCAATGCCCATAGCAGAAGCCTCAGTCTGCCTCTTCTGAGGGAGGATGTAAATTTTACTGTCATTGTGATTTTGTTTGTTATTGGTGTCCGGTAAACATATATAACCATCAAAATATCAACCTACTGGAATTTGAATTAGGAATTAGGAGTTAGCGGACAAATGCTTTTATTGTCCGTTAACTCCCTCTAACTCCAAATAAGTTCGTGCTGTACGGTTGAAAAGAGATTTTGATATAGATTTCTAAATAAATACAGATTTTGAATAGATTTCTTCGCCGTAGGCGATTCATGAAAACCATAATTTAACCTGAGTTCGACAAATTTTGTAAAACCCGATATTTGGCTGGAAGCCAATACTTTGAGTAACCCCGTACGCAGTGCGGGGATAGCGCGTATCCACAATATCTGCCTGGAAGGCAGTACCTTGATACGTTCACTGTGATGTACGACCAACTGAACGTATCATAGTAGTGCCTTCCAGGCACAAG
>JAZRYG010000040.1:0-17830 GCA_045600605.1 Bacteroidales bacterium
ATGATTAAGGTGATTACTGGTATGCGCCGATGCGGGAAGTCGTATTTGTTGTTCACCATCTTCCATGACTATCTTGTGGAGCATGGGACTCTCGAAGACCATATCATAATGGTCGATTTGGAAAACCGTCGAAACAAGGCATTGAGAGATCCGGATGTGCTGCTGAATCACATATTTGACAGGATTGTGGATAAGGGGCGTTATTATGTGTTTTTGGACGAAGTGCAGTTGGTCAGTGAGTTTGAAGATGTACTGAATAGTTTTTTAAAAGAGGATAATGTTGATGTGTTCGTTACGGGAAGCAATGCAAAATTCTTGAGCAAGGATGTGATTACTGAATTTCGCGGGCGAGGTGATGAAATCCGTATTCATCCACTGTCGTTTCGCGAGTTTGCAGAGCATAAGCAGTCTTATTCTGACGCCATGTTGCGCGAATATATGTTGTATGGCGGTCTCCCACAAGTGGTATTGGAAAACGACCCTGCACGCAAAGCCGCATATCTGAAACAACAATTCACACACACCTACCTGCGTGACATCAAAGACAGATACAATATTCAAAACGATAGTGACTTGTTGGAACTGATAACCATCATCTCATCTTGCATAGGGTCTCTCACCAATCCTCCAAAAATAGCCAATACCTTCAAGACTGTCAAGCAAAGTAATATCTCCGTAGATACTATCCGCCAATATTTAGAGTATATGGAAGATGCATTCATGATTGAAAAATCTGTACGCTATGACATCAAAGGACGTAAATATATTGACTCGCCTTATAAGTACTACTTTGAAGACTTGGGATTACGGAATGTCCGTGTAGGTTTTCGCCAAACCGAATTGCCGCATATAATGGAAAATCTGCTATATAACGAACTTCGGGAGGCCGGGTTTACTGTAGATGTCGGACAAATATATAGCGAGCACAAGAATGCTGACGGCAAACGCCAGCGCAGTATATTAGAAGTGGATTTCGTGTGTAACCGCGGATATAATCGTGTATATATACAATCGGTGTTTGCTATGGATACCGACGACAAACGTAATCAGGAATTTGCTTCGCTACGTAAATTAAACGATGGCTTCCGCAAACTCGTTATCGTTTATGGGCTGCAGCCGACCTATATGAATGATGACGGCTTGTTTGTCGTTAATTTGGCGGATTTCCTTGCGAATCCCGCAAAATTTGTTAGTGAATAGTAGAATATTGTTGAAAGTAAAAAGAAGAAATTATATGAAGAAACTAACTATTTTATTCGCCCTTCTGACGCTCAGCGCAGGGATGTGGGCACAGCAAGTCACAGTAAATAACATCATATACAATATCGACACTTCAGCCGGGTGTGCCTCCGTCTTTAACGGAAGTTCAGCTTCGGGAGCAGTCGTCATCCCATCAACCGTCAGATACAATGGTGTAGATTATCCCGTTACTTCTATTGGTGATGCCGCTTTCGAAAGTTGCAGCAGTTTGACCTCCATTACCATCCCCAACTCGGTCACTTCCGTTGGAAGTATGGTTTTCCATAATTGCACCCTTCTTACATCTGTCACCATTGGCACCTCTGTCACTTCTATCGGTGGCGACTCTTTCCGTTACTGTATTGGTTTGACATCAGTCACTATCCCAAACTCTGTCATTTCCATCGGAGATTTTGCTTTCTACGATTGCAGCCGTCTTGCATCTGTCACCATTGGCAGCTCCGTTACTTCCATCGGATATGGGGCTTTCGCCGGTTGCCACATCAAATCCGTCACATGGAATGCCAAGAATTGCAACGGTTATAACTTCGGCGGTGATGTGGAAACCTTCGTCTTTGGCGGTGATTTGGAAGTTATTCCCAACGGTATATGTTCCGGCATGACCAAACTGGCCTCCATCACCCTCCCCAACTCGGTGACTGCGATTGGAAATGATGCCTTCAAAAATTGCACAAGTTTGACATCCGTCACCATACCAAAATCTGTCGTTGATATTAGCAATGATGCTTTCACCGGTTGTAGCGGAATAAAATCCGTGACCTGGAATGCCAAGAATTGCAATGGTAATAACTTCGGCAATCAGGTGGAGACCTTCGTCTTTGGCAGTGAAGTGCAGGTCATTCCCGGTAATATATGCAAAGGTATGACCAAACTGTCCTCTGTAACAATCCCCAACTCCGTTGCTGTCATTGGAAATAGTGCTTTCCAAAACTGCACCGGTTTGACCTCTGTAACAATCCCCAACTCCGTTACTGTCATTGGAAATAGTGCTTTCCAAAACTGCACCGGTTTGACCTCTTTCACCATCCCAAATTCTGTCACTTCTATTGGAGATGATGCATTCTCTGGTTGTGGTGGCTTGACTTCTGTTACAATCTCCAATACCATCACTTCTATTGGAAATTATATTTTCCAAAATTGCATCGGTTTAACTTCCTTCGCCATACCCGAATCCGTTACTTCCATTGGGAACGGGGTTTTCTCCGGTTGCTCCGGATTGACATCCATTGCCATCCCCAACTCAGTCAATTCTATTGGGGAATATACTTTTCGAGATTGTACCGGTTTGAAATCGATCAACATCCCCAATACCATCACTTCCATTCGAAGAGGTACTTTTGAAGGTTGCACCGTTTTGGACTCTGTCACTATCCCAGATTCTGTCACTTCAGTTGGAGTGTTTGCTTTTCTAAATTGCACCGGTTTGAAATCTGTCGTCATTCCCAATTCTGTCACTGCCATTGGGAAAGGTGCTTTCCAAAACTGCGTCGGTTTGACCTCTGTCCCTATCCCAAATTTCGTTACTTCTATTGGAGATAATGCTTTCGAAAATTGCACCGGTTTGACCTCCATCACCTTTCCCTGCACTGTCACTTCTATCGGTGGCGGCTCTTTCCGCGGCTGTATTGGTTTGACATCAGTCACTATCCCGACCAATGTCACTAATATGGGAGGAGGAGTTTTCTCAGATTGCCCTATCAAATCAGTCACATGGAATGCAAAGGATTGCAATAACTACACTTCTGTTTTTGGCAATCAGGTAGAAACTTTTATTTTTGGAGATAGTGTGAAAGTCGTTCCGGGAAGTATATGCCAAGATATGGCCAAGTTGAGTTCCATCACCATTCCCAACACGGTTGCCGCAATTAGAGATAATGCTTTCCTCAATTGTAGTGGTTTGGACTCCATTACCATCCCGGCTTCTGTTACTTCTATCGGTGATGGTGCTTTCAATGGTTGCACCGGTTTAAAGTCTGTCCGCATAGGCAATTCTGTCACTTCCATTGGAGATATTGTTTTCCAAAATTGTACCAAACTGACATCCATCACCATCCCCAATTCCGTAACTTCCATTGGAGGTGGCGCTTTCGCCGGTTGCCCCATCAAATCCGTGACCTGGAATGCCAAGAATTGTAGCAATGCCGGAAGTACGGGCTTCGGCAATCAGGTGGAATCGTTTGTCTTTGGCGACAGCGTGCAAGTTATTCCCAACAATATATGCCGAGAAATGACAAAACTGACCTCCATTACTCTCCCCAATTCTGTCACCTCTATCGGAGGGAATGCTTTCTATGGTTGCAGCGGTTTGGATTCTATCATTATCCCCAATTCTGTTATCACTATTGGAGGCAGCGTTTTCGAGGATTGCACCGGTTTGAAATTTGTCACCATCCCAAACTCCGTCACTTCCATTGGGAATTATGCTTTCGCCGGTTGCACAGGGTTATCATCCGTTACCATCCCAGACTCTATTACATCTGTTGGACTATCTACTTTCAATGGTTGCAGCGGATTAACCTCTGTCACCATCCCAAAATCTGTCACTTCCATCGGGGAGAAGGCTTTCTATGGTTGCACCGGCTTGAAATCTGTCGTCATTTCCAATTCTGTCACTGAGATTAAGAATAATGCTTTCTATGGTTGTACCGGCTTGACCTCCGTCACCATTCCAAAATCCGTCACTTCCATCGGAACATCGGCTCTCGCTGATTGCAGCAGCCTGGCCTCCATCACCTGCCGAGCTTATGTCCCGGCGACTTTGGTTAACGACAATGCATTCAACAATTGCGATCCCGCGTTGCTTATCTATGTGCCGTCACAAACGCTGACATCTTACCAGACTCAATGGAGCCGCTATAAAGACATCATTCGTGCGATAGAGTTAGGCACTGCCGCTGCCATCGATTCCATCCGTTCGGCGACGGACACCATTGACAACGTCCATATCCGTGCTATGGCTGACGCAGCCGTTGCTGCTGTCGAGGCAGCCACCACCCAGGAGGAAATCGATGCTATTGTGTCATTGTTCTTCTCCAATCTCGCTTCAGCCCAAGGTCTTTATTCCCAAGCCAAAGCCGAACTTCTCGGCGAGATGGCCGAACCTTGCGAGGACTGCCCCGCCGTCGAAGTGACCAAAGGCGACAAGACGGTCAAACTTTATAACCCGGAGAAGGTGGAGTTTAAGAAGGAGTGAAGGTGGTTAGGTGATTAGGTGATTAGGTGATTAGGAAGTTAGGAAGTTAGGAGGTTAGGAGTAACAGAAATATCTTGCTGATTTTTCGTAAGCATGTGGAAAAATGTAGTATTTTTGCAATGCGAAGTAGTACAAATAAGGTGAAACATGTGACTAAATTTGAAGTGGTATGGTTATAGATCGTCAACACTACATACAGCAATTAGAGAACAAAAGCTGGAACGGAAAGGTGAAAATAATCACCGGCATTCGTCGTTGCGGCAAGTCATATTTGTTATCTGTCCTCTATAAGCAATATCTCATGGCAAAAGGTGTCAAGGAAGATTGCTTTGTGGAGATTGATCTGGAAAAAGACGATTTCGCACTCTACCGCAATCCTGTTGCCCTGCATAAATACATAGCCGAACGCACTAATGACAAACGGCGTAAATACTACGTCTTCATCGACGAGATACAGCGCTCATATAAAGTGCGGAATACCGACATCGACATACAGTCCGTCCCGAAAGAAGACCGCGAATTGCTTTACACCACTTTTTACGACACGTTGAGCAGCCTTATGGCACTGCCCAATGTAGATGTGTATGTCACCGGAAGCAACAGTAAGATGTTGTCGGCCGACATTGTCACCAACTTCCGCGACCGAGGTTCCGAGATTCGTGTCTGCCCCTTGACTTTTGCCGAGTATTACCCTGTTTCCGGTCTGGAGAAAGCGGATGCGCTGGAGCAATATCTGGACTTCGGCGGTATGCCGTTGGCGGTATTGGAACCAGACGAACGCGAGAAGCAGAAGTATCTGTCGGACTTGCACAAGAATGTCTATCTCAAAGATATTGTGGAGCGTTATCACCTCAAGGACGACACCATCATTGACGCACTCACGGACACCGTTTATTCAGCAGTCGGAAGTTTGACCAATCCTCATAAGTTGGCGAATGCAACCGGCAGTATCATGGGTAAACCGACCGCCGATTCAACAATCAAGGGATACTTGGATATGCTTTGCGATGCTTATCTTATACAGGCAGTTGACCGCTTTGACATTAAAGGAAAACGATATTTCGAAAGCATACGGAAATATTACGCCACGGATTTGGGACTGCGTAATGCAAGGCTGAATTTCCGGCAGGTGGAGCGTTCGCACCTAATGGAGAATCTTATATACTCGGAATTGGTTCATCGCGGTTATCGTGTGGATGTCGGGGTGGTAGAGGTGAAGAAATCATTGGCCGGCAAACAGCAACAGTCCCAATATGAAATCGATTTTGTGGTGAATACCGGGCGTGAAAAAGTATATATCCAATCTGCGTTGAATGTGGATACTCCCGAGAAACGCGCACAGGAGACTTTCTCTCTGCGTCACACATCCGATTCTTTCCGGAAGATGGTGATATTGGACGGCAGCAGCCGCTATCGCGTGGATGAAGACGGTGTCGCGTATATCGGTGTAATACCATTCCTGTTGCAGGCAGAAATATTAGAGAAATTATAAAAAAAGTTTTTATGCGTAAACCATTTTTGTTATTCGCCCTCCTGACATTATTCGCAGGACTGGCACAAGCACAGGAAAACCCGGAACCCAACACCCTGCCGACGCCGGCAAGCAACCAAATTTATTATCGGTCAACGAACCATGCGATAGTAACGCCAAATAATCCAAATAATTTTGGCGTTACCATCACAAATAATTCATACGATGCCGGAACCGATTTGGGCACTATCACTTTCAGCGGAGATGTAACGACCATTGGTGATTATGCATTTACCAACCGTACGACCCTGACGGCTATCGTTTGGCCAAACACGGTGACGAGTATAGGAAAAGGCGCATTCGAAAAATGCACGAGCCTCAGTTCCATTAATTTGCATGAAGGAGTGACAAGTATTGGATATGATGCATTCAACAGTTGCGCAGGTATGACAGAACTAACTATTCCAAGTTCGGTAAACGCGATTGGAGATCGGGCATTCTACAACTGGCAGGACCTAACCACACTAACCGTAAAAGCGGGAAGCATCGGAATGGATACATTCAGGGGTTGCACGAACCTCAGCGTCCTCGATTTGCAGGAAGGAGTGACGAATATTGGAAATTGGGCATTCGCTGGTTGCGCAGGTATGGCAGAATTAACCATTCCAAATACGGTAAACGCGATTGGATACCGTGCATTCTACAATTGGCAGAACCTAAATACACTAACTGTTGAAGCGGAAGTTATTGGAGCGGAAGCATTTAATGGTTTGACTTCCCTAACCGAAATAACTGTAAAAGCAGGAAATATTGGAATAAATGCGTTCCTCGATTGCACGAACCTGAGTACCATCAATTTGCAAGAAGGCGTGACGGGTATTGGAGATGGGGCATTTGCCGGTTGCGCTGGCATGTCAGAGTTAACAATTCCAAGCACGGTAAGCTTTATCGGAGACTATGCATTCAACGGTTGGACAAATTTGACCAAACTAACTGTAAAAGCAGGAAGTATTGGAGATCACGCATTCCTTGGTTGCACGAACCTCAGCACCCTCGATTTGCAAGAAGGCGTGACAAGTATTGGAAATAACGCATTCAATGGTTGCGCAAGCATAGCAGAGTTAACCATTCCAAACACGGTGACGAGTATTGGAGAGAGCGCATTCAGCGGTTGCACGAACCTGAGCACCGTCAATTTGCAGGAAGGTGTGACGAGTATAGGACGTGGAGCTTTCAGCAGTTGCGTGGGAATAGAAAAGTTAACCATTCCAGGCACGGTAACGAATATTGGAGATAATGCATTCAATGGTTGTACCAATGTGACAGATGTAACATTCTTGGGGTATGTGGTACTTGATGGAGGCTCGTTTAACTCTATTGGTACTACCGAATCTCCTGTTGCACTTAAAATTCCTTCCGCTTGGTTGGCAAACGACAAGCCAGTAAACAGTACCACTCCTTGGCATGGCGGTTATTTCAACTGCACATACACAGATCCTGTCAAGGAGTTCCTCGGCGAGATGGGCGAACCTTGCGAGGACTGCCCCATCGTGGAGGTTAAAAAAGGCGACAAGACCATCAAACTCTATAACCCGGAGAAGGTGGAGTTCAAGAAGGAGTAGAGGTGAAAGGTGAAAGGTGAAAGGTGAAAGAGTCAAACATTAGACCTTGAAAGACGTTAATAAATCAGCGGAAACATAAAAAAATTATCACTTTCCGCAAGTTTTCGCACGAAAATGATTATTTTTGCACCGAATTTTAGAAGTTATAGCGATGCTTATAGGCAGAGATGAAGAAAAACAAATACTGTTGAATGCTCTTTCGGAAGAGTATTCACAGTTTATTGCCGTGTATGGAAGACGTCGTGTGGGTAAGACTTTTCTTATCCGCGAAGCATACGGATACCGGTTTGACTTCCAGTTTACAGGTGCAGCCAAACTGACGGCAAGAAAGCAGTTGGTGCGTTTCCGCAGGGCCTTGAAGGAACATGGGCAGAAAGATACTCCGGAACTGACCAACTGGGGAGACGCATTCAGTGAACTCAAGCGTTTTATCAACAATCTACCAAAGACCATGGATTCCCTTCGAGAACCTCAGGAGAACCCCGGCTCACCAACCAAGAAAGTTGTTTTTCTTGACGAATTGCCTTGGATGGATGCACCCCGCTCTGGTTTCCTGTCCGAACTCGAATCGTTCTGGAACGGTTGGGCATCTGCACGAAAAGATATCGTCTTTGTCGTGTGCGGAAGCAGCACATCATGGATGGTCAAGAAGATAATCAAGAATAAAGGCGGTCTTCATAACCGTCTTAATCATCGTATTTCGCTCAAGCCTTTCTCCTTGGGGTTGTGCGAGAAGCTGGCCTTGTCAAGAGGCCTTGTCTTAAACCGCAGGCAGATCCTTGAAGCCTATATGATCTTCGGCGGTGTGCCTTACTACTGGAGCCTGCTTCAGAAAGGCGCAAGCATAACCCAGGAAATTGATAGGCTGATATTCTCACCCGACGGCGAACTGCACGATGAGTTTGAAATGCTATACGCCTCACTTTTCAAGAAGCCGGAGCCGTATGTCCGTGTCATGGAATTGCTGGCGAAAAAAAAGATGGGCATGACCCGGATAGAGCTGCTTGAGGCTGGCGGCTTTGAAGATAACGGCGCGTTTTCCGACATCCTGAATGACTTGGAATGGTGCGGTTTCATCCGCAGCTACACCATGATGGGTTATCGCAAAAAATCAGATGTCTTCCAGTTGGTTGATCACTATACATTGTTCTACTACGAGTATGTTGATGGTTCGCGATGGGGTTCAAACTATTGGACGTCGATGCTCGGCACACCTAAGTACAACACGTGGTGCGGGCTGGCTTTTGAACGCGTTTGTCTGTGGCATGTGAATCAGATAAAGAAAAAGCTTGGCATCAGCGGTATCCTGACCAACGAATACGCCTGGCGCTGTCTGCCTGACGAGAAACAGAACAGGCGTGGTGCGCAAATCGACCTTTTGATAGATCGCAGCGACGGCATTATTGATGTCTGTGAAATGAAATACTCAAAAGACACATACACCATCTCCTCCGACTATGCCGATGAACTCGCCCGCAAGCGGGATGTACTCCAATCTGCAACTGGAACAAGGAACGCAATCCACTCCATTATGATAACAACCAACGGAGTGACAAAAAATGAACACCGAGGTGAGATTCAAGCCGAAATCCTGCTGGATGATTTATACGACTTGTAACTATGCCAGATAACGCAAGAGTCGAAAGTCAAGGGTTTGAAAGGTTTGAAAGGTTTGAAAGGTTTGAGAAGTTAAGAAGTCAAATTGTCAAAAGGTCGAAAAGTCAAAGAGTCAAAAAGTCAAAACATTAAACTTTAAACTTTAAACTTTAAACTTTAAACAGCTAATGGCTAACGGCTAACGGCTATAAATATTTTTCCGATTTTATTACAGATATGGAAAAATGTAGTACCTTTGCGGTGTGAAAAGTTCAATTTGAATTTGAAATTTGTCAAAAAGTCTATAAGTATATGGTTATAAGAGAGTTACAGTCCGAACTTTTGCGTCTGAGCGAGCGTTGGCAGGTCGTTTCGGTCACAGGGCCGCGTCAGTCGGGCAAGACGACATTGTGTAGAATGACGTTTCCTGACTATGCATACGTTAATTTTGAGCACATACCAACGCGTGACAAAGTTTTGCAAGACATTGATGCTTTTTTAGACCAATATAAAGACGGTTTGATTATCGATGAGGCACAGCATATCCCTCAAATATTCTCTTACATACAGGTGCGCGTAGATGCGGACAAGAGCCTAAGGTATATCCTGAGTGGCAGCAGCGATTTTCTGATGATGCAAGGTATCACGCAATCTTTGGCGGGGAGAGTCGTCATCCGGCGTTTATTACCCTTTTCATTGCATGAAGTAAAAGCCATCAATACTTATTCAACGGATGACTTGTTAGTTCGTGGCTTCTACCCCGGGATATGGGGAGACGGGCGCGCCCCGCAGGATGTATATGAAAGTTATTATGAGACATATTTAGACCGTGATGTAAGACAGATAATCAATGTGCAGAATGTGAATGCATTCAGGCGTTTCGTAACACTGCTCGCAAGTCGTGTGGGGTCGGAGTTTAACGCGCAGGACATGAGCAGAAATGTGGGTGTAAGCAACCAGACGATATCCAATTGGATGGCCATCTTAGAGACTTCCTATACGGCATTCCGGTTGCAACCATATTACAAGAATATCGGCAAACGTTTAGTCAAAACGCCAAAGGTTTATTTTTATGATACAGGGTTGGTGTGCTGGCTGTTAGGAATCACCTCCGCCGAAGATGTGGCCAAACATCCCATGCGTGGGGCGTTATTCGAGAATATGATTGTGGTGGAGAAATTGAAGCAGCGTTTCAATCAAGGCAAAACGTCAAACATATTCTTCTATCGTGACCAATCGCAGAACGAGGTGGATATCATTCAGGAGAACGGACTGAATATCGAAGCATACGAAATAAAATCCGCATCAACCTATAATTCTGATTTCATGAGTGCCATCAGGTATTTAGAGAAAATCATGCCGCAAGCGATTGTCCGTTCGGCTGTTATTTATGATGGCAGGGAAGAAAAAGATACTCTTATAGACGGGGTCTATCATTACCGGACGATATTTGAATAGTTCTCATCTTTGCGGACGAGACCAAAATCACAGCAACGACATGGACAACGAATGTCCTGCCATCGAGGTTAGCGACGGCACCACCACCGTAACACTCTATAACCCGAAAAATGTACAATTCAAGAAAATTCAACAAGAACAATAAATCATGCGCAAACTAACTATTTTATTCGCCCTCCTGACGCTGAGCGTGGGAATGTAGGTACAGTAAGTCGAGAGTCGAGAGTCGAGAGTTGAAAGTCGAAAAGTCAAAAAGTCAAACCCTCACGGCTAAGAATAACAGAAATATTTCGCTGGTTTTCATGTGTATAAGAAAAAATGTAGTAATTTTGCGGCTGAATTTTAATCTTCAAACTCTACAATAAAAAATCTTCAAACTCCACAATTTATATGGAATATAGGAAACGCATTGCTGATGAATTGTTGGAACTTCAGTTAGAGGCAGCAGGGATAGCCATAATTGATGGAGCCAAATGGTGCGGCAAGACAACCACGGCCTTGCAACAAGCAAAAAGCACAATCTTTATGGATAATCCAGAGCACATGCAAGACTACAAACGTTTGGCGGAAACCAATGTTAATACTTTGCTGGAAGGTGACAATCCTCGTTTGATTGATGAAGGTGCAAAGAATCTCAATTTGTTGGCAAAAAAGATAGACACGGATAAGATGTATGCTCCATCCTTCCTCATGGTTTTAACAGGCGTAGGACAGTGTGCGTACCAACGTAAAGAAGATGGAGTGTATGTCGTGCCCATCGGCTGCCTCAAGCCGTGAGTCGTAAATTTGCAGAAAACGGAATGAAACTAAAAAACACACACAACCAACCGATTTTTTCCCTACTTTTGCCGCCAAATTTGAAAACTTATAAACAACTACATAACAATGAAGAAAACATTCCTCATTCTTGCAGCCCTGCTGTGCGGCTGCTTCGCGCTGAAAGCGCAACAGATCTCTTATGAGCCTATCACGGCCATACCTTCGCCCATCGACCCTAATGCCGTTTATGTGCTCGGCTACCAGGTAGGCAACGATTACTACCTGCACACTTCGGGAACGGCAGCAGGACAGATGCAGCTGTCAGAAAATCCTGCAAATCCACTTGAATATCATATTGAGCTCTTCACCAATGTGGCATCTCCTTTTGTTTATGCACATTGCGGGACAAATTATCTGAGAATCACGAATGACGGTGTGTCAATTGGTGGGTTAGACCCATTCAATTCATCACCTTATACTTTGGTTATACAGAACGGCGACATCTCCTCTGCCTCTGCCGCTGCTTCCGGCTACACCGTCTGCCACAACGAAAACAACATCATCACGGTGCATAATACGGGAACGAGCGAAGGCAACCTGCGCTTCTTCAAACCAACGAATGGACAACACCTGACCACAGATGATTTTGTGGTTAGCGACAATGTTGCCACCTACAACGGCCTTGCCCAGGCCGCTACGGTGACGCTCGGCGTGGAAGGCGCAGGGACAATGACCGTCACCTACAAGCAGGACGGCCAAGTGGTTGTCCCTATCAATGCAGGAGCGTATGACATTTATGCTGCCGTAACCGAAGGCGAACAATACAGCGCCTTTGAGGCCGCACAAGTCGGCACGCTGACGATTTCTAAAGCCTCGCTCACCGCTGGCAACTTCATTTTCTCCGCTCCCGAAAACTTGACTTACGACGGCAACGCGAAAACGGCTTCCGTCACCTTTGACGGCCAAAACGGCACACTGACCGGTTGCGGCAATATCACCGTAAAATACAACGGCAGCGAACAAGCCCCAAGCACCGCCGGCGAATATGCCGTGACAATTGACGTCGACGACGGCATGAACTACTCCGCTGCGCAGGGACTGGCCTCCGACAACTGGAATTTCACCATCGTTGCGCCAACGCCTGCCAACAACCAAATCTTCTACAAATCGTCCGACCATCAGGTTGTAACGCCTAATAATGCGAGTGCTTTTGGCGTTACCATCACGAATAACACTTATAATACCTCAACCGATTGGGGTACTATCACTTTCAGCGGAGATGTAACGACCATTGGTGATTATGCATTTTCGAGCCGTACGACCTTGACGGCTATCGTATGGCCAAGCACCGTGACGAGTATTGGAAGATCTGCATTCAACGGTTGCACGAACCTAAGTTCCATCGATTTGCAGGAAGGAGTGACGAGTATTGGAACTAATGCATTCAACGGTTGCGCCGGTATGGCAGAGTTAGCCATTCCAAGCACGGTAAGCGTTATCGGAGACTATGCTTTCAGCGGTTGGACGACTCTGACCAAACTCACTGTAAAAGCAGGAAGTATTGGAGCATCCGCATTCAAAAATTGCTCCAACCTGTGTTCCATCGATTTGCAAGAGGGAATAACAAGTATTGGAAGTTTTGCATTCAACGGTTGCGCCGGCATGTCAGAGTTAGCCATTCCAAGCACAGTAAGCGTTATCGGAGAATATGCATTCGGAGACCCGGCATTCAGCAGTTGGACGACTCTAACCAAACTGACTGTAAAAGCAGGAAGTATTGGAAACAATGCATTCACAAATTGCACGAACCTTAGCACCATCGATTTGCAGGAAGGAGTGACGAGTATTGGAAATTATGCATTCAACGGTTGCGCCGGTACGACAGAACTAATCCTTCCCAGCACGGTGACGAGTATTGGAATGTATGCATTCAACTGGACAACTCTAACCAAACTCACTGTAAAAGCAGGAAGTATTGGAAACAATGCATTCCAAAATTGCACGAACCTCAGCACCATCGATTTGCAGGAAGGTGTGACGAGTATTGGAAATTATGCATTCTACGGTTGCGCCAGTATGACAGCATTAACCATTCCAAGCACAGTGACGAGTATTGGGAGCCATGCATTCGACGGTTGTACGAACCTCAGCACCATCAATTTGCAGGAAGGTGTGACGAGTATTGGAGATTATGCATTCCTTGGTTGCGCCAGTACAACAGACAGTATGACAGAGCTAACCATTCCAAGCACGGTGACGAGTATTGGAACTTCTGCATTTAACGGTTGTACCAACCTGAATAAACTGACCGTAAAAGCAGGAGATATTGGATGGATGGCATTCGATGGTTGCACGAACCTCAGCACCATCGATTTGCAGGAAGGGGTGACGAGTATTGGAAATTATGCATTCAACGGTTGCACCGGTACGACAGCATTAACCATTCCAAGCACGGTGACGAGTATTGGCGAGTATGCATTTTCAGATCGTTTCGTCTCTACAACAGCCTGGCAGAACCTAATCAAACTGACTGTAAAAGCAGGAAGTATTGGGAAAGATGCATTCAGTAATTTGACAGCCCTGACCGAACTGACCGTAGAGGCAGGAAGTATTGGAGAAAACGCATTCAGCGGTTGCACAAACCTCAGCACCGTCGATTTGCAGGAAAGTGTGACGGGTATTGGAAAGAAAGCATTCCATGGTTGCGCAAAAATAGCAGAATTAACCATTCCAAGCACGGTAAACACGATTGGAGAACAGGCATTCCAAAACTGCACATCCCTAAACAAACTGACTGTAAAAACAGGAAGTATTGGAGCTAATGCATTCAATAGCTGCACGAACCTCAGCACCCTCGTTTTGCAAGAAGGCGTGACGAGTATTGGGAATGGAGCATTCGCGGGTTGCGCCGACATACCAGAGTTAACCATTCCAAGCACGGTGACGAGTATTGGGGGCAACGCATTCCAAAATTGCGCTGGTATAACAGCATTAACCATTCCAAGCAGGGTGACGAGTATTGGGGGCAACGCATTCCAAGATTGCACCAACCTTGCTTCAATCACGTTTAATAATGGAGCAACGGGGCTGGGCAATGACATATTAAGCGGTTGCGCTAACCTTACTCATGTAACATTTTTAGGATATGCAGCACTTGCAGATAACACATTCGGCAGTGTCGGTTCAGCAGAATCTCCTGCCAACCTCATAATTCCTTCCACCTGGTTGTCAACCGACAAGCCGGTAAACAGTACCACTCCTTGGCATGGCGGATATTTCAATTGCGAATACGCAGATCCCGTCAAGGAGTTCCTCGGCGAAATGGGCGAACCTTGCGAGGACTGCCCTGCCGTGGAAGTGACGAAAGGCGACAAGACCATCAAACTCTATAATCCGGAGAAGGTGGAGTTTAAGAAGGAGTAGAGGTGAAAGGTGAAAGGTGAAAGGTGAGAGGTGAAAGGTGAAAGGTGAAAGGTGAAAGTCTAAGGTCTAAGGTCGAAAGACTAAAGTCAAATCGTCAAAAGGTCAAATTGTCAAATTTTCAAACATTACACATTAAACTTTAAACAGCTAACGGCTAATGGCTAACAGCTAACAGCTATAAATATTTCCCCGATTTTATTACAGATATGAAAAAAATAGTGTAATTTTGCAAAAATTTTCAGTAAGCGAGTACGTATGAAAGAAATTCGCAGGGATGTATATCTTAATCAACTGATTGAAAAACAATGGAATGGACAGGTAAAAATCATAACTGGATTGCGTCGTTCTGGTAAGTCCTATTTGCTGTTCACCCTGTTTGTACGCTATCTGATGGAACACGATGTTCCGCGAGATCACATTATTGCCTTGGCGTTGGATGATTTCAGGAACCGTCAATATCGGCAGGCGGATGCCTTGTATGATTATGTGACAAAACGGATTTCTTCTTCAGGTCAATATTATGTGTTGCTCGACGAAATACAAAAAGCCGAGGATTTTGTCGATGTTCTTAACGGTTTTCTGCATATTCCGAATATAGATGTGTATGTTACCGGAAGCAACTCTAAATTTCTGTCATCTGACATCGCCACCGAATTTGGCGACCGAGGCGACGAGATAAATGTCCACCCTCTGTCGTTTTCGGAATTCTATTCCGTATATGACGGGGACAAACATAGCGCGTGGGACGAATATTGCAGGTATGGTGGAATGCCGTTGGTTTTGCAACGGACCACAGCCGCCGCCAAACAGCAATATCTTAAAGACCTGTTCCGCAAGGTCTATCTTAAAGATATTGTCGCACGATACCAGTTGCGGGCTGATAATGAATTGGCTAATGTAACCGATATTGTGGCTTCTGATATTGGCAGCCTGCTTAATCCGCTGCGTATCGCCAACACCATAAAAACTGTCAAGAATAAGTCTGTTTCTCAAAATACCATAGAAAAATATTTGGACTATTTGCAGGATTCTTTCCTCATCGACCAAGCCGTGCGTTATGACATCAAAGGGCGCAAATACATCAGTACTCCTCAGAAATACTATTTCACGGATATTGGTTTGAGAAACGCCCGCATCAACTTCCGCCAACAGGAGGAAAACCACATTATGGAAAATGTCATCTACAATGAGTTGCTGATTCGCGGGTTTGCTGTGGATGTCGGCGTGGTGGAAGTGAATGTGTCGGAGAACGGCAGGCCTATACGCAAGCAGTTGGAAGTGGATTTCGTCGCCAACAAGGGCAGTCTGCGTTACTATATCCAGTCGGCTTGGGATCTGCCCGACCGCGAGAAGATAGAGCAGGAACAGCAATCGTTTATGGCAATCGGCGATTCTTTCAAGAAAATATTGATTCAGAAGAATGATGTGTTGCCTTGGTACAACGAACAAGGCGTGCTCATCATCGGCTTGTTGGATTTCTTGCTTCACCCAGAATGTATTGAAAAATAAAATATCATGCGTAAACTAACTATTTTATTAACCCTCCTGACGCTCAGCGTCGGACTGGCACAAGCACAGGAAAACCCGGAACCCAACACCCTGCCGACGCCGGCAAGCAGCCAGATTATCTATCGATCGTCTGACCATCAGAAGATAACGCCAAATGATACCGATGTTTTTGGCGCGACCTACATTGATGACCAAAATGTGTACTACGAAGATGGCGATTATGGCGTAATCACGTTTGACGGCGATGTGACGAGCGTCGGTGATTGGGCATTCCCAAGTAAAACAACCCTGACGGCTATAGTTTTGCCAAGCACGGTGATAAGTATTGGAGAGTCTGCATTCCAAAATTGCAAGAACCTCAGCTCCATCGATTTTCAGGAAGGTGTGACAAGTATTGGAGAAGATGCATTCAATGGTTGCACTAACCTGAGCTTCATCGTTTTGCAGGAGGGTGTAACGAGTATTGGAGGGAGTGCATTCGGCGGTTGCACAAGCATAGCAGAGCTAACCATCCCAAGCACGGTGACGAGTATTGGAGCACATGCATTCAGCGGTTGCGCAAACCTGAGTTCCGTCGATTTGCAGGAAGGGGTGACAAGTATTGGAACTGGGGCATTCGTAGGTTGTACAAGAATGACCGAAATAACAATGCCAAGCTCAATGGCGAGTATTGGAGGTTTTGCATTCGACGGTTGCACATCCCTGGCCAAACTAACCATAAAAGCAGGAAGTATTGAAGAATATGTATTCCAAAATTGCACAAAGCTGAGTTCCATCGATTTGTGGGAAGGCGTGACGAGTATTGGAAATGAAGCATTCAACGGTTGCGTCGGGATATCAGAGTTAACCATCCCGAGTACGGTAACAACTATTGGACGGGGAGCATTCGGCGGCTGCACATCCCTGACTAAACTAACTATAAAAGCAGGAAGTATTGGCACGAGTGCATTCCATAGCTGCACAAAACTGAGTTCCATCGATTTGCGGGAAGGCGTGACGAGTATTGGAGATTATGCATTCGGCGGTTGCTCAGCAATAGCAGAGCTGACAATTCCAAGCACAGTGACCGATATTGGAAAGCGTGCATTCAACGGTTTGCAGAACCTTACCGAACTAACTATAAAAGCAAAAAGTATTGGAGAGTATGCATTCCAAAATTGCATAAACCTGAGTTCCATCGATTTGCGGGAAGGCGTGACAAGTATTGGAAGTTACGCATTCAACGGTTGCGCTGGAATAGAAGAGCTGACCATTCCCAAAACAGCAACCACCATTGGATTAAGAGCATTCGACGGTTGCACATCCCTGACTAAACTAACAATAAAAGCAGGAAATATTAGCACACAGGCTTTCCATAACTGCACAAAACTGAGTTCCATCGATTTGCAGGAAGGCGTGACGAGTATTGGATATGAAGCATTCGTCGGTTGCGACGGGATGGTGGAGTTAATAATTCCAAGCACGGTGACGAGTATTGGAGCATACGCATTCAGCGGTTGCACGAACCTCAGCACCATCGATTTGCAAGAGGGTGTGACG
>JAZRYG010000041.1:0-8194 GCA_045600605.1 Bacteroidales bacterium
TGATACTGCAGAAGACTGTGGGAAAGTAGGTCGTCGCCACCCCATACACGGAAGCCTGACCCGAACACGGGTCGGGCTTCCCGCGTTTATACCGGTTCAAAAATTCAAATATTCAAATATTCAAAGATTCAAAGATTCAAAGATTCAAAAATTACGTACCTTTGCAAAAATTTTCAAAGTGGTTGACCTGCTTCATACAAAAATCGAATTCCTGAAAGGCGTCGGACCGAAACGCGCTGAACTTCTTAACAAAGAACTTCAAATCTTCACGTTTCAGGACCTGCTCGACTACTTTCCCTTCCGCTATATCGACCGCTCAAAAATTCATAAAGTCAAGGAGATTTGCGATGACAGCGTTTATTATCAATTAGTTGGAACTGTCAGCAACATGAAGGAATTCGGACAGCCCCGCGCAACACGCATCACTGCTACTTTCACCGATGACAGCGGCTCCATCGAATTGGTGTGGTTTAAAGGCTTGAAATGGATTAAAACCCGCTTCCAACCCGGCAAGAAATACCTGATTTTCGGAAAGGCAAACATATTTAATAACCGATTCAGTTTCACACATCCGGACGTCGAAGACTACGACCCGAATGATGTCGTTGCCGGCGAAGCACTTCAAGGTGTCTATAATACGACCGAGAAGATGAAAAACGCCGGATTAGGTACCAAACAGTTTGCCAAACTCATCAAAACGTGTGTGTTACAGTCGTGGAACATGATTCCGGAGGTGCTTCCTGAAAGCCTCGTGATTCAAGATAAACTGATGTCTCGCAAAGAGGCTTACTATAAAATTCATCTTCCTTCCAACAGTCGCGACATTGAACAATCCATCCTTCGACTTAAATATGAAGAACATTTTTTCTTTCAACTTCGTCTTTTGATTCATAAAAAAGACAGGGAGAAAAACACTCAAAGCGTTGTTTTTCAAAATGTTGGAGATTATTTTAATACTTTTTACAAAGAACATCTTCCTTTTCCTTTGACAAACGCGCAGAAACGTGTGATTAGGGAGATACGCGCCGACCTGAAAAGCGGCCATCAGATGAACCGGCTGCTTCAGGGCGATGTGGGAAGCGGAAAGACAATCGTCGCGCTGATGATTATGCTCATTGCTCTTGACAACGGTTTTCAAGCCGCTCTCATGGCACCGACGGAAATCCTTGCTACTCAGCATCTTGAGACAATACGCAAACAACTTGAAGGGATGAATGTGCATGTCGCATTGCTGACTGGCTCCACAAAGCTCTCTGAACGCAAGCAGATTCTCGCCGACCTCGCTTCAGGCGAACTTCAAATCATCATCGGGACTCACGCTCTTATTGAAGACACCGTGGTTTTCAAGAACTTAGGTCTTTGCATCATCGACGAACAACATCGTTTCGGCGTGGCGCAACGTGCCTCTTTCTGGGAGAAAACCACATTCCCGCCTCATACCTTGGTGATGACTGCCACCCCGATTCCGCGCACCCTCGCCATGACGGAATATGGTGACCTTGATGTCTCTAAAATCGACGAGCTGCCGCCCGGACGCAAGCCCGTCAAGACCATACACGCTTATCAAGAACAGCGTCTCGCCATCATCGGCTTCATGAAAAAGCAGATTGCTGAAGGCCGGCAGATCTATGTCGTCTATCCTCTGATAAAAGAATCTGAAAAGATGGACCTCATCAACCTTCAGGAGGGTTTCGACGCGATGTGCCGCGATTTCCCCGAACCGCAATATCATATCTGCATGGTTCACGGGCAGATGAAACCCGACGACAAAGACTGGGAGATGCAGCGTTTTGTGCGCGGTGAGGCGCATATCATGGTCGCCACGACGGTTATCGAAGTCGGGGTGAACGTGCCTAACGCTTCCGTCATGATAATTGAAAACGCCAACAGGTTCGGGCTTTCGCAGCTTCACCAACTGCGCGGGAGAGTGGGACGCGGCGCCGACCAGTCGTTCTGCGTGCTTATCACCGACCATAAAATCACAGGTGAAGGCAAGAAACGGATGGAGACGATGGTGCGCACCAACGACGGCTTTGAAATTGCAGAGGCCGACCTTCAGCTTCGCGGCCCGGGTGAGACACAAGGCACCCGCCAGTCAGGACAGATTGAAATGAAATTAGGCGATTTCCAACACGATGAACCGATTATAAGGCACACACGCCGCATGGCAAACCTTCTCCTTGATGCCGACCCAACACTCTCAAAACCAGAACATTACGCCACAAAGCAGTATTTCGTCAAAATGTTTGAGCAGGATTTTGACTGGAGCCGGATAGGGTGATGGCCTTGAAAGAATAACCTTTTTCAGTGTAATATTCCAGCACTTTTGGCAACGCCTCAATCATCCGCGGATAGGCTTTCTCACTGTCGTGAAAAGCAATGATGAAACCGTCTTTTGCATTGTTAATCACATTGTTACATACTTGCTGCGAAGTGAGCCCCTTGTCCCAGTCATACGCAATGACTGTCCATGCAACGAAGTTGAAAGTTAAAGGAGTAAAGTTAGGTGCATGAGAAGCGGATGTTGTGGCGTTATGTTGTGCGTCCTTACAGTATTTCCTGATTTTCATGATTTGGGAGAACCTGATTCTGCCATGAGGCGGACGGAACAGATTGCTGTGAATCAAATTGTTGGCATCGATGACAGACTTGACATAATCTTTGTTTTTGGTCTTCCAGCCGTTTTCGTGACTGAAGGTGTGAGAGCCGACACTGTGACCTTCCTTTTTTAGAAGTTCAAAAGTCTCAGGATATTTCTTAACGTTGTCGCCGATGCAGAAAAATGTCGCTTTGGCATTATATTTGCGCAGAATATCAAGCACTTGCGGCGTTATCGTTGGATGCGGCCCGTCGTCGAAAGTCAGGTAAAGACACTTCTCGCCCTCCGGCATTTGCCAAATCATAGCCGGAAACAGAAACTTGCAGACCGAAGGGGGAGAAATGAGTCGCATCAGAACAGGCAGCTGTCTAAATCCTTGGTAATCTGCGCCTTGTCCATCTTCTGGCCGATGAATACGATTTTTTCCATACGGTCGCCGTATTCTTCGTCCCAGTCGTTGAGGATGGTCGGATCTTGACGCGACAGCTGTTCGAGCTCTTCTTTGGTTGCAGTGGCAAACCAATAGCCGGCCTCTGACAGTTTCTTCTGGACGCCTGCCTGTTCGAAGATATACGACATATCTTGATTATCAGCGAAATAACAGAGTCCTTTTGCGCGGATGATGCTCTTCGGCCATTTGTTCAACACATAGTCGTTGAACTTCAGTGTGTCGAACGGCTTGCGTGCGAAATACACGAAAGTGCCGATCCCGTACTCTTCAGCCTCTCCTTCCTCCTCATTCTCATGGTCATGGTCGTGATGATGGTGATGTCCATCTTCGTGTAATTCGTGTGATTCGTATGATTCGTGGTGCTCATCTTCGTGCAATTCGTGCGATTTGTGGTGCTCATCTTCGTGGTCTCTGCCTTCAATGACCTTGATCCAGCCTGCTGAACCAGAGACCTTGTTGTAGTCGAACATGTAAGTCTCAATGATTTTATCGAGTTCAATCTGTCCGTAGTCGCATTCGATGATTTCCGCGTCGGGTTGCAGATTCTTGATTATCAGCTTGATGCGTGCAAGCTCTTCGGGTTTCACGTCGGAGGCCTTGTTGAGGAGCACGATATTGCAGAACTCTATCTGCTGTATGATGAGGTTTTCGATGTCTTCTTCATCAATGTTTTCGCGTTGGAGTTTGTCGCCGCAGCCGAACTCGCTTTGCATTCTGAGTGCATCGACGACGGTGACGATACAGTCGAGTCGTGCGTCGCCGTACTTGGTGTATTCGCGTCCCATCTGTGGTATGCTGCTGATTGTGCGTGCGATAGGTTCCGGCTCGCAGATGCCGCTGGCTTCGATGACGATGTAGTCGAAGCGCCCCATCTTGATGATATCGGTGATCTGTTGTACGAGGTCCATCTTCAGCGTGCAGCAGATGCAGCCGTTCTGGAGTGCCACGAGGCTTTCGTCTTTCTTGCCCACCACGCCGCCTTTCTGGATGAGGGTCGCGTCGATGTTCACTTCGCCTATATCATTGACTATCACTGCAAACTTAATGCCTTTTCTGTTCGTAAGGATGTTGTTGACCAAAGTGGTCTTGCCGCTTCCGAGGTATCCTGTGAGAAGCAGTATTGGAGTCTCTCTCTTGCTCATGTCAAATGTTTTTTAATCCAATTTTGAAATGCAAAGATACTCGTTTTTTGGTAATCACGCATTCAAATAATTAGTAATTTTGCGCGAAAAAAATATGATGAAAAAGGTTTTCGGGCATCTCGCGTGTTTCGGCGCATATACTATTTTCGGGTTCAACATCATAGTGTGCAGAGACCTGTCGAATCTTGCGCTCATATCACCTTTAGGTCTTTTCTGTTTCCGTGCGGTGGGTGCCGCGTTGCTTTTCTGGTTTGTGTCGCTGTTTCTGCCGAAGGAGAAAGTCGAGCCGAAAGACTTCCCGAAGATTTTCTGCGCGTCGATGCTCGGGCTTTTCCTCACGCAGCTCACCTTCCTGAAGGCAAGCACCGTGGCGACCCCGCTCGACATATCCATCATCAATGCGATAACGCCGATCTTCACCATGTTCGTGGCCGCCATTGTGCTGAAAGAGCCGATTACGCTCAAGAAGGCGGGAGGCGTAGCGATGAGTTTCTGCGGAATCGTCATTCTGATACTGAACACGGTAAGGACCGCAAACGGAGGCGTAACCGAGACGAAGCCGCTCGGGATAGTCCTCACGGTGTTAAATTCGCTTTTCTTTGCGAGTTATCTCGGGATATTCAAACCGCTCATTTCAAAATATAATGTGATAACATTTATGAAATGGATGTTCTTGTTCTCGGCTGTCGTCGCCATCCCGTTTGACATCAGGGAACTGGTGCGTCTCGACATGGCCGTCATGCCGGAGAGGTATCTCTATGAACTTGGCTTTATAATTCTCTTTTCGACATTCATCGCGTATTTCCTAATACCGATAGGGCAGAAGACGCTGCGGCCCACGGTGATAAGCCTTTACGGTTACTTGCAACCGATAATCGCAACGGTGACGGGGATTCTGATGGGGATGGACCGTCTGAGCTGGCAGAAGGTCGTGGCGGCGGTTCTCGTCTTCACCGGCGTGGTTCTGGTGAACAAGAGCAGGGCGAGAAGCCAGAATTGAGAGTGGAGTTTTTTAGTTTAAAAAAAGAGTTAAGAGTGAAAATCCACCCTTAACTCTCAAAACTTAACACTATCTCTTTTCTCTTATCTGACAACAAACCTCACCCTCTCACTTCCGTTGATGACCATCATGTAAATGCCTGATGTGTAGTCTCTGACATCAACGTTCTGTGTCGCGTTGAGCACATCGACAACCTGTCCGAGTGAGTTGTAAACCACGACGTTCTCGACTTCAACGCCTTCGATTGTTATTATCTCCGACGCAGGGTTAGGATAAACGCCGATGACGTTCTCCGCCACCTCGGCGACATCCTGTATCGTGGCGCATGTCGGGCATGACATCGCGAATCTCTCTGGGTCGTTGACGTCAAACGAATAGACTTTTCTGATGCAGTATTCATACTCAACTTTTGCGCCTTCATCGACAAAGATGTTGTCGTGGACTGGTTTCGGTGTCAGACAAACACCGTTCTTGAACACCATCGTGCCGATGACGCCGTTGTTCTCCTCGATGTAGCCGCGCAGGTTGAACGAGTTGTCGGCTCCGTTGGCGGCGAGGTCGTACCAGTCGGTGCCGTTGTCGGAATAGAGGCGTCCGTACGGGTCGCCGGTGTTAGGGCCGATAGGGGCCGGATAAGTGCCGGTGAGACTGAGCATGACGAACCAAACGCCTCTTGTGTTGTCGATGGCGACATACTCGTCAAACGGGATGTCGATGTATTGGCCGCAGCCTGTTGTTATGTAATTCTGCGTGTAAAGCAGGTTCTCGGGTGTCGTCTCGTCGCCCTGGTAAATCATGATCTTGCCGCGGTGTCCCTCATAGTCGTACATCGCAACTTTCGTGGCTCTGTAATTGATGTAAGGTACGAGACTTGTTGCCGGGATGTGGATTGCCCAATAGATCGGGGTGCCGGTGCCAAGGCCGATGCCTTCCTCGTTGGTGCCGTCGTCGTAATACAGATACGTGCCGTCAAGCTCCTCGTTCTCCCACGACACCAGCACGTCGTCGCCGATGTTCTCGACCTCGACGGTCTCATAACCATCGAAGTTGTCGCATGACGCGTATGTCCATTCAAATGTCGTCCAATCGCTCTGGCCTTCGTCGAAGACGGCCTGGACCGATGTCGTGTATGTCTGTCCCTCAACGAGATTGCTTGTCTCAAACTGATAATAACAATTCGGGACATTCTGTGCTACGACCTCGTCGTTGAGTTTGATGTTGAAGCCGGTGAACTCTCTCTTCGTTTCATTTCCGAGTTCAACATTCTTGAGGTCAACCTTGAATCCGTCGGCTTCGTAGTGACGGAACGCGATATATACATAACGTCCGGCATACTCACCGAGGTCGATGGTCTTTGTCTGCCATCCGTGCGCGGCGACGCCGTGGAAGATGACGGTGAAGTCGTCAGGGTCTGTCGGGCTTCCCGTCGAGATGGCGACGCCGTAGTGGTCGCGCGGGCTGGCCCAGTGGCTTGTTATCTCGTATGTCAGGACTGACTTCTTGCCGATGAGCACCTGTTGCGAGACCAAGTAGTCGTCGGTGCCGTATGACGTGTAGCCGTCGGTTGACGCTGATGAGGCGCAATATTCGCCGACTCCTCCGAACGGGTCGTAACCCACCACCCAGTTTCTGCCGTCATTGTTGCCGTCGATCAAAGTCCAGCCGGCGAGAGTGGGCAGATTGAAAGGGTAAAAGAACGTCTCGCCGTATTCCGGCTGTTCTATGGTTGCGCTGCTGGTCCATTGCGCCCAGCCTGTCGGTGAAACGTGAAGGTCTTCCGGCGCCTCCACCTGGGCCTTCAAGCCGAAGAAGCCGAAAGCCACCATTGTGATTAACAAGTAGAATTTTTTCATTTTGTGATGTATTAGATTGATATTATTTGAATTTCACAAGTTTTAACGACATGCAAAATGTCAGGGTGCAAAGATACAAATAATTTTATAGAGAGTGGAGTTTTTTTAGTTGTTAGTCGTTAGTTGTTAGTTGTTAGTCGTTAGGGTTTGCTGTGATAAAAAAGGAGAGTCAAGAGTGAAAACTCCACTCTCAACTCTCCACACTCCACTCTTCTCTCTTTTAACTTTACTCTTTTAACTTTTAACTCTAATCTCTCCTCTTTGAAAGGGCGTATCCCGCGCCGAGGGCTGTGAGGATGAGCAGGCCGCCGCCGAGCGGGGCATTCTGGTTGCCGTTAAGCCCGTGCTGCGGGAGAGTCGGAAGCTCCAAGTCATCGTTCTCCCTGTTGTCGAAGTCGCTCCAGTTGTTGAAGAAACCGTCGCTCTGCGCCATTGCGCCTGTTGCGAGACCTAATGTTATTGCTATCGTGAATAATATCTTTTTCATTTTTTTCAATTTTTCCGGTTAAACTATCTGACAACTATCTTCTGGGTCATGACGCTCTCGCCTGTCAGTCTGACGATGTACGCGCCGGTGTTGAGGCTGCCGACGTTCACCGTCTGGCCGTGCACCTCTTCGCTGATGACCACTCTTCCGAGCACGTCGAATATCTGGAGCGTGCCTTCGCCGTTGATGATCAGCTCGCTGCCGTTCTGATACACGAAGTGTTCGCTGTCGCTCTGGCCGTCGTTGTTGCTGATGCTGAGCTTCACGGTGAAGCGGTTCTCGTTGTCGGCGGGTGAGCCGATGAACGTGTAGCTGTCTTCGAGCAGCATGTTGGTCTCGGTGCCTGTCATGTTATCGACGAGCACGAGTGTGCTGACGTCGTCTGTCGGCTTGAGGCTGATGCTGTAGCTGCCTGTCGTCATGGCCTTGAAGTTGAGCGGGAACACGGTGGTGTTCTCATCCATGAACGCGATGGCGAACTTCTCGCCGTCCTGCGGGACGTAGAGCATCGGGGCTTCAGTGTTGCGGTGGTTGACCTTGTTGAGGCCGATGCCTTCGCCGAACATCGCGAACGCGTTGTCGCGGTAAATGCTGTTGGATACGATCATCTCAATGTTGGTGTTCTGTTCTGAACGCTCGCCCTTGCTCGGTGCTGCTGTCGG
>JAZRYG010000042.1:0-135300 GCA_045600605.1 Bacteroidales bacterium
CCCTGATTTCGATGCGCTGTGCGGCATCACGAAGGATGAGCTCGTGAGCTATTTCGATGATGAGATTGCGGCGATGGCCGAGAAAAGGAATTGCTCGAAAGAAGAGATGTATATCCGCCTCAAGAAACAATACGACGGCTACCATTTCTCCGAGGGGATGACCGACATCTTCAATCCTTTCAGCGTGCTCAACGCGATGTCGAAGAAGAAACTCGACGACTACTGGTTCGCGACGGCAACGCCGACATACCTGATAAGACTCATCGACCGCAAGAAGACGAATATGCAGGAAATGGTGAGCAAACAGTACGGCAGGAGCTACTTCATGGACTACAAGGCCGACACCGAAGACCCTCTGGCGATGATATACCAAAGCGGCTACCTCACCATCAAAGGGTATAATGAGAAAAGGCAACAGTACAAGCTCGACTTCCCGAACAACGAGGTGCGCAACGGCTTCATCACACTCCTCGCGAACAACTACTGCGACAGCAGGAACGACCCGCAGAACCTCGTCCTCGACATCAACGACATGCTCGACGAATGCCGACTCGATGACATGCGCGACGCACTCTCGGGCTTCTTCGCCTCAATCCCTTACAACGCGTACTATCAGGAAAGGAATTGGAGCTACGAAAGCCACTACCACTACACATTCTATTTGATATTCAGACTTCTGTCGTGCTACTCGACATTCACGGAGAAAGAGAACTCCCGCGGCAGGGCCGATATGGTCGTTGAGACAAACGATTACGTCTATATCTTTGAGTTCAAACTCGACGGCACGGCGGCGGAGGCGTTGAAACAGATTGACGACAAAGGCTACGACGAGCCGTATGCCGCGGATTCGAGGAAACTGTTTAAGGTCGGAGTCGTGTTTTCTTCCGAGAAGCGAAATATTGTAGAGTGGTCTGTTACAGAGAGATAGACTTGTTATAGCTTTCAATCAAGTTCAGGACATCGTCCTTTCCCACGCCGTTTTCCGATGAGGTGACGAGCATCGTCGGCAGCTCCTCCCATTCCTCAAGAAGCCGCTGTTTGTACGCCTCGATGTTCGCGGCAAGCTTCCCGCTCTTCAGCTTGTCGGTCTTCGTGAAGACAATGGCGAAAGGCACCCGACTCTCCCCAAGCCTCGCGATGAAGTCCAAATCTATTTTCTGCGGCTCGATGCGGCTGTCAACCAGCACAAACATCATAACCAAATTGCGGCGGTTCATGACGTATTCATCAAGCATCTTCGCCCACATCTCGCGGTCTTTCTGCGAACGCTTCGCGAAACCATACCCGGGAAGGTCAACCAAATACCATTCGCTGTTGATTATGAAATGATTGATAGTAATCGTCTTGCCCGGCGTCGCCGACACCTTTGCCAATTTCCCGTTGCCCGTCAGCATGTTTATCAATGATGACTTCCCCACGTTGGAGCGTCCGATGAATGCGTATTCAGGCCTGTCAGCCGCCGGTAACTTGTCGATTCTCGTGTTGCTTTGCAGAAATGATGCCGTCTTTATTATCATGAAAATTTTTTCGCAAAAATAATCAAATTTTCTTTTGAAAGCCTGAAAATAAAAATGTTGATAACTTTTTTGATTGTAATATATTGTTAATAAGTAAATTATGGGAAAAGTTATAAAAATGTTGATAACTTTTTGATGCAAAGTGGGTAAAAGTGGAGAAAAATGTATAATTTAGCGGCTTGAAAAAATGAAGGTAGAATGAATTATCCGATAGGCGAATATGCTTGTAAATTAGACGCTAAGGGACGGCTCCTCCTTCCGAGCAGTTTCAAGGAACAGCTTGGATCGGCGTTGGAGGAGGGTTTTGTGCTGCGTCCGGGGCTGTATGAGCCGTGTCTCGACATGTTCGGGATGGACGACTGGAGGAGGCTTCAGGACCGTCTCGGCAGGATGAACTCATTCCGCAAGGAGACCTTGATAATTCAGAGGAGGATTAACGCGGGTGCGCGTCTAGTGAAGGTCGATGGCAGCGGACGTCTTCAGATTCCGAAAGATCTGCTCGGGAAATGCGGCATGGTCAAGGATGTGGTGATTTCCTCGTTGACCGACAGGATGCAGATCTGGGGTCAGGAGCAGCTCGACAAGAGCAACGCGGAGGTCTCCGACGACGACTTCATGAGGATGCTCGACGAGAACCTCGGCGGTGTTGAATTTAACGACTGAAAATTGTAATATAATTATGTATCATAATCCTGTGATGTTGGAGGAATGTATGAAGGGCTTGAACATCAAGCCTGACGGACTGTATGTCGATGTTACGTTCGGCGGCGGCGGGCATTCTCGTCGTATCCTCGAGCAGCTCGACGGCGGTCATCTCTACGCCTTCGACCAGGACGCCGACGCGGCGAGGAACGCTTTCGACGACCCGCGTTTCACGTTCATCCCGCAGAATTTCAGATACATGAAGAACTTCGTGCAGCTTCACGCCCGCTCGAAAGTCGATGGCATCTTGGCCGACCTCGGCGTCTCATCGTATCAGTTCGACACGCCGGAGAAGGGTTTCTCGACACGTTTTGAGGGCCGTCTCGACATGCGCATGAACCAGAATGCGCCTGTCGATGCCGCGAGCGTGGTGAACAGCTACGAGGTCGGTTCGTTGGCATCTGTCCTCTCGCGCTACGGCGAGCTGAAGAACGCCATGGCGCTGGCGCGTGACATCGACAATGCGCGTTCGGTGAGGCCGTTGGAGACGACGACCGACCTGAAGGAGGCTGTCGCGCCCCATCTCCAAAAAGGCGCCGAGAACAAGATGCTCGCGCAGATATTCCAAGCCCTGCGCATCGAGGTCAACAAGGAGATGGAAGTGCTTGAGGCATTCCTCTCACAGTGCGCCGACGTGCTGAAACCCGGAGGCCGCCTCGTGGTGATGTCGTACCACTCACTCGAAGACCGCCTCGTGAAAAACTTCATGAGAAGCGGCAACGCAAGCGGCGAGGTGGAGAAAGACTTCTTCGGCAACCAACTCACACCTTATTTATTAATAACACATAAACCCATCGTCCCGACTGACGAGGAGTTGGCCCTGAACAGCCGCGCGAGAAGCGCGAAACTCAGAATAGCGGAAAGGAGGGCAGAATGAGCGATAAGAATGAAGTGATGGGAGTGAAGAACAATGAGTTGGATGTCAGGACTGATGAAAAACTGGAGCTGAAACCCAAGAAAGAGTCGTTCGTCCAGAAATATATCGGTGGCGAGGTGTTTACGAAAAAGACTGTCACGAAACAACTGCCGTTCGTGATATACGTGGTGCTGCTTCTTATGCTTTATATCACAAACACTTACATCGCCGAAGACGTGAACAGCGAGCTGATGGTGCAGAACCGCGTCCTTGAAAACAAACATGTCGAATATGTTTACAACAAGTCGGAGATAACAAAACTCACCAAACAGTCGCAGCTTGTCAAGTTGCTGAAAGACAGAGGGATAAAAGAGTCTGTTGAACCATTGAAAAAAATAACGATATATGTAGGACAAAACAAAAAAGATTGAGATTATGAAAAACAGCAATTCTGATTTTGACACCCTATGGCGAGTTTATCTTGTGTATGGCCTCATGCTGCTCTTCGCCATCGCAGTGATTGTCAAGATTATTTACATTCAGGTCGCCGAGCGTGATGAACTGCTTGAATATGCGGCCAAGGCCGACACCCGCATCGTGGAGGTGCCCGCCATGAGAGGCAACGTATTCTCGAAGAACAACACCATCATCGCCACCACGATACCGGTTTATGACATCTTCTTCGACCCCGTCGCCGTCAAGGATGAGGTCTTCGACAGAGACGTGAGAGGCCTCTCCGACAGCTTGTCGGTGATGTTCCGCGACTATTCTAAGTCGCAGTATGTCAGCCGTTTCAACAAGGCTCGGGCGAACAAGAAACGTTACGTGAAGATAGCCAGGCGTCTGACGAAGAACGAATATGAGCGCATCAAGACGTTCCCGATATTTCGTGAGAAACGCGGCAACGGGCTGATTGCGGAGAAGCATTTCGTCCGCGAACGTCCGTACGGCGACATCGCCATGAGGACCGTCGGCTACGTCAGCGGCGACTCTCTCAATCCGGTGAAGGTCGGCCTCGAAGGTGCCTACGACACCTGCCTTGTCGGAAAGAACGGCGTACAGATGCGCCGCCGCGTCAACGGAGGCCGTTTCATCGACGTGCCGGCGTCAGTCAACGTGCTGCCGCAGAACGGCAAAGACATATACACCTCCATCGACATCGAGATGCAGGACCTCGCGGAGGAGGCGCTGCGCCGTTGCCTCATCGAGAACAGGGCGGCGCAAGGCTGCGTCATCATGATGGACGTGGAGACGGGGTTCATAGAGGTCATGGCATCGTTGCGGTACAACGAGAAACGTGAGAAATATGAGGAGTCGTACAACTTCGCCATCGCCGAAAACGTGGAGCCCGGCTCGACATTCAAGGCGATAACGATGACGGCTCTGCTCGAAAACAACCCCAACTTCAACATCAACAGAGTGTTGAATATCGGCACGAGCGGCACGATGCGTTTCGCCAACCGAATAATGACCGACTCACACGTCATCGCCAACGGCACGCCGACGATAAAACAAGCCTTCTGGGAGTCGTCGAACATAGCATTCGCTTATCTTACCACAGAGGCCTTCGCCGACAATCCGCAGAAATTCATCGACCTCATCAAAAAGACGAAAATCAACGAGCCGCTGAATCTCGACCTGAAAGGCGAGGGCAAACCATATATCAAGAACACTGACAATAAGTATTGGTCGAAGGTGTCACTGCCTTGGATGTCAATAGGTTATGAGCTTACGGTGACACCGATAACGTTGCTTACCTATTATAACGCCATCGCGAACAACGGCAGGATGATGAAGCCGCAGTTTGTCCGTGAGATACGTCACGGCAACGAGGTGGTGCGCAGCTTCGAGCCTGTCGTCATCAACGAGAGCATCGCATCGGAGAGGACGATAAAGACGTTGCAGACTCTGCTCCGTGGCGTCGTGGAGAACGGCACCGCCAAGATGCTGAATAAGTGTTCGTTCTCCGTTGCCGGAAAGACAGGCACCGCACAGATCTCCGGCGGAAAGTCGGGTTACAACAAGAAAAACTACACCGCGTCTTTCGTCGGGTATTTCCCGGCTGATGCGCCGAAATATACATGTATCGTGGTCATCAGCAACCCGATGGCAGGGAAATATTACGGCGCCTCGGTGTCGGCTCCTGTCTTCAAGGAGATTGCCGAGAAGGTATATGCGACGGAGCTTGGCATCACCGACGAGACGGAGAGCTATCCGGCAAACTGTGACAAATACACTAATTCGTCGCTCGCTTATTACGATGACGTCAATGAATACTGCCAGATGTCCGGCGTGCGGATGGTTGACAGCGAACTCGGCTCCGAGTGGGTCAAGGTCAAGCCGTCGAACAACGGCGGCGTGGTGATTCAGAACGTGGAGCCGGACTCCGACCTCGTCCCCGACATGACGGGGATGAACGTGATGGACGCGGTCTATCTCATCGAGAACAACGGCTGGAAAGCCTCGTTCTCAGGCTGCGGGGTGGTGGCGAGACAGTCGGTCAAGGCCGGCGAGAAATTAGAAAAAGGTAAAACAATAACAATCGTTTTAAAATGAGATTAAACGAGATATTAAGGAACTGCAAGGTCGGTAAGACAGTCGGGGCTGAGAACCCCGAGGTGTCGGCGCTTGCTTTCGACTCAAGGAAATGTGTGAGAGACAGCGCGTTCTTCGCGGTCCGCGGGACACAGGTCGATGGACATGACTACATCGCGAAGGCGGTTGAGAACGGCGCGAAGACAGTGGTGTGTGAACAGCTTCCGGACAATCCCGACGGCGCAGTGACATACGTCGTGGTTGAAAACAGCGCGAAAGCCCTTGGTTTCGCCGCGTCGGAGTACTTCGGGAACCCATCATCGAAGCTGCGTCTGGTCGGTGTCACCGGCACCAACGGAAAGACCACCATCGCCACGCTGCTCTACAGGCTTTTCACCGATGCCGGCTACGCCTGCGGACTGCTCTCGACGATAGAGAACATCATCGACGGGAGAGTCGTCCCGTCAACGCACACCACCGGCGACCAACTGGAACTCAACGAGTTGCTGAGCGAGATGGTCGATGCCGGCTGCGAATACGCCTTCATGGAGGTCAGCTCGCATTCTGTTGACCAAGACAGGATAGCGGGCCTCACCTTTGCCGGCGGCATCTTCACGAACCTCACCCACGACCACCTCGACTATCACAAGACCGTGGCGGCTTACCGCGACGCGAAGAAGAGGTTCTTCGACAACCTCCATGAGACGGCGTTTGCGCTCACTAACCTTGACGACAGAAACGGCATGGTGATGCTACAGAACACCAAGGCGGTGAAGAAGACGTATTCGTTGCTTCACGACGCCGACTTCAAAGGCATCGTCCTTGAGAGCTGCTTCGATGGCATGAAGCTGAAAATCAACAACAGAGAGCTGTTCGCCCTGCTCGTCGGCAGGTTCAACGCATCAAATATTCTTGCCATCTACGGCGCGGCGCATCTGCTCGGCATGAAGGACGATGAACTGCTGTGTGGTGTCAGCAAGCTGCACAGCGCGGCCGGCCGTTTCCAGATGGTATATTCGAAATCCGGAGTCATCGGCATCGTCGATTACGCCCACACGCCCGATGCGTTGAAGAATGTGCTTGACACCATCAATGAGATCCGCACGCATAATGAGACACTTATAACCGTCGCCGGCGCGGGAGGCAACCGTGACGCGGCGAAACGACCCGAGATGGCCGAGGCAGCGGTGACGCGCTCCGAGAGGCTCGTCCTGACAAGCGACAACCCGCGCTTCGAGGAACCTGATGAGATTATCGCGCAGATGAAAGCCGGCGTCAGCGGCGCATACTACAACAGGGTGCTGTGCATCACCGACAGACGCGAGGCCATCAGGACAGCCGTGGCATTAGCCAAGAAAGGCGACATAATACTCGTCGCGGGAAAAGGCCACGAAGACTATCAGGACGTCAAAGGCGTGAAACACCATTTTGACGACAGAGAGGAACTTGAAAAAGCATTCAACGAGAAATAAGGAGGAAAAAATGTTATACTATCTCTTTGAATATCTGAACAGAAGATTCGATTTGCCTGGGACGGGTGTGTTCAATTATGTGACATTCCGCGCCATCCTCGCCATCATCATCGCACTCGTGGTATCGATCTGGCTCGGCAAGGCTTTCATAAGATACATGAAACGTCATGGCATCTCCGAGACGCAGCGTGACGCGAAGATCGACCCGTTCAACGTGAACAAGAAAGGTGTCCCGACGATGGGCGGCATCGTGATCATCGCCTCGATGCTCATCCCGTGTCTCCTCATCGGAAAGCTGCATAACGTGTATATGATACTGATGCTCGTCACCACGCTGATCCTTGGCGGGATAGGCTTCGCCGACGACTACATCAAGACGGTGAAGAAAAAGAAAGACGGCATCAAAGGTTGGTACAAGATCGCCGGACAGGTGGCACTCGGCCTCATCGTAGGACTGACGCTGAGGTTCAGCCCGCAGGTGGTCATGAATGAGAAAGTCGAGACGAGAATCGAAGATAACATGGAGATTGTCATCAAGACGCCCGACGTGAAATCGACGAGGACGACGATACCGTTTTTCAAGAATCACAACCTTAACTACGCCGACATCTTCGGTTTCCTCGGGGAACCGTATAAATATTACGCCGGCTGGATTTTCTTCGTGATACTCACGGTGTTTGTCGTGGCGGCTGTCTCCAACGGCTCTAACCTCAACGACGGTATGGACGGCATGGCGGCTGGCAACTCCGCGATAATCGGGCTTGGACTTGGCATCCTCGCGTATCTATCGAGCAACGCAATGCTTTCCGGCTATTTAGACATCATGTACATCCCGGGCAGCGAGGAGGTCGTGATATTCCTCGCGTCGTTCGTCGGCGCGCTGATAGGTTTCCTGTGGTACAACTCCTTCCCGGCACAGGTCTTCATGGGCGACACCGGCAGCCTCACCATAGGCGGCATCATCGCGGTGTCCGCCGTGATACTGCACAAGGAGCTTCTCCTCCCGATAATGTGCGGCATCTTCCTCATCGAGAGCATCTCGGTCATCGGACAACGTCTCTATTATGTGAGCGGGAAACGCAAGGGAGTGCACCGCCGCATCTGGAAACGCACCCCGATACATGACCATTTCCGCACTTCAATGGAGAAGGTCCTGGAACTCGACCCTTCGAGCACCGTGATATACAAAGGCAAAGGCGACCTTCTCCATGAGATGAAAATAACAGTGAGGTTCTGGATTGTCACAATCATCCTTGTGGCCGTCGCGATACTCACATTGAAAATCAGATAACAAAAAAGAAAACATAAATGACTTTAGAACAGCTTGCCACACAAGGCAGAAGAACCGAGACTTTGACGATGGCCGCAACCATCGGCGAAAACATTAACAAGGCACGCAGAAGTAACCTCAGAAATTACTTCATCGACTGTGAGCGTGTCAAACACAGAAACGAGGTCGTCCAATACAAAAACGGCGTGAATTATATCGATGACTCGGGCGCGAGAAGCATCTCGGCGACGTATTTCACCTTGAGTGAGACATCGGCCCCGACAGTCTGGATCACGACGGGCGGCAACGGCGACTATGAGGAACTTATACCCGTTGTGCGTCAATGTGTCGTGTCGGTGATATGTGTCGGCGACTGCACCGATAATGTCGTCAGGGCGTTCGGCGGCGTGGTGCGCGGAAGCGTGAAGACGGCATCATGCATGAGAGATGCGATGGTGCTGGCCGAGAGAATCGCGGTGCCGGGACATAACATCCTCTTCTCGCCTGCAAGCGACATGCAGGACAAGAGCCTCGCCCGTCTCGCTTCGGATTTTGTCAAAATAGCAAGGGATTAATGAAAACAGACAATAAAGACTATGGAAAAGATTAAGAGAATCATTCAAGGCGACAAGGTCATCTGGGTCATGGCGATCATGCTCGCGCTGATTTCGATGCTGGCTGTTTACAGCGCGTCGGAGTCGTATGCCAACAACAGATTCCACGGGAGCAATGCCTTCGTGCTTCTGAAACATTCGGCGTTGCTTCTCGCCGGCCTTTTGGCGATGATGGCCACGTCGTGCGTGCAATACCGCAGATATGCGAAGATACTGTCGGCGTTGTTCTGGGTGTCGCTGCCGCTGCTGCTGCTGACGATAGTCCTCGGGCGTAACCTCAACAGCGCCTCGCGTGTCATCGGAATCGGCTTCATCTCTTTCCAGACCAGCGACTTGGCGAAAGTCACGCTTGTCGGGTACCTCGCCATGGTACTGACCCAGGAAAGGGAGCAGATGTCGTCGCTTAAGAATCTGCTCAAGCGGGTCATCGTCCCGATTCTGGCAGCCGTCGGCCTGATATTCCCCGAGAATTTCTCCACCGCGGCGTTGCTTTTCGCCGTCTGCCTCGTCATGATGTTCATCGGTAGGGTGAAGATGAAATATATCCTCGGGTTCGTCGGGACAATCGTCTTGGTCGGCGGGCTTGCCGTTTTCATCATGTATAAAATCGGCGAGGCCAACCCTGAGACGACAAACCGTGCCTCGACGTGGGTCCACAGGATTCAGCGGTTTTTGGCTGATGACGAGGAGGTTGACAACGACGCCAACTTCCAGGTGATGCAGTCGAAGGTGGCCATCGCGGGTGGCGGCGTGTTCGGAAAATCGCCCGGAAAAAGCACGCAGCGTAACGTGTTGCCGCATCCGTATTCCGACTTCATCTACGCGATAATCCTTGAGGAATACGGGCTTGCCGGAGGCATATTCGTGCTTCTCATCTATATGATAATACTGTTTCGTGCCACGAGGGTCGTGATACGCGCGCCGCAGTCGTTCGGGGCGCTGCTCTCGTTCGGGCTGGCGTTCAGCCTCGTGATGCAGGCCATGGTGAACATGGGCGTCGCCGTCGGACTGCTGCCTGTCACGGGCCAGCCGCTGCCTTTCGTGAGCATGGGAGGCACCTCGTTGATATTCACAGGAGCTTCAATAGGAATGATAATTAGTGTTACAAAAGATATTAACAAGAGTGATGAAAGAACAGCAGAAATCGAAGCAGCCGAGGCTGATAGTTAGCGGCGGCGGCACAGGAGGGCACATATTCCCCGCCATTGCGATAGCAGACGCATTCAAGAGGCGTCACCCCGACGCCGAGATACTTTTTGTCGGCGCCAAAGGCAGGATGGAGATGGAACGCGTGCCGAAAGCCGGCTACCCCATCGAAGGCCTGTGGATCAGCGGGTTCAAACGTGAGCTGTCGCTCGATAACCTCAGCTTCCCTTTCAAACTCATCAGCAGCCTGTGCAAGGCCCGCAGGATATTGAAGCGGTTCAAGCCTGACGCGGTGGTAGGCGTCGGCGGCTTCGCCAGCGGCCCCACGATGCGCAAGGCCACATCGCTCGGGATACCCGTCATCATACAGGAACAGAACTCGTTTCCGGGCGTGACAAACAAGATAGTGGCACCGAAAGCCGCAAGGATATGCGTCGCATACGAAAACATGGACAGATGGTTCCCGAAAGACAAGATTGTCATTACGGGCAACCCGTTGAGAAATAATATCATTTCGTCAGATGGCAATAAATCTGACGCCGTGAAGTCGTTCGGTCTCGACCCCGAGAAACCTGTCATCCTGCTCGTCGGCGGAAGCCAAGGCGCACTCGGGATAAACAGAGGCATCTCCGCCAAACTGCAGATGTTCAGAGACAACGACTTCCAGATGATCTGGCAGACAGGCAAGTTCTACATCGAGCAGGCGACAAGGGAGATAGAGGCTCTCGGACTCACCGACAGAGTGAAACCGACGGTGTTCATCGAGAAGATGGACATGGCGTATGCCGCCGCTGACGTGGTGATCTCACGCGCCGGCGCAATGTCGATTTCGGAACTTTCACTCGTCAGAAAACCCGTGGTGTTCGTGCCGCTCCCGACAGCCGCCGAAGACCATCAGACCAAAAACGCACAGAGCCTCGTCAACGCGGATGCCGCCGTCATGGTGAAAAACTCCGAGACGGAAGAACAACTGCTGCCTGTCGTGTTTAATTTGTTGAAAGACAATGAGAAAATGCTTGCAATGTCAGAAAATATCGCTAAATTTGCAAAGCCAAATGCAGCGGAAGATATTGTCGATGAGATTGATAAAATATTGAATCTTAATTAGTTATAAAGATATAAAACGAAGCAGGTGATGAACAACGGTAAGATGGTGTATTTTTTGGGGATAGGCGGCATCGGAATGAGTGCCTTGGCACGTTATTTCAAGGCCCAAGGCTGCCAGGTCGCCGGCTATGACCGTACCTGCTCGCCGCTGACTCAAAAACTTGAAAATGAAGGGATTAAAATCCATTATCAAGACGACCCATCGCTCATCCCTGCCACTCTGGAGTTTGTCGTGATGACACCTGCGATACCGTCCGACTTGCATGAACTCAATGTCTTGAAGGAAAAAGGCGTGAAGATTGTCAAAAGAGCCGAGGTGTTGGGAATGCTCTCGCGCGAGAAGCCGGCGTTGGCCATTGCCGGCACACACGGCAAGACGACCACAACGGCATTGGTGACGCATATCCTGATGACAGCAAGAAAGAAGATTTCATCGTTCATCGGCGGAATATCGCGCAACATCGACAGTAACGTGGTGATTGGCACTGCCAACGACCAATTCGTTGTGATGGAAGCCGATGAGTTCGACCGTTCATTCCTGCAACTCTCGCCGTTCGCCAGCATCGTGACATCCATTGACGCCGACCATCTTGATGTATATGGTGATTATCAACATCTTGTGGATGGTTTTAATGAATTTGTCAACAAGACCGCTGACGACGGACTCGTGATTTATCATGAGAGTCTCCCGATTCAGACATCAAAGAATCATGTCACCTACGGGTTGAATGACGCCGATGTCGTGGCATCCGAGATTCATATCGCCGATGGCATGACTGAGTTTGAGGTTCGTTTCAATGGCGTTGAGTCGGATTTGATAGGTGCCGACTTGAACGGGTTGCGTGTGGCGATGCCGCTTTATGGCGATCACAATGTGCAGAACGCGCTTGCCGCGATGCTTATATGCTCTTTTGCCGGTGTTGAGGCTGCGACTATCAAGGAGGCGTTGCTGACGTTCAAAGGGGTGCAGCGTCGTTTCGACATCAGGGTGCGAGGCGGGAGGAATGTTTATATCGACGACTACGCGCATCATCCGGAGGAGATAAGAGCCGCGCTGCTTGCCGCCCGTAAGGTGTTCTGTGGCAAGGAGTTGACGGTGGTGTTTCAGCCTCATCTCTTCACCAGGACGCGCGACTTCATGGACGAGTTTGCCGAAAGCCTCTCCATAGCCGACCGCGTGGTGCTTCTCGGCATCTATCCGGCCCGCGAGCTGCCTGTTGAAGGCGTCACGTCATCGGCGTTGCTTGAGAGAATCACCGCCGGCAAGAAGATGCTGTGCACGAATGAGAATCTCGTGGAGACAATCGAAAACATTGAGCCAGAGCTGCTTGTGACGATGGGCGCGGGTGATATTGACCGTTTCGTCCCGAAATTTGAGAGACTATATACTGAATTAAACGAGAGAGGAAGATGAAAAAGTTCTTGAAAATATCTGTTTGGATCTTGACTGTCGGCGCGATAGCTACCGGCTGGGCGTTCATGCACAAAGGGCACGTCGAGCATCCTCTCAACGGCATCGTGGTTAATCTCCACCGTGATGCCGAAGACGGTTTCATCGATTATCACGCTGTCATTCACACCGTTGCGGATATTTGCGACACGATGAACAATCGTGAGGTGACTATGATTCCTGTTGATTCGGTGAGGAATTACCTTAAGTCGATTCCGTGGGCGGTGTCGAGCGGAGCCGATATTTCACTTGATGAGACGTTGATAGTGGAACTTACTGAATGCCAACCTGTTATGCGTATATATAACAGTCATGGAAAGTCGGTGTATCTTGATGCCGAAGGTCGTGTGTTTCCGGTTAACGAAAGATATGTTCCGCATGTCTTAATCGGTAACGGTTATCTTGATTTTCCTGTAATGAAAACAGCATCAAGCATTTATGACGAGAAATACAAAGACACCGGCTTGCCGGAGATGTTTGGTGTGATGATGGAGGTGTTGGGCAACGCATACACAAACTGTTGCGTCAAGCAGGTGTATTTGGCGAAAAACGGATGGTATGAGCTGTCGATGAACAACGCTGACCTTGATGTCGTCCTTGGTGAAGGCGACAATGTCGGCGAGAAACTCGTGAATCTTGAGTGTTTCTTCGAGCAGATGCAGGGTAGTCCTGACTTGAAGGAATACGGAAAAATAAATTTTAACTTTGATAATCAAGTTGTTTGCACAAAAAATAAAAAGAAATGAGTAATCCTGTTTACATCGTAGGCCTTGACATTGGCACTACAAAAATCGCCTGTTTTGTTGGCGAGAAAGTTGAGAATGGAAAGATCGCTATCCGTGGGTACGGCAAGACGGAGTCAACCGGCGTGAAGCGCGGCATGGTGTTTAACATTGACGAGACTGTTGATGCGATACGTCGTGCCGTTGACATGGCATCGGAGCAGTCGAATGTGGAGATTCGCACCGTGAATGTCGGTATCGCGGGTCATCACATCAAGAGCTTGAGGCATCGTGGCGTGTTGATGCGTGAGAACTGCGATGTGGAGATTACGGAGGCTGAGATTGAGAAGCTGCGTCAGGATGTCTTCAAACTCGGGATGGCGCCTGGTGAGGAGATTATCGATGTCATCCCGCAGGAGTATATCATTGATGATGAGCCTGGTATCCGTCATCCGAAAGGGATGCTCGGGAGCAAGCTCGAGGCGAATTTCCACGTTATCATCGGGCAGGTGACGGCGGCGAGGAACATCGTCACATGTATCAGACGTGCTGGTCTTGAGATGGATAACATGATTCTTGAGCCTATCGCGTCGTCATCGGCGGTCCTTGACGAAGATGAGAAAGAGGCCGGTGTGGCGCTCGTTGACATCGGCGGCGGCACCACCGACATCGCTGTCTTCTACGACAGCGTCATCTCCCATACCGCGGTCATCCCGTTTGGCGGCAACGTCATCACCGAAGACATCCGTCAGGGCTGCTCCATCATCAAGAAACACGCTGAAGAGATAAAGGTTAAGTTCGGCTCGGCTGTGGCTGGTGAGAACCGCGATGATGAGGTGGTGTCAATCCCGGGCACACGAGGCCGCGACTCGAAGGAAATCTCTTTCAAGACCTTGGCAAGCATCATACAGGCACGCCTTGACGAGATCTTTGACCTCGTAAATGTTGAGATTCAGAGAGTTAACAGCGAACATAAGCTCATCGCAGGTATCGTTCTTACAGGAGGCGGCGCCATGATGAAGCACATACAGCAACTCGCGGCGTTCAAGACCGGCCTTGATGTCAGAATCGGCTACCCGAATGAATATCTTGCAAACGACAATTCGGAGGAACTCGCCAGCCCGATGTATTCGACAGGCGTCGGCCTCGTCATCGAGGGGTTCAAACGTTATGAGACGTTGATGCGTAAAAACGGCAATGCCAAAAACAACAACGGCTCGATCAAACCAGCACCTGACGTGGAGGAAAAACCAGTCGATGATGATGCCGATGTCGTAAAGAATGGCTTCTTCCGCGGCCTCGGACTGAGGATAATCACCCGCGCAAACAAGTATTTCAATGGCGATGACGTTGATTAATAAACTGAAAAATTTTGAGATATGACTGATATAGTGAGATTTGAGTCTTCAGACGAAAAGACTAACATCATCAAGGTGATGGGTGTCGGCGGCGGCGGCAGCAACGCTGTGACGCACATGTATGAGACCGGCATCACGGGCGTGGATTTCGTCATCTGCAATACCGATGACCAGGCTTTGCAAAGAAGCCCTGTCGAGAATAAGTTGCACCTCGGCGACCAGATGCTCGGTGCGGGCAACGTCCCGGCGGCGGGCCGCAAGGCGGCTGAAGACACGGAGGACAGGATACGTGAGTCGCTCGGTGCAGACACGAAGATGCTGTTTATCACCGCCGGTATGGGCGGCGGCACCGGCACCGGCGCAGCTCCCGTCGTGGCGAAGATAGCCCGCGAACTCGGCATACTGACGGTCGGCATCGTCACACTGCCGTTCAGCTTCGAAGGCAAACGCCGTCAACAACAGGCAAGAGACGGCATCACGGAACTCAGGAAGAACATCGATGCACTGCTCGTCATCAGCAACGACAAACTCCGTGAGGAGTACGGCGACATGAAGCTCACCGAGGCCTTCAAGAGAGCCGACGACGTGCTGAACATAGCGGCGAAAGGCATTGCGGAAATCATCACGGTGACAGGGTACGTCAATGTCGATTTCAAGGATGTCGATAACATCATGCGTGACAGCGGCAAGGCCATCATGGGATCTGGCTATGCCGACGGCGAAGACAGAGCCTTGCATGCGGTGGAGGAAGCCGTGCATTCGCCTCTGCTTGATGACTCCGACATCACCGGCGCAAAGAATATCCTTGCGTATATCACTTCCGGCGAAGAAGAAGTCACCCTCGACGAGGTTACTGAAATCATTGAATATGTGCAGGATGCGACCGGCAAGGTCTCGGAGGTCATCTGGGGCAACGGCGAAGACATGGCTCTCGGCAAAGGCATCCGCGTCACACTCATCGCGACGGGTTTTGCTGTTGAAGAGACGCTCGAGCCTGTGAAACATACAGTGGAGTTTGGGCTTCCGAAGAACACGCTGAAGAGCGAGCCGAAGGCTGAAGAACAAGAGGTGACACCAGTCGAGCCGAAGGAAGATGAGATACGCGTCATCGTCAAACCCGTCGAGGCGGAACCTGAGGAACAGGAGAAGCCGGCAGTGCAGTTTGAGGCGGTGACACCGGTTGAACCTGAAAAAGACATCGAGCCGTCGGCTAAGGACGACGTTCAAGAAGAAGAGCCGAAGCCGACCAAGAAGATGCACACTCTCTATGATGATGACCAAGAAGATGAGGTCATTGATGTCAACAGGAAACCTGTTGATATTGAGCCGCTGACGACATACGACAAGGCGCAGCAGACTGCCACGCCTTCTGCCAAGGTTTATGACAATCCGTTCAGAAGGAATGATGACGATGACGTTGATGTGCCGGCGTTCAGAGACATGACCGTCACTGAGACAATAACAGCGAGGAGGATTGAGACCAAGCCTGCGCAGGTGCGTCAGTTCAGCGAAAAGGAAGAGTTGCGCCGCGCGCGTCTGGCGGGTCTCACGATGAACCTCAAGACACAGCAGGGCCTTGAGAATATGGAGAATGTGCCGGCATACGCGCGTCTTGGCATCGACATCAATGTGAAGACAGAGGAACTGTCGCATACGACGGTTAAGAAAAACATGGGGTTGAGCGAAGACAACACCTATATCAACGTTGACATTGACTGATTTGCAAATGAAAAGACTCGCAATATTCGTTTCCGGCGGCGGCACCAACCTTCAGCAGATCGCCGAATATTTCGCCTCGAATCCAGACGTGAAAATCGTTTGTGTTGTCAGCAACAACAAAGACGCATACGCCAACGTGAGGGCGAAGAACCTCGGCATCCCGCTGGTGATGCTCAGCTCGAAGGCGAAAGTACATGATTATGAGTTGCAAAGCCAGTATGATGTTTCGCAAACGTTTGACTTTCAAGACAAGGCGTTTTCGGAATATCTGAAGTTGCTCGATGTTGACCTCGTTGTCCTCGCCGGTTTCCTGTGGCTCATCCCGCAACATCTTCTTGATGCCTTCCCGATGAGAATCATCAACATACATCCGGCGTTGCTGCCGAAGTACGGCGGAAAAGGCTTCTACGGCCATCATGTGCATGAGGCTGTCGTGGCGCATCACGAGAGAGAGTCGGGCATCACGATACATTATGTGAATGAACATTACGACAGCGGCGACGTCATTTTCCAGAAATCGGTGGCACTTTCAGAAACCGACACCGCTGACGACGTGGCGGCGAAGATTCACATTTTGGAAAAAGACAATTTCCCGGTCGTTATCGACAAATTGCTGAAAAGTTTGTAAAGTTAGAAAGTTTGTAAAGTTATAAAGTTTTAAGATGAAAAAGGTGTTATTTACGGCGGCGTTGCTGCTTATCGCGTTGGTTTCCAATGCGCAGGTTGATAAGATTCTCGGTGAATGGCGTACTGTCGATGACAAGACCGGCGAGACGAAGGGCGTTGTGCTTTTCTATCAGGATGATACAAACGGTCTGTATTACGGCAAGTTGACACATGTTTATTATCAGGGGCAGGAGATTTTCGACCCGCAGTATGTCGGACTTGTCATCATAAAAGACATGAAAGACGATGACGGCGTGCTGAAAGGCGGCACGTGTTTCGAGCCGGATTCCGGCAAGACGTATTACGGGAAAATCACGTACAATGCAAAGGATAACACCATCACTTTGCGCGGCTCCATCGACAAAAGGGGCTGGCTCGGCAGGTCGCAGACGTGGGTCAGGTGAACGGTCGAAAAACAATTAGTTACACCATTACAGCTTCCAATCGGATTTTCAGATTTAATGCTTCCGCAATTTGTAGAAAGGACGATAACTGCATATCGGTCTCGCCTTTCTCGATGCGGCTTATGTATGTGCGTTCTTTGCCAATGCGTTCTGCAAGATCCTGTTGGGTGAGTTGAAGTGATTTGCGTCTGTCGCGAAGAATTTCTCCGTAATACCAGGCTTGCGCTTTGGCATTGAACTCATTGCGACGCTCGCTCCCTTGCACTCCAATTTCTTTCGACAAAACATCTTCTGCTTCAACGAAACCTTTCGCCTTCGAAAAATCAAATTTTCTCAATTTTTGAATCTCTTCTTCATTCAAGTTTCTCATAATAATCTCCTTAATATGTTTGTTGCTATTTCTACCTGCTTTTTGTAATCTTTCGTGTCTTTCTTAATAAAACCATTTAAGAAAACTACGGTTTTGGACAAATTGATATTTGGACTATCAACTGAAAACAAAATCACCCGAATCTCATTGTCAACCTTTATTCGTAATTCGTAAAAATCAGTGTTGACTAATTTTTTCACGAATCGACTTGATATGAGTGGCATTGTTTCTAAAATAACAGAGGCGTAATGCAATTTCTCGCGTACCCGTTCATTCGTACTCTGTTCAAATGCTTGATATTCAGTTGAATATATTAAAATTCGTTCCATAAGTGCGTTGTAGTTTCCAGATTGCAAAGGTAACGAATTAGTTTCATAAAAAGATATATTTTAAAAATTAATTTTTTTTCTATTATGGTCCGATAAAAACTGAAGACGTTTAACCGAGACAACATAAACAGTGTGCAAAGACAAAAAATAGTCAACTTGAATCAGGAAATGTCACTGGCTTTATTCTGGTATTCGTTGACAGCTTTTATAATGAATTTTTTCATTGAATCCCAAGTAGTTGTTGTGAACATCTTAGGCATTGTTTGTTTCTCTGCATCTTCAAAGTAAATCAAGCTTTTCAGAGCCATAAACATTGAATGGCTTGGATATTTTGAAGCATAAAAACAAAGAATCTCATCTAATGAATAATGTTGCAGAAGCAAATAGATGTCGATGAAATCTTTTTTGCTGCCTCGACCTTCAATGGCGTTTATTTTCAATGCCGCGATTTCTTTTGGAGATGCTAACGTGATGCCGTCTTCCACGACCGGTTTATCAATCCAATCATAATGGTAATCAATGATATCGACTTTGGTTTTGCAAACCACAAGCTGCAATATCATTTCTGTTCGGTTCAAGATTTTATAATCAAAGCCCAAACGCGAAATCATGTCAATGACTGCGTCTTGTGAAACTTGCAATTTGCCGAAAAAGTCAAGGTCGATTGATTGCCTGTGACCGTATTGCAACGCCAATGATGTACCGCCAACGAGACGCAATCCTTGCATTTCAGGTTGTGACATCAGGGTTCTCAGGAGTTCCAAGGTGTCGGGATTGACTGTCTGATATGATAACATCTGTAATCTTCTTTTTTGGTTCCGGTGATTGCACAAACAAACGACAGGGCTTTGGGATTCAGCGAACGTAACTTTTTACAGTCGTTGACGATGCGTTCCAAACCGTAAAAATCCCTTATTTTCCGCCAATCGTCAAGTTCGCCATATTCCAAAACTCTCTGAATCAATTGAGCTGAATTGCTTTCGACATCAAGCAAACTCAGATCAATATCCCAAAAAAGATATTGTGATAACTGATTTGTCAGATTTAGAGAATTTACGTTGTTCATTTGCAATGAATTTCGGTCGCAAAATTACAAAATAATTTCCAGTTTGGCTTAAAAAGTGAAAAAAATCGGTTTTGTTAATTATTGCCGCCCGATGAAGACTGAAAACGTTTAACCAAGTAATGTAAACAGGAAGAGAGACATAAAACGGTCAAACTGAATCAGGAAATGATAAAACAAGTCATCATTTTATCATTAATAGTATTTTTTCAATAAACTCCTCGGTTAATGGAATCAGCGGAATTATTTCTTCTTCTGTGGCATTGTAAGTGCAATTGTAGTCACTTTGTTCTCTCATGGTCTGAAGTCGTGAATAAAGAGTGCCGTATTTCTTTTCAAGAATGCTTGTTTTGATATAATGCTGATGCAACATAATCACTGCGCCTTGATGTGTTCCAACAATATGACCGTTGCTTATCAGCAATGCACTAACTGCATGAAATGCCGCATAATACATTCGGTTGGCGATGTTATTCCATAATCCTGCCTGGCGCAAGATTTCAATTTCAGCGAAAGTTTTCCTCGCTTTCTCGGTTTCCAAACCAGTAACGATTTCCCTCTCTTCATCATTCAAGCTCATACCAATACAATTTTATCACGTTCCACATTTTTGAAAAATGGCAAAAACGACATTTTGTCCCATTCGTCTTTCGAATAGGTGTGCACACTGAAATATTGCCCTAAATCAAACCCCAATTCCATCAACGGATATGCGATTTTCTCAAAATCGTCATTTTGTTTAGGACGATTGAGTAGCAAAAGCAAGTCCCAATCGGAATTTTCGTTATAATCGCCACGGGCACGCGAACCATAAAGAAACAGCTGAGCTTCGGGTGGAAGAATTTTTTCACCCAGTTTGCGCAACATTTTTATGATTTCGGTATAATCCATGCAAAAATTAATTTTGCAAAGTTACGTAAATTTCAGTACAATGTGCGGTTTTTCAATAAAAAATTCACTTTTGAATTTTTTATTGAAAAAATAAAAGCGTGTCTCTGACATGCCGAGAACGTAATCTGTGTGCCGGATGCACACAATCCTATTAGCCCCGCACGTAGTGTGGGGTGAGGAAGACTCACGGAAGAAAGGGGTCTGTAGGTCAAATTGCAGGATGCGACACCACCAAATCCATTGTATATACTAACTTTACGAGAGTTTCAAAACCTTTAAAAAACAGTTAGTATGCACAAAAGTAAATGTCCTGACAATGATAGTAATTTCTTATCCTGCAATATGACCTATAGAGACATGCCTGCAAAAAAATCATGCAATTTGACCTATACTAGCGCGGCAATAATCAATGCAATAAGGCATCCATAAAGAACAATACATAGACCCGTGGCAAAGCCATTAAAGGTACTAACTTGCTTGGTCAGACAATTTGTCTTAACATACGTACACACTCCTTTAGAATCCAAATAAAACCAAGAATACTCATCTGGTTTTTGAGTTGTGTTATAATAGGTATCATATTCCGTGTACGTCACTCTTGTTGTACTACCAGTAATTGCTTCATATATCAAAATGGTTCCATCGCCTCCATCCGTTGTTTCCCTGGTCGGTGGTCCCATCATTCGAATAATCTCTTTCCCCGTTTTGCCGACATATCGTTCCGTCAATTCCTGACCTGACAAGAGTACTGTTTGTGTTGAATAACACGAGGTCATTAAAAAACACATTATAAAGCAAATTAAAATGAGTAAAAATTTCTTCATTATTCATATACCCGTTCTATCCCATCGGCCCATCGGTTTTTGTTATTTAATTAATTGCAATTAATCAGTGCCAATGGTTGTTCTTGGGAAAACTGCACACAAAAAAAAAGCGTGGCACTTTTTCGCCTTCATCGGAATCTTTGAGGTCTTCGACTACCTTTGACATTCCCAATTACAACGAGTAAAGCCCACGCCTGTTGGCGGGAGCGCCGTTGCTTTACTCCGGGAATGTCATGTTTGAAAGTGTCGAAGTTTCAAAGATTCCAGTGCAAGCTACTTCGCTTTTCCTTATTCTATGATGTGCATACCGCTTAATGCGTCTATCTCATAGGCCAAATATTTGGTTAATAATTAGTTATTAGTCTTTGTAATTATCAACAAGATAATCTATTTTCGGTTTCAGTTTCGGGATGTCAGTCTGAACAGTTTCCCACAACTGCTCGGGACGAATTCTATAATAACCATGAACCAACACATGGCGCATTCGTTCTATATCGTCCCAGCAAATCTCATTGTGAGTACTTTTATACTCCTTTGTCAACATATAAACAGCCTCGCCGATAATCTCTATATGTTTAACATAACCATAGAAAATAATCGGGTCAGACAACACATCCTCAAAAGAATGCGTGTCTTTGCGCGTCATCAACACGTTTATCGCATTCTGAATATGAAGCAGACGTTCTATATCTCTAACTTTCTCTCTCATATATCAGAATTTTATCGCGATTGGCTGTCTCTTCGGCAAACGGGAGCAGACATCCTTCCTCAACAAGGTCAACTTTCCGATGGAGTATGTTTTCAAGCACACCTGTCAAATGAGAAATGTAGAGCAGCGATATTTTGGCATTATCATCATATCTGACAAGTATGTCAATATCACTTTTCTCTGTCGCTTCGCCGCGTGAGAACGAGCCAAACAGCCATGCTTTTTCAACAGGGACAGTCCTGAAGAAATCGGCGGTCTTTTGTGCTATTTGTTTGGCGTTCATCTTTTCTTTACTTAATAGGCGTGCTATCAATAATTTACTTCAGCAGTTTCACCTTCAGCGTCTCGATCATATCGACGGTCATCTTGTCGAGGTCGTACTTCGGGTTCCAGCCCCACTCGTTGCGGGCGCAGCTGTCGTCCATCTTGTTCGGCCATGAGTCGGCGATGGCCTGGCGGATCGGGTCGAACTTGTACTCCATCTCGAAGTTCGGATAGTACTTCTTGATGGCGTTGTAGATGATCTCCGGGTCGAAGCTCATGCTCGTGACGTTGAACGAGTTGCGGTGAACGAGCTTTTTAGGATCGGCCTCCATGATGTTGACCATCGCGTCGAGGGCGTCGGGCATATACATCATGTCCATGAACGTTCCTTTCGCTATCGGGCAGATGAATTTCTCGCCTTTGACGGCCGAATAATAAATCTCGACGGCGTAGTCCGTGGTGCCTCCGCCTGGAAGTGTCAGGTTGGAGATGAGCCCCGGGAATCTGACGGAACGCGTGTCAACGCCGAAACGCGTGAAGTAATAGTCGCTGAGCAACTCGCCAGTCACCTTCGTGACGCCGTAAATCGTGTTAGGACGCTGTATGGTGTCCTGAGGCGTGTTGTCGCGCGGTGTCGATGTGCCGAATGCGCCAATCGAAGAAGGCGTGAACACGGCGCAGCCGAAGAGACGAGCTACCTCAAGGCAGTTCACCAAGCTGCCGATACCGACGTTCCAGCCGAGCATCGGGTTCTTCTCCGCCGTAGCGGAAAGAATCGCCGCGAGGTTGTAGATGGTGTCGATGTTATATCTCTTCACCACTTCGGCTACCTGCATTATCTGTGTCGAGTCGATTCTCTCGAACGGACCGTTCTCGACGATTTCACCTGTCAAAGGGCGAAGGTCGCTGGCGACCACGTTCTCGTTGCCGTAGATGCCGCGGAGCTTCTTCACCAATTCTGTTCCGATCTGACCGCCGGAACCAACGATTAATATTTTTTTCATTGTTGTTCAGTGTTGTCGTCATTTCGACCGACCAAAGGGAGCGGAGAAATCTCCTTCAAAAAGTGCTGCTACATTGCAGGAGATTTCTCGATTCCGCTTCGCTTCACTCGAAATGACGGTTTGTTATTTAATAACTCCAAGTTCTTTGCCGATCTTCACGAATGCGTTGATGCACTTGTCTAAGTGTTCTCTCTCGTGTGCTGCCGAGATCTGGACGCGGATACGTGCCTGGCCTTTCGGGACGACAGGGTAGTAGAAGCCTGTTACGAAGATGCCTTCTTCCTGCATCTTGGCGGCGAACTTCTGTGAGAGCGGCGCATCGTAGAGCATGACGGCGCAGATGGCTGACTCCGACGGCTTGCAGTCGAAGCCGGCTGCGAGCATCTGTTTGATGAAGTAGTCGGTGTTGGCGTGGAGCTTGTCCTGAAGCTCGTTGGTCTCTGTCATCATCTCGAACATACGGATGCCGGCTGCCACGAGACCCGGCGCCATCGAGTTGGAGAAGAGGTACGGACGCGAACGCTGACGGAGCATGTCGATGATTTCCTTGCGGCCTGTCGTGAAGCCGCCCATCGCGCCGCCGAACGCCTTGCCGAGGGTGCCGGTGAGGATTTCGATCTTGCCGCGGAGATTGTAGCGTTCTGTCACGCCACGGCCTGTCTTGCCGACGACACCGGCCGAGTGGCTTTCGTCAACCATGACCATCGCGTCGTATTTCTGCGCGAGTTCGTAGATCTTGTCGAGAGGGCAGACGTTGCCGTCCATTGAGAACACGCCGTCGGTGACGATGAGGCGGAAGCGGCATTTCTGCGCGTCCTGAAGCTGTTTCTCGAGGTCGGCCATATCGGCGTTGGCGTAGCGGAAGCGCTGTGCCTTGCAGAGACGCACGCCGTCGATGATGGAGGCGTGGTTCAGCGAGTCGCTGATGATGGCGTCATCGGCGCCAAGCAACGGCTCGAACACGCCGCCGTTGGCATCGAAGCATGCCGCATATAAGATGGTATCTTCAGTGCCGAAGAACTCGGCAATCTTCTGCTCGAGTTTCTTGTGCAGGTCCTGGCAACCGCAGATGAAACGTACCGAAGCCATGCCGAAGCCGCGCTCGTCCATGCCTTTTTTCGCTGCCGCGATGAGCTCGGGGTTGTTGCCCAAACCGAGGTAGTTGTTCGCGCAGAAGTTCAGGCATTTCTTGCCCTTCACGAGGATTTCAGCACCCTGAGGGCTTTCGATGATACGTTCATTCTTGTACAGTCCGTCGGCTTCAATCTGAGCCAATTCCTGCTGTAAGTACTTTTGGAAATTTGTGTACATGATATGTGTATTTTAAAAATTTTCTTGGGCGCAAAAATACAAAATCCGTTGGAAAAATGTACTGGTTTTTTTAATTTATTTTACATGTTTAAAACTGACGGGAAAATGTGCTTTTATCTGTCAAAATAACAGTGGTACAAATTTTCGATTGGATGCTAAATTTGTACCAAGTTATTCTATGTCGTTTAATGTTAATAAGTTACAGTCGGACATTTGCAATGATTTATCACCTGAATATATTACGTTACATTGTTCCGTTGTCGCCGATGACAAACTTGCCCAATAGCGTAAACCTTTGGTGAAGTCTGATGAAAATGTTTTTCCTGATTTGATTTCGTATGCGAATTGTCTGTCGCCGTCGGTCTTTATCAAGTCTATTTCATGCCCTTTGCTGTCGCGCCAAAACGTCAGGCCGGATTCTTCGCCTTGGTTATATGCTTTTTTAATGAACTGATTTATCACGTAATTTTCAAACAATCCACCTCTAAGATAGTGATTTTCAAGTTGTTGTGGATTGCTGATTTCGAGAAGCGAACAAGCGAGGCCTGTGTCGTGGAAATACAGTTTCGGCGATTTCACGAGTCTTTTTGAGAAATTGTTGAAATCAGGGCGAAGGACATGGACGATGTAACTTGTCTCCAACACACTCAGCCACGCCTGGGCTGTTGTGACGGCGATGCCGCAATCGTTGGCGAGTGATGAGAAGTTGACAATTTGTCCGATTCGTCCTGCGCATAATTTTATGAATTTCACAAACAACCCTAAATCGGAGATGTTTTTCAGTTGCCTGATGTCGCGTTCAACGTAAGTCCTTATGTAATAAGGGTAATATTCCGTCGGCAGCATTTTTTTGTCGTGAAGACGAGGATATCCGCCTTCAAATATTTCCTCTTCGACTGTTTCTGCCAAGATCCCGCCATTAATCAATTCTTTTCTGGAGAAAGGCAGTAGCTCAAGAATCGCCACACGTCCCGCCAAAGACTGTGAGATTTGTTGCATCAATGAGAAATTCTGCGAGCCTGACAGGATGTACATCCCGTCTTTTCCGTACATATCTACATGTGTTTGCAGATAGGAAAATAGACTTGGCACCAACTGGGCTTCATCGATTATTGTCTTGTCGGGGTGCGATGCTATGAAACCTCGCGGGTCGTCATTGGCAAACGCCCTTTGGTCCAAATCTTCCAATGAAACGTATTGGTAGTCAGGGAATACGTGCTGCAGTAATGTCGATTTCCCCGATTGCCTTGGGCCTGTCAGCAAGACAATGGGGTAAATCTCCATCATTCTCCGCAGCTTTGCGGTAATAAGTCGTTCTATCATGGCGAACTAAATTTTCCGCAAAGATAGTACAAATTTTCGATTGAATGCTAAATTTGTACTGAAAATATATTAATTAGTTTATTTTTCTTTCGTCCAGGCATCGACGATCATCATCAGCGCTCCGTCGCCGCAGACGTTGACGGCTGTGCCGAGGCTGTCGAGGGCGATGCTCAGCGAGACCGTGATGGCGATCATGTCGGGGCTGAAGCCGAGCATGACCTCAATCATCCCGACGGCGGCCATGATGACTCCGCCGGGGACGCCCGGGGCCGCAAGCACCGTGATGGAGAATATCATGATGAATCCGAGAAATTGCATCGTGGTGTATGGCACGCCGAACATCAGCATCGTGGCGACGGTGATCGCCACCGTCCTCACCGCGGCGCCGCTCAAGTGAATGTTGGCGCACATCGGGATGACGAAATCGACGACGTTCTTGCGCGCACCCATCTTTCCGGCGCATCGCAGCGTCACCGGAAGCGTCGCCGCCGACGATGATGAAGCGAGTGCCGTTATCAGTGCAGGGAACATGATTTTCAATAACTTAAATGGATTTTTGTGGCTCACTATGCCGGCGATGGCGTATTGTGCAAGAAGCACCACGATGAAGAGAATGACCATGACGACAATCACCTTTAAATATACGTGCGTCACCATCCTCATCTCACCCGAGACCTGCATCTTCATGAACATCCCGAAGATGTACAGCGGCAGGAGCGGAAGCACGACCTTCGTGATAATCATCATCACGACGTCGCGAAGTTCGCTGACAAGGCCTTTTATCACTGGCATTTTGAATTTCAGTATGGCGAGGCCGAACATGAAGCTGAGCAGCAGGGCAGACATCGTGTCCATTATCGGAGGGAAGGAGAACGTGAAATACGGCGCGAGTTTTTCGGAGGGGACGGCTCCTCCGAAGGAGCTTCCCGTCTCGGCGTTCATCGTGACTATCTTCGGGAAGACGATGTCGCTCACTCCGTATGTGAACATCCCGGCGAGGACTGTTGACACGTATGCAAGCAAAATGGTGACCACCAGCATCTTGCCGGCGCCGTTGCCGGTGTCGGCGATGGCGACTGTGACAAGTGCCAGAATCAGTAACGGCACCGTGAAGCTCAGAAGCGATGAGAATATCGTGTTGAACGTGGTGAAGATCCTGACGAACCACAGCGGCGCGAACGACCCGAATGCGATGCCAAGGGCGATCATCGTCACCACTGCCACGATGAGATTGCCGGAGAAAAATCCCCAAATTTTCAAAAGTCTCTCTTTCATTTTATTTCTCTTTTTTATGATTCCAGAAATCGGCGTTTTTTATGTTTAACTCATCAGGGTCGAAAACAGGCTCTTCGCCTTCTTTCTCCTGTTTTTCGTACGAGCGCAGGCAGCGGAACACGACGGGCGAGAGCAGCAGGATGGCGATGACGTTTATCCAAACCATCATTCCGATGCCGATGTCAACGAGTCCCCAGACGGTGCCGGCATCAACCACGGTGCCTGCGAACAACGTAAGGATCACCACGGCACGGAGAATGTTGATTGCAAGACGTTCGTGTTTGCCTTTGCCAAAGAGGTACGACACGTTGGTCTCGGAGTTGTAATAATATGCCATCGCTGTGGTGAATGCGAAGAAGAGCAACGCTATCGACACGATGATTCCCGCTGCGTTGTCTCCCAAGAATGTCGCGATTGCTGCTGTGGTGTATGACACGTCTGGCTGGCCGAGTTCGGCGACGGGCGACTTGAAAATTATGTTGCCTTGCGGGTCGATGACGTTATATGTCCGGCATGCAAGGATCATGACGGCTGTTGCCGTGCATACCATCAGAGTGTCGATATATACCGAGAATGCCTGGACGAGGCCTTGTTTCACAGGGTGCGACACTTCTGCGGAGGCGGCGACGATGGCCCCCGAGCCCTGTCCGGCTTCGTTGGAGAACAGTCCGCGTCGCACGCCCATGGAGATGGTGCAGCCGATGATGCCGGAGAACATCTCTCTGAGCCCCAAGGCGCTTTTTATCATGTCTGACAGTGCTGCCGGCACCTCAGATGCGTTGGCAATCAAAACCACTATGGAAAGGATGATGTATATTAAAGCCATGAAAGGCGCCACAATCTCCGCTATCTTTGCGATGCGTTTGACACCGCCGATGATTATCAATGCGAAGAGCGTGGAAATGACGACTCCGACAATCCATTTCTCGATGCCGAAGGTGTTGTGAAATGAAACCGCTATTCCGCTTGACTGTATGGATGGGCTTAAAAAGCCGAGCCCGATGACGGAGGCGATGGCGAAAATTACCGCGAATGCTTTGGAATGAAGACCTTTCTCGATATAATACGCAGGACCGCCGCGATACTGTCCGTCATGATCAACCTTGAAAACCTGCGCCAATGTTGATTCCGCGAAGGCGGTGCCGGCCCCGAAGAACGCCACAATCCACATCCATACTATCGCGCCGGGCCCGCCGAAGCCGATGGCGGTCGCAACACCCACGATGTTGCCTGTGCCCACACGCCCCGACAACGCCATGGCGAAAGCCTGAAACGACGTCACACCATTTTTCTTGTCCTTGCTGTCAGATGAAAAAAGCAGACGCACCATCGTCTTGAGACGACGTATCTGTACGAAACGCAAGCCGAACGAGAAGTACAAGCCTGCAAAGAGGCATAAAGCAACCAACGCAGGACACCAAATCCAACCACATATAAAATCAATTACTTGGCTCATAGATTGATGTTATTTTATTGAATTACAAGATATTACGTTTAAATAAAAAAATACGTCATTTAACTTTTAAATACAAATAATCACATTTGAATGTGAAACGAAGTTTGAAGTGCAAAGGTAGTGAATTTTTTCAGATGTGGAAATTAAAAAAAACTGTTTGCAAATTATTTGGAAAATAAATAGTATCTTTGCAAAAATTTCATAAAATGGATAACGCTTTATATATTTACAATAGCTTAAAGAGAATTAAAGAGCCGTTCCGCCCAATCCATGAAGGACATGTCGGTATGTACGTCTGCGGCCCGACCGTTTATGGCGACGCTCATCTCGGACACGCCCGTCCGGCAATAACATTCGACTTGGTTTTCAGATACTTGAAACATCTCGGCTATAAAGTCCGCTACGTCCGCAACATCACCGATGTCGGGCATCTCGAACACGATGCCGACGAAGGCGAGGACAAGATCGCGAAGAAAGCCCGTCTCGAAGACCTCGAACCGATGGAAGTGGCCCAATATTACACCGTCAGATACCATCAGGCGATGGACAGGCTCAATGTTCTCCGTCCTTCAATCGAACCTCACGCCTCCGGCCATATCATCGAGCAGATTGCGATGATACAGAAGATCTTGGATGCAGGCTTCGCTTACGTCGAGAACGGCTCGGTCTATTTCGACATCAAGAAATACAGCGAGAAATATCATTACGGCATCCTTTCGGGAAGAAACATCGAGGAGATGCTCAACAACACGCGTGAACTCGCCGGACAGAGCGAGAAGCACAACCAGATTGACTTCGCCTTGTGGAAGAAGGCCGAGCCGAAACATATCATGCGCTGGCCTTCACCGTGGAGCGACGGCTTCCCGGGCTGGCACATGGAATGCTCGGCGATGGGCTGCAAATACCTCGGCGAGGAGTTCGACATCCACGGCGGCGGCATGGACCTCATGTTCCCGCACCACGAGTCGGAGATAGCGCAGTCGATGGCCGCCAACGGCAAGGCGCCGGTGCGTTACTGGATGCATAACAACATGATTACCATAGCCGGACAGAAGATGGGCAAGTCGCTCGGCAACTTCATCACGCTCCCTGAATTTTTCGCCGGAAGCCATAAGAACGCGAAAGGCGAGGAGATGCTCGCGCAGCCTTACAGCCCGATGACGATACGTTTCTTCATCCTTCAGGCGCAGTACCGCAGCACCGTCGATTTCTCCAACGAGGCGCTTCAGGCCGCCGAAAAAGGCCACAAACGCCTCATGGAAGCCGTTGACCTCCTCGAGAGACTTTCAGCCACCGACGGCGCGGAAGACCTTGGCGTTCAGAAGATTATGGAAGCCTGCTACGACGCGATGAACGACGATTTCAACAGCCCCATCGTGATAGCGAACCTCTTCGAGGCGGCTCGTATCATCAATTCTGTCAAAGACGGCCATTCGAAGATTAACGCTTCTGAACTCGACCTTTTGAAGAATCTAATTCAGACGTTCGTGTTCGACATCCTCGGTCTCGTGAAGGCTGACGGCGGCGCGGAAGACAACGGCATCGTTGACGGCTTGATGAACACCATCATCGACATCAGGAAGGAAGCCCGCGCGAAGAAAGACTGGGCCACCTCCGACCTCATCCGCGACAAACTCGCCGCCCTCGACATCGTTCTGAAAGACGGGAAGGAAGGGACGACGTGGTCTCGCAGATAGTTTTTAGTCTTTAGTTGTTAGTCTTTAGTCGTTAGTTATCGGATGCTGATGAAGCTGAAGGCTAACAACTGATTTTAATAAATTCCAAAAAACCAAAATATGAAATATAGTGATTACAAACAGCTTATAGTATGGCAGAAGGCAATGGATTTGGTTGTGGAGGTTTATTCTCTGGTGAAATTATTGCCTAAAGAAGAATTATATTCGTTATCAGATCAGATGAGACGGGCTGTTGTATCAATTCCATCTAATATTGCTGAAGGATCAGGACGTGGTTCTGATAAAGAATTTATTCAATTTTTATCAATATCTCGAGGCTCGTTGCGGGAACTTGAAACTCAGATAGAAGTTTGTGAAAAACTCAATTATATTGATAGTTACAAAACTTCTAAAACCAAGATTTTGATTACAGAAATAAGCAAAATGCTAAATTCATTAGCCAACTCATTAACAAAAAATAGACTTTAGCTTTTAGCTATAACACTAAAAACTAAAGTCTAAAGACTATCGACTAAAGACTAGTGACTTTTATCCGAGTTGGACTCTCTTGAAAGCTGTGACTGTGGCTTCCTTGTCGGCCTTCTGGATGAACTGGCGCACTGTCATGCTGCCGTCGAGCAGTGAAGCCTGGTCGAGGAGGCAGTTCTCTTTGAAGAATTTTGCCACGCGGCCTTTGGCGATGTTCTCGATCATTGCTGGTTTGACGTTGGCGAGAGCTTCTTCAGTGACTTTCGCTCTGATTTCGCGTGCCTGTTTCGCCTGTTCTTCTGTGATCCAGCCTTTTGCCATGTTGGAGTCGATGTGAGCGTCTGAATCGACGTGTGCAGGGTTGATGCCGGCTTTCTTCAGCGCGACGTCAACGGCCTTGGCTGCCTGTTCCTGTTTTGTCTTCTCGACTGCCACTTCGTATTCGCGTGTCTTTGTCTCTGCCGGGACGTCGTTCTCGTCAACGGCGATCGGTGACATGGCTGCTGTGTGCATTGCTACCTCGTGAGCTGTCTCTTCGATGCCTTCGAAGGCTTTGTTGAAGCCGACGACGGTGGCGAGGCGGTTGCCCTGGTGGTTGTAGTTTGCAACGTAAGGGGCTTCGATGACTTCGAGGTGTTTGAGTTCGGTCTTCTCACCTGTCTTGGCTGTGAGGTCAGTGACGAGGTCATTGACTGTGCGTCCGTTCATGGTGAAAGCCTTGAGTTCGTCGAGGTTCTTGATCCTGTTTTCGATGGCTGCATTGAGGAAACTCTTTGCTGCGCCAACGAAGTCAGCGTTTGAACCCACGAAGTCTGTCTCGCAGTTAAGCATGACGACGGCACCGTATTTATGGTCGGCTGTCGTGGCTGAGATGACGACGCCTTCAGCTGCTTCGCGGTCGGCGCGTTTCTCGGCGATTTTCTGGCCTTTCTTGCGGAGGAAGTCGATGGCTGCCTCTTTGTCGCCGTTGCATTCAACAAGGGCTTTCTTGCAGTCCATCATCCCTGCGCCTGTCATCTGTCTGAGTTCATTGACTTGAGCTGCAGTAATATTCATGGTTTGGATTTTTTCTTTGTTAATAATTAGTTCTTCTTGTTGACGGCTTTGCGAGGGCGGCGAGGGCGTTTCTCCTCTTCCTTCTCTTCCTCATTGGCTGCGTTTTCCAACATTTCCTCACTGGCATCCTCTTCGGCGGCATCTGAATCTTTCATGTTGTTCTTGCGTTCTGTCAGACCTTCCTCGATGGCTTCCACCATCTTGTTGATGATGAGAGAGATTGACTTTGATGCATCGTCGTTTGCCGGAATCGGGTGGTCGATGAGGTTAGGATTCGAGTTCGTATCGACGATGGCGAAGGTGGGGATGTTGAGTTTTCGTGCTTCTGCCACTGCGATATGTTCCTTGATGACATCAACAACGAACACTGCGTTCGGGAGGCGGTTGAGGTCGGCGATTGAGCCGAGGTTCTTCTGGAGCTTCTCGAGTTCGCGTTCGACCTGGAGGCGTTCACGCTTTGACAGGTTGTTGTATTGTGAGCTTGCCATCAGCTTCTGGAGGCTGGTCATCTTGCGCACTGCCTTGCGGATAGTGGTGAAGTTGGTGAGCATGCCGCCGGGCCAACGTTCTGTGACGTATGGCATGTTGACTTTTGAAACGAGTTCTGCAACGATGTCTTTAGCTTGTTTCTTTGTAGCTACGAAAAGGACTTTCTTTCCTGCTCTTGCCATCTGCTGAAGTGCCTGTGCCGCCTCGTCGATCTTAGCCTGGGTCTTGTACAGGTCTATGATATGGATACCGTTACGTTCCATGAAGATGTACGGTGCCATGTTCGGATTCCATTTTCTTCTGAGGTGACCGAAGTGGCAACCAGCATCTAATAATTCTTCGAATGTTGCTTGTGTCATGATTTCTTTTCCTTTTGATAGACTAACGTTTACTGAACTGGAATTTCTTACGTGCACCTGGCTGACCTGGTTTCTTACGTTCGACCATACGTGGGTCGCGGCGCATCAGACCTTTGGCCTTGAGAACCGGACGATACTCGTCGTTGTTGATCTTGCAGAGTGCACGGGCGATAGCGAGACGGAGGGCTTCTGCCTGACCGTTGATGCCGCCGCCGTTGAGGTTGACCTTGATGTCATACTTTCCAAGGTTGTCGGTGAGCATCAATGGCTGTTCAACCACGTAATGCAGGATGCTTGTTGGAAAATAGACCTTGTAGTCACGTTTGTTAACCGTAATGGTACCGTTGCCTGACTTCATGTAAATACGGGCAACAGCTGTCTTTCTTCTACCTAACGCGTTGATTACTTCCATTTTGCTTATTTCTTAATTGTTAATACTTGTGGTTGCTGGGCCTCATGCTTGTGATTAGGTCCTTCATAAACGTAAAGATTACGGAAGATGGCATTGCCAAGGCGTGTCTTTGGGAGCATGCCTTTCACTGCGTGTTGGATGACGAATACTGGTTTCTTCGCGAGAAGATCTTTCACGGTTCTCACACGCTGACCACCAGGATAACCTGTGTAGTGTACGTAAACCTTCTTGTCCATTTTGTTGCCGGTGAGGACTACTTTCTCGGCGTTGATTACGATGACATTATCGCCACAATCACTGTGGGGAGTATAGCATGCCTTCCTCTTTCCTCTTAAAACCTGAGCAATTTCTGATGCCATGCGGCCCAGAACTTGTCCTTCAGCATCAACGACATACCACTTCTTGTTGGCATGTTCCTTGTTGACACTAACTGTTTTGTAACTTAATGTATCCATTTAATTTTTAATTAGTTTATGTGTTTATTTACACTATTTCTCCTGAAAAATTCGAGCTGCAAAAGTACAAATTATTTTTTTACAAAATACATTTTCAATGAATTAATTTTCAACATTTTTTTATAACCCGATTCTACGCGCTACACCTTATATTAATATGCCTTTGGTTTCTTTGGAAAAATCAATGCGGAAAAACTGCCGTTCGTGTCGTCTCAACAAGGAAGTAAACCATTCGAAACGGATTGCCGCACCGCTAAATCGCGATGTTTTCATTTTTGAAAAAAATATTGCCCGTTATTGAGAAATAATTGTATCTTTGCGCCTTGAATTATAATTGGAAAACTACAAATTCAATCAATAATTAAATGTTTTAAACTATGAAAAAATTATTACTTATCTCATTGATGCTGATTACTTTCGGCATCGTAAATGCCCAAGACATTCCTGGCGGTTTCGACCAGACTTTCGGAAATTGGGGCTACACACTTGAAGAATTGAACAGCTGCGCCGTTTTCAATCTTGGAAAAGGTTCCGTGGTACTCCAGTCGGACGGCAAAATCGTCACTTTCACCGAGTACGCACAGGATTACGGGCAGGAGAAGATTCTCATCATGCGCCACAACACCGACGGCACACTCGACACCTCATACGGTGACAACGGCTTCCTGCACCTATCTCCGGCCAACGGTGTCTTCTACCCGTTCGACTCTGAAATCGTCGAGGACGACAACCTGCTCATCGTGGGCTACACTTACAACAGCAACGGCGGTAACATGTTCCTGATGAAGTTGGATTCAAACGGCAGCCCTGTCAGTTCCTTCGGCAACAACGGCTATGTCACATACAACACGCAGGCTGACTGGACGTTGACCACGAGATCGTTGGCAGTTCAGCCCGACGGCAAGATCGTTGTCAGCGGCGAATATGGCCTGTATAACTACTCGACATGCCTTCTCCGTTTCACGGCTGACGGCCAGCTCGACACCACCTTCGGCGACAACGGCATGTTCATCAACGAGTCGCACGACCACAACGGCTATCTTTCGATGTCATGCGGCGAGAGCGTGAGCATCGCTCCCGATGGACGCATCTACCTCTGCGGTTGGCGTACCACCCCCGACGAATACTGGGGCGCGACCTACGACAGCAAGATTGTCTGCGTTGACCAGAACGGCAGCCTCGTCACCTCTTTCGGCGACAACGGCGTCAAAGAAATCAGCTTCAGTGAGGTTGTCGATGAAATCAACGACTGTGAAGTGATGCCTGACGGCAAACTGTTGGTGGCAGGCCAGGCCGAGATCTACGTCGAAGACCCGGGCGACGGCCCGAACTACGAGCTTTTCCTTGCCAGACTGAACGAGGATGGCTCATTCGACGAGAGCTTCGGCGACGATGGCGTGACAAAGGTGCAATATCAGGAGAACTCCAACCACTACTGCCATGAGATGGCTGTCGCCGAAAACGGGGAGATCTTCATCGGCGGTTATTTCTGGGATACATTGAAGGATATTCTGATCACGGGATTCAACGCTGACGGCACATTGAACCAAGACTTTGGTGAAAATGGATTTACACACGTCTCATTCGGCGGTGTCAAGACAAGCTGCATCACAGACCTCGCCATCCAGCCTGACGGAAAGCTCGTCGCCATAGGTCACTACGAACATGAAGAGGCTTTCGCCGACTACTTCTTCGGGCGTTTCCACACTTCAGCCAGCCTCGTCGGCGTTGAGGAAAACGTCATCGAAAGCGGTGTCACAGCTTATCCTAACCCTGCCGTCAACGAAGTCCGTTTCATGAACGTCGAAAACGAATGCGCCGCCAATGTTTATGACGCGACAGGCCGCATGGTCATGAGCGCGATCGTCCCGGCTGACGGCGTGTTGAATGTCTCAAAGCTCACATCTGGCAACTATTTCGTCGAGCTGATCGACGGCAGCCAGATCATCAAGGCAAGATTCGTGAAGTAATTGGTTTTACAAATATTTGAGTGGAAAAGCCGGCATTACGTCGGCTTTTTTCGTGACTTACAGGTTGAAAAAACCGAAGTATATAATGGGTTGGATTTTATTAATAAAATAATATTTTCAGGGTTGGATTCTATTATTTTGTATTTTTGCAGTTTGAAAATATAAATTATTATGATATACTACAAGAGGATTGTTGATGTAAAGCTACTCGAATGGAAAGATTCTGAAAGACGTAAACCTTTGTTAATCAGAGGTGCGAGGCAGGTTGGCAAGTCATCGGCGGTTAGGGAATTGGGTAGAAGTTTCAAGTATTTCATCGAGATAAATCTAGAGAAACAACCAGCGTTGAAGAATCTGTTCACCGAAGACATTGATGTGAAAGGCACATGTGAGAAGTTGGCTGCGACTTTTGGGGTGCCGGTTATTGCCGGTGAAACGTTGCTTTTCATCGACGAGATTCAGGTTTGCAAGGAGGCGATTATGTCTCTTCGTTATTTCAAGGAAGACTTCCCGGAATTACATGTGATAGCCGCAGGTTCGTTGCTTGAGTTTGCTTTGGAGGAACTCCCGTCGTTCGGTGTTGGAAGAATCCGTTCGTTGTACATGTATCCGTTTTCTTTCGATGAGTTTCTGGATGCTCAAGGGTTGCATTTGCTTGTTGATTTCAAGAATAAAGCCACGAATGCTGAACCTTTGCCTGATGTCATGCATAAAAAACTCGTTGATCAGCTTCGTTCGTTCTATCTCGTAGGCGGTATGCCGGCCGCTGTCGCGGAGTGGATGGAAAGCCGTAGTTATCTTGAATGTTCAAGGGTCCACAATGATATTTTAGACACTTATCAGGATGACTTTTCAAAATACAAGAAAAGGGTTTCGCCGGTACTTTTGAGACAGGTGCTTCGGTCTGCTGCTTTGCAGGCAGGACGGAAGTTCGTCTTTTCTCAGGCGGATGCCAATGTGCAGTCGGCGGCGGTGAAGGACGCTCTGCGACTTCTGACACTTTCGGGGCTGATAACGCCGGTGAAACATTCCGACGGAAACGGAGTGCCGCTTGGGGCGGAGGAAAGCGACAGCTACACAAAGTATCTCTTTCTTGACCTCGGACTGATGCAGACGATGTTGTCGATTCCTGCCGGCGACACGCTGCTTGCTTCTGATTCCGATTTCGTCAATAAAGGCGCTGCTTCGGAGATGTTCGCCGGACTTGAAATCATGAAATACGGCGATTGTTTCAAGAAATGCGAAATGCATTATTGGCGAAACACATCGCGTAACGCTAACGCGGAGGTGGATTATCTTGTTGCCAAGGAAGGAACGGTTTCGCCTGTTGAGGTAAAAGCAAACACGCGGGGTGGTATGCAAAGCCTCTGGCTTTTCATGCGCAAGAAAAACATTCATTACGCGGTGCGAACGTCATTGGAGAATTTCGGTCATTATGAATACACCGACAACGAATCAGGCGGCGAGATCCGTCATGTTGACGTTATTCCGCTTTATGCCTTGGCGAGGTTGTGAAATGGCCCGAAGGCTGTCTTCACCGGCATCGCCAGTGCTGACGGCGTGATTGTGGTTCCGGTGGGAAGTCTGAAACCGTAGGGAAACAGATAGCACAAGCGGAAAGTCACGCTTGCTCGTTGGATTGTAAAAACAACTCGGAGTTTTGTGTTTATAATTTCCGGAAAATTTAATTAAAAACGGAATTTCCCACTAAGAGAAAAAGTGTATCTTTGCAAAATCAAATTTGAAAAATGAAGACCCGACAGGAATACATAGAAATTCTGAAAGCGCATGAATCTGAATTGAGAAACAAGTTCGGTATCAGCTATATGCGCATTTTCGGTTCGGTGGCGCGCGACGAGCAGCATGACGGCAGTGATGTGGATGTCTGCGTGGTGATGAATCCTGATATGCTGCTTCACGTCCGTTTGAAACGCTTTCTTGAAGAACAACTCAACTGTGCTGTCGATGTTGTGCGACTTCATAAAAACATGAACGAAACCCTTAAAAATGAAATAGATAGAGATGGAATCGAAATCTTTGCATGATAAATTGGCACTTGACATCCTTAAGCAAATCGAAGACGCAATAGTCCGTTTGCAAGAAAGGACATCAATGATTCATTCTGTTGACGATTTTCTGTTTTCCCAGTCTGGGATGGAAAAACTTGACGCAACATGTATGTTGTTGATTGCCATAGGCGAAAGTTTGAAAAGTTTCGATAAATTAACAAATAAAGAAATCCTGTGCACGGATGATTCTATCCCATGGAGAGATATAATGGGAGTGAGAGACATCATAGCGCATCATTATTTTGACATTGATGCGGAGGAAATCTTCAATATTATTGACACTCAATTAGGTCCGTTGCTTGTGTCAATCAAGAGTTTTATTGATAAGATGTCTTGATTATATTGTATCTTTGCAAAATCAAATTTGAAAAATGAAGACCAGACAGGAATACATAGAAATTCTGAAAGCGCATGAACCTGAATTGAGAAACAAATTCGGTATCAGCTATATGCGCGTTTTCGGTTCGGTGGCGCGCGACGAGCAGCATGACGGCAGTGATGTGGATGTCTTTGTCGTGATGCCAGCCGATGCTTATATGTTGTGTGCCGCCGCCGATTATCTGGAGAGCTTGCTCGGCAATGAAGTGGATTTGATTCGCAGACATGAAAATATGCGGCCGTTTTTTTTAAACCAAATAATGAAATATGGAATTGACATCTTTGGAAAAGCGTGAGATTTTACTTGACACTCTGCAACAAATTCGTCAGTCCTGTGAAAACCTGATGAGTTGGAATAAAGATGTCAAGGACATGAAAGTCTTGCTGAATTCGTCAACTGGAATGCAGGACTTGGCGGGAAATTGTATGACTGTCATGGCGATAGGAGAGGGCTTCAGAAAGATTGACAAAATCTCCGACGGGAAATTTCTTATATTGCGTCCTGAGATTCCTTGGAATCAAGTGTTTGGTTTGCGAAACAGAATCGCTCACGGCTATTTTGACATTGATGTGGATGTGATTTCTGATGTGGTGAACAATGATTTGCAGCCATTGCTAGAAGCGATAGATTATTTTGTTGAATATTTGAAAAATAAAGATTAGAGATGTCAATAAAAGTAACTCACGTAACGAAAAAATACGACTCGCAGCTTGCGCTGAACGATGTCAACCTGAATATCGAGAAAGGCCGCATCGTCGGTCTCCTCGGCCCGAACGGAGCCGGGAAATCCACGCTGATGAAGATAATAACATGCTTCATCCCGCCGACCGAAGGTACTGTCACCGTCGAAGGCCACGACATCCTCGACAACCCGATGGAGGTGCGCCGCTGCGTCGGCTACCTGCCAGAACATAACCCGCTGTATTTGGATATGTACGTCCGCGAGTATTTGGAGTTTGTCGCCGGCATTCACCATATTACGGGCAGTGACGCCAAGAAACGCATCGACGAGATGATTGAGAAAACCGGCCTCACGGTTGAGATGCGCAAGAAAATCGGTGCGTTGTCGAAAGGCTACCGCCAGCGCGTCGGTCTCGCCCATGCGATGATGCACAACCCGTCAGTCCTCATCCTCGACGAGCCGACTTCAGGCCTCGACCCGAACCAACTCATCGACATCCGCGCACTCATCACCGAACTCGGAAAGGAGAAGACAGTGCTGCTCTCGACTCACATCATGCAGGAAGTGGAAGCGATGTGCCCCGAAATCATCATTATTAATAAAGGTGTCGTCGTGGCGAACGACAAAATTGAAAACATCAAGATGAACGTGATGCACCGCGCCGATGCAAGCATTGAGGAATGCTTCCAGGCTCTCACGCTGAAGTAGTTTTTTGTTAAGCGTTATTGGTAGATTGTTAAGAGAGAATAGTTGAGACTGGCTCCAGCCCGTTTTTTGTTATTTTTTTTGACATATAGGTCAAATTGTAGGCTGGAATCATCAGCAATGGCTTTGTTTTCTATGTTTCCCGATGGATCCGTTGTGCAATAAGATCTTGTCACGGAAACCAATACGGAAGATTTTGAATGTTGGTTCATTCCGCCATTAATGTCGCTTGACGCGACGTTCGGGCGTTTTCCGGTCTTCGTGTGGACCGACTGCGGGGCGATAGCAAACAGCGGCGATTCCATGGACTTGGCGGAGAATTAGATAAGGGAGTATCTGAAATAAAAAATGGCGACTGAAAAAACAGTCGCCATTCTTGTAAAATCATAAATTTTTTACTTGCCCCATGTGCAGTTCACTGTAACTGTTGCATAGCCGTAGTCCTGCTTGTAGGAAGCCTGGCAATCTTTTTTCTTTGTCTTTGTACTTTCGCTGACAACAGTCTGTCCATTAAATTTACCAACGCATGTGCAGTCCTTCTTGCATGATACGAGACCGAGACCTAACACAGCAACGAGGCCCAAAATAACTAAAGATTTTTTCTTCATAGATAAATGATTTTGAATTATTAAATTGCCGAAAAACCAAGCGTTTCGGCTTCCGCTTTCGGGTGCAAAGATAAAAATTAAATGAATACAATTTTTTTTTTTATAATTTTTTTTGTATCCGATAAAATTTTTATTGCTGTCTCGCCTAACACTGAATAACCTTATCAATATCAATGAGCTTTCTGCCTTCCTCCAAGGCTTTCCTCACTTTCACCGCGCCTCTGTTCAAGAAAAACATCCCGTCTTTATTGGTGATTTCTACCGGCTCGCAGGAACAGCCGCATGAGTCGCATACCATCTTGATCGATTGTGGTGCAAGCCACACTTTTGAGTAAGGCCTTCCTTCTTCAAAAGCCTTGAAACACTTGAGGACCAGCTCGTTAATCTCATCTTTTGAAGCGAAACTTGTGTCAACGACGAGGTCGAAGTTGTTGTAGTCGCTCACATCGCAGCCGTAGAATGTCTTGTAGCGCAGAATCTCGCTCTTGCGCCTGTCGATAATCTCCTGCCGTGCCGTCGCCTTGTCGGAATACGACTCGCTCACGCGGCCCGTGTCGTTGAAGATGCGGTCTGTCGCGACATCGACATCAACGTAAAGATATATCTTGAACGAGTTCGGAACGAAATGCCATGCCATTCTGGAGTCGAAGATGATTTTGTCGTCGGTCTTGCCCAACGCGGCGATGGTGTCGTCAACGTAGTTGTCGTATTTCGGGTTGTTCTCGATGAATTCGTTGAACTCCTTCGCCGACATGTTGTGCTCTGCCGCAAGCTGTCTGAACAACAGTCCGGCTGATACGATTCTGAAAGGTGTTTTGCTTATCAAAAAGTTGGCGACGGTGCTCTTGCCGCTTCCGAGTTCTCCGGTTAAAGTTATGAAATTCATGAAGTTAAAAAATTAGAAAGTGATGGTGTTATTGTTCTTTTTTGATAATGTTGATTTTCTGTGTCTCCTCGATGATTCGTTCATTGAATTTCCTCACCACTTTCAGCGGAGCCATGATCAGGGTGAGCGTGGCCTCGATGATGTAACTTATCCACGCAGGTGGGGTGGTGGTGAAGAATTGAAAAGCAATCAGAACAACGGTGCATATCAGGAAGATGAACTTGCCGTAACGTTTTCTCTTGAACATCATGATCAGGCTCGCTATTATCACGCCGAGGAGCAACGTCCTTGTAATGAATGAGATAAGCATTGCCGAGCCATTCTGTTCGTTGACGGTCTCGTGCAGATATGCGGGGTCATACACGGTGTTGTAGAAGATGCCGAGATAGACCATGAAGAGAAAGTACAAGCCATAATACACAATCGCAAACGTGCCTACGAGTTTGACACCAAGCGTAACGCGTTGACGCTCAATGAAAATGCTTTCCTCTTTCTCTTTGTCTTCCATTACTGCATTTCTTTTTTGTAGAATGTGAAATACCACGTGATGAAGAGTGCCGTCATGATGACATCCATCCACGGTGAGCTGCCTGTCGGGCCGTAGAAGAACAACGCGGCGGCGGTGAGGATGAGTATCTGTGCTATCGCATAGACGTGAAAACCTGTCTTTCTCATCTTCCACATCATCGCCACGCCTACGAAAGAGCCGATGTACAGCAATGAATTCAAGAGGTAATAGACTCTGTCGATGGAAAACATCATCTTATAGGCATTCATGCTCGCCTCGTACTGCGCGCTGCTCATCATGCCTGACATCTTCTCCATCATGTCGTCGTCGGCGAGTATCTTGTTGAATGAGTTATACATCCCGAAAAAGCAGAAGTTATACAGGGCATTCCATGCGCCGTTGATGAACGATAGGATGCAGAGTGCCGAGAGCATCGTCGGTCTTTGCGGCTTCGGGTTCAGAAACTGTTCGTTGTTTTCGTATTGCAGTTCTTCCATGGTATTTCGTCATTATGAGATTGCCCGGCCTTTTGCGGTCAGGCAATCTCCTTTTAATAATTATTTTTCAAAAATCTTGTCACCCAAATTGTAGTTCTTCAGGAAGTCAACCGATTTGGCTATTTCGGTGTACATCACCTTGTCAACCTTTACAAACTCAACGTGTTTGCGGTATTCGGCGACGAAGTTCTCGATGAATTCCGACGATTTTATCGGGCGGCGGAAGTCGAGTGCCTGCGCTGCGTTGAACAGCTCGATGGCTAAGATGCGCTCGAGGTTGTTGGCCACGCGCAACGCCTTTGTCGCAGCATTGCCGCCCATGCTCACGTGGTCTTCCTGACCCTGTGACGACTCGATGCTATCGACCGAAGCCGGCGTGCAGAGCTGCTTGTTCTGGCTGACGATGGCGGCGGCGGCATATTGTGGAATCATGAAGCCTGAGTTCAAGCCTGGCTCCGCGACCAAGAATGAGGGCAGCCCGCGCTTTCCGGCTATAAGCTGGTAAGTTCTTCTCTCTGAAATATTTCCGAGTTCTGCCATGGCAATCGCCAAAAAGTCAAGGCTCAAGGCTAACGGCTGTCCGTGGAAGTTACCCGCCGAGATGACGAGGTCTTCGTCAGGAAATACCGTCGGATTGTCGGTGACGGCATTGATCTCCTCGCCGAGAATCTGTGTCACGTATGCGATGGCGTCTTTCGATGCGCCGTGGACCTGCGGGATGCAACGGAATGAATACGGATCCTGGACGTGTTTTTTCTCGCGTGAGATCATCTCGCTGCCTTTCAGGAAGTTACGGTAACGTTCCGCCGTGAGGATCTGTCCTCTGTGGTGACGAATCTGATGAATCTGGTCGTAGAACGGCTCAATCCTGCCGTCGAAGGCGTCCAATGACACGGCGCCGATCATGTCGGCGAGGTACTGGAGACGGAATGCCTTGAGCAGCACGTAAGTGCCGTACGAGCACATGAACTGCGTGCCGTTGAGCAGTGCGAGGCCTTCCTTCGACTGAAGCGTGATAGGCTCCCAGCCGAACTCTTTGCAGACTTCAGCCGCCGGACGGATCTGGCCTTTATAATGAACCTCACCGAGGCCGAGCAACGGCAGCATGAGGTTCGCCAACGGTGCGAGGTCGCCCGATGCACCGAGTGAGCCGAGGTCATAGACAACAGGAAGCACGTCGTTGTTGAAGAAGTCGATAAGACGCTGAACCGTAACGAGTTGCACACCAGAGTTGCCGTACGACATGTTCTGAATCTTCAGAAGAAGCATGATACGGATAATCTCTTGGGGGACGTAGTCGCCGGTGCCGCAGGCGTGCGACATCACCAGGTTCTTCTGAAGTTTGCTGAGGTCTTCCTTTGAGATGTTGTGGTCGCAGAGCGAACCGAAACCTGTCGTCACGCCGTAAATAGGTGTCGATTGGTTCTCCATCTTCTTGTCGAGATAGTCACGGCATTTCTGAATGCGACGAATCGCGTCTTCCGAAAGCGCGAGTTTGTAGTTCTCGCTGATGATTCTGTTGACTTCCTCAAATGTGAGGGTTTCTGTTGAGATATAATGTGTCTTCATTTTGTATGTTATTTTTTGATGATTTCCAATAAGTTATCTGCTTTGACAGTCTCCTGTCGGCCTTCTTTCATCCATTTCACATTGAAAGTCTTGTCGTTGACTTCCTGTTCGCCGGCGATGACGACGACCGGAATATTACGTTGGTCGGCGTATTTCATCTGCTTCTGAATCTTGGAGGCATCGGAATATATTTCTGCGTTAACACCTTGACGGCGAAGCTGTTGCAGATACGGCAGACAATAAAGCTCTTCGTTTTTTCCGAAGTTCAGGAAGATGACTTCGGTGTTCTCGGCGTTTTTCTCGGGGAAGAGGTTTAGTTCGTTGAGAACGTCGTAGATGCGGTCGGCGCCGAAGCTGATGCCCACGCCGGAGACGTTCGGGAGGCCGAAGATGCCGGTGAGGTTGTCGTAGCGTCCGCCGCCGCTGATGCTGCCCATCGCTACGTCTTTCGCCTTGACCTCGAAGATGGCGCCGGTGTAATAATTCAAGCCGCGGGCGAGAGTCAGGTCTAACTCGTATTCGATGCGTAATCCCATGATGTCCAAGTAGTTGAACAACGTCTCAAGCTCTTCGATGCCTTTTGTTCCGACTTCAATTCCGTTCATAAGCGATTTGAGCTGCGTCATCTTTTCGCGGGCGGTGCCTGTCATGAAGAGAATCGGCTGAAGTTTTGCAATCGCCTCATCGTCAAGGCCTTTGGCGGCGAGCTCCGCGTTGACGGCCTCGATGCCGATCTTGTCGAGTTTGTCGATGGCGACGGTGATGTCAACGAGTGCGTCGGGTTTGCCGATATATTCCGCTATTCCGGCAAGGACCTTACGGTTGTTAATCTTAAGGACAACATTGATTCCCAGATTGTTAAACACTTCATCGACAATCTGCACGAGTTCCGCCTCATTCAGCAGTGAGTCGCTGCCGATGATATCGACGTCGCATTGATAGAACTCACGGTAACGGCCTTTCTGCGGGCGGTCGGCGCGCCAGACGGGTTGCATCTGGTAACGCTTGAACGGAAACGCGATCTGGTCGCGGTATTGCACGACGAAACGCGCAAACGGCACCGTCAGGTCGTAGCGGAGGCCTTTCTCGCAGATTTTGTTGGTTATCTTCTCGGAAAGAAGCGTCCCGCCGTTCTGTTCGACACCCGACATGAAGTCGCCGGAGTTAAGGATTCTGAACAGGAGTTTGTCGCCTTCCTCGCCGTATTTCCCCATCAGGGTGGAGAGATTCTCCATCGAAGGAGTCTCAATCGGTTGAAAACCAAAGCGTTTGAAGACGGTCTTGATTGTGTCGAATATATAATTGCGGCGCATCATTACATCCGGAAGGAAGTCGCGCGTGCCTTTTGGAATTGAAGGTTTCTGTGCCATTTTTACAATATTAATTAAGGTGCAAAGATATGGAAAACTTTTAAGAGTTGAGAGAGTTGGTGGAATTTTATCGTTTTTTTTTATTCACGGCAAAATTGAAAATTTTTTAGTATTTTTGCGGTCGGTTAGAAATTGTTTAAAATGAAAAAAACGGTATTGAATATTCTGTTTGGTCTTGTTTTGCTGAGCTGTGTTGTCTCGTGCAAAAGGAATGAGAATGTCCCGTCTGAGGCCGAAATCAAAGAAAAGATCATCGGAGAATGGAGGTCGGAATCTTTTGATGGTGTTGAAGAATTGACCAACATGAGGATTGTCCGTGAGTTCCATGAGAACGGGACATCAGTGGCTTCGTTGACTAAGTATAACGAGTGGATGGTCAAGGTGGATGAGGTCTATGCCGTCAATAAGAACATCATCAGTGTGAAGAGGCGTAGCGGTCACATCACCGAGCATACGGTCAAGGAGATTTCAGACGATGAGATGGTCATTTCGAAATTCAGATATATCGACCATCCTGAATTTGACTACACAGGCGTTGAGGTTTATAAGAAAATTGAAAATGACTATGCCGGTTGGATTATTGGCACGTGGGAAGGTGTTGAAGCACAAGGAGATACGACTTATGGCGGAGCAATTAATCATCGATGGGAGTTTTATGAAGGCAAAGAATATACCTACTTCAATTATGTGGGTGGTGAGTGGATTCCGAGTACCAATCCGTACAATGAATACAGTGTTGACGGCAACTGGCTTGCGTGCCGTTGGCAGCAGGAGGTCGGCGGAACCATGTATTATGAATGGTGGGACATTGAGCAGTGCGACGAGAACCGGATGGTATGGACCGCGCTCCGCGAGAGGGAGGACGGCTCGAGGTTCCGTACGACATTTATAATGAAGAGGGTTTGGGACGAGGAGAAATAAAATCTCCCGTTCGTGGCTGAGGTATTTTACTTTGACGGCGTTATGAAGACGCGCCAAGAGCCTTCTGCCGACCCACGTTCGATGTATTTGTTTTCAATCAATTGAGCGACTAATTTTTTCACTGCTGACATGTTGATGTCGAGCTCTTTTTGCATTTGTTCCAAAGTAAGCACAGGCTCCATCATCATCAGATTTAATAGTTTACTGTAATTCGGCGAACGAAATTCGATTCGCTCGCCATCATACCACCACAAATTCTCATCATGTTCTGTCAGGAAACGAACGTCATTGTATATCTCATTGGCCATCAATCCTTTGAAATATTGTGCGAAAGGCTTGATGGCTGCCAATGATGCATGTGCACCTTTGTACGGTTCATTGCCAACAACCAAATCGGCTTGATGCAACGCCTCAAGATATTGGCTTTTTAATCTGCTGCGCACAACAATCATCGGATAATCGTGTTTGGTAAGGATATAATTGACCAAAAGCCGTGCGATACGTCCATTCCCGTCTTCAAACGGGTGAATTCGGATGTAACGGTAGTGGAACAATGTTGCCAATTCCGTAGGGGTGAGCTTCCCTTCGGATTCGGCTTTGTTGTACCAATCGACCAAGTCGGTCATTAAGGCAGGCGTTTCCTCTGGAGAAGCATAATCGAACCGATCTCCATAACGTGTGATGACACTATTTGGACGTGTCTTATATTGCCCTGCATGAACGGTGTAACTTGTCGTTATGCCGCCAGGAAGATTCCTGTGAACGGTATAATCTTCTCTCAACAATGTACGATGCAGTGTTCTAATAAAGTTTTGAGTAAGAGGCATTTTTTTCACCAATGCTTCCTCTTTCATCATTTTCAGACTGACATTGCTGGCTGTCATGTCCTGCACATCTTTTGCGTCAGCCTCGCCGATGACTTTGCCAAATAGCAAAAGTATCTCTGTTTGGCCATACGTCAAAGTGTTGCCCTCAATATGGTTTGAATTGTAGTTGAAATCGACAGTAAACCTACGACTCAAGCGTGCTTTGTCGTCTTCCGACAGAGGCTGAATGCTCCGCCATGCTTCAATGGATTTTTCTAATGTTAGGTACCGCATAATTAAAAAATATCAACTTAAAGGTGGCTGTTTGTCCACCTTTTTGCCCACAAAATTACATATTTTTTGGATAATGTGAGATTTTTCTGAAAAATTAATTTTGACAATCTTTATATTCTTTTACACAATATCACAATTTTCTTTTCTCCAATAAGTGTCGTGCCGAAAACGAAAGTGTTGTCACTTTCCTTGAGGTCGAGAGATTTCCGCAAGTCGTTGGCACCCAACGGAAAATTGCGCGTGGCGACAGCGGCCTCGTTTGTGTCTTTTAGCAAGTCTTTCTTTAATTTTTTGTTAAAAGGCGCAAAACCGACAACCTCAAAGATGCGTCCCGGAAAATCAGAAATCAGATTGTCGGAAGTGTATAAATGGCTGTTAACGTGCAGCTTATCAATTATATAATGTTGTGAAATGAGTTTGAAAACGCCGGCTTTCATCAACGACGAGTTCGGCTCGTAGAGGTATTTCTTCATTGTGTCGGCGAAACTCGGGACGGCGTTTTTTTCATCGTCTTCAAGACAACAAAACTCATCATGCAAATCTTGTTCATCTTGCTTCAAGTTAGTGCAGACGAACTTTATCTTGCCCGCAAAACCACGTTCGAGCAGAATCAGGATTTCCTTGCATTCGTTTTTCACAGAGACGACATGAATCTCTTTGATGTTTTTCAACTCGTTGCAAACCAATGAGATGTCGAGCATGGGCGATGCTTTTATCAAGACATGTCCGGCAACTTCGAGCATTCTTTGTTGCAGCTCCACCACATCAGGGCTGCAGTCGTGGAGCGAGACCATCTTGCGGTTGAGGGCGTCGCGGCGGGAGGGGTCCACGAAGATTAAACACCACGAATCGCACGAATATTTTCTCAGAAATGACTCGGAATCGTTGTTTACGACATTGATTTTCCTGTTGAGAACGCGGAAATTATTTTCAGCCAATTCGCACAAATCCTTCTGGTTTTCAACATAATACGCGGTTTGGAAATTTTCGGAAAGAAAATACGAGTCAATGCCGAGGCCGCCGGTCAAATCAATAAATGTGGTTGGCAAACAATTGGTGTCAGGCTGTAGAGGCGCATTGCAATGCGTCTTGATGATTTTTTCAACAATTGTCGTTTTGTATTTCGCGGTCAGTTCGGAGGAGCATTGTTCCAAGGAAAGGTGTTTCGGAAATATCAGGTCGTTGTTTGACGCCCACGACGGTACTTTCTTTGATATGATTTGTCGTGCTTCTATCTGATTGAGTGCAAATGTTTTATCGATGTCAGCCGGCAGCGTTTTCAGTGCCAGCTGACGTGTGTCATCGTGAAGATGATTTTCAATGAAGAGGCGGGTCGCGTCGTCGAGAGCCATCGGTTAGTCTTTGAGCTTTGGGGTCTTCAGCTTCGGGAGTTCTTCAATCTCCGGGCCGGCGTCGATTTTCCCGTTTTTCCACAAATAGAAGGCTGAGACGAATCCGATGGTGACGAGGATGGCCACCGGCAGCGCAAATTCCGGTGCGATGCCTTTGCCTGCGACGTATGCGCCAGAAGGAGCTTCGAGGATGAACATCAACGTGACCACCGACATGAACATGGCAGGGATGAGCGAGACGAGATAATTCTTGCGTTTCGTTGTGAGATAGACGGTGATTGACCACAGGGTGATCGTCGCCATGACCTGGTTGCACCACGAGAAGTAACGCCATATCACTCCGAAGTTGGCGGGGTCATTCATCATGAAGATAAGGAAACCGGCGCATACCGCGAAAATGATAATGCTGATAAGCATACGGTTCTTCAAGGTTTTTTGTTCGATATGAAGTGCATCGGCGACAATCAGACGTGCCGCGCGCAACGCGGTGTCGCCCGTCGAAATAGGTGCGAACACGACACCGAGAACGGCGAGTATGCCGCCAAGACGTCCCAGCCAGCTGTGGCAGACGAAGTTGACAATCGCACCGGCGCCATAACCGACTTCCTGATGAACGCCGTTGACTACTGTAGTATAAGTTGAACCGTGTTCCTGGAAGAATGACGTCGCGGCGACGGCCCAGATGAGCGCGACGATGCCCTCGGCAACCATCGCTCCGTAGAACACCGGACGGGCGTGTTTCTCGTTTTTCAGACATCTCGCCATCATCGGCGACTGCGTGCCATGGAAACCGCTGATGGCACCGCAGGCTATCGACACAAACATCATCGGGAAAATCGGCGCGGGGTCGAATTTCGTACCGAAGCCTTCCCATATCTCAGGCAGACTCGGCCATTCAATAATCAAAACGAACATCAAGCTCGCAGCCATGAAAAGCAACGCTATCGCAAAAATAGGGTAAATCCTTCCGATAATCGTATCGATTGGGAACAAGGTCGCCGCAAGATAATATAAGAAGATCAGCACAATCCAGAAATAAATGTTTTTGTAAAACGGAACATGGGCGGGCTCTACACTCTCAACTTCAACATGCTGATTCTCTACATCTTGTGTCTCTGTAATCCTGACATCGAAATCGGTCAGCTGAAGCAAGCGTGAGCTCTCATCCACGAGGGTGTCGTTGGCGATTTTCTCGTATGCTTCCTGTCCGTCAAAAGTGCCGACGATTATTGAGGCGGGCTGCGACACGAAGACTGTGCCGGCGAGAATCAAGAGAACCAAGGTGAAAACCAACATTATCCCGTTGACTCTCTTCCCGAGATAACGTCCGATGAGCTGCGGAAGGCTCTCGCCGCCTCTTCTCATCGACATCATTCCTACGGAGAAATCATGGACAGCGCCGGCGAAAATCGTACCGAAAACAATCCATATATACGATGCCGTGCCGAACTGCGCGCCCATGATGGCACCGAAGACAGGCCCCAGCCCCGCGATGTTAAGGAATTGAATCATAAACACTTTCCATGTCGGCATTGGCACATAATCCATGCCGTCGGCCTTTGTCATAGCTGGCGTCGGACGTTTGGGGTCGATGTCAAACAACCTGCCGATATATCTCCCATAAAAAATGTAACCTAAAATCAACGCAATCAATGCAATAACGAATGTGACCATGTTTCAAATATTAATAATTAACAACGTTTCTACGGATGTGGAACCGCTACGCGGTTCTCTCAATCCTCTTAACTCTCCTCTCTTAACTTTTAACTACTTCTGCCCGAACTCCATTAGGTAAGCCTTGATGAACTCGTCGATTTTGCCGTCCATGACACCCTGCACGTTGCTGGTCTGGTAGTTGGTGCGGTGGTCTTTCACGCGGCGGTCGTCGAAGACGTAAGAGCGTATCTGCGAGCCCCATTCAATCTTTTTCTTGTTCGCCTCAATCTTGTTTTTCTCTTCCATGCGATGCTGTAACTCTTTGTCGTACAGCTGTGATTTCAGGAGGCGGAGTGCGTTCTCCTTGTTTTTCGGCTGGTCGCGCGACTCTGTGTTCTCAATGAGAATTTCCTCCTCATGGCCGTCGTACGGGTCTTTGTATTGATAGCGCAGTCTGACGCCCGACTCCACCTTGTTGACGTTCTGTCCGCCCGCGCCGCCGCTGCGGAACGTGTCCCACGAGAGTCGTGACTGCTCGATGACGACCTCTATTGTGTCGTCGATGAGCGGTGACACGAACACGGAGCTGAACGAGGTCATGCGTTTGCCCTGCGCGTTGAACGGGGAGACGCGTACGAGGCGGTGCACTCCGTTCTCGCCCTTGAGGTAGCCGTAGGCGTAGTCGCCGTCGATCTCCATCGTCACCGTCTTGATGCCGGCGTCGTCGCCGTCGAGGATGTTGCTGACACGCACCTTGTAACCGTGAGCTTCGGCGTAGCGCATGTACATTCGCATGAGCATCTCCGCCCAGTCCTGCGACTCGGTGCCGCCCGCGCCCGCGTTGATTTTCAGCACGCAGCTCATCGAGTCGGCTTCTTCGTGAAGCATGTTGCGGAACTCAAGTTCATCCACAAGTTTTATTGTCAGGTCGTATTGCGCATCGACCTCCTCTTCCGTCGCCTCGCCTTCCTTGGCGAAGTCGTACAGCACGCCGAGGTCGTCGTTGGCCTTCACGATGTCGTCGTAGGCCGTCACCCAGCTCTTGATGTCGCGCATCTTGCGCATGACGACCTTGCCGTTCTTCGGGTCGTCCCAGAAGCCGTCGGCTTTCGTTTGTTCCTCTAATTCAGCTATTTGCGACAACTTCGTGTCGATGTCAAAGATACCTCCTCAAGGCATCAATCCTCTTACATAGTTCTTTCTGGCTTTCAGATGTGATCATTTGATGATTAAATTTGAAGCGGCAAAGGTACGAAAAATTTCGGAAGGGAGGCATATTAATAAGGTGAAAAAAAATATTTGAAATGATATGGACATATCCAAAAAATATTTAATTTCGCAGCCTTGAATGAGCACACGTCCGCGTCAGCGGCGGCTTTGTCAAGTCGGGTTGGAGGTTCTGACCGACATGGCAGGGTGAAGAGTAACAATAACATTACAAACGATGAGAAATACGGCACTGAAAAGACTGTCACTGACATTGTCATTTGTGTTTGGCGTTTTCCTGTTTTCGGCTGTTGCGCAGAACAGGGACGCCGACAACATCCTCAATGCGCAATTTGACGTGCGTATCGGCGGCGTGGGGCCGAAGGGGACTGTGATCATCGAGATGCGTATTATCGCCAACACGCTTGAGGAGGCGCATGAATGCGCCCAGCGTGATGCGGTGGCGGTGTGCCTTCTTCGCGGACTGCCAGCCTCAACCAAAACGCGTCCGAAACCGGCCATAGTAAAAGAAAGCGTGATAGAGGCCGACGAATCGTATTTTGTTGATTTTCTTTCTATTCCCAAGTCAAAGAGAGTTGTCGGGAAATATGGCAGATATGTCCAGAAATCATGGGAGACAGATGTCAGGGAACTTGACTACGGCGTTGACGCCATTATCAAAGTGCAGGTGCTGTACGACAATCTTGTGCAGTACATGCAAGATAAAGGATTCGCCGAAAAGCCTCAGGAGACCGTCGCCGGGAAGTATCTGAAACCTGTGATAATGGTCGTCCCGGCCGACGTTTATTGCACCGAGATGGATTTTGTGCAGAAATGGGAAGACGAGACGGGGAAAGTGCAGACCATACCCGACTACAACATCTTCGGGAGGGAGGACAGCCGCGACCTGCGTCTTGTGACATCCTCGCTGAACGAGATTTTCGCCTCGCGCGGGTTTGAGACGATAAGCCTTGAGTTCCTGCTCAAAAGCCTGAACCTTGAAAATGACGAGAACGCCATGGTCGGCGACGGGTACGGACTGTCGGGCACCGTCAAGGAGTCACCACTTGACCGCATAAAACGTACCGCCAACGTCGATTACATCGTTGACCTCGACTTCGCACTCTATGAAATCGACGACTACCGTTATGTGGCATTCAACATGCGTGCCGTTGACCCATGCTCAAACGCCGTGGAGATAGCGCACGCATACGGCGACGGTCATCCATCGAGAGTCGCGACGGTGAACACACTCCTTGAAGAAGCCGTCATCAACTATGTTGACGACTTCTGTGACAAAATACAAAGCCATTACAAGAAAATGGAAACCGACGGACATCGCATCACAGTGAAAATCAAAAAGACAGACAAGTCGAAATTCGACTTCCAGAGATCAAAATTCGATTATGAAGGGAAACAGACGAAACTATGCGATATCATATATTACTGGCTTCAGGATAACACCATAGACAACAACCCGACCCGGAACATAACCCCTAACGTACTGACATTCAACCAGGTGATGATTCCGATGATAACACTGAACAAAAAAGGAGCCGTGCGCCGACTCGACTCCAACGAATACGTCACCCAGCTTCAAGAGTTCCTCCTTGACAACTACAATATCGAAAGCACCATCTACATGAGAGGCCCGGGAGAAGCATGGCTGATATTGTAAATTATTGACTTAAAATGAATTATATGAGAAAATTGTTTTTACTTTCCGGAATTGCAATGATAGTCCTGCTTTCCACGTCATGCAGCACGATTTATCAGAAAATCAAGTATTCAAGCGACACCATCGAAATCAGCAACCCATGCGAAGGAGACAAACTCGATTTCAAGCTCATCTCTTTGATAGGCGACAAGGAAGAACAAACAATGGTGCTTAACTTCCGCATCATAAACAGAGATGTCAACAAAGATCTGAATGTTGGCGAAAACTTCGTCTGCTATGACACCGAAGGCGTTGAACACAGTGCCAGGATGGGGAAGACATACCAAGCCCGCACCGACAAAAAAGTTTTCGTCTCAATTGGCATCCCAGGCAAAGTGGTTCCGAAAAAAGTGAAGAAAATGTCGGCGATCACCTTCAAAATCGATGATTGTGACATCCAAATTAAAAATGTTCCAATCATTTGGAAAAGAATAAAAAAAGAAGACAAATAAAATTTAAAGTCAAATATGAAGAAAGTATTTTACATCTTGATTGCTCTCATGTTTGTCTCCGCAATGCCGGAAACAGCATCCGCGCAGTCGGACGACCCGTATGAGCAGCACACCCTCAAGGCTCGGGACAACACAACCAAGAGAGAAAAAAAAGTCAGCCGTAAAAAGAAAGAAGAACAACAGGCTCCTGCTGCAACAAAAACTCAAAAAACGCCCGAGAACAATGAAATGACAATATCAAACCCGTGCGACGAATGGCTTGATTTTGAACTTGTTTCGGTCGTAGGCGGCAAGGGGACACAGACAGTGAAGATCACGGGGAGATTCATCAATCATGACCTGAACAAGGAAATTCAGGTCGGGCACAACCTGTTGGCATACGACAATGACGGCGTGGAACATAACGGCTGGACGTACTCGTACAGCGACAGTTTCAAAACAATAACCGATGTCCCTGTGAAATTTGTCATTGAAATCCCCGGGAAAATAAATCCCTCAACGACAAAAGTGTTGCCGGTCGTCAGCTTCGACATCGACGAGTGCCGCATCGAGATGAGGAATGTCACCATAAACTGGAAATAATGTTTTCCGACACCATCAGAAGTCGCCTTGATTATTTCACGATTCCGCCGAGAAATTTTTTCGGCGAAACTCGTTTTTTTCCCTTTCATATTATTTCAATTTGTATTTTTCCCGAAAATTAATAAGCCATGTCAAACAATGATACTTCAAACAACGTCTGAAAAAAGACTTCCTCGACTTCAGTTTCATACAGGCAGACATGCTGCCGGCATTGATGTCGAATCAATCATCAACGAGCAGGTTGAAAATGCGGTCAGGGCCATTGAGGTTGAATGCCGGCACACAGACACAATCAGAGATGGAGGGCGTGACGAGGTCTCAGACTAAGTTTCGGTCTTGTGTATAAAAATCGTATAATCAAAAAAAATTGAGGACTACTTTGGATTTAGAAAAAAATGTATTTTTGCAGCTTGAAAAACAAACGAATTTTTAACGAAAATTATTTGCCTATGGTATAAACGCAATTCGTTGCGCACATTTTAAAGACATATTGGGAAAAGCGTTAGAAGCTGAATCTTGAATTTCTGAAAACTGGACACTTTCAATAATATCAAGTCAAGAATAAAGCCGATGACGCTCGCGCTGTTTTAGCGCGGGCTTTATTCGTAAATTTGACTTGATAGGTAGTCCAGAATCCTCAGAAATTCAGATTAAAGCGAAAAAGTGCCGTGCTTTTTTTGTGTGCGGAAGGTTTTGGGATGGCACAAATTTCAAAAAAAATCAAATTTCAAAAAATCAAACTATGAAAGTAAAAAAAATATTTGTGTTGCTGGTTTTCGTTAATATCATACTTGTTGCATCCATATCCTATATATATGCTATAAAACACATTTTATTCACAAAGTTGGCATTAAACTTGGAATTGTTGAAAAGGAAGCTGTTGATTCACCGGATTATTGGGCCATTAAAGGTTGGGACAATACACTAAAAAAATTGAATTTGGATGTTGATATCGTTTTCTATGGAAACTCAATAACTTGCGGAAGTTCTTTTGACAAGTATTTCCCAAATGTTGTCATTTGTAACCTTGGATATCCAGGAGACAATTTAGATGGATTGACCAATAGGGCTTATATGATTGGTCATGTAAATCCTGAAAAGATATTTGTAATGGGTGGAATAAATGGGTTAAAATGGATGACAGATGACGTTTTCAAAGAGAAGTACAAAAAGATGGTCACAGAAATCAAAAGACAAAATCAAACCGCATCTATCTATTTGCAAAGCATTCTTCCTGTTAATAATTCAATGTTCAAAAAGGAATCATACTACGGATCGAATGAAAAAATTGCAAGATTAAACAAAATCATTAAAGAAATTGCTGATGAATCATCATGTGTTTATATTGATTTATATTCCCTATATGTCGTTAATAATGAATTAGGTGCGGAATACACAAAAGATGGCGTTCATTTAAAATCCGAACATTATGACATTTGGGCTAATGCAATTGCCAATTACATTTATGAATAAATGGAGAATCGCTTATGCAGTTCTCCATCAAAAATTAATTTTTTCACGGAATGCGATTCTATTTCCAAAATGATGTATTTTTGCATCAAAATGGAAATAAAATGAATTATCTTGAATTTAGAGAGAAATTACTCAGGTTGGGCTGCTTCAACTTGCAACAGGCAAGGCTGTGGTTCCCGGACTTTGACAGAACAAACATCACGAGATGGGTGAAAAAAGGGTATCTGATAAAATTGCGGTCTGACTATTACGCTTTTTCGGAATGCAAGCAAATGCCTGATTTTGAGATGATTATAGCAAACAAAATATATCAGCCTTCATACATCAGCCTCCATTCGGCACTGGCATTTTATGGAATGATACCTGAAATGGTGGTGCAAAAAACAAGCGTAACCACATTGAAAACAGCCCGTTTCACCAATGATTTCGGTGAGTTCAGCTACAACACAATTAAGAGTGATTTGTTTTTCGGATACAAACCTAAATCATTGAAAGACAATCGTTCAGTACTTTTTGCGACACCGGAAAAAGCACTGCTCGACCTCCTCTATCTTTTCCCGTTTTACAATACAACCGAAGAAATCGAAGAGCTGCGTCTTGACGATTTTTTCATGCGGGAAGAACTCGACAGAGAAAAACTAATGCGTTATTTGGAGCTTTTTCATTGTGAAACATTGAAAAAAAGAATTGAAATTTTGTCAAAACTATATGATTATGATTGATTTGGATTACATCAGAACCTTTTTCCCTGAAAGCATCAGAACAAACAATGTTTTCAGCAAAATGATGTTGAAAGAATACATCCAACTGATGATTCTGGATTTCATTTCAACAACGGATTACGCGCAAAAACTCGTATTCATCGGTGGCACAAACCTCAGGATAATACACGGAATTGACAGATTTTCAGAAGACTTGGATTTTGACTGCAAACAAATGTCAAAAGAAGAATTTACGGAAATGACGAACAATGTGCTTCTTTTTTTGAGAAGAAGCGGATTGGATACCGAAACAAAAGATTCTGAATCGACAAGGCTCACTGCTTTCAGACGAAGTTTCTATTTCCCTCAACTCCTTTTCAATTTGGATTTGACCGGACACAAAGACGAACGGTTTCTTATCAAAATTGAGTCACAAGATCAAGGTGTAATTTACACTCCCAAAGTCGTTACAGTCAATAAGTGCGGCTTTGTTTTTCCACAACAAGTTCCGCCGGATTCGGTGCTTTGCGCAATGAAAATCTCAGCTTTACTCTCGCGGCACAAAGGCAGGGATTTTTATGACACAATGTTTCTGCTGTCAAAAACCGAACCTGATTACGGTTTTTTGAAATTTAAAAATGGTATCAATTCCAAATCAGAACTAAAATCGGCAATAGCGGCAATGCTCGAAACCGTTGACATAAACAAAAAAAAGCACGACTTTGAACATCTCCTTTTCAATTCAAAAAAAATCGACAGCATTTCAATGTTTGGTGACTTTATCGAAAATTTGTGATTTTAACACTAAATTTTTTATTCCCGTTTTTGTTATACAATATCATTTATTTACTAAATTTGCAACTTTGAAAAATTGCAATTTTATCATGATGAAAAACCTGAAAATTAGACTTTCAATGGCGGCAGCGATGCTGTTCGCCCTTTCTTCTTTTATGTTCGCACAGAACAACGAGACATCTGTCTATCAATTCGTTGACGATGTCGAAGTCAACCACACAATCGTGCAGAACCAAGGCAGCTCCGGCACATGCTGGTGCTACGCTGGAACCGGCTTCGTCGAGGCGGAGATGCTCCGCAAATACGGAGTGGAACTCAACCTCTCGGAAATGTTCTTCGACCGTTGGGCCTACAAGACGAAATTCGAGAAATACGTGAGGATGCACGGTGAGGCCGCCAACATCAGCTGCGGCGGCGAGGTCATCGACGTGCTTTACGCCCTCACCGAAGACGGCATGGTGCCGAACGAAGACTACACCGGCTGGGTACTCGGCGAGGAACGCAACAACCACTGGGAGATGCACGCACTCATCAACGAATACGCCAAGGTAGTAATAGCACGGAAAAACGGCAAACTGCTTCCTTACGTCTATCCGAAAATGGTGGACGAAATCCTCAACGTCTATCTCGGCGAAGTGCCGGAGACATTTGTATATGAAGGCGTTAAATATGACGCAAAATCATTCGCGGCGAAATACCCGTTAGACATCAACGACTACGTGCAACTCGGCGCGTTCACACACAAGGAACTTTATAAACCTTTCAACATCCACATCCCCGACAACTGGACAGCCACGATGACATACAACATGACGATGGACGAACTCATGGTCGAGCTCGACAACGCCCTCAACAACGGCTACACCGTCGGCTGGGCGCAGGATGTCAGCGACAAGGGCTTCTCGCGTAAGGCGGGTGTCGGCGTCGTCCTGACCGATGACGTGAACAAAATCCGCGAAAGCAACCCGAAGGCCTACAAGAAGATGACTGACGACGAGATCCGCGAGAGCATTTACAAATTCGAGACCGTGATGCCTGAAATCGACGCCGTTGACGACGAGATGCACCAGAAAGCCTACGACGACTGGAGCACCGGCGACGACCACAGCATGCTCATCGTAGGCATCGCCCACGACCAGAACGGCGTTAAATATTATAAGGTGAAAAACTCATGGGGCGAGGCCGGGCCGTTCAAAGGCTACTGGTACTGCTCCGAGAAATTCGTCAGACTCCACACCATTTTCTTCACGGTCAACAAAGAAAGCGTGAGCAAAGACATGGCGAAGAAACTCGGGATATGATTGAGATTCAAAGATTCAAAGATTTAAAGATTTAAAAATTCAAATATTTAAAAATTTAAACAAATGAAATTCAAAAGTTTTTTAGTGGCAGCGGCTCTTTTGGTGAGCATGCCAGCATTCGCACAGGAAGGCGAAGCGAAACAAGAAGAGGAAGGCTACAAATTTGAGGTCATCAAAGAATTGCCTATCACTCCGGTGAAAGACCAGAACATGGCCGGCACATGCTGGTGCTATTCGACACTCGGTTACTTCGAGGCGGAACTTCTCCGCATGGGCAAGCCAGAGTACGATTTCTCAGAGATGTACATCGTTCACAAGACTTATGAAGACCGTGCCGAGAAGGCGGTGCGTACACACGGCGATGTCAGCTTCTCACAAGGCGGTTCATTTGGTGATGTCATCTATGCCATCCGTCATTACGGCCTCGTGCCTGACGCAGAGATGAGCGCAGGTCAGATGCACGGCGAGACACTCTCCGACTTCTCGGAGTTCTCAAGCGTCTGCGACCCGTTCGTCGAAGGCGTCATCAAATGCAAGAAACTACAACTCGGCCCTGACCACAAACCGCTTTGGAAAAACGCCCTCGTCGGCATCATCGACGCTTACCTCGGAAAATGCCCGGAGAAGTTCGTGTATGAAGGAAAAGAATACACCCCGATGTCATTTGCTGAGTCAACAGGCCTCAACATGGACGATTACGTGAACATTGCTTCGTTCGCCCACCAGCCTTGGTACGAGCAGTTCGTCATCGAAGTGCAGGACAACTGGCGCTGGGGCATGGCTTACAACATGCCGATCGACGAGTACATGGAGGTCCTCAACAACGCCATCGAGAAAGGCTATCCGATCGCGTGGGGTGCCGATGTCAGCGAAAGAGGCTGGCTCAGAGGCAAAATGTCGGGCATCTGCGTCCTCCCTGACCTTGAGAACGCGGCATCAGACAAGGCCGGCACCGACTACGCACACTGGAACGGCCTCAGCGCGACAGACCGCCAGAAGGAAGCCATGAACCACCCGACACCACAGCGCATCGTCAATGACCAGGACCGTATCGACGCCTATAACAACTACGAGACGACCGACGACCATGGCATGGTCATCTACGGCAAGGCGAAAGACCAGATGGGCAACGAATACTTCATGGTCAAGAACTCATGGGGCGACGCCGGCAACTACAACGGCATCTGGTACGCATCAGAAGCCTTCGTCCGTTACAAGACCTTGAACTGCATCGTCCACAAAGACGCTCTCCCGAAAGACATCAAGAAGAAACTCGGCATCAAATAGTTGAGAGTTAAAAGAGTAGAGAGGCTGGCGCACGTGGGGAAATCTTCCGTCGTGCGCCAGCCTCACTCGTTTCCTCTCTCAACTTTCCTCTCTTAACCCTCCTCTCTTAACTTTCCTCTCTTAACTCTCCTCTTTTAACTCTCCTCTCTCGACTACTTCTTCATCGCCTCAAACCCTTTTCCATAAACGCCCATGACGGTGTTGACGGAGACGAAAGCCTGCGGGTCTTCCTGTTTCACAATACGGATGACAGGCTGACACTCCGTCTTGCGCGCCACAACCATAATGATGTCGTTGTCATGTTTCGAGTACCAGCCTTTCCCGTTGATTAGTGTGACGCCGCGGTGCATCTCATTGCCGATGCGGTCGGCGATGACCTGCGGTTTCGATGAGAAGATGAACATCTGCACCGACTGCTTGCTTCCTGTAAAGGCCAGATCCATGCAGTAGCTGCTCACGAAGTTGCCCACCAAGCTGTAGATGACCAATTCGATGCGCTCAAGAGGCGTCCCAGAGAGCACGAAATACGCGCCGCAGATAATGACGAGGTTCATCGCCAAGGTGAAACGTCCGAGCGAGATGTTGCGGTATTTGTTGACCACCATCGTGATGATGTCGGTGCCGCCGGTGCTGCCGCCGGAGAGGAAGATGATACCGTTGGCGAAGCCTGCGATGCCGCCACCGATGACCGCCGCGAGGAACCTGTCGGTGATGACGGGTTCGGTGATATATCTCTGCAAAAGCGAGAAGAACACCGACATCACGACGATGCAGTAAATCGTCTTAAGCCCAAATTTCCATCCTAACACCTTGAGCGAGAATAAGATGAGTATTGCATTCAAGACAAAGATTGTGATACCAGTAGATAGACCTGTCACCCAATAGACGATTACGGAGATACCGTTGACACCGCCGCCGAGCATGTTGTTTGGAATGAGGAAAGCCGTCCAGCCCAATGCTATCACAAACAAGCAGACGGTTATTAATGCATAGTTTTTTACTTCCAAAAAGACATCCTTTTTGCTGATTTTGTTTTTTTCTTGTGGATTCATGTCGTAAAATATTTTTTCGGTGCAAAGATACAAAATCCATTAAATTTTTCATATCTTTGCAGCCTGTAAAAAATGCATTTTTTTTGAGGTGTAAAATGAAGAAGATTCTCACTACCGATGATGTCGTGAAATGGCTGCACTTGAAGCCAGTCATGAGGCCTTTCGTGTATGTCGCATTGAACCTCATGGGGTTCAAGAGGATAAACAAGCTGTATTCTCCGTCGGCTGACCTTCACAACAAGGAGTTTGTGCAGGATATGCTCAGCAGATACAACGTCAGATGCGACATTAATGAGAACGATTACAGCAGCATTCCTAAGGAGGGCGGCTTCATCGTTGTGAGCAACCATCCGTTCGGAGCCATCGAAGGCTTGATTTTATACGATGCCATCACCAATGTCCGCCCCGACTTCAAAGTTATGGCCAACTTCATCTTATCGAGGATACCCAACCTTAATGATGTCTTTTTTGCTGTCAATCCGTTTGAGAATAACAAATCGTGGAGCAGCAGCACCGGCGGTATCAGGGCATCGATAGAGCAGTTGTCGAATGGACATGGTCTCGGCGTATTTCCGGCAGGTGAGGTGTCACGTTACCACGGACATAATTATCCGGAAGACATTCCGTGGTCAACGTCAATAGCCAAGATGATTCAGAAGATGAACATGCCTGTCATCCCTGTATATTTCGATGGCAATAACTCCCATAAGTTTTACGTTCTGGCGAAGATTCACACTTTGTTGGCGACTATGCGTCTGCCAAAGGAGATGCTGAATAAGCGTAACAAGAAGATAGTCATGAAGATAGGTAAGCCTATTCTTCCTTCAGAGATTGCTCTTTATGAAAAACCAGAGGAACTCGCGTCATACTTGAGGAACCGCAGCTACGCGCTTCAGGCTAATATGAGCGATGAACGCCGCAAGATACGCATCAGGAACTCCGTCCCGATTGAGGCGCCGGTGAGGTCGTCAGTCCTCCTCCGCGAACTGAACTCAATCCGCAAGTCGTCGTTGCTGTTCACTACAGCCGAATATGAGTGCTATCTCGCTGATTATGACCGTATTCCGCGCCTTATCAATGAGATAGGCCGTCGTCGTGAGGAAGCGTTCCGCGCCATCGGCGAAGGCACAGGCAGGGGCATTGACACCGACGAATACGACAAATACTATAAACACCTCATCCTTTGGGACACAAAGGAACAGTCTGTCGCAGGCGGATACCGTTTCGGCCTTGGTGACGAAATAATGGAGAAATACGGAGTCAAAGGGTTCTATGTCAATTCGTTGTTTGCCATTGATGAACAGCTGAACGACAAACTGAGAAAGACAATAGAACTCGGCCGCTCGTACGTATCTGTTGATTATCAGAAAGATATACTGCCTCTCATGCTTCTTCTCAAAGGCTTGATGTTCTCTGTCATGAGGTATCCCGAGATGGACTATTTCATCGGCCCGGTGAGCATCAGCAGCTGGTTCCCGAAGTTTTACCAAAGCATGATGGTATATTATATAAAGGAGAAACACTCTGCGCCGGAGGTGGCGCAATACGTTCATCCGACACACCCGTTTGTCACTAATTTCAACAAGGTTGACATGCAGGTGCTGATGGAGAAGAACATGGACAGCGTTGACAAGTTCGACCGTTACCTCATGAAGCTCAGCAACAGCGACTACAGGATGCCGACGTTGTTTAAGAAATATCTGAAAATCAACGCTAAGTTCCTGTGTTTCAACGTTGACCCTGACTTCAACGACACACTCGACGGACTGTTGTTCCTGCGTTTCAAGGACTACCCGCGGGAAGAGATTCTCATGATGACGAAGGAATGCACGCCCGATGAGAGGTCGGCGATGCTGAAACGCTTCGGCTACGACGAATAGTTTTACAATTCTTTGATGACATCCCAGACGAGACACGGCTCGTAGCCTTTCTGTATGCCGTATTGCGCCAGTTTCGCCTTCCGCTTGAAATCGTCAGACTCGTTGATTTTCTTCGACTTAAGAAGTCTTTCAAGTTCATTACGATATATGTCTGGGTCTATTTCCGCAAGCGCGTCATGAATGATGTCGTCGCTCAAGCCCTTCTGTTTCAATGCCGCCTTGATTTTGTTCACCCCCCATTTCTTCAGGTGTATCTTGCTTCTCACGAAAGTGCAAGCAAACCGACTGTCATCGATAAAACCCTCATCTATAAGTAGTTGCATTATTTTCTCCTTGTCGGAAGACGAAATGTCAAAAGAAGAAATCTTCGTCTCCACTTCCGACCGACAACGGTCTTGATACGAGCAATAATGCAAAACTTTTTTTAATATTGAATCGAATGTTTGAATCATGTGGCAAAATTACTATTAATGTTTCAGATTCGGCGAAATTTAAAAAAAAAATAACTTGCTTAATGAAAAAAGTTGTAATTTTACGCTCTAAAATTTTTGAGATGAAAAAGATATTATCATTTGTGATTGCATGTGTTGTCATCGCAGGACTTTCAAGTTGTAATAAAAAGGACAAAACCACTAACGAAACGATTAATGGCTTTGAAATTCAATGGAATAGCGATTTTAATATTAAGGCTGACAGGGATGTCGTCCGTGACGCTATTCGTGATTTGGTGTATGTTGAAGGCGGCACTTTCATGATGGGCGATACGCTTGACGATGCGTTTGAGAATGAAGGACCTGTTCATAATGTCACTGTTTCGAGTTTTTATATCGGCAAGACAGAGGTGACGCAGGCGCTTTGGTACGCTGTCATGGGAACTTGCGGCGGCGACGACTCCTATCAGGAATGGGAAAGCGCGTACGGCCTCGGCGATGAATATCCGGCTTACAGAATCTCGTATAGCGACGCTGTTAACTTCATTAATAAACTGTACAATATAACAGGGTTGAGTTTCGCCTTGCCGACAGAAGCACAATGGGAATATGCTGCAAGAGGCGGAAAATCAACCACTTACAACAAATATGCCGGCAGCAATGACTACAGAAATGTTGCTGTCACTAACGAAAGTTATTCGAAATGTTCAGTCGTTGCAAGCAAGTCAGCGAACGAACTCGGCTTGTACGACATGAGCGGCAATGTGTGGGAGATGTGCCGCGACTGGTATGAGGATTATGTTGAGACACCTGACAGCACTTCCGTGCAGGATCCTGAGGGGATAAACTACGGGTCGGGTCATAAGGTGTTCCGCGGTGGCAGCTGGAATAACCCGTCAAGATATGCGCGCGTTACCACGCGATACAAGCAAGGTGTTCATTATCAGGACAAACAGACGGGTTTCCGCTTGGTTATTAAGAGATAATTTTTATATGGGGATATTTTCGGGTGAATTGAGGGCGACTGCTGTTGTCCTCAATTTCTTTTGTGTGTCGAATTGTGTTGCTTCGTTTGGGTAGAAGAATTGACAAATCTTCTCATCATTTGCGCGACCCATTGACGGTTTTCGGGTTTGTACCAGAAGAAAAACCTCTGCTGCGCCAACTTCTCTTCCTTTGTCCTCGCCACGAAAACTGGTTTCAGTGTATATGGGTCGTAACCCGAATAATAAATCTCTGTCGCCAACGTCATCGGGGTGGGGGTGAAGTCCTGAACTTGTTCGAGATGATAGCCTAACTCCTTGGTCTTCAACGCAAGTTCGGCCATGTCTTCTAATTTACACGCCGGATGGCTTGAGATAAAATACGGAATCAGCTGTTGGTTCAGATGATATTTCTCGTTGATGGCATCGAAACGTTTCTTCAGTTTCAAAAACAAAGAAAACGATGGTTTGCGCATGAGTCTCAGCACGTTGTCACTGACATGTTCTGGCGCCACCTTCAGACGGCCGCTCACATGACGACGCACGAGCTGCTCGAAATATTCATCGTAGCCTAACCTGCCGTCCGGATCTTCGTCTGTAAGGAATAAGTCGTAACGGATGCCTGAACCGATAGTTACTTTCTTGACATTCGGGTTCCTGTCAACTTCTTTATAAAGCTCTGTCAATGCTTTGTGACTTGTGTCGAGGTTCTTGCAGATGTTCGGTTGTATGCATGTCGGGCGGACGCATTTCTCGCAAAGCGACTCGTCTTTCCCGTGCATTCGGTACATGTTCGCCGACGGCCCGCCGAGGTCGCTGATATGGCCTTTGAAATCAGGCATTTGCGTCACTTTCTCCACTTCTTTGAGTATCGACTCACGGCTTCTCGACGCCACGAACTTTCCTTGATGTGCGGAGATTGTGCAGAACGCGCAGCCGCCGAAGCAGCCGCGGTGAATGTTTACGGAATGACGTATCATCTCGTATGCCGGAATAGTGCCGCGCTTGGCGTATTTAGGGTGAGGCATCCTCGTATATGGCAGGTCGAACGAGGCGTCAATCTGCTTCTCCGTGAATGTGGGATACGGTGGATTGATGTAAAGCGTCTGACTGCCAATGTCTTGGACAAGGCGAGAGGCGTGTTTTTTGTTCGACTCCTCTTCAATGTGTTTGAAATTTGAAGCGTACAGCTTCTTGTCTTTCAGACATATTTCGTGAGAAACAAGAGTGATGTCGTTCCATTTTGAATCTACTTTCTGCGACTTGTCTTTCAAGAAGAAAGTCTGCGGAATATCTGTTATCTCATTGATTTTCTTGCCTTTTTCGAGTGCTTTGGCGATTTCGATGATTCCGAGTTCCCCCATGCCGTAGATGCCAATGTCGGCTTTTGAGTCGATGAGGATGCTTGGTTTGAGCGAGTCGGACCAATAGTCGTAATGAGTGACACGGCGTAACGATGCCTCGATGCCGCCGACAATGACTGGTGTATCTGGATATAACTCCTTGAGGATGTTTGAATAGACGACAGTGGCGTAGTCAGGCCGAAAGCCGGCCTCGCCGCCCGGAGTGTAGGCATCGTTACTGCGGAGACGTTTGTTGGCGGTGTAATGATTCACCATCGAGTCCATGCAGCCGGCGGAGATGCCGAAGAACAAACGAGGACGCCCGAACTTCTTGAAGTCGCGGAGGTCGTCACGCCAGTTGGGCTGCGGGATTATCGCGACTTTATAACCTTCACGTTCCAGCACGCGTCCGATGACAGCGGCGCCGAAAGCGGGGTGGTCAACATAGGCGTCACCGCTGACGATCACGATGTCAAGCTCGTCCCAACCGCGCAGGTCAGTCTCTTTTTTCGTTATCGGAAGCCAGTCAAGCAAGTTCATGTCTTACCTGAAAAATTCGGTGAGAGCTTCTCTTGCGTCGGCGAGTTTGTCCTGCCATGCCTCGACGGAGTTCTTTCCGACGACGTCGGTGATGTATTTCACGGAAATAAAGGGAATATTCATCTCACGGCACACGTCGGCTTCGGCGAAAGCCTCCATGTCGATGCAGTCGCCTTCAAAATCAGCGACTTCGGTGACGAAGCTGTCGCCAGTGTTCACGGTTCCTGATGATATTGCGTTTATTTCTTTCCCAAGAAGTTTTGACAAGTCAATGTCTTCAAATTTTATTTCGGAGATGACATCGCCGAAGTGGACGTTGCGCAAGTCTCTGTCAACGAATCTGTTACAGATGATGATGTCGCCAACTTCATGATTTACTGTTCCTGAAGTGCCGAAATTAATAACCATGTCGGGATGAAATTCGCAGACTGCATGCATCAGGCGCAAAGCGGCGCGTGCTTTTGCGACACCGGTCTCAACATAGACGACTTCGGCGTTTGGAATGCTGATTTCAACTTTCTCCTCTTTAATTGCGTGTGCTAATAAGATCTTCATTTTCAATGATTTTTAATGTTATATACGACATCAACCCGATGCCAAGCTGCATGGCGTTCTCGTCAATGTCAAATGTTGCTGTATGTTGTTTTGAATCAATGCCTTTGTCGGGATTTGACGTTCCGAGACGATAGAAACATGCCGGGATTTTCTGCGAATACCATCCGAAATCCTCGGCGGTCATCAGCTGCGGGACGGATTTCACGTTTGTCTCAAGAAGATATTCTTCCGCTGTCTTCTCGCAGAAATCCGTGAGTTTTTCATCGTTTTTTACAGATGGATAACCACTTTCAATGACGACTTCGGCGGTGCAGCCGTGTTCAGATGCCGTCTCATTGGCTGTTTTTAAAATATTGTCTTTTAATAATTTGCGTTTGTTTTCATCGAATGTGCGCATTGTGCCTTTGAGCGACACCTGCGCTGGGACGACGTTATAGGTGCCGTTGGCGAGAAACTCGCCGAAACTCAGCAGTCCGTTTGACTTGTAAGTGTTTTCGTCGTTTTCGGGGTACATCTCCGCAAGGCGTGCCACAATTTTCGCGGCGGCGACGACAGTCTGGGTTCGTTCTGTGGGTTTCGCGCCATGACCGCCTACACCTTTTATTAATATTTTGACTTCGTCACACGATGCCATGTAAGGGCCTGCGTGGAAACCGACTTCGCCGCATCTCAAGTCTGATGTAACATGTTGTCCGACAATAAGTTTGACATCGTTTAAAACGCCTGAATCCAACATCAGCGATGCGCCGCCGGGCAGTTTCTCTTCGCCGGGCTGGAAAATCAATTTGACAGTTCCGTTGAAACTGTCACGCAAATCATTCAAAATCAAAGCTGTTCCAAGCAGCATCGCTGTGTGCGCGTCATGCCCGCAGGCATGCATGACACCTTGATTGACAGAGCGATATGGGATGTCGTTCGTCTCCTGAATCGGGAGTGCGTCCATGTCGGCACGCAAGGCTATTGTCGAGTTTGAAGTTTTGTGAGTGGGGTGTGGAGTTTTTTTAGTGCCTTTTATTGTGGCAACGATTCCGCAGCCTGCTATATCTGACTGAAACTCAATGTTTTTTGAAGCAAGGCAGCGTTTTATAAGTTCTGCTGTCTCTTTCTCGCAGAAACTCAGTTCCGGATGCTGGTGCAGCTGTCGGCGGATTGCGACGACCTCCGGAAAATACTCTCGTGCCTTGTTAATTATTTCTTGATTCATATTTTTTGCAAAAGTACAAAAAAATGAAAAAAATGTGATTTGTTTTTCAAAAAATTATAATTTTGCAGCGTTAACCAAATTTAATAAATTATGAGAAAATCATTACTATTTGCATTTGCATTATTGCTTTCAACGTCTGTATTTGCACAGACAAGAGCAACGTTTATCAGCGAACATTTTGATGGCTCATCAATGCCGTCAGGATGGACAATCAAAGGGTCAGGCACATCGAACTGGGGCATTTCAGCCACGGAGAACGCCGGCGGAAGCGCCAACGAGATGATGCTTTACTGGGAGCCGCAGTTCAACGGAACATCACGTCTCTGCACGCCAGCTGTTGACCTTACAGGGATTTCATCAGTTGTTGTGTCATTCAAACATGCTCTCGACAACTATTCCGGTTCACAGGTACTGTCAGTCTGCACGTCTTCCGATGGCGGCACCACATGGAACGAAGGCTGGACGCAGAATTACAGCTCAAACGGTTCTTGGACGGTCAACGAGAACATTGCCACATCTGACATGGGACAAAGCTCCGTCATGTTCGGCATCACTTTCACAGGAAACAGCTACAACATCAACAACTGGTATTTTGACGACATCGAGGTCTTCTCAATGGAGGAACTCGACCTTTGCTTGAGCTCAATTGATGTACCTTCTGTCGCCGTTGCGGGAATGACAGATGTCAATTTCACAGTGATGAACAAAGGTGAGAACACAATCAATGAATTTGTAGTTTCATATCAAGTTGATGAAAATGAAATGGTTGAAGAGACATTCAACACAAGTTTGGCATCACTTCAGGCAGCGCAATACACGTTTGCCGTCCCGATGGAACTTATCCCAGGAAGCTACGTGCTAAACGTAAATATTGAGTCAGTGAACGGAGGCGAAGATGGTGACCTCACCAACAACACACTCGAAAAAGCCATAAGCGTCGCACTCGGCTCGGCACAGAGAATCTCCATGATTGAGCATTTCTCAAGCTCGACATGCGGACCATGCGTCAATGTGAACAGCGCGATGGTGGCATTGGAAAACAACAACCAGGGCAAATACACCTACACAAAATACCCGATGAGCTGGCCTGGCAATGGTGATCCATACTATACAAGCGAAGGTGGCACAAGAAGGACATATTACGGCGTGAGCGCCGTCCCGCAGACTTTCCTCGATGGCGCTGACCAAGGTTATGGTGCTATTTCGCAGACAGCCATGACAGCTTCATACGCCACACCTGCTTATGGCGACGTGAGAGGCTCATTCAATGTTGACGGAAACACAATCAATGTCAAAGTCGATTTCATGGCATATTATGACGTGACTGTCGAAAAGGCTTTTGTCACTGTAAATGAGAAAGAAACACATAATAATGTCGGTAGCAATGGCGAAACAACATTCCACCACATCATGATGAAAATGTTGACTGGCGCGAATGGCGTTGCACTTAACATCCCGGCTGGTGAATGCCAGCACATTGAATATTCATTCGATATGTCATCAACTAACGTTGAAGAGATGAGCGACCTTGAAGTCTCGGCATGGATGCAGAACCTCGGGACCAAAGAGATGATTAACAGCCACTTCCTCTATGACTACACCGACATTCACCCGTATCCGGTCCAGAATCTCAGCTTCGACCTTGAAGATGGCAACATGATTGCAACTTGGGAGGCTCCGGAAGGCGGCAACGCTCTGAGCTACAACATCTATGTCAACAGTGAGTTTGTTGAGAACACCACAAACACATCTTACCAGACAGAATACACCGGAGCTGCATCTAACTTGGTGGAAGTTGTGGCACTTTATCCTGAAGATATGACATCTGTTGGAATCGTGAAGACTCTCGTTGATCATACTGGAATCGTTGAAAACGAGACAGTTAAGTCATATATCTATCCAAACCCGACAAACGGCAACGTCTATGTCAAAGGTCAGAATATCAATGTCGTGAAGGTCTATAACATCTGCGGTCAGGAAATGATTTCCGTCAAGGCTAATTCAGACAATGTTCGCATCGACCTCGGCAATTTGAATTCCGGCGTTTACATGCTCGAAGTCATTGACAACCAAGGAAATTCAGTTGTGAATAAAGTGGTTAAGAGATAAGAGAGTTAAGAGACGAAAGTTAAAAGAGACTGGCGCGTTGGCGTCAGTCTCTTTTGTTTTCAAATTCAGGCGACAGACAACAATCATTGCAAATACGACAGCCGCCTACGCCTTAAATTTGGTGTTTGGTTGTAAAAATATGGTGCTAATAATTTCGGGTGCAAAAATAGTAAAATAATGTATTGTAACAACTGTTATAGTAAAATAATTTACTAAAAAATAATCCTTCAATATAATGGTCTGTCAATCAATGTGTTTTGAAGGATTTTTTAGAAAAACACAACGATTTATTTTCTTTCAAAGACGTTTTTCTTGCTTTTGGCTGCTCCTTTTTCTTCGACAGTCAGTTTTGTAATGCTCTGATTCTGTACGTCATCGAGCACGATGGCAGTGCGATAGTCTTTTTTCAGATTCGTCAGTTTGATGTTTTTCATCGTGATGCTATCGACGTGACGGATGAAGAAGCCCCATGCCGGAAGTTCTTTGTGTTGCGAAAATTCGGGGTAAGCCTTTGGCATTTCCGGAACTTTGTCGAGTTCATCGAGCCCGACGTAAGCGTAGAATCTGTCGCCGCCGTTAGGGTAAACGACTTCGATGTTTTCCAATGTGACGTTCTTTATCTTGCTGTCTTTCAGTCCGATAACGCCGCAAGGCGATGTGTTGCGTGGGAGGTCTTCAACAGGTCCTTCGTATTCGTAGCCTTCATCCGGCTTGCCAACTGCGATTTCACAGTACATGTTTTTTATTGTTATGTCTTTCATGAAACTCTGCTTGTCGCGACGCGCCCCGATGTTCAAATAAATCGCGTTGCCGACATTCACGGCGTAAAGCGAATCGACGGTGATGTCCTCGCAGATGCCGCCGTCAACGCTTTGTATGGTGATTGCGCTTCTGTAAGTGTCATAAACTCTGTTATTTATGATTTTCACATTTTTGAATCCGCCCACGGCAAAAGTGCCGAATTTTATTCCGCTCGCACTCGAACGCGCAGTGCAGTTCCTGACCTCGATGTTCTGGCATAACTTCTTGGCACTGTGCGACTTGAGACAGATCGCGTCATCGCTTGCATTGATGTAGCTGTTCGTCAGCACGAAATTGTTGCAGTCAACGATGTCGATGCCGTCGTTGTTCCAATAAGCCATGCTCTCAACACACACGTTGTTGACTTTCACGTTTTCGCATTGGTCGTACATACACACCCAACTCGCTGAGTTCTTGAAGGTTACGTTGTCAACTTCCACATTTCTGCATTCTCTGAAAAGGAGAAGCCGCGGGCGTATTGCCTCGTTTGCGCGGTCGTTTCCGAGCCTGTCGCTGATGACGCCGACATGCACCATGTTCGTGCAGTTGAACCCGACTTCCCGTCCGCGTCCGTCAATGACGCCGCCGCTGTTGTGTATCCCGATGATTCTGATGTTTTCGACGCCCTCCGCCATGATGAAGGCATGGTCGTTGGTGGCCTCGAGCTTGTCGTAATCCCACGGGTTCGTGCTGCCGACGAGTATTGCGCCTTCAACAAGTTCTATTGTCACGTTCGACTTCAAATGTATCGTTCCGGTAAGGTAACGCCCGACATAGAAACGCAGTGTGCCGCCGCCCTGCTCCGAAATCCAGTCGATGGCCTTCTGTATCGAACCGGTGTTCATTGTCACGCCGTCGGATCGGATGCCGAACATTGAGGCTTTGTAAACGGGTTTTTCCTGCGCGAAGACATTTACGGAAAATGCCATCGAAATTGCAAATAAAATTGATAAAAATACTTTTTTCATTATTGTAAATATTTGATATTCAATTTAATAAAATATTCTGACAGGTCCAATCATCCCTTGGCTTTGGAAATCCTGCATCCTGCGTTTATTGTTCACATAAACGTATGCCACACGGTTGCTGTCGGGCAGTGACTTCATGTAATTGCCCAAAGTCGTGGTCACACGAACCTCAATTTTATTCTCACCATTAATGATATAAGGTGTGATGTCATAGATTTTTCTTCCAAAATATTTCACGCCTGCGGATTTGCCGTTTACAAACAATTCCGACACTCCGTGAACAAGTCCGAGGTCTAAAGTTGTTGGAACCGAATCAAGTTCAATGGCCTTTGTGTAAACGATGTCACCAGCGAAATATTTATATAAATCGTTGGTTTTCAAATCTATAAGTGTGTCGAAATGAGCGGTGAATGTCGTGTCGATGCGAGCATGAAGAAACTCGACATCCCAGTCAAAACTATAATCTTCACTCTCAACTCTCAAAACTTCACTCTTGAAATCAGACGTCTTACCTTTGTTTTTGTCAAAAACCAAAAGGATGCTCTCCGCCGGACCGAAGTCAAACTCGAAGCTGTCGTCTTTGTCAAGGTTGATACGATGACGCTCGCCGGTTTGTAAGTCCCAGATCCACGGGTACTTGCGTTTTGTCAGCTGCTTGCTGAAAGAGACTTTTGTCTTATGCGATTTGTATCTGTTTGAGTTTGAGAAGAAAATCATTTCGCAGCCGTCGTCGGTTGTATAACGGTTTTGCATCAGATACATGTCGGGCGACAGAATGTCAATGTAATGTGGCAGTCTCTCGGCTTTCATCAGACTGTCGTACCAAGGCAGAAATTCTTCTTTCGGAGGCTTTACGAAGACAAAGTTCTCATATTTTGAAACTTCCGTAATGTAATGATTTACAATTGAATCTTGAATGTTTTTATCTTTTCTCAAGCCCAACGATTTGTGTGGGATTGTTTCGATGCAGATGACTTTTCCGCCGCTTTGCGCGAAACGTGCGATGTTCTTTGCCGTTTCTGAGAAGAGACTTTCAACATCGATGATAATCAAGGTGTTGTATTTTCTTTTGTTGAATTTTATTACACCTTTTTCAATATCAGACCTATTGATGATATTTTCGGTGACGTAATCGCTTCCGCCGCCGGTCTTGCTGATGCACTCCCAGATGAAGGTTTTGTATTGCGCACGTGTCACGTTCGGGAACGGTTCGTTCTGCATCCCGATGGTGCTCCACATGTCGTTCTCGGGGTTCAGAATTGCAATGTCTGCATGATAATCAGCGTGTTGTAAGGCTGTCGAAAGACGCGCTTTGTAGTCGTTATAAAGATGAAAATGCTTCCACCATGTGTTGTTTTCAGAGTAGAATGCGCCGTAGCGGAGCCATCCCGGAAACTCTACTTCGAGGTTCGGCGAGTAGTTGAAACCGTGGAAAACGGAATGTGTCACGCCCGAAATGGCTGCTTGGTCGCCGCCGAGTTTCAGTTGGTCGAGCGTCATGTTGAAGACGGTGTAAGTGTTGGTCATCTCCTCGCAGCTCATGGTTCTGTTTCCGGCGAGATGCGCCGCCGATGACACGAACTTGTTGACCATGGTGTAAGCCCTGCCACGGCGGTAGTCTTTCTCCGACATCTCCTCTCCAGGCTTGTGTCTCAACCAGTTAGTGGTCCATGCCTCGCCTTCGGGTATGTCATAATCCATCGCGTTTTCGAGCGGGTAGAAGCCGCGTCCGTATGCCTGCGCGCGCGACTTCACGCCGAGGTCACGGCACCACGCCTGATAGGTGTGAGTGAAACGTTCGAGCATCAAATCAGCCTTGAAGCTTTCAAAGTCGAAACGGGCGCGTTGCACGTCGTCGAGAAAATCATCGGTGATCGGGATGACAGGGTTGTAATGCTTCGCGCTTCCCATTGAGCCGATTTCAAAGAGTATAAACGGCAGATAATCAATGATATTATATCCGTAACGTGCTTCAAACTCCTTTGCAATGTCGGATGTCCAGTTGGCGCCTTCAAGTTCCATCGAGTCGGTGAAAAGTGCGCGGATGTGGTCCTTCAACGGTCCAATCTGCGCCTGAATCTTGTCTGACATATTATAGAGGTATCTGCTGACTGCCGCCGAGTCGAAGTGGTTGAGGACGGGTCCGGCGGCACCTGGCGCACCGTTGATGACTTCAAGGAAACCGTTGTATTTCACGAGAGCACCGATGGTGTATTCGCCTTCTGGGACTTCAACATTAAATATTCCATCGTTGCCTAAAGGAAGCAGATCGGTGTAATCGAACGGATTGCCGGCAGGATTGGGATAAAGTCGCAGCGCGAAAAGCTCCGATGTCATGCCATCGTACGGCGAGCTGATTTCAGGTTGCGCTTTCTTGAAGATGCTGTCTTGACAAATTGTCAGTGACACGGGTCCTGACACTTTTTCGGCGTGGTTGACGATGATTTGGGCGCGTTCGTCGTCTTCAAGGAACTCCGCGCCGAAAGGCCAGCCGGAGCCGACGATGAGGTCGCACGTCATACCGAGGCGCTTAGCTTCTTCAAACGTAACTTGCAGCATATCAATCCATTCAGGGCTTAGCCACAAAAGCGACTCTTTGCCTGCGCTGTCACAATAGCTTGGAAATTCAACTGGGTTTATCTCAACGCCGCCAATGCCGGCATCCTTCAAAAGGTTCAGCTCGCGCTTAAGCTCCTCGGCTTCGACCTTGTCGCCGTTCCACCACCATCTGACGTACGGTCGGTATTGCATCTCCGGCTCCGCGAATTTTTCATATATATCTGACGTGCTTGTAAAATTTTTTTTCTCATTAGTGCAGCAATTTAACAAAAGCAACGTTATGGAAACCAAAAATGAACATAAAAATCGCATGATTGTTATTTTTTTGCGAAAATAGACAAAAAAAGAATAAAGTTTGATATCAAAATAAAAAAATACACAAAATGGAAAACAAAAAATTTGAACGCTCCAGCACCAACCGTGTGATAGGTGGCGTGTGTGCTGGTCTTGCTGATTACCTCAACATTGATGTCGCCTTGATGCGTGTGCTTTTTGTGGTCGCTGCTTTATGCGGCAGTTTCGGATTCTGGCTTTACGTTATCCTTTGGATAGTGGCGCCGTCGCAAAAAGTCTTGAATTACAATAATATATATCAGGAAGAACCGACGGTGGATATTACACCTGAAGAAAGACAAAACAGTCATAAGGGAGCAATGACATTTTCTATAATATTGATTTGCATAGGATTACTTGCTCTTATTGATAATTTTACGTATATCGGTTGGATTTGGAAACTGTGGCCGGTAATCCTTATCGCCCTTGGCGTTGTAATCATTATTAACACTCAAAAAAATCAAAACAATGGCTAACTCGAAAACAAAATCAGGCGATGGCTTCGCTACTGGCGTGATACTTATTATCATCGGTATATTCGCGTTGTGCGCGATATTCTTGGACATTCATATTGTGTGGCATAATGTTGTAAGGTTATGGCCTTTGATATTGATAATCATAGGTGTTTGTGTGCTTCCGATAAATCGCTGGATTCGCACCGGCATCGTGGCTGCTGTACTTCTTGGAGGCGTGATTGGTTATTCCTGCATGGATGGCAGCTGTCGTTCGTCAAGTAAATGCTCGGTGATTTTTAACGATGATTGGGATGATTTTGAAGATGAATATGTTGAAAATCAAGATGATACAAATGATGCTGAATGGGATGTGGTACAGGAGTTTTCGGAGCCGTACAAAGATGTGAAATTTGCTGAGGTTGAAGTTGAATATGGTGCAGGAACCTTGAGGCTCGGTTCCCCGACTTCAAATCTGATTTATGCGGCAAACAACAGCCGTTTTATCCATCAGGCGTTCAATGTGAAATACGATGGCGCGTACGAGGCTGAAATCAAATTCTCGAGCGAGGGGAATACAGATAAAGATGTGAAAAAACAAGACAATGTGTTTACTATGTCATTGAATACCAATCCTGTTTGGAGCTTTGACTTGGCACTTGGCGCTTGTGATGTCAATTATGACTTTTCTGATTACAAGGTTGCGGAGATAGATCTTGAAGGCGGTGTTTGTCATGTCGATTTGAAAGTGGGAACGCTTTATGACAACACAAAGATCAATGTCGAGACAGGAGTCTCAAGCATTACCATTCGCATCCCTGAGTCGGCTGGCTGTAAAATCGAGAGTGACTCAGCGTTGAGCAACAAGTCGTTCGAAGGCTTCGAGAAAGTCAGAAACGGAGTGTATGAAACCCCGAATTATGGCTCTGTGACTCAGAATATTGTCATCGAATTATCTTGTGCAATATCTAATGTTAATATCAAACGCTATTGATATTCAGTGTTTTGACTTAAATTTTATGGCACAATATTTGATAGAGGCGCCCCCGTGTGGCGTCTTTGTCACTATTATCTAACAGAGAAAAACTATGGATTATAAAGATTATTACAAGATTTTGGGTGTCGAGCGTTCAGCTTCGCAAGAGGAAATAAAAAAAGCTTTCAGAAAATTGGCGGTGAAATATCATCCCGACAAGAACCCTGGCAACAAGGCCGCCGAGGAGAAATTCAAGGAGATCTCAGAGGCATACGAGGTGCTCGGCAATGCTGAATCACGTAAGAAATATGACGAGCTTGGCGCGAACTGGAAACAATACGAGAATGCCGGTTTCGGCGGTCATGGCGGCTTCGGCTTCAATGGTCAAGGGTTTGGCAATCAAGGTTTTGAAAGCAGCGGCTTCTCCGAGTTTTTCGAGAGATTCTTTGGCGGACAGAGTGGCAGAGGCGGTTTCAACTTCGGCGATATGGGCGGTTTCGGGAACTTCGGTGGCCGACGCTCGCGCTCAAGAAGCATGAAAGGCCAAGACCTCAACGCAACGGTCAATATGACGCTCCTTGAAGCTTATAACGGCTCTCAACGCATTTTTAACATTGGTAATCACACAATTAAAGTTTCAATAAAACCAGGAGTCAGCGACGGACAAGTGCTGCGCGTGAAAGGCAAAGGCAACCCAGGCATCAATGGCGGCGAAAACGGTGACCTGCTTCTGAAGATTAATGTTTCGCAAGACCCAGAATATCAACGTAGTGGCGATGACCTTGTCAAAAATGTCAATGTCGATTTCTACACTGCAATCCTTGGCGGAAAAGTCGAGGTGCAGACATTGAAAGGCCTCGTCAATGTCCCGATAAAACCAATGACGCAAAGTGACAGTGTGTTGAGACTCAAAGGGTTAGGAATGCCTCATTACGGAAAAGAAGGTGAGGGCGTGATGCTGCTGAAAGTGAAGGTTGTCATTCCTGAACATTTCTCGGAAAAAGAACTCGAACTGATAAGGAAGGCATCGCAGGAAACCAAGTAAATTCCTCAAAAAAAACATACGGGTTTGGAATTTATTCATTATCTTTGCGTGCTTTAACGATTTTATTAATTAAATGAGAGAAATGAGTAAATCTTGCATCCTGAAAAGAAGTTTATTTATACTTATCCTGCTGATTAGCAGTGTTTTGACATACGCTCAAGGCGATAATACAGTGAAAGGTTTCGTGTACGAAACAGAAACCGGCGAGCCGATGATGTTCGCGAATGTGTATCTTGAAGGGACAACATTGGGTTCAACAACCGATATCAATGGTTATTTCAGTATCACAAGAATCCCCGACGGAAGTTATTTCGTTATGGTGACAATGGTTGGATGTGATACTATTAAAGACCCTATCTCATTGAAAAACAATCAGATAATAACTAAGAAATATAATTTGAGCGAGGCCTCGATAAAATTGGAGGCTGTCAACGTCACTGCCGATAAGATCGAGGCGAGGACTGAAACCAAGACATCGGTGGTGAACATCACGCCGAAGACCATAACGAAGATACCGTCGATAGGCGGTCAGGCCGACCTCGCGCAATATCTCCAAGTCATCCCAGGTGTGGTGTTTACCGGCGACCAGGGAGGACAGCTTTACATCCGCGGCGGCTCACCGATTCAGAATAAAGTGCTCCTTGACGGAATGATTGTGTATAACCCGTTCCACAGCATAGGCTTGTTTTCCGTTTTCGACACCGACATCATCAGGAATGCGGAGGTCTATACCGGCGGCTTCGGCGCGGAATACGGCGGTCGCGTCTCCTCGGTGATGGACATCACCACCCGCGACGGTAACAAGAAACGTCTTTCCGGAAGGGTAGGCGCATCAACGTTCGGCGCGAAATTCCTCCTCGAAGGCCCTCTCAAAAAAGCGAAGTCTGACGATGATGTCAGTCTGTCGTTCATACTTTCCGCTAAGGCATCATATCTCGAAGAATCAAGTAAAAGCATATATGACCCGATGATCAAGTGCGGCGTGCTGCCGTACGAATATCAGGATTTCTACGGGAAAATATCACTTAACGCCGCCAATGGCAGCAAGGTAAATTTGTTCGGCTTCAGTTTCAATGACCAGGTAAACAATTATAAATCAATATCCGACTTCAATTGGAAGTCGTATGGCGGCGGCGCGAGCATGGTGATAATCCCGGGTAAGTCGCCGGTTCTTGTCGAAGGAAATATCGCCTATTCAAACTATGTCGCGGAGCTTCATGAGGCAAACAACAACCCGCGTTCAAGCTCGATAGGCGGCTTTAACGCAGGCTTCAATTTTTCGTATTTCCTCGGTAAAAACACTCTGAAATACGGTATCGAATTACTCGGTTTCAAGACCGTCTTCGACTACAGGAAAACCAACGGAATCGACATCGACATGACCGAAAACACCACCGAACTCGGGGCGTTCATCAAATATAAGTGGCAGCTCAACAAACTCATCATCGAGCCGAGTTTCCGCATGCAATGGTATGCGTCGCTCGCAGAGGTGTCGCCCGAGCCACGTCTCGCTATCAAATACAACGTGACCGACTGGTTCCGCATCAAAGGGGCGGCAGGCATGTATTCACAAAACCTCATCGCGGCGAACAGCGACCGCGACGTCGTGAACCTCTTCTACGGATTCCTTTCAGGCCCCGACAACCTGCCTAAAAAATTCAATGGCAAGGAAGTGACGACCAAACTCCAGAAAGCGAACCATTACATCATCGGAACCGAATTCGACATCATCAGTAACTTGACCTTGAACCTTGAAGGCTATCTCAAAGATTTCAAGCAACTTACGAACATGAACAGGAACCAGCTCTATTCCGAGACGAATGCGCCTTACGGGACGCCCGACATCCTGAAGAAAGACTTCATGATTGAAAACGGCAAGGCGTACGGCATCGACCTCTCGCTTAAATTCGAGCAATTCAGATGGTATGTGTGGGCCGCCTATTCGTACGCTCATGTCAATAAGAACTATGAAAATGAAAATAAAGAACTCGTGAACTACCGCACCCACTACGACCGCCGTCATAACATCAACCTTATCGTGACTTACAGCGCGGGCGCAAGGAAACAGTGGGAACTGAGCGGCCGATGGAACTTCGGCTCGGGATTCCCGTTCACACAGGTAAGCGGATTCTACGAGAGTTATCAGCTGGGCAACGTCGGCGATGGCTTCATAAGCACCAATGGCGACCTCGGACTCATCTATGATGACCTTAACAAAGGCGAACTTCCTACATATCACAGGTTTGACATCGACGCGAAACGCAGATTCAACTTCACCGACCGCGTGAATCTTGAACTCGACCTCAGCGTGACGAACGTATATAACAGAAACAATGTCTTCTATGTTGACATCGTCTCAGGCGAGACAATGTATCAGCTGCCAATCATGCCGAGCATGAGCCTGACCTTAACATTCTAACAATGGGAAAACCGTCTTTGAAAAAAATACCACACGAGATGACGATTCACGGTCATACTCGTGTGGACAATTATTACTGGCTCAATGAGCGCGAAAATCCTGAAGTAATCGACTATCTTAAGGCTGAAAACGCCTACGAACAGGAAATGATGAAGCATACAGAACCGCTTCAGAATCAATTGTTTGAAGAGATTGTCGCAAGAATAAAACAAGACGATGTGTCGGTTCCCGTCAGACATAAAGGCTATGTCTATTACTCGCGTTTTGAGGAAGGGATGGAATATCCGATTTACTGCCGCCGACGCGCCCTGAACGACGATTACCTCGATTTGACACGACAAGGTGAGGAAGAAATCCTGCTCAATGGCTATGAAATGTCGCGCGGGTATTCGTATTTCGACATCGGGGCGTATAATGTTAGTCCTGATAATCAACTGATTGCATATAGTGTTGACACGGTCAGCCGCCGACAGTATCAAATCTTCGTGAAAGAAATAGCCACGGGCAAGATGTTCACAGAAGTCATCCAAAACACAACGGGAAACATGGTCTGGGCAAACGACAACAAGACGATTTTCTACAGCATGAAAGACGAGTCGCTGCGCTCTTGCAGGATTATGCGTCATGAAGTCGGCACCGACCCTAAAGATGATGTTGAGGTCTTCTATGAAGATGATGCGACGTTTTATGCTTATATAACTAAAACAAAATCAGATAGATATATCGTAATTATTTCTGAAAGCACCTTGAGCTCGGAAGTGCGTTTCATCGATGCCGACAAGCCGAAAGACGAGTTCAAAATCTTCCAGGAAAGGCAGGACGACATTCTTTACGGCATCGGACACTATGGCGAATATTTCTATGTCATCACAAATGCCGATGGCGCGAAGAACTTCAAGGTCATGAAGACCCCTGTAAATGCGACCGAGAAAGAAAACTGGGAGGAGTTCATCGCTTACCGCGAAGACGTTCTTGTTGAGGACATCGACATCTTCGCTGATTTCATCGTTGTTGAGGAGAGAATCAACGGACTGACGAATCTGCGGGTGCTGTCGTGGGACGGGCGGACTGACTATTACATCGATTTCGGTGAGGCGGCATACACCGTCGGCGCCTCGGCAAATCCGGAGTTCGACACGCATCTGTTGAGATATGCTTACACTTCGATGACAACGCCAAACTCTGTGTATCAATATGATATGGTCAGTAAGACGGCAAAACTCCTGAAACAGCAGGAGATTGTCGGCGGTTACAATCCGTCGGATTACGTGACGGAACGCCTGATGGCTCCGGCGAAAGACGGCGTTCTTGTTCCTATCTCATTGGTTTACAAGAAGGGATTGGCGAAAAACGGACGCAATCCGTTGGTGCTTTACGGCTACGGCTCGTATGGCAATAGCCTTGACGCCTATTTCTCGACGGCGCGTCTCAGTCTCCTCGACAGAGGCTTCGTCTGGGCGATAGCACATATCCGAGGCGGCGAGGAAATGGGACGGCAATGGTATGAAGACGGCAAGCTCTTTAAAAAGAAAAACACTTTCACTGATTTTATTTCTTGTGGTGAATATCTTATAAATCAAGGGTTTACAAATAGCAAGATGATCTTCGCGATGGGCGGAAGCGCCGGCGGGCTCCTTGTCGGCGCAGTTGCAAACATGGCGCCGGAACTCTTCAGGGGCATAATCGCACAGGTGCCTTTCGTCGATGTCGTGACGACAATGCTCGATGAAAGCATCCCGCTGACGACAGGTGAATATGACGAGTGGGGCAACCCGAACGAGAAAGACTATTACGACTACATGCTTTCGTATTCGCCGTACGACAACGTAGAGGCCAAAGACTATCCGGCGATGCTTGTGACGACAGGCCTTCACGACAGTCAGGTGCAGTATTGGGAACCGGCGAAATGGGTCGCGAAACTGCGTGAACTCAAGACCGATGACAACCCTCTGTACTTGAAAACCAATATGGATTTCGGACACGGCGGCGCGTCAGGCCGTTTTGAGCCGTTCAAGGAAATTGCGCTTGAATACGCTTTCATGCTCGATCTGATCTGATTATGAACATATACCAGCTTTTTGTTCGGGTTTTTGGTAACAAAAACGGTGCGTGGAAGCCAAACGGCACACGCGAACAAAATGGTTGTGGCACTTTCAACGACATTACAGACGATGAAATTGAACGTCTTAAGTCATTGGGAATCAGTCATGTGTGGCTTACGGGCGTTATAAGGCATTCAACAGCGTCTGATTATTCGTATATCGGTCTGAAACCAACAAATCGATTGATAACCAAAGGCTTGGCTGGCTCACCTTATTCAATTCTTGATTATTACGATGTCGATCCTGATTTGGCGGTAAAGCCGGAAAACAGAATGGCTGAGTTTGAAGCTGCTGTCGATAGGATTCACAAACACGGGCTGAAAGTCATTATCGACCTCATTCCCAATCACTTGGCGCGGGAATATAAGTCGGCTTGCAAACCTGATTACATCAGCGATTTCGGTGTCAATGATGATAAGAACGTGGAGTTTTCTCCTGCGAATAATTTTTATTATTGTCCTAATGAGTTGTATGTCAATCCGATAGGTGATAATGACGAATATCGTGAGTTTCCGGCGAAAGCCAGTGGCAACGATGTCTTCCGTCCGAATCCTTCGGTCAATGATTGGTACGACACTGTGAAACTCAATTTCGGCGTTGACTATCGTGACGGCGGCAGACATTTTGAGTTTGTCCCGGATACTTGGCGTAAGATGTTGAATGTCATTTGTTTCTGGTGCTCGAAAGGCGTTGATGGCTTCCGTGTTGATATGGCGGAGATGGTACCCGTCGAGTTCTGGCGCTGGGTTATTGCTGAAGTTCGTAAAGACTTCAATATCACGATGATAGCCGAGATTTACCAGCCGAATCTTTATAAGGCATATATCGAAGCTGGTTTCGATTATCTTTACGATAAAGTCGGGTTGTACAATACGCTTGAAAACATTTACAGATACGGACAACGCGCTGAAACGATTTCTGAGGTCTGGAAGCGACTTAACGGCTTGGATGACAATATGTTGCGTTTTATGGAAAACCACGATGAGGTCAGACTTGCGTCGAAACATTTTATGAAAAACGCAAGAAACGCCTTTCCGTTTGTCGCAATGTCAGCGTTGATGAACAAGTGTCCGTTCATGATTTACAATGGTCAGGAATATGGAGAGGACGCTGACGGCGCGGCAGGTTTCAGCGGTGATGACGGGCGGACTTCAATCTTTGATTACGTCTCAATGAAATCGGTCTTGAAAGACGACAGACACTCTGATGTTTATGAGTTTTATTCTAAGTTATTGAATTTCAGAGAGAAAAATCCAGCGATTCGGGATGGCGCGTTTTATGATTTGATGTGGGCGAATCCTTGGTATTCTGACTTTGATCCACAATATATATATGCGTTTCTGCGTTATTGCGGGAAACAAAAGTTATTGATTGTCATCAATTTCAATTTGAATGAGAGCAGAAAGGTGACTGTGACGGTACCTGAAGATGCGGTGGAATTGGTCGGAGGTTGCAGAAACGAATATCAGGTTGAATTGAATCCCGGCGAAGTGAAGATTGTTGACCTTTTGAATGTCAGATGTAGAGACGGTGCATGCACCGTCTGATGGTTGTTTGAAAATAAAGTTATGATGAAGATAGTTGAAAAAGACAGTTGGCTGAATCCTGTCGCCGATGAGGTGCAGGGACGTTTTGACCGTTATCATAATTGCCTTAAAAACATTGAGAGTCAATATGGTAGCCTTAAGAACTTTGCTTCGGCGCACGAGTTTCTCGGTTTTCATTATGACAAATTCCGTCATGGCTGGTGGTATCGCGAGTGGGCGCCGGCGGCGCATTATCTCTCGTTGTTCGGCGATTTCAACGGATGGGATCGCTACGCGAATCCGATGGAGAAGACCGACAATGGTGTCTGGGAGATTTTCCTTCCCGATGCCGAGTTTTCAGGGCGGCTCGTCCACGGAAGCCTCCTGAAGGTGTTGGTGCAGTCGAGCATCGGCGAGCAGGAGAGGATTCCTGTATATATTAATAAGGTGTTGCAAGATGACGACACGAAAGATTTCCGCGGACAGTTTTGGAATCCAGAAAAACAGTATATCTTTGAATATCAAAGGCCTGAGATGAAAGATGAGCCGTTGCTGATATATGAGGCTCATGTCGGGATGGCGCAGGAAAGAGAAGGAGTCGGGACATATAACGAGTTTAGAATCAACGTATTACCACGAATAAAAGCCGATGGCTACAATGCAGTGCAACTGATGGCGATTGCTGAGCATCCTTATTACGGCTCGTTCGGTTATCATGTGTCGAATTTGTTTGCCCCGAGTTCGCGCTTCGGCACACCTGAGGAACTGAAAATGCTTGTGGATGAAGCACATAGACTTGGACTGCTCGTTATCATGGATGTGGTGCATTCACATACCGTCAAGAATATCCGTGAGGGATTGAATCTGTTTGACGGCACTGATTATCAGTATCTTAAATCAGGGAAAGACGGTGAACATCCGTTGTGGGATTCAAAGATTTTCAACTACGGGAAGATGGAAACACTGCAGCTGCTGCTTTCGAATCTGCGTTACTGGCTTGAGGATTTTCGTTTTGACGGATTCAGGTTCGATGGCGTGACTTCCATGCTTTATCTTGACCATGCTATTGGTGTTACATTTGATGACCCGTGGAAATATTTTGGCGAAAATATTGATAATGACGCTGTTATGTATCTTCAGCTCGCAAATCGGTTGGTGCATAATCTTCGGAAAGGCAATATTTCAATCGCAGAAGATGTGAGCGGGATGCCGGGACTTTGCGCGGCTGCTGAGGACGGCGGGCTTGGCTTTGACTACCGACTTGGCATGGGACTGCCGGATTTCTGGATTAAGGTGCTGAAGGACCAGACCGATGAGGAATGGAATATGCACGAGTTCTTCTTTACGATGACAAACAGGATGAGCGACGTGAAGACCATCGCTTACGCCGAGTCGCACGATCAGGCGCTCGTGGGTGATAAGACGTTGGCTTTCAGACTGATGGACAAGGAAATGTACACATCAATGTCAATCGGAGACGAGAATTTTGTCATCGACCGCGGCATCGCCCTGCATAAGATGATCAGGCTTTTCACCATCGCGCTCGGCGGCGACGCGTGGCTGAATTTCATGGGCAACGAGTTCGGACATCCAGAGTGGATTGATTTTCCGAGAAAAGACAACGATTGGAGCTACAAGCACGCACGCCGCCAGTGGTCGTTGGTTGATAATAAAAATCTTAAATATCACTGGCTCAATGACTTTGACGTAGCGATGCTCGATTTCATCAAAAAAACAAATCTGATGTCGTCTGCCCAAGCGTGGCTTCTCAATGCCGATGAGGAAAACAAAACAATCGTATTTGAACGAAACAACCTCATTTTTGTGTTTAATTTCGGGCAGAAATCTTTGCCTGACTATAAGGTAAATGTCAAACGGACAGGCGATTACAGTATTGTTTTAAGTACTGATGAAAGACGTTTCGGCGGGTTCGGTAATATTGATACGAATGCAGTCTTCCCGTCAGAAAAGATAGATGAAAATATTACAATGAAGGTTTACAACGTTGCCAGGACAGCGACCGTATATCGCACTGACGGCGTGAATAAAATATGATATTATGAAAGGTAATAAATGTTTGATGCTGATAATCAGCATGATGCTGTTGTCAAACGCGGTTGCGCAAGTTGAAAGTTATTATGAACCCGAGCTGCTGATGGTCTCGCAACCGAAAATGGAGTTTTACGACACGGGCGAAAACGATTATGTCCAGTTTTATTTCGATGTTAAAAACATTGGTTCTGAGACATATAAAGGCGAGTTCATCATCTTGATGGAGCCTGATGTTGACCATTATTATGCGAAGAAAAACATCAAGGTCAAGGCTGGGGCGATGAAGAGGGTCAAGATGGAACTTGATTTAAGTATGGTTTATTACGACTCGGTTTATACGGTTCTTCCTGTGTATGAGTTTGAAAATCAATGGTATCCGCTTACGGCATACGAGCAGTTCTCGTCTTTGATGCTCTGTCTGAGCTCTCCGTCTTACAGTTCGGATTTGGTTGTTACTACCGAGCCGGAGCCAGTTGTTGATTATTATTATGATGTGCGCCTTCAGCGTCCTCCTGTCTATGGCTATTATTATGTCACGCCTCCTCCGGGCTGGGCTTACGCGTATGGCTATAACCCATATTGCGTCAATAATTATTACACCGTCATAAACGGAAATGTGAATAATTGCAACGGCGGAAACAACAATGTTGTGAACATAAACGAAAGACCGTCGGCACCGAGAGTGTCACATAATCATTATAGTACGAGCGTGTCTAACACGTCATCTTCGTCAAGAAGAGCGCACTCGGGTTCTGGAAACACAGTGGCGCCATCCGTGCCGAGGCGTACTTCATCCGGCACGTCATCTCCGGCAAGGACATCATCGTCATCTTCAAACAGACAGTCTTCTTCTGTTTCCAATTCTTCAAATTCAAGGACCAACTCTTCGGCATCTTCGTCTTCAAGACGTTCAAATAATTCATCATCAACAATTTCAAATTCATCATCGTCAAGGTCTTCGTCATCTGGAAATTCCTCATCGAGGTCTTCAAGCAGTTCCTCATCAAGAAGCTCGAGTTCAACGAGCGGTTCAAGGTCTGGCGGCGGAAGAAGATAGATAAAAAAATATTTGTTTTTTTTTAGAACCTTATGAAATAATGTGTATCTTTGCGAAAAATAATCGGTTGTTTGGTTTTTTGTTTATACATGAATCGAGACCGCCGTTATTTGGTATTTAACAAGTTTCAATAATCCTAAAACCGATGGGCTTGATGGTATATAACAAAGCATAGTATTTATGAAAAAATTTACATTGTTGAAGTCGATGCTTTTTGTGGCGTTGCTGTGTGTTATGACGTTGCCTCAGGCATTTGCACAGATCTCCGATGGAAATCCGACATTCAGAACAATCAGAACAGGTAATCGTCCGCAAGAAGGGACCTATGGCATCTATGTTGGTGTTTCGGCCAGCCAGATGCAAGCAATTTCTGATAATAAACTTGAATGGAGCGGTATTCCAATCATTAATTTCAAGTATTTCTCAAGTGAGAATTTGGAATGGAGATTAAGTTTTGTTGCTAACAACACAACAAATAAAAATCTCAAGGGTACCGTTGAATATCAAGATGAGAAAATGGATATTCGTGCAAAGGCCAGAGACGGTGGTATTTATTTAACACCAGGTATCGCATACCACTTCAATTCAAAGAATATATTTGATGTTTATGTCGGTGGAGCTCTCCCGTTTGGCTATGGCTATGACAATTATGTGTGTAAAATCGATAACAAGAATAATGGAACAAGTAAAAGGTCTTCATTTGATTTGGGTCTCGAAGGATTCATCGGCATCCAGTGCTTTGTTGCGGATCTCCCATTGGCATTGGGTCTTGAATATGGCTTCAGCGGTATGATTCATTTCGGACAGAAATATAAAAACACAGTTTTGGATGCAGATGGTAATGAACAGGTGTTCTACACAACTGAAAGACCTAACGGGACCGATGATTTAGTTGAATATACCAAACTTAGCAACAAAAATGGTCGTTTCGGTTCAGATTTCCGTGTCACAATCAGCTATTACTTTAACAAATAATTAGAATACTATGAATAAAAGAATATTACTATTTGGACTGTTGGCATTGATTGTGATGTCATTCAGTTCGTGCTCTGGATTGCGCAAGACAACTGGTGTGCAAACAACGTCTTTCGTGCCAAACGTCGTCCGTGTTGAATCGAACATCCGTGATTACGTGCAACTTGGTGAGACAACTGTGGACGTGGAATATCATACATATCTAGGGATTTTCACAACTATTGATAAAATCAATGGTAAAGATTATAACTTCAGAGATGTTAAATACACCATGCTCGAAGGCAAGACAAATATAAAACTTGGTGGTAGAATCAGCAAAGCATTGTACAAAGCTGTTGAGGAATATCCCGGTGCCGATTATTATGTTCCAGTAGTAATGCAGACTGAAGTTCAGAGAATGTTTTTGGGTAAATACATGAAAGAGTCTGTTGTTATCAAGGCATACAAACTAAAATAATGTGTCTGAATAAAGTATTGGTTGGGTCAGAAGTGACCCAACCTTTTTGCTTTTAAACTAAAATAACCATGAAAAGACTGATTTTATTTTTTTTCATTTCTGTTTTTCTGATTGCGTCGTGCAATAAAAAAAATGACGAAAATGATGTCATCATCCTTCCAAGCTTGGTAAATTCTCAAGCAAGTTTCAATGCAGGGGATGTGATGGTGTTTAAAATAGAGGCTTTTTCAAACAAAGGTTATATATCTTCAATTGACATCTGTGGGGTTACGACAGAGGGAGTCATAAAAGTATTAGACACCGTAATCAATGCTGAATCTGTAAACTTTTATTTTGAATACACTGTTCCAGCGTTTGACGACTCGCAAAATCTACAACTGAACTTCAGAGCAATTTGCTCGACGGGCAAGAGTTCACAGATGGACTTGACTTATAGTGTTTCTGGTGACCCGCTTCTTGTATCAAAAGAATATACGATGTTTGCCTTTTACAAAAATGAGAAGAATTGTTTCAGTATTGATAAAGAATTGATTATGGATTGTGAGACAGCTGATAGCTCTTCTGTTGATATATTTGACTATTCTATTGATACAGCGTTAGTCTTTAGCAGAGAGTGGAGAAGTAAAACGAATCTGTTGTTTGCCCGCTTTAATGATTTTGACTTTGCAAATGCCAGAGCAGTTAACGTATCCAAGGCTTTCAATAGTTCTAATAAAATGACCAAAATAATGGACATCAGTAATAATGATGTAATTCTCGTGGGCAAGATTGATAAGCCAATGGGTGTGTTGAAAGTCGTTAATGTCTTTGATGAAGAAAATCCTTTAGAGGACAGGTATTTTTTTGTGTTCAAGAAGATATGACTTCTTGTAAATAAAAAAAAGGCTACCGTCCGGTAGCCTTTTTTTTTATTTGCATCCGTCGCAGCCGCCGTCGCAACTTCCGCAGCCGCCGTCTTCGTGGTGGCAGTGATGACAGCCGCCGCCCATGTCGGCTTCGGTGAGTTCGCGCACCGCTAAAATCTCGCCTTCGAAGAACAAAGGCACGCCGGCAAGCTGGTGGTTGAAGTCAATTTTCACGAGTTCAATACTGATCTCCTTGATGGTGCCGGGGATGATGTTCCCGTCGTCAACGCTGAACTGCAATGTGTTACCGACCTTGCAAAGCTCGTTGAGCGTTCCGTCTTCGTTGAGGAACATGTCTTTCTTCACCGTGTAAACCATCTGCTCGTTGCGCTCGCCGTAACCCTCGGCCGGCGTGAGGTGAAAACCGAACGTGTCGCCCGGCTCAAGGCCTTGCAGACATTCCTCGAATCTCGGCAGGAACATCCCGTGGCCGAAAATGCCCTCAAGCGGATGTTCTTTCGTGGCCTGGTCGATGACCTCGCCTTCAATCGTGTCGTTGTGCAGTGTGTAGGTCAATGTGACCACCGTGTTGTTTGCTACTTTCATACCTATATATTTTAAAAATTCAAAAATTCAAAGATTCAAAGATTCAAAGATTCAAAGATTCAAAATTTCTAATAGCTTCCGAATATTTTCCGTAAGATCCATTCAATTGTTGTCAGTCCTAAAATGCTGAAAAACAGCCATTTGAGATTGATTAAGTCGTCATATCTTGTTTCTTCCCTCGAAATTGACGTGATGCGTGTGTCGGCGTTCAGGTCTTTTTCAAGTTGTTGAATGTCAGTGATATAATAATATTTACCGCCGGTATGTTCTGCAATCAGCCTCATCCTGTCGGTCTTGGCGGTCAGGTCTTGAGCTTCAATGCCAAGGGCAACGACGGTGAAGCTGCCGTTGGCGGAATATTCGATACCGCCGAGGTTTGCTGAAGCTGCGTATGTGTAAACACCTTCGGGGAGAATCCCGATGTTCAGATTGTAATTGCCATCGCCCTTCGCAAAGACGTAATCGTAAACTTTTTTCGACTGCCTGCCCGTAATCCTGATGTGCAGGTCGGGCTCGTTGACAAGCTCACGGCTCGGATTTCGCAACTCCGCCGTGAAACCGACAGCCTCCGTGCTTGGATAACTGTCTTTGTGATTGACAGTCAACTCCTTGCTTCTTTCAGTCAAGAGATATTTCATGGTTTTGCTGAAAATCTCATTGAAGCCGTCATGGTTTTTGTGATGATAATACTCGTAAAGTTTCCACCGCCAGCAACCTGTGCCAAATAAAAACGCAATTTTCCTGCCGTTCTCGTCAGACGTGAATGACATCAACGGATTAGGTGTCTGTAAATCCATGATGTTCATGAACATAAGCTCGTCGTGGTGAGCTTTGAACGCCGTTTCAAGATGCGGAAGCGACAGCGGCGGATATGAACTCAACTCGTTATTTATGCCAGAATTGATTGTGAATAGCCCGAAACCATCGTTGTATCTCGCCCTTACATCAAGTTCTGCGTTGACTGCGCCTTTTTTGATGTCAAGGACATTCTGCGAGCCGTTGAAGTCATCAATATTCGTTGAAGAACCGACGACAGCAAGAACCGGCAACTCTTTCACACTGATGCCATTGATTTCCTCTGGCATCGGCAACTGATGCACAATCAACAAGTTATACTTGTTTCCCGAAAGATTTTTGTCTTTCTCATATTCAAAGACCGTCTCAAACTCAAAGTGGTTGCCGAGTGCCGACTTTATTGCCGCAATGTCGGGATGAGGTGACCTCGCGTAACATAAGATACTGTATTTCCTGTCGATGACTTCGATGAAAATACGCCGCGAATTGTTGAGCAACTGCGTTTCCTTTTCAAGTCCATCTATTTGAATGTCAATCTGTTTTATGCCTTCGCCATCAGGCGTGATGTTGAAATCGAGCGTTTTGGAGAAACTGTTGCTTGTGACAGGCACTATCGCACTTCCGACTTCCACGCCATCCATCTTGACCGTAACCGCCATCTCGGAGCCTCTCGCGTTTCTCGCGTTGACGGTGATTCTCAACGGGAACGACATTGAAGCCGGAATCGACTTGTTGTATCTCACATCCTGAATCATCAAATCCGGATGGTTGACGGTGTCGCCAAGTGTCACCGAATAAATCGGGAAAGGGAAGTTTTCGGTGTTGTATTCCGGCTCAACACCTTGATTTACAATGCCGTCTGAAAACAAGACAACGGCACCGATGTTCCTTTTATAATATAAACGTCTTATCGTGTTCAACGCCTCACTGATATCGGTGCTGTTCCCTCCGAACTCAAAAGTCTCGATATTATAGTATTTTTCAAAAGTAGTACTCAGAGAATCAATGACTTGCGGCAGTTTCTCCTTATAAAAGACAGAGTCGGCGGTCATCGTTATCGAAGCCGATTTATCTTTTGCGAAAACAATGATAGGCTGTTCTATCTTATTGGTTCTCTGTTTGATATAAGGATTGAAAAAGAGCATCATCACAACGGCGACGACAATAAATCTCAACGCAAACAACATTGTGGTCAGCGTCTTGCCGTAATGTTGCCTGCGGTTGAAGAGATAAAGCAGTCCCGCATAAACGAGACTGACTGCTATTGCGATGATTATCAGTGACATATTACATATTCATTCCGCCATCGACAGCGATGACCTGACCGGTGACGTAAGCCGACATGTCGGAGGCGAGGAACAGCGCGATGTTGGCGACATCCTGAGTTGTGCCGGCGCGTTTGAGCGGTATCGCCTGCGCCCACTGTTGTTTGATTTCCTCAGGAATGTCTTTTGTCATGTCCGACTCGATAAAGCCCGGCGCGATGGCGTTGTTGCGGATGTTGCGCACGCCCATCTCCTTCGCCGCCGACTTCGTGAAACCGATGATGCCGGCTTTCGAAGCCGCGTAGTTGCATTGGTTCGCGTTTCCGGCGCAGCCCACCACACTACTCATATTAATAATACTGCCGTGATTCTGTTTCCACATGATCATCTGGACGGCCTTGGTGTAGTTGAAGACCGACTTCATGTTCACGTTGATGACCGCGTCCCACTGTTCTTCGGTCATGCGTTTCAGAGCCGTGTCCTTGGTGATGCCCGCGTTGTTGACCAAAATGTCAATTTTGCCGAAGTCTTCCATGATTTTCGCGATGACATTCTGCGTGTCTTCGAAACTCGCAGCGTTGGCCGGATATGCGATGACTTTGACGCCAAGAGCTTCAATCTCTTTGCGTGTCTCTTCAACCATCTCGTTGATAATCAAATCTGTAAATGCGATGTCGCAGCCTTCAGCCGCGAATGTAAGCGCTATTGTCTTTCCAATGCCGCGACCAGCTCCTGTGATGACGGCAACCTTTCCCTGTAGTAAATTCATTGTTCAAATTTTTGCAAAAATAATGTTTTTTTTTACACGAGAACCACTAATTATTAGTAATTTTGCGTCTCGTAAATTATGAAGAAAAAGTTTTTGATAATACAGACGGCATCCATCGGCGATGTGATTCTTGCGACGGCGATTGTTGAGAAATTACATTCGTATCATCCTGATAGCCAGATAGATATGATGATTAAAAAAGGCTATGAAGGATTGTTCGATTGCCATCCGTATTTAAATAAAGTGATTGTCTGGAATAAAAAAAATAACAAATACAAGCATCTTTTTGAGATTTGGAGAAGTGTGCGCTCCGAGCATTATGACTTGATTGTCAATGTGCAACGTTATGCTGCGACAGGCTTTGTCACTACTTTTGGCAATGCGAAGGAAACCGCCGGTTTTGATAAGAATCCGTTCAGCATTTTTTTCACTCGTAAGATAAGACATCAAATTGGTGTGCCGGGGCTTCATGAGGTGAACCGAAACAACAAGCTGATTGAACATATCACCGATGAAGTGGCGATGCGTCCGGGGCTTTATCCGTCGGAACAGATTTTTGAAGATGTAAAATGTTATAAATCAGAAGAATATATTTGTGTGGCACCATGCTCTTTGTGGTTTACTAAGCAGTTTCCAGAAGCCCGCTGGATTGAGTTCCTCAACCTTGTCCCAGACAACCTGAAAGTCTATCTGTTGGGTGGCAAAGATGATGTTGATGTTTGTGAACATATTAAAAATCAAGCATTTGGGAAAAATATTGTCAGCCTTGCCGGAAAGCTGTCGTTGCTGGAGTCGGCGGCATTGATGAGGGATGCGAGGATGAATTACGTGAACGACTCATCACCAATGCATTTGGCGAGTTCGCAGAATGCCAAGACCACGGCGGTCTTCTGCTCAACGGTGAATGACTTCGGCTTCGGCCCGTTGTCGGAAGACAGCGTCGTTGTTGAGACACGCGGGAAATTGGATTGCCGTCCTTGCGGACTGCATGGCTATAAGAAATGCCCGAAAGGTCATTTCAAATGTGCATACGACATTGATATTAACGAACTTGTAAATAGATTATGAATACTTTTGAAGAAGAAGTCGAATTGTGTGTCAAACTGTTGAAAGAAGGGAAGGTCTTTGTGTATCCGACGGATACGATTTGGGGTATCGGCTGCGATGCCACAAACTCTAAGGCTATCGACAAGATTTTCAAGATTAAAAACCGTCCGGCAGGGCAGGGGTTGATAATTCTCGTGGACTCGATAGAACGCCTCAAAGATTACGTCGTTGCCCCGTCACCTGTCGTGGCTGACTTGATTAAGGCGGCGAAGAATCCACTCAGCATCGTTTTTAAACAGTCGAAAGGCTTGGCGAAAAATCTTTCGTCTGACGGAAGTGTCTGTGTGAGAGTGACTTCCAATGAATTTTGCAAAGAGGTGATAAAACGTCTCGGCGCACCGATAACCTCGACTTCTGCCAATCTTCACGGAGAGCCGTCGCCGGCGAATTTCACCGACATCACCGAAAACATGAAGCAGTCGGCTGATTATGTCGTGAGTCTCTATCACGATGTCGTTGTCAAACCAAAGGCTTCGACAATCATAAAAATCAATGATGACAACACATTTGACGTTTTGAGAAGCTGATTTGGATTTAAAAAATTTAAAGATTTAAAATTTAAAGATTTGGGAAAAGAAATATGAGAGGTTTTAGAATATTTTCGATTATTATTTTATTGACATTCAATTTGTTGTGTAATGCGCAGCAGCAAAAAGATTCAAATGTCGCCTCGACATCGCAGAAGCTCGCGACGACGATGTATCTGATTGAGAATTTTTATGTTGACAGCGCGGACATGCCGAAGCTGACGGAGGAGGCTATCGTGGCGATGCTCAAGGAGTTAGACCCGCATTCGGCGTATATCTCCGCAAAAGATGTGCAGAAAACCAATGAACCTTTGGTTGGAAGTTTCGAGGGCATCGGTGTGACGTTCCAGCTCCTGCGCGATACCATCCTTGTGGTCTCGCCTGTCTCCGGCGGCCCGTCGGAGAAAGTCGGCATCATGGCCGGCGACAAAATCATAAGAATCGACGGCGAGGATGCTTTCGGGAAGAAAATCAACAACGATTTCGTGACAAGTCATCTGAGAGGCAAGAAAGGCACGAAGGTGGTGCTTTCGATTAAGCGCGGCAATGAGTCGGAACTTATTGATTTTGAGGTTGTAAGGGATAAGATTCCGTTGAACAGCATCGATGCGACATTCATGCTCACAAAAAATATCGGTTACATCAAGCTTGACCGTTTTGCGCAGCAGTCAACGGAAGAGTTCGTCGAGGCGTTGAAAAAGCTCAAGAAACAAGGACTGAAGTCGTTGGTTCTCGATTTGCGAGGGAACTCTGGCGGCTATCTTCAGACGGCGATAAGCCTTGGCAATGAATTGCTTGGAAGCGGAAAGACAGTAGTCTTCACAGAGGGTTTGAAGAGCCCGAAGCAGGTGTTCGTGACCGAGTCTGACGGTGAGTTCCGCAACGGGCGGCTTGTCGTCCTCATCGACGAGGGCAGCGCGTCGGCAAGTGAGATTGTCTCCGGCGCCATTCAGGATTGGGACAGAGGCGTGCTGATCGGCCGTCGCTCGTTCGGCAAAGGCTTGGTGCAGAGGCCGTTCACGCTCCCCGACGGAGCCATGATAAGGCTGACGACAGCACGTTATCACACCCCGACAGGACGCTGCATACAACGCTCGTACGAAGACGGCGTCGAGGAATATCACAAGGAAATGCAGAAACGTCTCGACCACGGCGAATATTTCCACGCCGACAGCATACAATTCCCCGACTCACTGAAGTTTGCAACGCTGAACAGCGGACGTACCGTCTATGGCGGAGGCGGCATCATGCCCGACATCTTCGTGCCGGCCGACACCACGTTCTCGACCAAACTTTACACAAACCTTGTCCGCAAAGGCGTCTTCAACAGCTATACGATCGATTACGTCTTGGCAAACAGAGAAAAAATCAATCAACAATACCTCGATTTCAACGATTTCAACAAAAAGTTCAACATTGATGAAAACATGCTCGCTGATTTCAAAAAAATGGCCGAAAAAAAAGAAGTCGAGTGGGACGACGAGCAATTCCAACGTTCGGAAACATGGGTTTTGATGCAGATAAAAGCCCTGATTGCGAGAAATATTTGGGACATCGACAAATATTATCAAGTAGTTCTGAAAGAAGACAAGGTGATTGAAAAGGCGATACAAGTGCTTGAAAATAAAAAGGAATACGAAAGATTGTTAGGGAAATGACGTCGTCTTTCAAAACAATAATTCAAAGAAAATAAGGGAGGTCTGTCGCGGCTTCCCTTTTTTTTCAAAAAAAATAATGATGGTAAATGCAACAATAAAAAAAATATTAGTAACTTTGTAGCCAAAAAATTCAATGAAAATATATTACCAAATTATTATTAAACCCTTGAAAATAAATATTGAAACATGAAAAGATTTTTATCAGTCTTTGCCGTGATATTGGCTTCTTTGTCGGCCAGCGCACAGTGGGTTGATGACCCTGCTACAAACACTTTCATTCACGAAGGACAAAGTGAATACAACGAGGTTTACCAGTCGAGATGTCCGAATGGCGACTTTTTCATTCAGTTCTGCAATTTCGTAGGCGGTGACTGGAATCCGAAGCTGATGTACGTCAGCAGGGAAGGTGTCCCGGTGTGGGACGAACCCGTTTTCATGGGACAGTCAGGCTCCACGATGTCAACAGGTGTCAGCATGGCGGCGACGACAGACTGCTGTGCCATCTCGCATTTCGCGAGGGAAGAGGGCGGTTATGGGCCGTATGCATACAAGGTCAACGCGCAGGGTGAGATTGTCTGGGGGCCGGTCAAGACGGCGGAGCTTCCGGATGGTGCTTATCAGTGCCGCACGGAGGTCGTCGCTGACGAGAACGGCGGCGCATGGGTCAGCACCACGGACTTCGAGTATGGCATTCACGTCCGCCACATCGCCGCTGACGGCACGATGGGCGATGACATACTGATGCCGGTGGGTGCGCTCGGCGGCGTCCAGAAGATGGTGGCCTCAAACGACGGCGGAGTGCTCGTGGCATACCAGTCGTACGACGCGGCTCAGGGTTGGACAATGTACGATGAGACAATAAAAGTCACTAAAATAGACGCTTCAGGTAACATCGTCAATACGCAGACCATGATGAACACCACCTCGATACAAGGGTGGAAGTTCATGAGCATCATCTCCGACGGCATGGGCGGCGGCTGGTGCTGGATCGAGCACTGCGGCGGCGCCGTCGATGCTTTCAACATCTACGCCATGCACTTCAGCGCGGAAGGCAACTGCACCACATACGACAGCCATCCGTTCGGCGTGCAGGTCAGCCCGACAGATGCATATTATTACCGCATCCAAGGCGCAGGCACATACGACGTGGTGACGGGTGACCTCATCCTCGCATTCCTTGAGACGGACGCAGAATATCAATCATACAACTCAATGAGAGTTGTCAGGATCTCACAGTCGGGCGAGCTGCTCAACGGCGAAGGCGGCACCGTCATCGTCCCCACAACGACGGCTAACATCGGACAGTTCAGGGTGGCGTGCGCACCCGACAGGAGTGTCACCATGCTTTACTGCCATGCGAACAGCTTCGACGACGGCGTGATAAGAGCATTGGCCGTTGACCCAGACATGACGGTGCTGTGGGAGAAGGATTTCAACACAAACCATTGTCTCCCCGAAAGTAAAGAGATAGCCGAAGGCGCATACGAATACGCTGACGGTCAGTATGTTGTCTTTTTCCAAGATGTCAAGAACGGAGTGGCTGGTCTGTATGGACAGAACATACAGAAGGACGGCACCATGGGGCCTGTGGTCGAAGATCCTTTCCTCGCGCCGACAGACCTCAGCGGGGAATTTGTCTGGAATGATGACAGCACATACGGCGCGTTGATTTCATGGACACCCGCAACAGGAAATGAGATTTCATTCGATGTCTATAGAGGCATCACCGCAACGGATTTTGAACTCATCGGAAACACTACGGAGACCGAGTATTTTGACGATATGACAGGTCAAGAGGGCGGCTATCTGTACCAGGTGATCGCCGTATATGATGGCGGCGAGTCGGGGCCGGCGACGACGGAGGAAGGTGTCCCTTACGTCGTGGTGAACATCACCGGTGTCGGTGAAAATGCGGCGACGGAAGTCAGCGTTTATCAAGATGGCGGCACCATTATCATAAAAGGTGTTGATGTTGAAAATGTTGACATCTACAATGTCTCAGGTCAGATTGTCAAACACATCGTCTCAAGCTCAAATGTGATAGATGCAAGCGACTTGAACGCCGGAATGTATTTCGTCAACATAAATGAAAACGGAAAAATAATTTCAAAGAAAATAATCATCAGGTGATCAGGTAATTAGGAGTTTAAGGTATTTAGGACCTGAAAACATAAAACTCCTAAAACCACAAATTGGAGAATTACAATTAATTTTAAATATTCATTAATTTTTAAAAAAATGAGAAAAAATCAACTCAGAAAACTCGCAATCGCATTGGTGGCCGTCATGTTCGGTTTCCAGACGTTTGCACAGGGTCGTATCGACCTCAACCCACAGAAGAAGGGTGCACAAGAGGCTACAAATGTAACCGCAAGTGGATTCTCGGCAACATTCTCATTCAACAGCATTGAGAGCCAGAACATCACGACAGAAAAAGGTGTGTTCTCCGCACTTACGATGGACAACACGTACCAGGCCGGCAACATCGGAGACCCGAGCCTCCCGACGGCCAACAAGCTCATCGCCGTCCCGTTTGGCGTGAAAGACGTCAAGGTGACAGTGAAGAATTACACAACGACGGTTTATAACCTTTCAGATTACGGCATCAGCACGGTCGTCCCGATGCAGATCCCGTTGAGAAAAGACCAGAAGCCGGAAGACATCCCGTTCTCATACAACGAGAAGGCCTACAACCTCCGCGGCTTCGCAGAACGCCCGATCTGCAACTTCGCAATCGAAGGAACAATGCGTGGCATCCAGGTCGGCGCTTTGACAATCAACCCCGTTGAATATGATGCGGCAACAAACACAATCAGAGTGCATAACGACATCGAAGTCGAAGTCAGCTTCGCCGACTATGACGAGACCGTCGCTTACGGCGAGTTCGCACGCACATTCAGCCCGTACTACACAACAATCTACTCGCAGTTCTTCAACAGCCGCGCCATCAACGACATCTATGACGAGCACCCAGACCTCTGGCAGTCACCTGTCAAGATGCTGGTCGTCGCAAACCGCATGTTCGAGGCTGCAATGGAAGAATGGGTCGCATGGAAGACCATGAAAGGTTTCTATGTCGATGTACATTACACAGACGAGTCGGCGGTGGGCACATCAGCCGCCTCAATCAAGAGCTTCATCACAAACAAATACAATGAAAATGCTCCTACGTTCGTCATGATCGTCGGCGACAAGGACCAGGTCGCTCCGTCAAAGACAGCGAGCCAGGCGACGACAAACTGCGTGTCAGACCTTAATTACATGAGTATCGACGGTGACGAGTTCCCGGAGATGTTCCACAGCCGTTTCCCGGCAGAGAACGTCGGTCAGTTCCAGGCGATGATTAACAAGTCAATGGAATACGAACAGCTGACGATGCCGGACCCGAGCTATCTCGGCAACGTGCTCCTCATCGCCGGTGAAGACAGCGGCTGGGGTGTCAGAGTGGGCAGACCGGCTATCTGGTACGCCACAAACTACTACTACAACACAGACCACGGCCTCGCCAACGTCTATGAATACAGCCACGGCACATATACAAACTGCTACAGCCACCTCAACTCAGGTGTCGGCTTCGTGAACTACACGGCGCACGGCTCAAACACAAGCTGGGCGGGTCCGAGCCTGACAAACGGCGATGTCAACAGCCTGACAAACACCAACAAGTACTTCCTCGCGATGGGTAACTGCTGCGAGGCCGCCGACTGGGGTATTTCGGGCGCGTGCTTCGGCGAGACAATGGTCCGCGCAGAGAACAAAGCCGCTTACGCATACATCGGCTCATGCCCTTCGACATACTGGCTTAACGACTACTATTTCGCAGTCGGTGCCACAAGCCGCGCTGACGGCACAATGCCTTCATACGAAGAGACGACATTCGGCTGCTATGACGCCATCTGGACAGACAACGCATACAACACGGTCTGCGCCATCCCGTACATCGGCAACCTCGCCGGCAACGCAGCGGGCGCACTCGGCTATGAATTGCACGTCGCGACACTCTACTGCTGGGAAGCCTACCACGTCCTCGGTGACGGCTCCGTCCTCCCTTACAGAATACAGCCTGTCGCCAACGACATCAGCCACCTCCCGATCCTCCCTATCGGCATGGATTTCTTCGAGGTCTCAGCTGAACCAGGCTCATACGTCGGCATCTCAAAGGACGGTGTCCTCTACGGCGCCGGCACCATCGACGAGTCAGGCACTACAAACATCGCGTTGACACCTATCACAAGCGGCGGCGACGTGACAATCTGCATCACACACCCGAACTGCATCCCGAGCATCGAGACAATCCCGGCCGCAGCAATGGAAGGCGCATTCATCTCGGTCAACAGCTTCACTCCAGGCAACGTCCCTTGCAACGAGGAACAGACAATGTCAATCACATTCAAGAACGTCGGCGCTGACCCGACGACAGGCACGACAAACGTCGTCCTTACATGCGAAGACGAGAACCTCACAATCATCGACGGTGAAGGCTCATTCGGCGCACTCGCTCCAGACGAGACAGCCACACTGACAGACGAGTTCTCATTCATCGTGGCCTCTGGTATTGCTGACAACACAAAGATCACCATCAACGTGACTTCAACATGCGGTTCTGACACATGGACAGGCAAGGCTACGGTTGTTGTCGGTGCTCCTATCGTCAACTACGTGGGCTTCCAGTGGGCCGGTCTCTTCGAACCAGGCGGGACATACCCTGTCGTCGCGAGATTCGAGAACAAAGGTCACTACATGGCAAACAACGCTGTCGTGACAATCTCAAGCACAAGCCCATATCTCACATTCGCACAGTCTGAATTCAACATCGGCACAATCGAAGTCGGCGGCGAAGGTATCGCGTTGTTCAACGTCACAGTTGACCCGTCATGCCCGACAACAGAACAGATGCCTTTGACATTCACCCTCACAGCCGACAATGAAGTGTCAGCAGAAGGCGAAGGCGTGATGAAGAACACATGCAATGTCGTGTTCCATCTCCACGACAGCTGGGGTGACGGCTGGAACGGCTGCAAACTTGTCGTCTCATTCAGCGACGGCACACCGTCCCAGGACCTCACAATCAGCTCTGGCACCAGCGCTGATTACACACTCGAGATCGGAACTGGCGTTCATACAACGGTGACATTCCAGGTCGGTCAGTATGCATCCGAGACATCATTCGAGATTGAATATGAAGGCGGCGAGCAGATCTACGCAAGCAGTGGCACACCAACATCGGGTGTTCAGTGTGAATTTGATGTCAACTGTGCAGGTGAAGCCCCTGTCATCTTGAATCCTGTCACGAACCTCGCGGCAATCGCTGACGGACACAATGCTGTCGTGACATGGGATGCCCCTGAAAACGCACTCTCGTACATCGTCAAGCGTAACGGCGTTGTCGTGGCAGACGCTCTCACAGAGACAACGTTTGTAGATGAAGAACTTGTTGAAGGCTCATACACTTACATTGTCATCGCGGTGTATGCTGAAGGCGAGTCAATCCCGGTGGCAGTGCAGATAGACATGGATTACACGGGTGTTGAAGAAAACGAAGCCAGCTTCATGATTTATCCTAACCCGGCCGAGAACGTACTCAACATCGTTTCAAACGGTCAGGTCGAATATCAGCTTGTCAACAGCATCGGTCAGGTAGTGATGAGCGGCAACGCCAACGGCGAGGCACAGCTCAACGTCAGCGGCCTCAACGGAATGTACATCTTGAAGGTTGTCGCCAATGGCAACACTACAGTCCGCAAGGTCGTCGTAAAATAATTTGAAATTATTTCAAAAAAATATGGGACGTCGATTGTCGGCGTCCCTTTTTTGTGTATATTTGCGGCCAAAATGGAAATTCTTAATTTTTTAAATAATATGAGAAAATCATTACTGTTAACAGCAATCCTCATGTTGTTCTCTTTCATGGGAATGGCACAGGAATGGCACGGGATTACGAAAGATTCCCCGGCCGCACCGGTGACAACATTAGTGTCATCATCAGAGAATGAAGTCGTCGTGAATTTTGAACTCGGCGGGTTCTACACAACAAACGTCAAGACACCGAACGGCACGCAGGTGACCGTCAGCGCGGGCAAGATGGCTTTGGAACTTGAAGCCGGCGCACCACAGCTCCCATACGAAGTCATCCCGGTCATGATCGGCGATATGGCGGAGATGGACGTGAACGTCGTCAATTCAAAGTATGTCGATTTCGAGAATGTCGAGGTCGCCCCTTCAAAGGGCAACTTCAGCCGTCAGATCAACCCTGAAGACGTGCCTTACACCTACGGCGCGATGTATCAGCAGGACGCTTTCTGGCCGGCGGCACAGGCTTCACTCGACGCACCGTACATCATAAGAGACTTCCGCGGCCAGAACATCCTGGTCCGTCCGTTCGCATACAACCCTGTCACAAAGACATTGCGCGTCTATACAGACATGACAATCGCGATGACAAAGGTCAGCAACAACGGCGTGAACCAGAAGGCAGCCCGCAAGAGCAATGCGGTGAAGACATCACCTGAGTTCAAGGCTTCATACAGCCGCCGTTTCATCAACTTCGACGACGCGGCCAAGGCTTATCCTTTCGTTGAAGACGGCGGCGAGATGCTCGTCATCTGCGCAGACCAGTTCGTGGCCGGCATGGAGGAGTTCGTCAACTGGAAGAACCAGTCAGGCCGTCCGACAACGATGGTGAGCGTGACAGAGGCGGGTGGCAACAGCGACACTGGCATCAAGAGCTACATCACGAACATGTACAACGACCCGGAACACAACCTCGTCTATGTCCTGTTCGTCGGCGACTATGCCCAAATCACGCCACACTCACTCGGCTACGAACGTTCGGACAACTGGTTCGGACAGATTGAAGGCAGCGACCACTATCCGGAGATCTTCATCGGACGTTTCTCGGTCGAGACAGACGCACAGTTAGCGACACATGTAGCGAAGGTTCTTCTCTACGAGCGCGACCTTCAGAGTGATGTCACATGGGTTGACAAAGGCATGGGCATCGGCTACTACGGCGCAGGTTCCGGTCACTATGGCGAAGACGACTACCGCCATATAGACCTCATCCGCGACACACTTCTCCATTACACATATTCACAGGTCACGGAACACCACGGCGGCAGCGGCGGTGACGCTTCACAGTCAACAATCAGTGCGACAATCAACGAAGGTATCAGCATCATCAACTACTGCAACCACGGTTCGGAGACAAGCTGGGGTGTCGCTTCTTACAGCAACAGCAACGTCAACGCTTTGGTGAACGACAATATGTTGCCGATCGTCTGGTCGGTGGCCTGCTTGAACGGTAAATTCAACCACAGCCCAGAGTGCTTCGCCGAGGCATGGATGCGTGCGACCGACAACTCAACAGGTGCCCCTACAGGTGCCATCGGCGGCATGTTCTCGTGGATGTCACAGCCATGGCAACCGCCAATGTACGGCCAGGACGAGATGGTTGACATCTTGACTGAATGGAACGGAGCCGACATGTACAAGCACACACTCGCGGGCGCTTCGTTGAACGGTAACATGAGCGTCATCGACAAGAGCGGCGACACCGAATGCCACGACACATGGATCCTCTTCGGCGACCCGACATTGATGGTCAGGACAGCCAACCCGACCGACATGAACGTGTCGCTGGCTCCGGCAGCATTGATGCTCGGAATGTCAGAACTCGAAATCACAGCTGATGCCGCATTCGCAATCGCCACGTTGTCAATGGACGGCGAAATCATCGCCACCTGCAATATTGTTGACGGTCAAGGTACAATGTCGTTCGCGCCGCTCTCAAATGTCGGCACGGCGCAGCTCGTCGTCCTCGGCTACAACAGAGTGACTTACAATGAACCTCTTGAGATACTTCCCGCCGAAGGTCCATACATGACAGTGTCAGGTTACACCCCGGCAAACGTCCCGGCGGCTTCGGAACAGACAATGTCAATCTCATTCAAGAACGTCGGCGTTGACCCGACAGCCGGAACGACGACAGTGGCATTGAGCTGCGAGAGCGATGCCATCACGTTGACAGACAGTGAAGGTTCATTCGCGGTCGTCGCCGCTGACGAGACAGTCACGCTCACCGACGAGTTCGCCTACACGGTGGCAGCCGGTGTCGCAGACGGCACGAAAGCTCAGATCAACATCACGATGACTTGCGGTTCGGAGGTCTGGACAGGCAAGGCCATTGTCACAATCGGCGCTCCTATCATCGGGTTCGACAGCTTCCAGTTCGCGGGCAGCTACGAGCCAGGCACGACTTCAACCGTTGTCGCCAACTTCAAGAATACAGGTCATTACATGGCGACAAACGCTGTCGTGACAATCTCGTCAACAAGCGAGTACGTGACATTTGACAGCGAGACATTCCAAATCGGCACCATCGAAGCCGAAGGAACGGGTACGGCTGTGTTCAACGTCAACATCGATGAAAGCTGCCCTTCAACGGAACAGATTCCTCTTGTGTTCACATTGGTTGCTGACAATGAAGTCTCGGCGGAAGGCGAAGGTGTGTTGAAGAACTCATGCAACGTTCTGTTCCATCTCCACGACAGCTGGGGCGACGGCTGGAACGGTGCAAAACTTCGCGTCGTTTACAGCGATGGCACACCACAGGAAGACCTGACAATATCTACGGGTAATTCCGCCGACTACACACTCGAAATCGGCAGCGGCGTTCATGTCACGGTCTCATTTGTCTCTGGTTCATACAATAGTGAATGTTCATTCGAGATTGAATACGAAGGCGGTGAGCAGATTTATGCAAGCAGCGGCACTCCGTCCGCGGGCGTCGCATGTGAATTTGACGTCAACTGCGGCGGTGGCACAGTCGTCTTGAATCCTGTCACGAACCTCGAAGCAATCGCCGACGGTCATAATGCTGTCGTCACATGGGATGCTCCGGAAAACGCACTCTCATACATCGTCAAGCGTAATGGCACCGTCGTGGCTGACGCTCTCACAGAGACAACATTTGTCGATGAAGAGCTTGTTGAAGGTTCATACACTTACATGATCATCGCAGTGTATGCAGAAGGCGAGTCAATGCCGGCAGCAGTGCAGATCGACATGGATTACACGGGTGTTGAAGAAAACGAAACCAGCTTCGGCATCTATCCTAACCCTGCCGAAAACGTGTTGAACATCGTTTCAAATGCAAACAACTATGAATATCAGCTTGTCAATGGCCTTGGCCAGATTGTGAAGGGTGGCGCCGCCAACGGCAACGTCCAGATTAACGTCAGCGAACTCGAAGGAATTTACTTCCTGAAAGTCACAGCCGACGGCAACACAATCGTCCGCAAGGTCATTGTTGAATAACTTGAAAATTTTTCAAAAATAATAGGGGACGTCGATTGTCGGCGTCCTCTTTTTTGTTTATCTTTGCGGAAATATTTTTGAAAAATGAAGAAATTAATTTCACTTGCTTTTTGCATGATGTTCATGCAATTGACATTTGCGCAAGGATGGAACAAAAGGCTGGTTTCATCGTCGGAGAATGAGATTGAAGTTGAGGTCACCGTTGATGGCTTCATGATGAGTCATGTCGTCACGCCCAACGGGGACGCGGTGATAGTCACAAACGACAAAATGATGCTGATGGCGCAGGCCGGCGAACCAAATGTGCCGAGCATCGTGATCCCCACAATAATAGGCGATGATGCCTTGATGAATGTTGAAATTGTTGATGCTGAATATGTTGACTATGAAAATATTGAAGTCGCCCCTTCGAAAGGCGATTTTCCGAGAAGCATCAATCCGGAAGACGTGCCATACACATACGGCACCATGTATCGGCAGAATGCGTTCTATCCGGCGCAGGTCGCCCGACTTGATGAGCCTTACATCCATCGTGATGTGAGAGGACAGAACATGGTTGTTACACCTTATTTATATAATTCGGCGACAAAGACGTTGAGAGTTTACAGTCATCTTGTCCTGAAGATGGAAAACGTGGGTGTTGACAACAGGAATGTCTTTGAAAACCGGACAAGGACAACTGTCATTGACCGTGAGTTCGATAGGGCTTACGAAAGCAGATACATCAATTATGCCGAATCGATGACGAGATACACCTCAATCGCCGATGATGGTGAGTTGCTCATCATCTGTCATGACGCTTTTATGAATGCGATGCAGCCTTTCGTGGCATGGAAGAAACAGATCGGCCGTCCGACGACAATGGTCGGGACAAGTGTTGCAGGCACCACGGCACAGACGATAAAATCATACATTCAGTCTTATTATGTCGGACATCCGAATATGACCGACATTCTGCTGGTCGGCGATGTGGCTCAGATTCCGGGAGTGTATATTTCGGCAGGTTCCGGATACAGTGGCTATTCAGGCTATGGCGATGCACAATACGGGCAGCTCGCCGGAAATGACTATTATAACGAGGTGATTGTCGGACGTTTCTGCTGCGAGAACGAGAGTCAGGTGACAAACCATGTAAACAAAGTCCTGAACTATGAGCGTGATTTGGATGAGACGGCGACATGGCTCTCCGTGGGACAAGGAGTCAGCAAGAATGAAGGCATGGGGCAGGGACATTATGGCGAGGCTGACTATCAACATATTGACAATATCAGGACAGATTTGATGAACTACAACTATACGGAGGTTCATCGTGATTATCAAGGTGTCTCGGGTGTTTCATCGAGTGCGGCCGTCATAAGCCAGCATATCAATGAAGGTGTGAGCATCATCAACTATTGCAATCACGGCTCCGTCACTTCGTGGGGCGTGTTCAGTTACAGCAACACGCACGTCAACGCCTTGACCAACGACTACAAACTTCCGTACATCATTTCGGTGGCTTGCCTTAACGGACAGTACGACAACAGCAGTCCGTGTTTCGCGGAGGCTTGGATGCGTGCAACCAACAACAGCAACGGCAATCCGACAGGAGCTATTGGAGGAATGTTCTCATATATTTCACAGCCGTGGACTCCGCCGCAATATGGTCAGGATGAGATGGTTGACATTCTGGTGGAGTCGTACAGCAACAATATCCGCCGCACCATGGGAGGCGTCTCGTTCAACGGAAACATGAAGGTCCTCGACCAGGGAGCTAACCAAAACGCGGTGAAAGGCACATACAACACATGGATTTTGTTCGGCGACCCGACTCTGACCTTGCGCAACGCCACTCCGCAGGTGATGAGCGTGACTGCAAACTCTACGATGGACATCACGGCGACCAACTTCATGGTAAATGCCACCGATGCCGACGGCGCATTGGCCACCTTGACGTTCAACGGCGAGATTCTGGGTTCGGCCACCATCGACAATGGCAGCGCCAGCATCACTTTCGCGGCCACTGGCGAAGAAGGCACAGCCACTTTGACAGTGTTCGGATATAACAAGAAGACATACGTCACGACAGTGAACGTCATACAAGGAGGAACACCCACACCTGAACCCGTCGTGGCTACAGTCTCTGCTGAAAATCCAATCATCGCGGAAGGCGCAAACACACGGCTCCATGCGGTCGCGACAGGCGGTGACGGCAGCTTCACGTACAGCTGGACACCGTCGTCGTCGTTGAACAATGCCAATGTCGCAAATCCTGTCGCAACTCCAACGAAGACAACCACTTACACTTGTACAGTGACAAGCGCGGGACTGAGCGACACGAAGACATGTACGGTGGAAGTCGTCAATGCGCCTGCAAACCTGACGGCGGAAGTCGTGAATGAAACCGACATCGTGCTTGAATGGGATGCGGCGGACCCTGTGACAACATACACCATTTATCTTGACGGTTCTGAAATATATAATGGCATCACGTCAACGACTTATACTTTGACTGACAACGCCCCTGGCACATACATGTTCGAGGTGGCGGCACATTACAACGGCGTGAGTTCCCCGAAGTCAAACGCCGCGACGGTGACGGTTGAGGAGCCGCAGCCCGTGGTTTGCCCGACACCGGAGAATTTCGCCGGCGAGAACTATTATGATGAAGGCGAATTCGGCGCACGTCTTGCATGGGACAGAGCGGAATATGAATTCACTCTCGACAGATTTGAGGTGTACAGAAGTGCTGACGGCGTGGATTACGAAATGGTGAAACGTGTCGTCAATACTCCGTCCATCACGCATTACGAATGCATCGATGTCGTCAGTGAGGCCGGTCTGTATTACTACAGAATAATCGCTTTCTATCAGAATGAATGCGAGTCGGACCCGTTGGACATAGAGGTTGAGGTGATCGATTACACTGCCGTCGATGAAAATCCGGCGGGTGACGTATCAATCTATCCGAACCCGACATCAGGCAAGATAGTCGTCAAGGCCGAAATGATGAATGGAATAGAAGTCTTCAACGCGCTCGGCCAGACGATCTTGGTTAAATACGTTGAAAATGATGAAGTCTCACTTGACCTGAGTTCATTCGGGAACGGAATTTATTTCATCAATATCCTGACTGAAAACGGAATTGTTGTAAAGAAAATCAATGTTAAATAGAGTGAAGTTTTGAGAGTTGAGAGTGGAGTTTTAAAGCAATAAGACTTCACTCTCAACTCTCCGCTCTCAAAATTTAAAAACATGAAAATCAAGTTTATCGGAGCCGCCCGCGAAGTGACAGGCAGCAAGCATCTCATCACAACAGACAAAGGCAAGAAAATCCTTCTTGACTGCGGAATGTTCCAAGGCAAAGGCCTTGAGACAGATGCGATGAATCGTAACATCATGGTCAATCCTGAGGAGATAGACCATATCATCCTGACTCACGGACACATCGACCATTCGGGGCTGATACCATATTTCTACAAGAGAGGATTCCGCGGCTCGGTCATCTGCACCAATGCGACACGTGAGCTTTGCTCGATAATGCTGCCCGACAGCGGTTTCATCCAGGAAAACGACGTGCATTGGTTCAACAAGAAACGCTCGCGTCAGGGGCAGAAGCCGATTGAGCCGATTTATACCGAAAAAGACGCCCGCGCGTGCATGGAACTGTTCATCTCGGTGGAACAGAACCGCCGTTTCTATATAGACAAAGACATCAGCGTGAAGTTCTACAACACCGGTCACATGCTTGGAAGTGCCTGTGCCACAATAAGAATTGAGGAGAGTGGCAAGGTGACGAACATCGGTTATACCGGCGACATCGGCCGTGAGCACAACTATCTGCTGAAACCGCCGGCGCGTTTCCTGCAATGCGATTACCTCATCACCGAAAGCACTTACGGCGACAGACTCCACGAGGACAAAGCCGGCACCGAACAGAAACTTTTAGACATCATCCATCACACCTGCGTCGAGAAAAAAGGAAAACTGATTATCCCGTCGTTCGCCATCGGCAGGACGCAAGAGATTGTGTATCTGCTGAATAACTTCTACAACGAAGGGAAACTGCCGCGCATTCCGGTTTATGTTGACAGCCCGCTTGCGACCAACGCCACGTCTATCTTCAGGATGCACCTCGACGACTTCAACAAGGATGTCGCGGAAGTCCTTGAATACGATGAGGATCCGTTTGGCTTCAACACACTTCGTTATGTCACGAATGTCAATGTGTCAAAATCGCTTAACGCGACGAAGGAGCCGTGCATCATCATCTCGGCATCGGGCATGATGGAAGCCGGACGCGTGAAACACCATATCGCCAACAGCATTGACCATCAGAGAAATACGATACTTTGTGTAGGTTACTGCGCACCGACCACATTAGGCGCGAGACTGTTGAGCGGCGAGAAGGATGTGTCGATATTCGGGATGCCGCACAAGGTCAATGCCGAGATTTTCAGGATTGACGCGTTGAGCGGTCACGGCGACTACAAGGAGATGTCGCATTACCTTGAATGTCAGGATCCTGAGAAGGTGAGGAAGGTGTTCGTTGTCCACGGTGAGCGCGGCGTTCAGGAGAAATACGCGCGTTATCTTGCCAAGACGAACGGCTTCAAGGACATCGTGATTCCCGAGCCGGGGGAGACGTTCAAATTGTAACGGTTATATTTGAATTGATGGACGTAAGTGTTTGTCATTCAGATAATAACGCGTTCGTCCACTGCGTTGATTCTATTACAAAGACATGATATAATTTTTTGACTTTGCCTTCAACCATAAGGAGAAGAATCTGTTGTATATTCTGTAACCTCTGTCTGTTTCCAAAACCAACTCGTTTTCAACAAGATAGCTCAATGCGAGCCGTATGCTGCTTGATGACGGCAGGGCGTGTCTGACCATGAAATCGTTTGACGACGCTTCTTTCACAAAATCATCTTGTGAAATGGCGTAAAGTAACATTTTCTGATTGTTGGTGAGTAATTTGCAATAGGTGATAAACGTTTCCTCCTGTTCCGACATTATTATCATCAATGCGTTTGCCACAGCGACTTCAGTGTATGTTTTCACAGGCATACCAAACATCACGTTTAGAAGATATTGAACGTACCATGTATGGCCTAACATATTGTTGTATAAGGTGTTGAAGATGTCATCTGATATATCTTTGCCAGCTTTCGCTAAATGTTGCCTGGCAAACGCCCTGTATTCGTTAATGTCAATTTCTTTCAAGGACATCATTTGTGTGCTTTGGAAAAACGGACGTTGCGGTGAGGTGAAAATGTCGTTCATTATGTGACGTTTACTTCCGGAAAATATGAATTTTACATTTGGAAGAAACTGGATGTATGACCTGAGCAGAGCCTCCGTGCCTTTTTCGGGGTAATATGTAACTTGTTGAAACTCATCAATTGCAATATAACATGTCTTTCCAGCATTGCCAAGATACTCGAAAATTTCCTTCAATGTCGCTTCACTTTGCGATGGCGCAAAATCAATTGTAAGTTCTGGCGAGCCGGTGATTTCGTTGCGAATTATTTTAGGACGGCAGTTCTTGAAGAACGAAAACACCTTGTTTATCACCCGTGTTGAACTGCTGTCAAGACCGCCTATAACAGTCTCTCCCAAGATTTTTACGAAATCTGCAAGACAGGATGTTGAAAAAATATCAAGATAAAAGCATCTGATATCCTTGTTTTCTGCCTCGATTTCTGCAAAAATATGTTTAATCAGACCTGTTTTTCCCATTCTTCTCGGACTGATTAAGGTTATATTTCTTCCATTTTTAAGTCCTGAAATGAGAGTTTCTGTTTCATTTTTTCTGTCGCAGAAATATTCTTTGCCAGCATAACTGATTGTTATAAATGGATTTGTAATTTTTTTATTCATAAATTACAGTTGTTTTATTTTAAAATTATAGCATAAATTATGTAGCATAAAAACTGTTACATAAAATATGTTGCAAAAGTACACATTTTATTTCATTATGTTGTAAAAACGACGAGAAAATCTTTTTGTCTTAAATTTTTTTGTAATTTTGCCGCCCGAAAAGCGACTGTCGCGGGCGTATTATTACGCGTGAGGAAAGTCGGGACAGCACAGAGCGACATACTTCCTAACGGGAAGCCTTTGGAGACAGAGGAAGAAAGTGCCACAGAAAACAACCGCCCGAAAGGGTAAGGGTGAAAACGCGAGGTAAGAGCTCACGCATCTCCGTGGTGACACGGACCTGGGGTAAACCTTATGGGCTGCAAAACCAAATATACCGATGATGGCCTACGGGCTGAAAGGGCTGCTCGTCCGAGTCGGGTGGGTGGGTTGCTAAAGCCTTCCGGTGACGGCTGGCTTAGAGAAATGACAGTCACTCAGAAATGAGAACAGAATCCCGCTTACGCTTTTCTTTTGCCTTTGGGTGACCGACATCCAAAGGCAAAATTTTTTATAATAAACAACCGAAAATGACGTTTTTCTTAGTAATTTCGCAGAAAAATTTTTAAATGGACATGATGAAAAAAACTTTTGCGTTTTTGGTACTCGTGACTTTTGTAACTAATTCACTTTCAGCACAAAAACGTATCGAACAATATGAACCGGAATCTCTGTTCAACGCGGCGAAGACCTTGTTTGACAACGAAAACTATAACGCGGCGGCTTCACTCTTCAGTGATTATCTCCTGCTCAACGGCGAGACGGAAGGCAATCATGCCGTTGAAGCGAAGTTCTATGAGGCAGTGAGCGCGGCATATACAGGGGCCGGACAACAGCAAATCGTTGATTTCGTGCGCGAAAACCCGACGAGCATACTGTCGCAGAAAGCCAATTTCCTGTATGCCAACATTCTCTTGGAGAACAAGAAATACCGCGACGCGGTGAAAACATACGAATCAGTTGACGCAGAGTCGTTGGAAGACAACGACAAAGCGGAATATTACTTCAAGAAAGGCCTCGCATACTATCAGACAGGCAACGTGGAGAAAGCCTCTCCGCTGTTTCACAGTTCAATGTTGATGCCAAGCGCGTTTCAAGACGATGCTCGATACTATTACGCTCATATTCAATATCTTAACAATAATTATGACGAGGCGAGAAAGAATTTCAAGATGCTTGAAAACACCCCGAGATATAAGGACATCGTGCAACTTTACATGATGCAGATGAATTTCTCAAACGGCGACTATTCGTCTGTGACAAACCGCGCCGATGAGATTCTCGCGAAGGCCGACGGCTACCGTAAAGTGGAGATCGCGCTGATAGTCGCGGAGTCGTGGTATCAACAGAAAGATTATGCCAAGGCATTGACATATTATGATATAGCCCGTAAAAGCACAAAACGCTCGTTCCAGCGCGAGGTGGAGTTCAGAATCGGATTTTGTAAGATGAAAGCCGCTGATTATGATGGAGCTATAAACCATTTCCAAAGCGTCACCAAACGGAAAGATGACAAACTCGGGCAATACGGCTCTTATTATCTTGCGCAATGTTACATCGAGACGCACGAGGAGAAGTTCGCGCGTAACGCCTTCCTTGCAGCGTACAAAACCGACTTCGACCATCAGATGAGCGAGGACGCGCTGTTCAATTATGCGAGGCTGAGCATGATCCCTGGCGTCGATCCTTTCGGGGAGGCCGTCACGCAACTCTCTGATTATCTTGACAGAAACCCGCAATCACCGCGAGCTGATGAAGCTCGGATGCTCATGGTTCATCTGCTGCTCAATGCGAAAGACTATGATAAGGCGGTGAAGACCATCGAGCACTTCCCGAGAATGACCGCCGAGATGGAAAAAATATATGCTCAGCTTACGTATAACATTGGTATTCAGCTGCTGACGGATATGGATTACGACAATTCGCTGACATACCTCAACAAGACTATCAAGAATGCTGAGGCTTCAGCCAAGCTGCGTTGCGATGCCGCGTATTGGATTTCCGATGCTTATTTCAGGAAAAAAGACTATGCGAACGCCGAGAAATGCCTTATGACTTTCATGAAGATGCCCGGAGCCGAACAGTCGGATATGTTCCCGTTCGCATATTATAATTTTGGCTATATTTTTTATCAGGAAGGCGATTTCGCCAATGCCATCAAGGAGTTTAACTACTTTGTAAATCAAAGCAATGTGGAAAAGTCATACGAGTCGGACGCGTGGATGCGGATAGGCGACTGCCTGTTCATGAACCGCAGTTACGACAAGGCGATTACGGCTTACGGAAACGCCACGAAACTTGACTCCAAGAACGCGGATTATGCGATGTTTCAGACCGGCATGGGTTACGGAGCATTAGGCAATATGAATGCCAAAGTGAACAGTATGAATGTTTTGTGCGAAAAATATAAAAATTCAACGTTCTATGACCGCGCTTTGTACGAGACCGGTATGGCGTACCTCGGCACCAACGACGAACGTTCCGCCATCACCGCTTTCTCGCGTCTTGTGAAGGAACGCCCGCGCTCGTCGTACGCGCGTCAGGGACAAGTCAAAATCGGGATGCTTTATTACGGCAATGACCAGTACGAACAAGCTCTTACGTCGTTGAAGAAAGTCGTGAAAGACTACCCGAACACCGATGAGGCACGCGAGGCCGTCAATATCATAAGGAATATTTACATGGAGACGAACCGCACGCAGGAGTTCTTTGAATACACAACGGCTAACGGCATCAATACAAGCGTGTCTGAACAGGATTCGTTGGCGTTCGCCACGGCGGAGAGATTCTATCAGGAAGGTAAATATGAACAGACATTAGATGCTGTAAATCAATATATTGAGAATAATCCGAATGGTGCTTACCTCTTGAAGATAAATTATTTCGGACTTGTTTCGATGGAAAAACTCGGCAGAGCGAGAGAGTCGAAGCCGTATCTCGAATATATCATCTCACAACCCGATAACGACTATACCGACAACGCATTAATGAAGATTGCCAAGATGTCGTACGATGACGATGACTTCGAGAAAGCACGCGAATATTATTCGAGACTTTTGGAAATTACTGATAATCAGAAAATTAAAACGGATGCTCTTGAGAAGAAAATGTGTTGCGAATACCAACTCGAAGACTTTGCAGGTGCAATCGAAACAGGTGGTGAACTCTCAAGTCTTGACCTGACACCGATGCAGAAAAACAAGATGAACTATGTCGTCGGGATGTCGTTGTTCAATCAGAAGGATTATGTCACGGCGGCGGTTAAACTCCATGACTGCGCACGTAAGGACAGGACTGAGCTTGGCGCCGAGGCTGCATATTACGATGTTTTGTCAAGCTGGAACCTGAAGGATTTGGATAAGACAGAAGAGAAAGTGTTTTATATCTCAGACAACTTCGGCGATTATACCTACTTGATAGCCAGCTCTTTCCTCGTGTTGAGCGATGTCTATGTGGCAAAAGACAACGTGTTTCAGGCAAGGGAAACGCTGAAGAGCATAATTGAAAACTACCCCGATGAACAACACAAGACGGAGATTGTGAAGGCAGCGCAAGACAGACTTTCTAAAATAGAAAAAGACGAGAATGAAAATGAATAGATTTGCTAAATATTTGATTGTCAGTGCGATGATAATTATGCCCGCTGTGGCAACCGCACAAGAACATAACGAACAGGTTACTGTTGAAGGCTCGTACCGCCCGCAGATAAAACGTTCGGAGCGTTTGGTGAAAACGCCGGAAACTCCACAAAATGAGTTCAATATCCCGAATTACAAGGCCCAGACAAAAGACTTCGACTTCGGCTTTGACATGGATGTCGAGACGATGAGCGCGTTGTCATACGTCTCGCCGTCAGATTATTACGGCAAGGATGGATTCCTGAAAGCCGCGCTCGGCACACGCCTCTCGCCGGTACTCGCATTCCGTCATTCATCGGAATTGTCGAAGAAAATGACCTTGAACGTCGGGGTTGATCATTACTCATCTTGGGTTGACCAAAAAGACTATAAGAAATCGACCTTCATGAATAATGGTGTTAATGTGATGACTGTCAATAAGTTCAAGACTGGACAGATGAGCGTCTTTGGCGATTACCATTATGATATGTATCATCTGCGTTCGTACAACGATGCGGAAGGGGTTGAGGTGACCAACAAAAACGGACGTAACATACATTCTGTCAAGGTGGGAGCAAAATGGTCGTCGGTGGGGACGAGCTATCGTCAACTGTATCAAGAATATAGCGGTGACTACAGATACACCGGCATCATGGGCGGCACGCATGAGAGTCAGGTGAATCTGAAGGCTCATTTGGCCTATTCCGACGACGCATACCTCATCAATGGCGATGTCGATGTTAATTACGATAATGTCTATAAGAATCTGTTTATGATAGCGTTGAGACCTAATTTCAACCTTGACGGTGATTTCTACAACGTGCGTCTCGGGTTGGGGCTGGACCTCAAGACCGATGATAAAGTCGGATTTTATCCAGACGTGAAAGGCAGTATCTTCATGTCGGGCAATGACTTGGAACTCTATGCGAAAGTTGGAGGCCGGTCGAAAATCAATACCTTCGAGTCAGTCGTAAAAGAAAATCCTTTCGTCACGACTGACTTCGAATATCTGAGCGATTTCGGCTATGAAAAGACGAAGATTGACCTTGGTCTTGGCGCCAAGGCAAACATTATCAAAATGATAGATGTCCATGTCGGCGCGAGGTTCCGTGTCGTTAAAAACGGTCTGTTCTATATTCCCGACACTGATTTCTACGCAGAATATGACGGTGATGAGACGATTTATCATCTTCAGACTTTTGGCGTGACCTTTATGGATTACAACGTGTGGAACATCATGGCTGATGCGAATTGGAAAATCAACGAAAAGGCCAATGTCGCTATGTCGTTGGCACACAATGCGTATTCGATAGAATATCATTATTACAAACCATCTTTTGAGATGACAGTGAACGGTAGCTACAAATTTGACGAACTGTGGAAGTTCAACGCGGCCGCGTCAGTCATGGGGAAACGTTGGGCGATGGACGAAAATGGAGAAAACATACAGCTGAAGCCAGCTGTTGATATTCAGTTAGGTGCTGATTATCAAATAGATGAAGATTTCTCTGCCTTTGCCGAGGTGCATAATCTGATACATAACAAATATCAACTTTATTACAATTATCCGAGCATGGGGCTTGAGCTGTTTGTCGGTGTGAAATATAAATTCTGACATGCTTTTCCGAACTGATTTTATTTCAATTTTTCATCAAAATTTTTGATGGATATTCAAGGGAAATTTCTTATCTTTGCACGTTTTTATAAATCAGAAAAAATAGGAAATCTAACATAAGGAAATGACAGAAGAAGAAAAAATCCAGAACGCCGAGAGCAACTATGGTGCCAATAACATCCAGGTTCTTGAGGGGTTGGAGGCAGTGCGCAAACGCCCTGCCATGTATATCGGTGACGTGAATGTAAGAGGTCTGCATCATCTTGTGTATGAAGTCGTTGACAACTCCATAGACGAGGCGATGGCGGGCTGGTGCGATACAATCGGAATAGAAATCCTGCCGGGTAACAGCATATCGGTCATTGATAATGGCCGTGGTATCCCGACGGGAATGCACGAGAAGGAGAAACGTTCGGCCCTTGAGGTCGTCCTGACCATTCTCCATGCCGGCGGTAAGTTCGACAAAGGCTCGTACAAGGTCTCCGGCGGTCTGCACGGCGTCGGCGTAAGCTGCGTCAACGCACTCTCAAAACATCTCAAAGCAGAGGTGCATCGTGAAGGCAAGATTTTTGTTCAGGAATACGAATTCGGCAAACCGCTCTATTCCGTGAAGGTGGTCGGCGACGCTGAAGACCACGGGACAAGAATCACTTTCACGCCAGATGACTCGATTTTCATCACAAACGAATACAGCTACGACATCCTTGCGGCGCGTATGCGCGAACTCGCATATCTTAATAAAGGTATCACAATCACGTTGGTTGACAGACGCATCAACCCTGAGACTGGTCAAGAAGGCAAGTCGGAGACGTTCCATTCAGCCAACGGTCTCGTCGATTTTATCAATTATCTCGATGAAAACCGTGAGAAACTCACGCCGGAACCGATTGCCATTCAGGGTGAAACCGACAATGTGCCTGTTGAGATCTCGCTCGAATACAACACCTCGTATTCGGAGAACCTGCATTCGTATGTGAACAACATCAACACTCACGAAGGCGGCACCCATCTTGCAGGCTTCCGTCGTGGTCTGACACGTACGCTTAAGGCATACGCCGACAAGGAAGGGATGTTGTCGAAACTGAAGTTTGAAATCAACGGCGACGACTTCCGTGAGGGGTTGACAGCCATCATCTCCGTCAAGGTGCCGGAACCGCAGTTTGAAGGGCAGACGAAGACGAAGCTCGGCAACAACGAGGTCATGGGCATCGTCGATAAGATCGTGAGTGAGCATCTCTCGAATTATCTTGAGGAACACCCGAAGGAAGCCAAGATGATTGTCGATAAGGTCGTTTTGGCGGCGACGGCGCGTCATGCGGCGCGTAAGGCGCGTGAGATGGTGCAACGCAAAGGAGCTTTGAGCGGCGCAGGCCTGCCAGGTAAGCTCGCCGACTGCTCGGAACGCAACCCGGAGATGACCGAGCTTTACCTCGTCGAGGGTGACTCAGCGGGCGGCTCGGCAAAACAAGGCCGCGACCGTAAGTTCCAGGCGATACTCCCGCTTAGAGGTAAGATCTTGAACGTCGAGAAAGCGATGCAACACCGCGCTTTCGAGAGCGAGGAAATCAGAAACATCTACACCGCGCTCGGTGTCACGATAGGAACGGAAGAAGACAGCAAGGCGTTGAATATAGAGAAGCTGCGCTATCATAAAATCATCATCATGACCGATGCTGATGTCGATGGCAGCCACATCTCAACACTGATCCTCACGTTCTTCTACCGCTATATGCCTGAACTGATCGAGAAAGGCTATGTCTATATCGCGACACCGCCGTTGTATCTTGTGAAAAAAGGCAAGAAGGAACGTTATTGCTGGACAGAGGAACAGCGCATACAACTTCTCGAAGAGATGGGGCAGGACGCCCACGTGCAGCGTTACAAAGGTCTTGGTGAAATGAATCCCGAACAGTTGTGGATGACGACGATGAACCCTGAGTTCCGCACGCTGCGTAAGATTCACATCGAGAACGGCGCCGAAGCCGACTATATCTTCTCCATGCTGATGGGTGATGATGTCGGTCCACGCCGCGAGTTCATCGAGCAGAACGCAACTTACGCCAACATCGATGCGTAGTTGAAAATATTTTCACAATAAACCGAAGGAGACGCCTAAGTCGGGCGTCTCTTTTAGTTTTTGATGTCTCACGCTGCCAATATTATTTTTATTGGCAAACTTTTCGCGGTTGTTTTTGTTATATTGCAGAAAATAATGTAAATTTGCACACTTTTTTGAAAATCAACAAATTTGAAATATGAGTGAAAATTCCATTCCATTGTGGACTCTTATCCCGTTCGTCCTCATGCTGCTGTCGATAGCGGTGTTCCCGCTTGTTAAAAAGACCGAGCATTTCTGGGAAAACAACCGTAACAAACTGATTGTGTCAATCATCCTGTCGATACCGGTGATTGCCATTTTCGCGACTAACGGCATGACACACAACATAGTTCATCAAGTCGTGTATGATTATGTGCCGTTTATCGCGTTGCTGCTGTCATTGTTCATTGTGACAGGAGGCATCTTCATCAATATCGATATTGAGGCGAAACCGATAAACAACACTATTATGTTGGCAATCGGTATGGTGTTGGCCTCGTTCATGGGCACGACCGGTGCCGCGATGCTGCTGATCAGGCCGCTTCTGAATATCAACAAACAGCGCAAGCATACGGTTCACACGGTATTGTTTTTCATCGCAATCGTCGCGAACTGCGGCGGTCTTCTGACACCGCTCGGTGACCCGCCGCTCTTCATGCTCTATCTCCGCGGCGCATCGTTCGGCTGGTTCTTCGGCCTCTTCGCCGAATGGCTCACCGCCGGATTGCTGCTACTGCTGATATATTTCATCTACGACACAATAATGTATAAAAAGGAAGATGCGGACAGCCTTCTGCACGATGCCCTTGAGAGAGAGTCACTGAAGATAGAAGGGAAAGTCAATTTCATACTTCTGCTTGCTGTTATTGCCTCTGTCGCTTTCATCAACAACCAGTATATCAAAGGCTTCGATGACAATACCTTGAAACTAATCCAGAGCGGTGCACTTGTCGTGATAGCTTTGCTTTCGATGGTCCTGACAAGCAGGAAAACCCGCTTTGAAGACAATAAGTTCAGTTGGGGTCCGATACTTGAGGTCGCGGCGTTGTTCCTCGGGATTTTTGTCACAATGGTGCCGGCACTCAAGTATTTGGAAATCAATGCACCAAACATGGGGATTGAATTGGATTGGCAGTTCTATTATGCCACAGGCGCTTTGAGCTCGTTCCTCGACAACACCCCGACGGCATTGGCGTTCCACAGCGTGGCTCTCGGTCTCGACTATTCGGGATTCACCGGTGCGATGATCGCCGGCATCCCGGAGTTCCTGCTCAAGGCAATCTCAACAGCCGCCGTGTTCTTCGGCGCAATGACATATATCGGCAACGGCCCGAACTTCATGGTCAAGGCTATCGCCGAACAGAGCGGCATCAAGATGCCCGATTTCTTCAGGTATATCTACAAGTTCGCGCTGATTTACGTGCTTCCTGTATATGTCATCGTACAGCTGATCTTCTTCTGATAATCACAAGATTTATCCATAAAAATTCCAAAATGCTTTCTGTGTTTTGGAATTTTTTTATAATTTCGCGCCATAATTGTCTCTGACCAAAAACCGCATACAATTAATATTGTTGTTTTAGAATATTAAAGTAGCAAATATTGACATTGTTAATTGTCAAAAACGCTATTGTTGATTGGTAAGAAGAACAATTTTTTGTATAATTTTGTGAGTTAATGTTTGAAAAATGGAACCATTGGAATTTCATGTTGGGAATTTAATCAAAGAACACTTGAAGAGTGAAGGACGCACTGAGGTCTGGTTGGCGAAGAATGTCCACTGTGACCCGGGCAATTTCAACAGGATGTTAAAGAAAGAATCGCTTGACATAGACTTGTTGCGAAGGATTTCGGTGAAGCTGAGGCATAACTTCTGTGCGGATTATGCGAGGTTTGTTGAGAAACAGATTCAGGATGAGAAGTTGTCCGACATCACCTTTTTGCCCTGACGAATCTGTCTCTGCCCCTGAAATCTCTGAAAACCGAAGTGTCGCTGAAACCATTATTCCTGCACAATAGGACCGTGTCTTCTCCGAAATGCTCGTTGATTTCAAACCAGACAGCTCCGTCTGGCTTGAGTGAGTGTTGCGCAAGGTTGACTATTTCCCTATAAAACAAGAGCGGGTCGTCGTCGCTGACGAACAATGCTGTTGAAGGCTCGAAGTCGAGGACGTTGGCGCGCATGTCTCTCTTCTCGCTGTCGCACACGTATGGCGGGTTGCTGACAATCAAGTCGAAAGTGCGGTCGAACTGCGGTCTCGACAAGATGTCCGCCTGTATGAAATCAACAGAGACATGATTGGCAAGAGAGTTTTTCCTCGCTATATCCAAAGCTCGTGTTGAAATGTCGATGGCTGTTATATGGCTGTTGTTCAGTAATTTGGCCAAGCTGACGGCGATACAGCCGCTGCCAGTGCCGATGTCCAAAACCTCACAGACGGCGTTGACGCCCAGCTTGCCTTCAAATTCATGTTTTATATGGTAAACGAGTTCTTCGGTCTCGGGTCTTGGAATAAGAACGTTTTCATCGACAAAAAAGTCAATGTCACAGAAAACCTCCTTTCCGATTACGTATTGCACAGGTCGGTTCGTGAGCAACTCGTTGACGGATTTCTCGATGATGTCATGTTCCATATCGTTCAGGTTCAACTCTGGGTTCAGTGCCATTGTTATTCTATTTATATTGAAGTGATGTTCAAATAGTTTCATAATCAAGGCGTTGGCCTCATCGGGGCCATAGATTGGCTCCAACAGTGAGGCGAAATGCTTGCGCAGATTTCTGACCGGATTCGGTGTTTTTTCCATTCCGCAAAAATACGAAATTACTTTCCTTGGCGGTATCGGTTGTTTCAAAAAAACATTATTTTTGCAAAAATTTTACCGTGATGATGTTTGACGATACATATAAGATTGTGACGACGGCGGGCGAGGGGCTGTACAAGGAGAAGGGCAGCAAGTTCATTGCCGAGGCGTTTCCCGTCAGCTCCGAGGCGGAGGTGAAGTCGCGTGTTGCGGAGATTAAGAAGAAATATTACGACGCAAAGCATCATTGCTACGCTTTTATGATTGGGCCGGATAAGTCGTGTTTTCGTTCAAGCGACGACGGCGAGCCGTCCGGCACGGCAGGTAAACCCATTCTCAATCAGATACTTTCGAAAGATGTCACCAATGTATGTGTCGTGGTGACGAGATATTTCGGCGGGCAGCTGCTCGGTGTCCCCGGGCTGATTAACGCTTACAAGACGTCGGCGCGTGAGGCCTTGGATAACTGCACTGTGATTGAGAAAACCATCGACGAAGTCTATTCGTTGGAGTTCGACTATCCGCTGCTCAATGAGGTCATGAGGATTTTGAAAGATGAGAACCTCGAACAGCAAAACCCGAGATTTGAAATGCGTTGCTATCTCGAAGTGTCAATAAGACAAAAGGAATCCGATAGAATTGTCGAAAAACTCAAGCACTTGTTCGGAGTTGATGTGAAATACGTTAAAACAATTTAAATCAATTATTTGCATGCGAAATTGAATGTTTTTTTTTGATTTTGCTCGTAATATATGTGAAAAATATTTAATATTCAACATGAAAAAATAATTTTTATTCACTTTTTTATGTTGATATTTGTAGCCTGAATATTCGAGTAAAAATATTTGGTAAATAATTGATTTTTAGGAAGTTAATTGAATAATGAACAGGGATTTGCATAAAGTTTGGAATGAATGCCTTGCGATGATAAAAGATATTGTCCAAAAGGATTCTTATAAGACCTGGTTTGAGCCGATTGTGCCGGTGAAACTGGAAGGGTCTCTCCTCACTATCATGGTCCCGTCATTGTTTTATTATGAATATCTTGAAAGTCATTTCATCAGGGAACTCAGCACGACAATCAGAAAGGTGTTGGGCCCGGATGCCTGCCTTGAGTATAACATCTTGATGGACAATGATGTCAACAAGCCTGTCGTCATGGTGCAGCCGTCTGTTGACAGCACGAATACACAGAATCCGCCGAAGCAGATTCAGATTGACTTTGACAAAAGCGAGTCAACGATACATAATCCTTTCGTGTTCCCGGGCATCAAGAAGATTAATATTGAGTCGAATCTGAATGAGAATTATTCGTTCGACAACTTCATCGTAGGTGAATGCAACCGTGTGGCGTACCAGGCAGGTCTGGCGATAGCCAAGAATCCGGGACACACGTCGTTTAACCCGATGTTCATCTTCAGCCCGACGGGTATGGGAAAGACTCACATCGCCCAGGCTATAGGACTCGAGACCAAGAAACACCATCCTGAACTCACTGTGCTGTACGTCAATGCGGAACAGTTCATCATGCAGTTCCTGGCCTCGTGCCGTAACAACAACTCAAAGAGCAACACACGCAACGACTTCGTGCATTTTTACCAGATGATGGACATGCTCATCGTTGATGACATACAGTTTATGGCTGGCAAAAACGCCACGCAGGAGGCGTTCTTCCACATCTTCAATCACTTGCAGCAGGCCGGAAAACAGCTCATCTTCACGTGCGACAAGCCGCCGGCGGAGCTGAAAGACATGGAGCAGCGGCTCATCTCGCGTTTCAAGTGGGGCCTGTCGGTGGAGATGTCGATGCCTGATGTCGAGACGCGCTGTAACATACTGAAACGCAAGGCCTACAGCGAGGGCGTTGACCTTCCTGACGATGTGGTTAGCTATGTCGCGGAACATATCAAGACAAACATCCGCGAGATGGAGGGATTCCTCATCTCACTCGTGGCGCAGTCATCGCTGAATAAGAAAGCAATCAACGTTACGCTCGCAAAACAGATGGTCGAGCGTTTTGTGAACAACTCCAACCGCGAGATAACGATAAACTACATCATCAACATGGTGTGTGATGAGATGGGTACCTCACAGGCCGATTTCTTCACCACTTCGAGGAAACGCAATGTGGTGCAGGCGCGTCAGCTTTCGATGTATTTCGCCAAGAAATATACCAAGTCGTCGCTCAATATTATAGGCGAACAATGCGGCGGCAAAGACCACGCGACGGTGATACATGCGATAAAGACTGTCACAAACATGCTTGAGACCGACAAACAGTTCAAGATTTTGGCCGAGAATATCGAACGCAATTTTCAATAAATGTCTATGAATCAGCAATTTGGCAAGTTGTATCTCATTCCGACGCTTCTTGGTGCGACAAACGCCGAGCAGGTCATTCCGGCTGGGACGCTGGAAGTCGTCAGGACACTGAGATATTTCGTTGTTGAGAACGTTCGCACCGCCCGGCGTATGCTGAGCAAGATGCAGATGCCTTGCCCGATTGATGAGTTGCAGTTTGTGGAACTCGACAAACATAATCCAGGAAACCTCGACTTGATGACATATCTCGGCCCTGCGCTTGAAGGCCACGACATCGGCGTGATGTCGGAGGCCGGCACCCCGTGTGTCGCCGACCCGGGCGCGCTTGTCGTCGAACTCGCACATCAAGCTGGGATGCAGGTCGTGCCGCTCACTGGACCTAACGCTATGATTCTCGCGCTGATGGCTTCGGGCTTCAACGGACAGTCGTTCGCGTTCCATGGCTATCTGCCGATTAAAAACCCCGAACGTGTCCAGAAAATCAAAGCGTTGGAACGACAGTCGCAGGCAAACGACGAGACGGAGTTGTTCATAGAGACACCGTTCCGCAACAACGCCATGATTGAGGAACTGGTGAGAAACTGTCATCCTGACACCATGCTCTGTGTGGCGTGCAACATCACGATGCCGGATGAGAAAATTGTCAGTAAACCTATAGCAGATTGGAAATCAATAAAATACGACTGGAACAAGAAACCGGCGGTGTTTTTGATATACAGTAATAAATTCAGAAAAAAATATTAATCATGAGAAACTTGACAAAAGACGAATTCAGGACTTATTGCTTGCTTTTTGCAGCAAATGCTGATTTTAACATTACTAAGCAGGAAATCATCGCCATCGGCGCGAAGATTGACCCTGAGGATTTCGTGCGTGTGTACAACTGGTTTGAGGCTGACGGCGACGCAGACCGTGTGGAGACGATTATGGCCAACAAGGTTCATTACATCAAGAATGAAGATGACAAACAGAACCTCATCAAAGAGTTGAAAGAGGTGTTTTTCGCCGACGGAGTGTTCGATTCGGTCGAGAAGAGCATTTTCTTCATGCTGAAGAAGGTTTTGTAAGTGTTTTAATGTAAGTTAAATAAAAAAGACTTCCATTTCGGAAGTCTTTTTTATTAGTATTGAAAGTCAAAAATTATCGTCGCTTCGCGCTCTTTTAACTTTTAACATTTAACTATTTAGTCACTCTTTCGAGCCATTTCACCATACAGAACATGACCGTCATTGAGATGAGGCATATTGCGAGGAACACTCCCCAGCAATTCCAGATCGGCCATGCGTTGTACATGATAGGTCCGAGGAAGATTAAGAGGTTGCCGATAGCCGTTGCGCCGAGCCACAGACCCTGGCACAATCCAACCATGTGACGCGGAGCCACTTTCGAGACGAAAGAAAGTCCGAGAGGCGAGATGAACAACTCGGCGACGGTGAGGAAGAAGTAAGTCACGATGAGAACCCACGGTCCTGATTTAGCAAGACCGGCCTCTGCCATCTGGGCGGCGTCCATGGCGCGGAAGTCTGTGCCTGAAGGATAGTTGCAGGAGATTGAAAGCACCATCAGGAAGAGGTAGGCGCAGCCAGCGATGCCCATGCCGTACGCGATCTTGCGAGGTGTCGAGACAGCTTTGCCTTTTCTTGCCAATGCAGCGAAACCGAACATCACCAATGGTGTCAATATGATGACAAACAATGGGTTGAGTGCTTGCCAAATCTCAGGCGGGAAGAAGTCGGTGATGATGAAATCGCGTGAGAAGACCATCAGTGACTGGCTGTTTTGGTGGAATGAGAGCCAGAAGAAGATGGCGATGCCGAGAACTGCAAACAAAGCGTAGAGACGCTGTTTGATTTCCTTGGCCATGGCGAGTTTTTCTTCCTGTGTGTAATCCACGACCTCGGCTTCCTCTTTCTTTGAAGGCTGTGGGAAGATGTTCTTTGTGCAGAGGAACACCACCAATGAAATCATCATGGCGATGACCGATGCGATGAATGCGTAATGGATGCCGGTGTTGAACACGTCAATGTACTGTGAACTGAATGCCACGAGGTCGGTAGGTGTCGCAGTACCTTGAATCAATGAGTTAGCCATTGTCTCGGTGAACTTCTGTGTCTGTTCGCCGTTTGCGAGATACTGGTGGCAAAGCGCCGGCATGTCCGCGTTATAGACGAAATTGTGAACTCTCAACCACCATGTACGAAGCATAGGGGCCACAAACGGGGCGATCACGCCGCCGATGTTGATGAACACGTAGAAAATCTGGAAACCGCTGTCGCGACGGTCTTTGGCCTCAGCCAACGCCGCAGGGCCTTTCTTGGCGGCTTCTGCCTCGAACTTGTCGTAAAGCTTGCCAACGAGAGCCTGTAGGTTGCCTTTGAACAGACCGTTACCAAACGAGATGCAGAGCAATGCAGCGCATGTGAAGATCAGGATGCCCCACCATGCCCCACCGTTGTCGAGGATGATGCCGTTGGCATCTTTGCTGAACAATGGTATGGCAAGAGCTACATAGCCTATAGCCATGGTAATCAAACCCCATTGGATGGTTTTCGGATAGTTCTGGGTGCGGTCGGCAATGATGCCGCCAACCAAACTCAACACGTAGATTCCGAAGTAGAACACGGAATAAATCATACTTGCGGTCTTGTCTTCCAAGCCGAATTTTGAAACAAGGAACAGCAAAAGGATGGCGTTCATGATGTAGTAGCCGAAACGCTCGCCCATGTTGCTCAAAGCCGCAGCTATCAATCCCTTCGGGTGATATTTCTTCGCCTGACGAAGATAATAGACCAAGAACGGGATGACAACGACGAGAATACCAATCAAAATCACCAATGTGCGGTTGGTATTCCACAAATTCAAAATAGATAATGACATCATTTGATAAAATTTTTAATTATACATTAATTTGAAAATTAGCCACAAAAATAGGAAATTTTTCGACATCTCCAACGAAAAGTTGACTTATTGGACAAATTCTTCATTTTATTTAAAAAAATGATGTTTTCGTCTTGATAAAGCGGGAAAATTCGTATTTTTGCAAGTTTATTGAAAATTATCTAAAAATGGAAATATCAAGCAAATACAGTCCGCAGACTACCGAAGAGAAATGGTACGAGCATTGGATGAACAGGAATTATTTTCATTCAACTCCCGATGAACGTGAACCCTACACCATCGTTATTCCGCCTCCGAATGTGACAGGCGTGCTTCACATGGGCCACATGCTGAACAACACGATACAAGACGTCCTTATCCGCCGCGCACGAATGCAAGGCAAGAACGCGTGCTGGGTCCCCGGCACCGACCACGCCTCGATAGCAACGGAGGCCAAGGTGGTCAATAAGTTGGCACAACAGGGCATCAAGAAAACCGACATCGGACGCGAGAAGTTCCTCGAACACGCTTGGGACTGGACCCACGAACACGGCGGCATCATCCTGAAACAGCTCCGCAAACTCGGCGCGTCGTGCGACTGGGACCGCACCTCGTTCACGATGGACGAGACCCGCAGCAAGAGCGTCATCCATGTCTTCTGCGACCTATATAATAAAGGTCTCATCTATCGCGGCGTCCGCATGGTCAACTGGGACCCGAAGGCACTCACCGCTTTGAGCGACGAGGAAGTTGTCTATAAAGACGAACACAGCAAACTTTTCTACCTTAAATATAAAATCGAAGGCGAAGACGGCTGCGCAATCGTGGCGACAACGCGTCCGGAGACGATAATGGGCGACACCGCCATGTGCATCAACCCGAACGACCCTAAGAATCAGCATCTTAAAGGCAAGAAAGTCATCGTCCCGTTGGTGAACCGCGTGATTCCGGTCATCGAAGACGAATACGTTGACATCGAGTTCGGCACCGGCTGCCTGAAGGTCACTCCGGCGCATGACGTGAACGACTATATGCTCGGCGAGAAACATAACCTTCAGAGTATCAATATCTTTAACGATGACGCCACTATCGGCGAGGCTGCCGGAATGTACATCGGGATGACGCGTGAGGATGTCCGCAAGCAGATTGTCAAAGACCTCGCGGAGGCGAATCTCCTTGAAAAAGTTGAAGACTATAATAATAAGGTGGGCTATTCGGAGCGCACCAATGTTCCGATTGAGCCGAAACTCTCGATGCAGTGGTTCCTTAAGATGGAACATCTCGCGAAGATCGCACTCGAACCTGTCGAGAAAGGCGAGATACAGTTCTATCCTGCGAAATATGTGAACCTTTACCGTCACTGGCTCGAAAACATCAAAGACTGGTGCATCAGCCGTCAGCTTTGGTGGGGGCATCAGATTCCGGCTTATTATATGCCTGAAGGCGGCTATGTCGTCGCCGAGACCGCTGAAGAAGCACTTCGTCTCGCAAAAGAAAAGACGGGGAACAATAACTTGACACTCAATGATTTGCGTCAGGACGGCGACTGTCTCGACACATGGTTCAGTTCATGGCTTTGGCCGATGTCGCTCTTTGACGGCGTTATCGACCCTGAAAATCCTGAGTTTAAATATTATTATTCGACAAACGACCTCATCACGGCTCCCGACATCATCTTCTTCTGGGTCGCCAGAATGATTATGGCAGGCGAGGAATATACCGGAAAAGTGCCGTTCCGTAACGTGTATTTCACTGGTATTGTGAGAGATAAGCTCGGCCGTAAGATGTCAAAGTCGCTCGGCAACTCGCCCGACCCGATTGAACTCATCGAGACTTTCGGTGCCGACGGCGTGCGCATGGGGATGCTTCTTTCAGCTCCGGCGGGCAACGACATCCTTTTCGACATCGCACTCTGTGAGCAGGGACGTAACTTCTGCAACAAGATCTGGAACGCACTCCGCCTCGTGAAAGGCTGGAGCGTCGATGAAAACGCCGCGCAACCCGAGACCGCGAAGATGGCTGTGAAATGGTTCGACGCTCGTTTCAACCAGGTGCTTGCCGAGATGAACGACAACTTCGATAAATATCGCCTCTCCGATGCTTTGATGGGAATTTACAAACTCACTTGGGACGACTTCTGCTCGTGGTATCTCGAGATGGTCAAAGCCCCGATGGGTCAGGCCGTCGATGGCGTAACTTACAGAGCCACAGTGACTTTCTTTGAGAATCTCATGAAGATGCTGCATCCGTTCATGCCGTTCATCACAGAAGAGATTTATCATTTCCTAAACGAAAGAAATGAAGGCGACGACATCATCATAGCCCAGCAGCCGAAACAGAAAGATATTGACAATCACATTCTTGCGCAGTTTGAAATCACGATGGACGTCATCAACAACATCCGCAAGATTCGCGCGGAGAAGAATATCCCATTCAAAGAGGCAATCGATTTGGTCGTTGTTGACAACGGCAATGTCTGCAAGGATTTCGACTGCATCATTGAGAAATTAACTAATGTAAAATCAATATCTTACGTTGTTGAAAAGCCGCAAGACGCATTCGGATTCCTCGTCCGTTCGATGGAGTATTTCATTCCGGTGACAGATTCTGTTGATGCCGAAGCCGAATTGAAGAAACTCGAAGAAGAATTAAAATACACTCAAGGTTTCTTGAAGTCGGTTGAAGGGAAACTCTCGAACGAGAAGTTCGTGAACGGCGCACCGGCGGCTGTCGTCGAGAAGGAACGCAAGAAAAAAGCCGACGCTGAGGCCAAGATTGCGGTCATCGAGCAGCAGATGGCTGCGTTGAGGAAATAAGAGAATTCGTCAAAAGAAAGTGGGCTGAACTTTTTAATTCAATGAGTTAAAAAGTTTAGTCCACTTTTTTAAATATGTGATTTTGTATTTGCTGCCGTGCTGCAAATCCCGGCCAAATGGAGAAGCAAAACACAGCCAAATGGAGAAGCAAAACTCGGCCAAATGGAGAAGTAAAATCCAGCCAAATGGAGAAGTAAAATCCAGCCAAATGGGGAAGTAAAATCCAGCCAAATGAAGAAGTAGAAAAAATATTTGTTTGAGTTTCAAATATTTGTATTATTTTTGCAGCCTGAAAAAATTCTTAAAAATATGAGCAATTTTAACTACAAAAAAAGGATAGCTGACGACCTTCTTGACTTGCAGTTGGAGAGTGCTGGCGCGGTGCTTGTTGAAGGCCCGAAATGGTGCGGAAAGACGACGACGGCAGAGCAGAAGGCTGGAAGTGTGCTGTATTTGGACGATCCCGAGAACATCGAACAAAACCTCATGCTTGCCGAGACACGCCCGAAAGCCATCTTGGAAGGTAAAACACCAAGGCTGATTGACGAATGGGAACTTGCTCCAAAGCTTTGGGACACAGCACGTTTCGAGGTTGACCATCGACATGAGATGGGACAATTCATATTTACTGGAAGTGCAGTGCCGGCTGACATCAACAAAATCATTCACACAGGGACAGGACGTTTTTCGTGGCTTCTGATGCGCCCCATGAGCCTTTGGGAATCAGAGGAATCGACGGGCGAAGTCAGTTTGAGGTCGCTGTTTGAAGGCGATAACGACATCTTTGGCCAAAATGACAGGAAGTTGGAAGACATCGCATATCTCATTTGTCGCGGCGGATGGCCTGGCTCCATCAATTTGAAAAAAACGCCGTCGCTGACCATTGCGACCAATTATTTTGAAGCCGTTGTGAGAAGAGATATTTCGCGAGTTGACGGCGTGTCGCGTGACGAACAACGTGCACGTCGGCTAATGCGCTCGTATGCAAGAAACCAAGGCTCGCAAGCTCCGTTCAACACCATCGCCGACGACATTTCGACTAACGAAATCGAACCGCTCTCATCTGCATCGGTGGCTGACTATGTTGAGGCGTTGAAGAAAATATTCGTGATAGAGGATATGAAGGCGTGGAACCCCAACCTGCGTTCAAAGACAGCCATCAGGTCGAGCGACACACGTTATTTCGTTGACCCTTCCATCGCGGCTGCGGCTCTCGAACTCGGTCCGGACAACTTAATGAATGACCTGAAAACCATGGGGCTTCTCTTTGAGACGATGGCGGTGCGCGACCTTCGGGTTTATGCCGATGCTTTGTCGGGCAACGTCTATCATTACAGAGATAAAAACAACCTCGAATGCGATGCCGTCATTAGTCTTCGTGGCGGTCGTTACGCGTTGATAGAGATAAAGTTAGGTGGAGAAAGACTGATTGAAGAAGGTGTGAAAACATTAAAACAGCTTGAAAGCAAAATCGACACCGACAAGATGAATAAGCCATCATTTCTCATGGTTCTGACCGCCACAGGGCAATACGCTTTCCGACGTCCCGACGGCGTGTTTGTCGTTCCGATTGGCTGTTTGAAAGATTGACTTTCAACAGATCCTTTATTCATCAACAAGGAAAAGCGCAATCTGTTTTATCCCTTGTGCGCCCAAAATGAATTGATTGTCAAACTCGATGCTCCGGCTCGGTCCGCTGATGATGGCGGTTGTGTCGGGCATCTTGCCGTATTTTTCTCTGATGAAACCAAGCGCGTCTTTCATGCCGTTCACAAACTGGCTCGGCTTGGCATAGACCAAAAGCGTGTCGGCCAACGCGAACGCCTCAACTGACCCCGCGCACCTGTCACTGACCACGATGCTGCCCGTCTGCGCAATCATACACTCGCAGTCGGTGATGCAGACCGTGTCTTTCGGAAGCGTCGCGAAATCATCACAGAATTCGACTTCAGCATCGTGATTTTTAATTAGCTCCTTGATGCGCTGGCTCGTGCAAAACAGCGGTTTCCATTCATTCTCAGTGATATACTGCTTCAATGCATCAATGAAGTTGCTGTCGTTTTCAAAATAGATGAAAATCCCGTCGTTCTTTTTGAATCTGTCGATGAAGGTGAACTCGCTGCCGTCTTCTTCAGTGAAAGGCTTCCACGTGTCGCTCTGGAGGTTGACATCGGAAAAGATGTTCTCGTCCTTCGACATGACGGCGCTGCGCACTTTGGCGAGGATTTGCTCCTTGTTGGTGCGCTCATTCATACCTGTAAACGAGAACTTCTTCATATTCAAGCAATTGAAGTGTTGTCTGACTCTTCGACTTTAATTTCAGACTCATCTTTTTTGTTGGATGTTCTTGAAAAATCTCTGCTTTCCGGAGTCCACGGTCTCTTTCCGAAGATGTTTTCAAGGTCATCGGCGAATATCACCTCTCTGTCGATGAGCTTTTCGGCGAGTTGTGTGAGGCCGACTTTATGCTCGTTGAGGATGCGTATCGCCTCCTGATATGCGCTTTCGATGAGTTTGCTGACTTCCTGGTCGATGACTTCTGCTGTCTTCTCGCTGAATGGCTTGGTGAAGGCGTAATCATTCTGACCTGTTGAGTCGTAATAACTTACGTTTCCGATTTTCTCGTTGAGACCGTAATACGTCACCATCGCGTAAGCTTGTTTCGACACTTTCTCGAGGTCATTCAACGCGCCGGTGGAGATATGTCCGAATATTATCTGTTCGGCGGCGCGGCCTCCGAGGGTCGCTATCATCTCATGGTACATCTGTTCCTTTGTGGTGATCTGTCGCTCGTCGGGCAGGTACCAGGCCGCGCCCAATGCCTTGCCTCTCGGAACTATTGTGACTTTCACGAGCGGGTGCGCGAACTCGAGCATCCAGCTTGTGGTGGCGTGACCCGCCTCATGGAACGCTATGACTTTCTTCTCCGTCGCGGTGATGACTTTGTTTTTCTTCTCAAGTCCGCCGACGATACGGTCTATGGCGTCGAGAAAGTCTTGTTTCTCAATGCTTTCTTTGTTGTGACGTGCGGCGATGAGTGCAGCTTCGTTGCATACGTTGGCGATGTCGGCGCCAGAGAAGCCCGGTGTCTGTTTCGCCAAGAACTCGTTATTGACATCTTCGGCGAGCTTCAGTCCGCGCATGTGGACCTCGAAGATTTCCTTTCTTCCGTTGAGGTCGGGGAGTTCGACGTATATCTGGCGGTCGAAACGGCCTGCGCGCATCAGTGCTTTGTCGAGGATGTCGGCGCGGTTTGTGGCGGCCAGCACTATCACTCCGGAGTTGGTGCCGAAGCCGTCCATCTCGGTAAGCAGCTGGTTGAGGGTGCTCTCACGCTCGTCGTTGCCTCCGCTCATGATGTTCTTGCCGCGGGCGCGTCCGATGGCGTCAATCTCATCGATGAATATTATGCATGGTGACTTCTCTTTCGCCTGCTTGAAGAGGTCGCGCACCCTTGAGGCACCGACGCCAACAAACATCTCCACGAAGTCTGAACCCGAAATGCTGAAGAATGGCACACCAGCTTCGCCGGCTACCGACTTGGCTAACAATGTCTTACCTGTCCCTGGAGGACCGACGAGCAGCACGCCTTTCGGTATCTTTCCGCCGAGACGTGTGTAACGCTTCGGGTTTTTCAGGAAGTCAACGATTTCCATCACCTCTTCCTTCGCCTCTTCAAGTCCGGCAACGTCTTTGAATGTCGTCTTCTGGTCTTTCTCTTGGTCATAAAGCTTTGCCTTCGATTGTCCGATGTTGAAAATCTGTCCGCCGCCGGCACCGCCGTTTAACCTGCGCATGATGAGAACCCAGAATAACAGAATGATTAACAATGGCAAAACCCATGAAATCACCTCGGCACCCCAATTGTGACGCTCTTCGAGAGTGACCTCAATGGGATTGCTGAGACCTTCCTGCGCCTCATCGACTTTCTTGTACAGACGGTCTTCTGAAATACTTAACGTGTAGTTCGGTGTCTCCCCGAAATTGGATGGTGTCTCATTCGGGAGATATTTCCTCATGCCTTGCTCATTGAGGTAAATCTCCGCGGTCTTGCCGTTCACCAAGACGATTTTCTTGACGTCTTGGTCTTGAAGCATTGTCGTCAAATCTTTCATTGTCAACTCTTTGGCGGGATGCGTCCCTCTGAATAACAGCGAACCAAGGAAAAACGCGACGAGAATGATGTAAATCCAATAGAACCCGATTTTCCTCTTCGGCTTGTTGCTCCCGCCGCCCGTATTCTGGATATTGTTGTTCTCTTCCATTAAAATCTCTCTTAACTCTAAACTTTAAACTAATCTTCGTAAACTTTTTTCTCCGCGTCGGCCCACAGCTCCTCAAGCCTGTAGAAACTGCGTTTCGGCTCAAGGAAAACGTGAACGACAACGTCGATGTAGTCTAACAAAATCCATTCCGAGTTCTCAAAACCTTCGTCATGGTATGTGTGAACGTGTAACTTGTTGCGGACATTGTCGATGATTTTCTCTGCGATGGCGTTGACCTGCGTCTTCGACTGCGCATGGCAGATGACAAAATAATCCGTCACCGCTGAATGTATCTCTCTCATATCCAAAGTAGTAACTTCTTTGGCCTTGCTCTCAAGCATCGTCTCAACAATGGTTGAAAGTACTTCTTCTGTGTTGTCCGATTCGTGTCTGACTCTCATTTTTTTACTGAAAAATTTTTTGCAAAGATACTTAATAAATTCGTACTTATTTATTTTTGTTAAATAAAAAAATCCTATTTTTGTTTTGTTTTTGAAAAATTAATTTTGATGGTGAAAAATATACATTCTATTAAGTGTAATACGGATGTCGATGGTTTCGAAATCCTTGTTTTTGAGGAGCTGCAATCGACAAACGCCTTCTTGCATGACAGAATTTCTGCAGGAGCTGACATCAACGACACTGTTGTTGTTGCACGCTATCAAACTGCGGGAAAGGGTATGGGCGATAATCGTTGGGAGAGCAGGGGGGGCGAGAATCTGCTTTTCAGCATCGCGTTGAATGTCAGCTTCTTGAAGGCTGAAGAACAGTTCAGAATATCCCAGGCCGTCGCCATCGCCATCCTTAACGTCATCTCCAACAAACTGCTGAATACCTCAAACTCCTTAATCGTCTCAATAAAATGGCCCAATGACATCTACGTCGGACAAAAGAAACTTGCCGGAATGTTGATTCAAAACACCATTTCCGGAATGATGATGCAGACGTCAATAATCGGTATCGGATTGAATGTCAATCAGATGGAGTTTAGCGATGATGTTCCGAACCCTGTCTCACTTAAAATGCTGACAGGCAATGATTTTAGTCTTGATTTGCTGCTTAAGGAATTGATTGTCAATATAAAAAATGCTGTCGAAAAACTTCAGACAGAACAAGGGAAAGAAGACATCGATGTCATTTACCGAAGACATCTTTTCCGCTGCGGCGAATGGGCTGATTATGAAATTGGAGGCGAATTTAAAACATTGAAAATCAACGGATACGACAAATATGGCCGTCTCTGTCTGTGCGACAAAAACGGCCGTGATTTTGTGTGTGATATAAAAGAAATCAGGTTTATAGTGTAGCCGCTTTCTCGGCCATCATGTCAACGAGGTTCTGCAATGGGCGCTTCGCCATCATCGCCATCAACGCGTTGAGTTGTGCATCGATTTCAAACATCACGCGGCATTTGTCGCCTGTCGATGCGATGTGGATGGAGAAGACGAACGGGAACGGCACCTTGCCGACCGGTACGAGTTGCACCAAACTGTATGGTACTCTTTGACTTACGCTGAGCGTTATGCTTCCCATGCCCTGCACTGTGAATGCCAGCGTGTCGGCATTGGCCTTGACGTTGACCGCCTGCTCGGGCAGCATCGCCGGAATGTTCGTCATGTCGCTAACCAAAGCGAAAAGCTCCTTCTCGCTCTTTCCTGTATCAACATATTCTGACTTGAACAACATCCTAACTCCTTTTACTTTATAAACCTAATAACTTTATGAACTTTCTACTAACCCTGGTGCGCATCTGACCACGCCTGCGGGCTCTTCCTCCATTCGACGAGCGACTGCATCTGGTCGTCGGTGACATAGCTTTCCTCCAAGGCCTTCTTGATCAGTGCCTCGTAGTTGCTGATTGTCGTGAGTTCGCAGTTGGCTTTCTTGAATGCCTCCGCCGCCACGTCGAGCTGATAGGTGAATATCGCCATCATGCCTTTGACGTTGGCGCCTTTCTCGCGCAGCGCCTCGACAGCCGCGAGACTCGATTTGCCTGTTGAGACGAGGTCTTCGATGACCACCACCGACGCGCCCTGCGGCACGATGCCCTCAACTTGGTTGTTCAGGCCGTGCGACTTCGCTTCGGAACGCACATAGCAGAACGGGAGCCCGAGGTCCTGGGCGACGAGCGCACCCTGCGGAATGCCGCCTGTCGCGACACCGGCGATGATGTCAGGCTTGCCGAATACGTCAACACATCTTTTGGAAAAAGCCTCGCGGATGAATGTCCTGATCTGCGGATACGACAACGTGATGCGGTTGTCGCAGTAAATCGGAGATTTTAATCCGCTCGCCCATGTAAAAGGACTTGCAGGATTCAATTTTATTGCTTTAATTTGCAGCAGAAAATTTGCTAATGCTAATGCGGTCTCTTGATCGTTCATGACTTTGTTAAATACTTAAAATTGCGTGCAAATGTACAGACTTTTTTGCAATGAGAGGACATTAATCTCGAAAAATTTTTCAGAGGAAACCTTTGACGGCATTGACCCTGTCGATGTTTCTGCTTATGACGTTGAGAATGTTATAGTTAAAATAAAACGATGGCTCGAAGACGACAGCGTTGAATGTCTCGACCTCGGCGACACCGATGGCGTTGTCGTTGCCTCGGCGGTGAAGTCGCTTTTCCGACAGGCTCCGGCCGCCGGCGGCGTGGTGATGATTGACCACCAATTCGTTGCGATAGAGAGAAACGGCATCCCCGACCTCCCGAAAGGACATATCGAGAAAGGCGAGACACCAGAAGCGGCGGCGGTTCGCGAGGTGGAGGAGGAGACTGGAATAACCGACCTGACGATTGCCGGCGACCTCCCAACCACATGGCACTGCTATCTTTTGAATGGAATATGGACGATAAAAAAGACCTCGTGGTTCCTGATGAAGACCGCTTCCGGAATGAAAAACGTCCCGCAGACGGAAGAGGGAATATCGAAAGTTTACCTTATTAATATTAATAGTGAGCGACTCGACAAATTTTTGAAAGACACGTTCGCGTCGCTTCGCCCTGTCGTTGAGTTCATTTTGTTAAGTTAAAATTTTTTTTCAACTTTTTTCTCGTCGTATCGAAAAATGTCTTATTTTTGCCGCCTCGATGAAGATAATGAAAATGACATACAGCAACAGAATGATGATGACGTGTAACAATGCAGTTCCGATGACGCATGAAAATGCGTCCATGAACTCACTCATTACCCCCCCG
>JAZRYG010000043.1:0-7344 GCA_045600605.1 Bacteroidales bacterium
AATAATCTCAGCCTTTGGCTGCAGGGCGCGAATGATGTCTTTGAGACGTGCTAATTCTTCGGCAGAAACCTCAGCAGCTTTGTTGAGGAGAATCATGCTGCAGAACTCGATCTGTTGGATGAGCAGATTCTCGATATCGTCTTCTCCAAGGTGCTTCTTCTGGAGGTCCGCACCACAACCAAATTCGTCGCGCATACGGAGAGCGTCGACCACGGTGACGATGTTGTCAATAATTGGCATACCATCCGATATATACTGTGGTGCGAGCGATGGCATAGAGCAAATCGTTTGAGCGATAGGTGCCGGTTCGCAGATACCGCTGGCCTCGATGACGATGTAGTCGAATCGATGCTGCGACATGATCTCGTGGAGTTGCTCAACGAGGTCCATCTTCAAGGTGCAGCAGATGCATCCGTTCTGAAGAGCCACGAGGCTTTCGTCTTTTTTGTCGACCACTCCTCCGGCCTGAATGAGGTCGGCATCAATATTGATTTCGCCGATGTCGTTGACAATCACGGCAAACTTGATGCCTTTGCGGTTCGACAATATGCGGTTGACTAAAGTGGTTTTGCCGCTGCCCAGATAACCTGTCAACAGCAGCACGGGAGTTTCCTGATTCATTATCATATCCTTATTGAAATTGAAGTGCAAAATTGGTACTTTTTAATGGTTGTTATCACTATTTCAAACAAATTGTTGCTTCTGGCAATTGGCAATTGGCTAATGGCTAACGGCTAAAAGCTAACAGCTAACAGCCAATAGCCAGCAGCCAATTTTCCCAACCACAACCTAACCATTTTCCAAATAATTTGACTATCTTTGCCGCCCAACCGATTTTACGATGATAGATTTACTGAAAGACTTAAACGAGCCTCAACGCGAGGCAGTTACGACAGTTGAAGGCCCCGTGATGGTGATTGCAGGCGCAGGTTCAGGCAAGACACGCGCCCTCACCTACCGCATCGCCTATATGATTAGCGAAGGCATTGACGCGTTCAGCATCATGGCCCTGACCTTCACCAACAAGGCGGCACGCGAAATGAAAGAGCGTATCATGCAACTCGTCGACGCCAGCGAAGCACGCAACGTGTGGATGGGCACTTTCCACTCCATTTTCGCCCGCATCTTGCGCATTGATGCAGAAAAGATAGGCTTCACGGCCAATTTCTCCATCTACGACACTGATGACTCAAAATCACTTATCAATCAGATTCTGAAAGACTTGCAACTCGACCCAAAAGTCTATCCCGCCAAGCAGGTGCTTTCGAGAATATCATCGGCAAAATCGAGCCTTTACTCGCCTGAAGACTATGCCAACGATGCCGAAATCCAGGAAGCCGACCGCAAGGCCAACAAACCGCTCATCGGGCAGCTTTTCAAGCTCTACAACGAGCGCATGCACCGCGCCAACGCCATGGACTTCGACGACATCCTCTATTTCACGAATGTGCTTTTGAGGGACAACCCCGATGTCCTGTACAAATATCAGAACCATTTCAAGTACATTTTGGTCGACGAGTATCAGGACACCAACTATGCGCAATATCTCATCATCAGGCGGATAGCGGCGATGCGCGAGAACATCTGCGTCGTCGGCGACGACGCACAGAGCATCTACAGCTTCCGCGGCGCGAACATACAGAACATCCTGAACTTCAAAGTCGATTATCCGAGCCACAAACTCATCCGCCTCGAACAGAACTACCGCTCCACCAAGACCATCGTCAACGCGGCCAACAGCGTCATCGCGAACAACAAAGACCAAATCAAGAAAAACGTGTGGTCCGACAAGGAAGAAGGCGAACTGATAACCCTGCTCCGCGCCACGTCGGACAACGAGGAGGGGACGCTCGTGGCGAACTCCATCTTCGGATACAAGATGTCGAGACAGCTCAACAACCGCGACTTCGTGATACTCTACCGCACCAACGCGCAGTCGCGCTCCCTCGAAGAAGCCCTCAGAAAACAAGACATACCTTACAGAATATACGGCGGGCTGTCGTTCTACGACCGCAAGGAAGTGAAAGACCTCCTCGCCTACCTCCGCGTCGTCATCAACCCGTACGACGAACAGGCCCTGATGCGTATCATCAACTACCCGATGCGCGGCATAGGCGACACCACGAAACAGAAACTGCAAGTCATGGCGCAGCAACGTCAATCGACGGTGTGGGACGTCATGACATCTCTCAACGAGACAAGCACCGAGTTCAACATGGGCACCGTCAACAGGCTGCGCGAGTTCGTCATCATGATGCAGAGCTTCCAGGCGCAGCTCGACAAAATGAACGCCTTCGAGTTGGCCAAACACGTGAGCGACTCAATCAAGCTCATCAACGTGCTGAAGGACGACGAGACGCCGGAGAGCCTCGCGAGAGTGGAGAACATCGAGGAGCTTCTGAACGCCATCATGGAGTTCTCCGACAAACAGATCGACGAGGTCACGGGCGAGCAGATGAAGGTGAGCCTCAACAAGTTCATGGAGGACGTGGCGCTCGTCACCGACCAGGACATGAAGGAAGACGGAGACGCCGATGTCGTCACCCTGATGACGATACACAGTGCGAAAGGCCTTGAGTTCCCGTACGTCTATATCGTGGGTCTTGAGGAGAACCTCTTCCCGGGGGCGCAGTCGATAAGCACCCGCGAGGAGCTTGAGGAGGAACGCCGTCTGTTCTACGTCGCCATCACGCGTGCCGAGACGAAGCTCATCATGAGCTACGCCGAGAGCCGTTACCGCTGGGGCAGCCTCACGATGTGCGAGCCGTCGCGTTTCATCGACGAAATCAACCCCGACCTCATCGAGAAGACAAAGAAAGCCTCATTCAGGGGCGCCACGATAAAAGAAGAGCATCCGTACAACCCGTTCGGCCCCGCCCGCGGCTCATCGTGGGGTTCTTCGAGACAGACAACCATCTACAGCAGCCGCACGGCATATAGCGCGAAACCCACATACGAGCCCAAGACTCCAACCGAGCCGAAGGCACCGGTGACCGACTTCGTCTTCGTTGACCCCGAGGTCATCGAAGTCGGACAGAGAGTGCTGCATCAGAAGTTCGGCCAAGGCACCGTCAAGACCGTGGAAGGCACCGGGCCGAACAAAAAGGCAGCCGTGGTGTTTGATGACTGCGGGCTGAAGAACTTGATGTTGAAATTTGCAAAACTCAGCGTGTTAAATAAATACCTATAATTAATATGGATTACAATACAGGACGTGAAAAGATAGTGATTTCAGAATATGGCCGTAACATCCAGGTGATGATTCGCCATCTGATGGAGATTGAAGACCGCAAGGAACGCACTGAGGCGGCGTATTTCGTCGTCAGCGTGATGGCGCAGATGAACCCGCAGGTGAAAGAGTCGAACGACTACAACCACAAACTGTGGGACCATCTCCACATCATCGCCAACTACGAGCTTGACGTTGACGGCCCGTTCCCGAAACCGACGCCGGAGACGCAGCAGAAGAAACCCGACCATGTCGGATACCAAAAGAACAACATACGTTTCGGACACTACGGGCAATATGTTTACGATGTCGTGAAGAAGGTGAAGGAGATGCCCGACGGCCCGAAGAAACAGGCCATCCTCTTGAACATCGCCAACCACATGAAGCGTGACTACCTCAACTGGAACCGCGACACCGTCAACGACCTTCTCATCCTCGACGACTTGTATAAGATTTCCGAAGGCGCAATCACACTGCCGATGGACACGAAATTGGCATCCGCCAACGAGATTCTCAACAAGACACCGCAGCCGCAGCAACAGAAGAAAAAGAACGGCAAGAAGAAGAGCCAGCAGGCGATGAGACAGTCGAACCCGAATCGTCCAATGAAAAAGAGCTAACGTCATGTCATCATTCAAGATCAAAGGCGGCAACAAACTCAGTGGCGTCATCATTCCGCAGGGTGCCAAGAACGAAGCGATGCAGGTCATCTGCGCCGCGCTGCTCACCGATGAGCCTGTGACCATCACGAACCTACCCGACATCCTCGACATCAACAACCTCATCGAGCTGATGAAAGGCATGGGCGTCGGGGTGACACGCACGAGCAAGAGCGAGGTGACACTCCATGCCAAGGACATCAACCACGAGTATTTCGACACCGAGGACTTCCACGAGCGCGCCACGCGTCTCCGCGGCAGCGTGATGATACTCGGCCCGCTCCTCGCCCGCTTCGGCAACGGTTACATGCCACGGCCGGGCGGCGACAAGATAGGACGCCGACGCCTCGACACACACATCATCGGCTTGCAGAACCTCGGAGCCACGATGGAGACGACAGACATGGAATACTGCTACCATCTCGTTGCGCCCAAAGACGGACTCAAAGGCACCTACATGCTCCTCGACGAGGCATCGGTGACAGGCACCGCCAACATCGTGATGGCCGCGGTGATGGCCAAAGGCACCACCACGATATTCAACGCGGCGTGCGAGCCGTATCTCGTGCAGCTCTGCCGCATGCTCATAACGATGGGCGCGAAAATCGACGGCGTGGGATCCAACCTGCTGCGCATCACCGGAGTGGAGAAACTCCACGGCACCACACACCGACTCCTCGCCGACATGATCGAGGTAGGCTCGTTCATCGGCCTTGCCGCCATGACAGGCTCCGACATCACCATCAAAGACGCGGGGATACAAGACCTCGGCATCATCCCGAACACATTCAAGAAGTTAGGCATCAAGATGGAGTTCATCGGCGATGACATACATATTCCGGCGCAACAGCACTACGAGGTTGACACCTTCCTCGACGGGAGCATCCTCACCATCGCCGACGCCCCGTGGCCAGGCTTCACGCCCGACCTGATAAGCATCATCCTCGTCGTGGCGACACAGGCCAAAGGCACCGTGCTGATACACCAGAAGATGTTCGAGAGCCGTCTGTTCTTCGTTGACAAACTCATCGACATGGGCGCACAGGTGATACTCTGCGACCCGCACCGCGCCAACGTCATCGGACTCGACAGAAGCCACCAACTCAAAGCCGTCAGAATGGCATCGCCGGACATCAGGGCCGGCGTCGCACTGCTCATCGCAGCACTGTCAGCCAACGGCACATCAATAATCGACAACATCGACCAGATCGACAGAGGCTATCAGGACATCGACGAACGACTGCGCCAGCTCGGAGCCGACATCGAACGAATCTGACAAACGAAGAGCCAGTGACAATTTGTCATCTTGACTTTTCTGGCAGTGTTTTTGATTACCGCCGGCATGTTATTTTGAAAATGATTAAAAACATATTATATGGGCGACAAGAAAAAGAACAAGAAAGATTCTCAAAACGTTGAGAATAAAGATGTTAAGAGTAAGAAAGAAGTAAAAGAGACCAAGGAGACCGCCGAAGTCTCCGAGGCGACTGAGACAGTCGAAACATCTGAGACGAATGAGCTGCAAGAGAAGTACAACGAATTGAATGACAAATATGTCCGTCTCTACTCGGAGTATGACAACTACCGCAAGCGTACCGCCAACGAGAAGATCGAGCTGATTAAGACGGCGGCGGAGGCTACAATCAACGCGATGCTGCCAGTTTTAGACGACTTCGAGCGTGCGCTTCCGACCATGGAGAAGAGCGAAGATAAGAGCAACTACGAAGGTGCACTGTTGATTTACAACAAGTTGAAGAAGACCTTGGAACAGAAAGGTCTTGAAGAAATCAACGCCAACGGCGCCGACTTCAACACCGACGAGCACGAGGCCTTGACGCAGATCCCCGCTCCCGAGGAGAGTTTGAAAGGCAAAGTGATAGACGTCATCCAGAAAGGTTATAAACTTAACGGCAAGGTCATCCGTTTCGCGCGTGTCGTCGTCGGATGCTAATTAACTGAGCTTCATTGCTTTATAAAATGGAAAAGAGAGATTACTACGAGGTGTTGGATGTTCAGAAGAACGCCACAGCCGATGAGATCAAGAAAGCATACAGAAAGAAAGCCTTGCAGTACCACCCTGACAGGAACCCTGGCGACAAGGAGGCCGAGGAGAAGTTCAAGGAGGTCAACGAGGCATACGGCGTCCTCTCCGATCCCGATAAAAAGGCGAAGTACGATCAGTACGGTCACGCGGCGTTCGACCCGTCCATGGGCGGCGGCGGTTCCGGCTTCTCCGGATTTTCCGGCTTCGGGGATTTCGGCGATCTGGGCGATCTGTTCGGTTCCTTCTTCGGCGGCGGTTCTTCCCGTCGCAGAAACGCGAACGCTCCCGTGCGCGGAGACGATATTGCGCTCCGGCTCACCGTCACGTTTGAGGAAGCCGCGTTCGGCACCAAAAAAGATATTACCTACACGCGTATCGGCAAATGCCCGGACTGCAACGGAACCGGCGCCGAGGGCGGCTCGGGCGTCGAGACCTGCCCGGATTGTAAGGGAAGCGGTCAGCGCGTCGTGATCCAGCGCATGGGCGGAATGTCCTTCCAGTCCACCGGCATTTGCGAACGGTGCCGCGGGACGGGTAAGATCATCAAAACGCCCTGCCAAAAATGCCGCGGAACGGGTACACAACGCGAGAACAAGCGGCTGACGGTCAACATCCCCGGCGGCATTGACGACGGCGAGCGCATCGCACTGCGCGGCATGGGCTGCGACGGCAAAAACGGCGGACCCGCGGGCGATCTGATCATCACCGTCTCGGTCAAACGCCATGCGATCTTCGAGCGGGAGGGTTATAATATTTATTGTGAGGTGCCGATCACGGTCGCCGAGGCGACGTTGGGCGCTGAGATCAACATTCCGACGCTGGAGGGGAGTGCCAAATACACCATCCCCGAGGGAACCCAGCCGGGAACGTCCTTCACCGTACGCGGACGCGGCGTGAGCGTCCCGCGCACGCAGAACAGACGGGGCGATCTCATTTTCACGGTCAATGTGGAAGTGCCGAAGGGACTTTCGGAGAAGCAGAAGGACGCGATGCGCGCCTTTGCGGACGCCTGCGGCGAGAAGAACTACGCGAAGAAGTCGAAATTCAGGTCCTTCTTCAACAAGAAGTGACGGAACATAAGCGCATATTGAAAGGAATCCCGACATGGAGAGAGACAAGGACTACGTCTGCGAGGACTACGGCGACGTGAAGGACTGGACGCAGGTGCGCGTGACGGTGCCCCTCGGCGAGCTTGACACGCTGACGGCCGTGATGAGCATGATCAACAACAATCTGATGATCGAGGACTACTCGGACATCGACGAGAATCTGAAGACGGTCTACGGCGATCTGATCGACGAGAAGATCCTGAACGCGGACAAGACGGTGGCGTCGGTTTCGGTATTCGTTCCGTCCGACCGCAGCTACGCGGACGACGTGGCGTTCATCCGTCAGATGCTTGCCGCGAACGG
>JAZRYG010000044.1:0-9354 GCA_045600605.1 Bacteroidales bacterium
TGAGGCCAATGAAAAGGTGAAAAGTTTGGAAAAAGAGTTGTCGAAAGCAAGCAAAAGTTTGGCAAGTGGCAAAACAGAAGTAGATGAAAAGGCATTGAAAGCTAAATATGAGTCTCTTTTGAATGAAGTGAAAACCAAAAATAAAGAGTTGGAAGAACAGCTAAAAAAGGCCTTATCAGGAAAGATTGACGAATCAGTCAAAGAGCAACTTGCGGCTGCTGAGAAGCTGAAAAAGAAAATCAAGGATCTTGAAGATGATTTGGAAGAAGCTCAAGACAATGCTGAAAAGTTCGAGGAAAAATTTAAGAATGAAGAAAAAGAGGTTCGTAAACTGGAAGATGATGTTGCTAAGTTGAATAAAGAGAAAACTCAACTAGAATCTGACTGGAAAGATGCCGTCGAGCAACTGCATGATACGGAGAAGGAACTTGATTTGAAAATGCAATCGCTTTTGTTTGTCCAAGAAATTCTCACAGCTCCGAAAACAAAAGATGCTGCACTTGATGAATTACATGACAAAGTGGATGATGTCGCTGATTATATAAGAAGTGATTTCTATGATTGCGTAACTACATTGTTTCAGAAGATTGATGCTTGGGATTATTATTTTGGAGGAGGCTTGTCATATTGGGAAGCGGTATCGTGCAAAAAATGGATTCAAGGAAAGACGACAATTGCTTTCGTAGGAGAGTTCTCCGCAGGAAAAACTTCTATTGTCAACAGGATTCTTTCTCAAGACCAGCCTGATGTTGCCCTTCTTCCTGTTAGCACAAAAGCTACAACAGCAATTCCAACTTACATTACTGGCGGTGTAGGAACATCTTACAACTTCGTTTCAGCAGACCAATCATTAAAGACCATCAGAGAATCAACTTTCAAAGAAGTAAGCAAAGAAGTCTTGGGACAAATCAAAGGCATTTCATCGTTGATTAAGTATTTCGTCATGCAATACAAGAATCCTAATTTGGATAAAATTAGCATCCTTGATACTCCTGGTTTCAACTCAAATGATTCCGAAGATGCCCATAGAACAAATGATGTCATCAATGAATGTGATGCTCTGTTTTGGGTGATTGATGTGAATGCTGGCAGTGCTAACCGCACCTCGTTAAAAAATATTCATGACAATCTTCAAAAACCACTTTATGTCATTATTAATCAGATTGACACAAAGTCGAAATCAGAAGTGGACAAAGTTGAGCAGTTGTTGAGAAAACAATTTTCCGATGCTGGTATTCAAGTTAAACAATATGTGCGTTTCTCTAAGAAAGAACCGCTATCCGTCATTATGGACGCAATCAAAAGTGTTCCTCAAAACACTAACGAAGATTATCTGGAATATTTGACAGGAACTTTTATTCCGGATTTGGTTAGCGTTTATGACAAAGAGACTAAAGAAGCGAACCAAGCGTATCAAGCAAAAGAAAAAGAGGCAGAACGCATCAATAATCAATTCAGAAATGTCGCTAATCTAACACAAAATAGATGTAACGAAGCGAATAACATTATTGTATCCTCAAAAACCGATCGTGTGTTTCTTGATAATATTTATAAGCTAAGTATGAGTCAAGGTGATAGGTTGAGAAATCTTTTGCGTCAAATATCAAATAACGATATTGGCGATATGAAATCAGCTTTCAGCAACAGTTATGATGCAGCACAAGAAGTTCAAAACTCCTATGCCTATTATGTTGAAAGCAAAGTCAAGTATCAAAGGATTAATAATTGCGCAGAGCAATTGACAAAACGAATTAACGCATATAAAACATTTATTGGAAAGGTTTAATTATGGAACAAAATTTATTTGAAGAGCTTCAAGCGAAGAAGCAACAACTAATCAGCATAGCTCAAAAGGCAGCTGATTATGGCTGGATTGATGCCAACCGCAAAAAGGAAATAATCGACAAAATCAACAACGATGTACTTACAATCGGTGTTATCGGTCAAATGAAATGTGGCAAATCCACATTCCTAAACTCTTTCGTTTTTGAGGATGATGTACTTCCTGCTGCCACAACTCCTATGACAGCAGCCTTATCAATTATTACTTACGGCGAACAAAAGAAAATAGTAGCCGAGTTTTACAACCGTGATGAATGGGAAGAACAGAAAATGCAGGCCGCCCGTTCGTTGGAAGAAGTGAAAGGCAATTCGTTGGAAGAATCAAAAGTAAAGGCTGCAAAGGAATTAGTTGAAAAGGCCGCGAAACTGGGCAGCAATTTAAACTCATATCTTGGCAAAACGCAAGATGACACTTTTGACAATCTGGTCGAATATGTCGGTGCCGATGGCAAATATGTATCCATTACGAAATCAGTAAAAATCTATTACCCAAAAGAATATCTGAAAGGCGTTGAAGTGGTTGACACTCCCGGTTTTAATGATCCAATCGTTTCGCGTGAAGAAAGGACCAAAGAGTTTTTACAAAAAGCAGATGTGGTTTTGATGATGCTTTACGCAGGACGACCATTTGATGCAACTGACAGAGATATTTTATTTAAGAATGTTCGTCAATGCGGTATCGGGAAGGTTATTGTTGGCATAAACAAATATGATATTCCTTACGAAAGTGGAGAAACTGAAGATCAGATAAAGAACTATGTGGAAGAAGAATTGCGTAAGGCATGCCGAGAATGCGATGACGCCACGATGGTTGACATTCTCAAACAAGTTGAACCGATACCGCTGTCAGCTGAAATGGCTTTGCTCTCTGCTCTTCCAATGAGCAAGATTGCTTCAAGTGACGCATTCCAACATTCATGGCAAAGGCATTGCGACACATTTGAAATCAGTTCACAGAAAGAAATGTTTGCGAAAAGCCACCAGGAAAATCTTACAAATGCAGTGAGAGATATTATTACAAAAGAAAAAGTTGAAATTCTTCTAGCAAAGCCGATGAATGCAATTTTGGCAGCAGGTTTTAAAAAGAAAGAAAATGTGGAAACATCTTTAGTTCAACTTGAAGCGGAAATAAGAATACTCAGTACTCCAAATAATGAATTAGAAGAAAAGGAAAATTATTTGGCTAAAGCCGAGGAGAAACTTCGTAAAACAATTGATGGTTTAGGAGATGATTTAGATTCGGTGGTGAAGAATATGGAAAGGAAGGGGAAAAATGACTTGGAAGATGCAATGGATGCATGTTGCAAGAAGATGGAAAGAACCATAGAGTCTGTAGGCAGGTTTGATAATTTTGATAACATAAAGCCCAAATTGGATAGACTTGCAGATGAATTTGATTCTAGAACGACCAAAAATATCGTTGAATGCATTGCCGAAGATATGAAAAAGGAATTGGTTAAATCAACGAATTGTTTTTTCCAAGAAGCAGAAGAAATAATTGGTAAATATGTTCGTGATATTGATGGGCAAGATTTTGTTAAAGAAGTTAAACGCCAAATTAAATTACAAATTGATGATGAATCCGTGTTTTGTCATAATGAAGGGATTGAAAAAAAATCAAAAAAGTGGGAACATGTTTTGAATGGTGGGGTGATGGTTGCGTTTGGTTTGATAGGGTTAGGAACTAAGACTGCAATTAAGTATGCGTTTAGGGGGCTGAATCATGATGAAAGAAAAAATGAATTGCTTAACAACGTTACTAAAGTTAGAAGTTCATTTAATGCAGTGCCATACATTGAAACAATTCTTTCTAGTAAAGATGTGGTTATAGGGAATATTAAGAAAAAGTTTATTGATGATTTGATGGTGCCATTAAATAGTATGGTTTTAGCTTGCAGGACAAAAATTTCGGATGGGAAAAATCGTCTGGTAAAAGCACAGGAGTCTTTGGAAAAACTGAAAAAAGAAAAGGAAATGATTGAGAAACAGATTAAAAGTATAAGTATTTAAACAATATGGAAATAATTAATAGAATTATCAGTAACCATTTATGCCTTGAAGTAGCTCGTAAAATTCTTCATTGCAACCACCCTGACTATTATATTGTGACCAGTGAAATTGCCACAATTTTTGACAACGCAAAAGAAACAGCAAAGAATGAAGAAGACAAAGCGTTACTGGTTTATTTTTATGCATTATGGATGCAAGCGCTAATGCAGCCAGAAAAAGGCCTTGATGAAATTGAAAATTATAAAAAATCAGGGTCTCAAGATAATACCGTGAATTTTGAACCTTTAATTAATCAACTAACACAACTTATATGAGAAACAGTTTTAATAACGAATTTGAAAACATTCACAAAGAGTATTCTGACAAATTACAAAAAGTCAATGATTCATTTCAAAAAATGGCGCAAAAATTCCAAGAATGCGAGAGTTTTATAAAAGATGTTGCAAAAAAACAGAATTGGCAATTAAATAAAGAACAAAAGAACAAAGAAAGACAATTGTTAAATGAATATAATAATGCAATTGAGGAATGGAATAAAGCCAATGATGAATTTAAAGTCCTTCTTGAATTAAATTGAAAGACAAATATCCTTTTTAATTCAATTATGCGCACCGCCACCCTCCAATTCACCCAATCCGCCCGCCGCGTTTACACTTCGGTGAAACGTGCCGTTGAGAAGTGCGGACAGTTCAGGCATGTCGCGCCGGATGACGACATTTTTGTCATCACGGCGCGGCATGGCATGAGCCTATTGGCCTTGGGCGAGAAAATCACCATTCATGTCGTGGCCACGGGCACGCAGTCAAGCAAAGTGGTCATCGAATCAAGAAACCAGATTTTCATCAACATCCTCAATCTTGGCGCAAACAAGAGAAACGTGCAAAGCCTTGAGGATTACATCAGCAACGAAGTCTATAAACTTTGCAGTGATGAGGAAATTAAGCTCGGCATAAAGCTCTAAAAGTAATCTGCGATATTCTTTCTGCGTTGGTTGTAATAGGAATGTTACCCAAGGACAAGAAAGATGATGATGAAAAGAAGGATGAAAAGTAAAAATCGGCGGTAGTTATCTGGTGAATATATATTTATGACCCTCTCATCGTTACAGAACTCACCGCCATTTCGGACGATCTTATGGACAGGGCGGAAAAGGAAAGGAAACTCACCGCGTCAATGAAGAATACCATACAGGAGACTTTATAAACCTGATATGGACGTCTCTGCACAAGAAGATAAAAGTCCTTGCCGAACAAAGAAACAGTGATGTTGTAAAACTGGCGACTAATTCATGGATTGTCCGATGAGAAGAGGCTACCGAAAAAGTTGTAATTTACTATGATAACAGAAGAACAAATTATCAAAAGCGTCACGGATAAACTCATTGAGGTTGCGAGGCATCCTGAAATGAGGGAGGAATTCATTGTATCTGTTGAAAACAAGGGATTCTACTGTTACAAAAACAACCCGATGATGTGCGATGTTGACAAATACGTATTGGCATCGTATTATGCGGGCAATATCTTGTATACAACGAATGAGACTGAATGTCTCGAATGTTATAACAAGAGTCTGTTCTATATTCGTGAGATGAATGACAGAATTGATTCAAACCGATTATTGGTGTTCCTTTATGGAACGATGGTACATTTTTATAAACAAAAGGGAGACACTTCTAAGGCCATAGAATATATATGCAGTCAAATATTCTGGTCAACGTTAGTACCTAATGGAGTAGATATTGACCAAATTAAAAAATGGAGGAGATTAGAAAAGCAGTCCAAGGATGAATGCGGCGAGGGATATTACCTTCCTTTTTTACTTGAGATGGACAGTTATTTCAAGGACTACGAGAAAAGATTGCGTCTAGCGAAGAACCCTGATGAAACAAATTATGCTCAGGAAGCAAAAGCTTACGTCTATAAAAGAGCCCGGGAAATACATGCTTATGAAAACGAACTGGATGAACAGTCAGATTGGGTGCCAATGGCTATTTTACAGGCTTACGGAATAGTGGATACCATTAAGCACCCTAAGCCCAAGAAAGGCGAGTTTGACTACTATTACAACAAAGCAGAAAAGGGAGATACTAAAGCTCAGCGTATGATTGCGGATTGTTATCGTAATGGTGATGTGGTCTCCAAAAACGAGCGTCTGGCAAATTTCTGGCAGGTTCTCGCTGATGAGCATCGATACATTGAATAGCTCACACGGTTTTGTATGAATAGAACGGAATAAAAAAAGTATATGGCCGTCAATTTTTCAACGGCTGAGAAACTGAATACTAATGTCTATGTGTCAGAACTATTTCCTCTTACCGATGCAGAAAAGAAAAGGCTAAATCTATGTGCCAGAACTGTGCTGCCAAATAAAGATTGCAATTTCAGCATCAATATCATTCCGCAGCAAAGGCAGACAAAATTTGTAAAGGTGATAATCTGGATCTTTCAGAATAAACAGACAACGGACAACAAAGTATTGGACAAATAGAATAGGAGCGAGGACATCAAACCCCGCTCCTGTTTATAGATGTAGCTATTCATTTTTAGTTTTTTGTGAATGGAGGGATAAGACCACTCCGTATCTGTTCCGTAAGAAATTTGTTAGACCCTGATATGCCTGGATTTTGAGATAATCACGAGGGCAGATTTTTGAGAAATCCTGAAGAGAGGTAGAGATTACTTTCCCATCAATCAATTCTCCATATTCAGCTTCTATAGCCGGAATGTCTGCCCTATATCTTCTTGGAATAAAATTAGAATCTGGCATAGGTCGTAACTTTAAAAGTGAAATGGTCGTTGAAGTGCTGAAACTCCAGAGCCTTGATGTTGCTTGCTCCCATTGCCTTTGCCGCCTGTTTGTAATCGTAAAAGAAATCATCGTTAGCATAGTAAATTACATAGCGTCCAGAGTATTCATCCAGATCAACCTTGTTACCCGGCGTATCGGAATATTCAGTACCCATGATTAACTGCTTATCAAAACTGAAGATGCTGTCGCTGTGAAAAGAACATATTTCCGGCGACTCATAATAGTCACCATAATGCCTGTATAAATCAAATTGGATTGTATGCTCATCTACCTGTGAAACGATAACATTTGCTCCAGATTCTTTTCCCCACCATTTATTAAGCCGCTCTGTCAAATACATCGTCATTCCTAGCGGAGAACGGCCTTTTGAATCCACTAGAGTACCCATAAACATTACTTTCATGATTTTATAAATTTATATCCGTTTCTTGTAGTGCCGCCTGTCTTTATGGAATTGGCTACACTCCCTACATTTAATCCACAATCTTTAGCAGCATCAAGCATTGTGTTATATGTTGTTTTTGTGCCATCAGGAGATATGGCTATTGTGGCAGTTCCTTTCTTCTGTTGAGCTGCTTTCATATTGGCTTTCGCTTCATCGCTAAGACTGTGATTTGACCAGTAACCGCCGCCATTCTCTTTTACCCATTCTTTTGCTCCTTGTGTCGCTGCTTCTGGAATTAAGCCCTTCATGCGATCAAATGTTCGGCTCCCTCTTCAATATCGTTGCTACCTAATTTGCATTCAATCAAGGCGTAGCGTCCATCTGCAACATGTAGCACAAAGTCTGCTTCCAGATTATACCGGTCATGATAGTAGTTCAACTCTGTACCCAATGGCGCAGAATAAACTTTCAAATCTCTTGCACACAGGCATTCAAATATAAACCCAAATGTCTTCATGTCTTTGATTAAACTATTGGGTGTTAAACCAAGTGCTGCGACGGCACGGTGCTGACACCTGAAATGGTCATCACCGTCACAACCCGAATCCACACGACAGACCTTTTCTATAACGGCGCCAAGGAAATTCAGGAAATGTACATGAACATCTACGGCTTCGACTACCGAAAAGCCTGCTGTACGAAAAACGACTTCACTTTCGTGGCTTTGGGATGATTTTCTTCCATCCTCATATCGGTTCCGGCTATCGCTCAGCATCATTGTTCCCGAAAAGGATTCTGGTGCTTGGCGAAAGCCATTATTGTGGCGATGCCTGCGCCAATTGTGGTTCTCGGGGTCATCCCGAATGCGCTGGTTTCACCCGAAAGGTCGTGGCAGACTATCTCAATCCCGCCAACGAGCGCGAAGGCTGGATGAACACCTACCTGAAATTCGAGCGGTCTTTGGTGGGCCACGAAACCACGCCCGGCGAAAGCCGCCGGATTTGGGACGACATCGCTTTCTACAATTATCTGCAAGTGGCCATGGGCGGTCCGCGCAAGGCTGGCACGACGGAACAGTATCAGGCGGCAGCCGAGCCGTTTTTCTCCGTCCTCGACCAGCTGCATCCCGATTTGCTCATCGTGTGGGGCAAGAGGCTTTGGGACAATCTGCCTTCCGAGAGGTGGCAGGATGGCGAAGCCGTCAATGTGGAAGGCTATTCCGTTCAAAACGGTTATTATCAGCTTCAGGATGGCGGGCGCGTCCGCGCCTTTTGCGTCTATCATCCCTCAACGGGCTACGACTGGGCCTATTGGCACAAAGTGATAAAAAAGGTGGCGGGTGACGGATCAGCAGCTCGTTGAGCTTGTCGAAACGGCGGTGGTATGATTAAAATAAAATATTGTTCAAAATGGTTCAACCCCATGAAACCCGTAGCCCCGAAATCTCGTTGCCTCGCTGTCTAAAAGTCCAAATGTCTAAAAGTCTAAATGTCCAAATGTCCAAAAATCTAAATGTCTAAAAGTCCAAACGTCCAAACGTCCAAAAATCTAACAGTCAAAGTGTCAAACAGTAAATAAAATGCCGAAAGTTGCGGTTGTCATATTGAATTATAACGGAAAGCGTTTTTTGGAGCAGTTCCTGCCCAACGTGTTGGAAAACACTAATCGGGAACTGGCGGAAATCGTTGTGGCCGACAATGCTTCAACCGACGATTCCGTTGCATTCATGCAATCGCATTATCCCGACATCCGGCTGATTGAAAACGAGAGCAATGGCGGATTTGCAACGGGCTACAATATTGCCTTGCGTCAGATTGAGGCCAATTATTTCGTTTTGCTCAATTCCGACATCGAAGTTGCTCCGCATTGGATTGAGCCAGTCATTGAAATGATGGAAGCGGACGAAAGCATTGCCGCCTGCCAGCCGAAAATTCTTTCTTATTTCGACAAGACAAAATTCGAATATGCAGGTTCTTGCGGTGGTTTCATTGATAAATACGGTTATCCGTTTTGCCGTGGACGCATTTTCCAGAATCTGGAAACCGATGAAGGCCAATACGATACGCCAATGGAAGTGTTTTGGGCAACGGGAGCATGCATGTTTGTTCGTGCCGACCTTTTCCTGAAACATGGCGGTCTCGACGATTCGTTTTTCGCCCACATGGAGGAAATTGATTTCTGCTGGCGCATGAAGAATCTGGGCTATAAGGTTTTCTGCTGCCCGCAGTCGAAAGTCTATCATATCGGCGGCGGCACTTTGCCCAAAAACTCACCACGAAAGACCTACCTGAATTTCAGAAACAACCTTT
>JAZRYG010000045.1:0-23210 GCA_045600605.1 Bacteroidales bacterium
CCAACGTCATCCTATCTTTGCAGCGCGAAAAAAAAAGATAAAAAATACCGTTTGGGAGGGTCAAACGTGTGAGACTAAGGTCGTCATAGGCACTTGATGCCGTTCGCAATGGAAGTCCACCAGCCCTCACAATCGGGAAAAACACTATATTTGCGGAATGAAACAAACATGATGACAGAAGGAAATTAACGTAAGTTCAACAACATTCAGACGGGAGCCACCGTGACGGCTGCTTCAAGCCGCTGATGCAAGACATCGTTCGCAATATCCTGCGCCGTCACGGTGCAATCGAGACTGGACAGTTCATTAGGCGGTAGAGCCTGTATTCAGGATTGATAGTCCGCTGTTGCGTGGCCCCGTGTCCGAATGACAAATAAAAAATTTGCGATGGCAAAGATACAAGGAAAAATCGGAATTGACGTATCAAAAGATACGTTTGATGTAAATTTTGTCGGCAAAGACGGCAAAGAGGTTCATAGTCAATATGATAACGACGCCAAGGGCATGAGGAGGTTCGTCTCGGCACTGGACAGGTGCTGTGAGGTGCTGATGGAGGCCACGGACAACTACCACGTCAGGCTGGCGTATTCGCTCCATGACGCCGGCATCCGCGTGTATGTAGTCAATCCTCTGGTTATCAAGAGGTACTCGCAGATGACCATGATGAGGACGAAGACCGACAAGGCGGACAGCCGCACGATAAGGAGGTACCTGGAGGAGCGCGGCTGCAAGCACGAGCCTTGGAAGCCGGACCCAGAGTGGTGCGTGAAGATGCGCCAGGTAATCGGGCAGCGCGACCATTACAACAAATGCATGGGCATGACCCTTAACAGGAGACACGCCATGGAGCGCTCCAAGGTGCATGACGAGCTCCTGAAGGAGCAGCTTGACGATGACATGTCATTGTACGCGAAGAGGATAAAGGCGTGCGATGCGGAACTGGCGAGGCTGGCAGACAGCGTGTGCAAGGAGGATGTGGAGCTGGTCTCAAGCATACCGGGCATTGGCAGTCTCACCGCCATGATGCTTGTGGCGTACACGAACCGCATGACCACGTTTGACGACAGCCGCCAGCTCAGCTCGTACTTCGGGCTGTCGCCGAGGTGTTACGACTCCGGCACGAGCGTCCACGGCAGGGCGAGGATATGCAGGATGGGCATGGGAGGCATCAGGAAGACGCTGTACATGTGCGCCATTGTCGCCAAGAGGCACAACAAGGCGTGCAGGGAGCTGTTTGACAGGCTTGTGGCGAGGGGCAAGGAAAAGAAACTGGCGATCATCGCTGTCGCAAACAAGCTGCTGCGGCAGGCGTTCGCGATAATGAAAAGCAGATCGGCCTACGACCCTGCCATCTGACACATGGAAAACGACTTCGACGAATGGATGTTGTAAAAACAACAATTTTTTAAAAATATCAAAATTAATTTGTTTTTTAAGACAGTTCATTGCGAGCGACCGCAGGGAGTCGAACAATCTTCACTGCGGTAGTAATGTCAGCCGATTTTGACAACTGGAAGTCAAATGTCCCCATGACAGAGTCATCAAAGAAAAAACATGAGGAGTCACGGAGGTCTCCAAACGGTACACCTCCACGGCTCACCGATATTTTGCGAAATGTCATGTCATACCCGATAGAACAGCATTTTCCGATGGAGTGCATATCGTTTCTCGCAGAGATAAAACAGCGGATTTCAATGACAGGATTGGGATGATTTGCCCCACGACAAGAGTTTGTTCGTGAAAATTCGTGAAATTCGTGGTGAACTTATTCGTGTAATTCGTGGTGACAAAAAAAGACGGGGCTGTGTTGCCCCGTCTCTCTGTGGTTTGTTGTATGAAACAATTATCTTCTCTTTGTGTTGGCTTCTTCAAGCAGCTTGGCATCCTGCTCTTTGCCTTTGAAGAGGATGTAAGCGAATGGTGATGCGATGAAGAGTGATGAGAATGTACCGGCGATGATACCGACGAGCAATGCGAACACGAAGCCGCGGATTGTCTCGCCGCCGAAGATGAAGATCGCGAGCAACACGACCAACGTTGTGCCTGACGTGTTGATTGAACGCATCAAGGTGCTGTTGACGCCGTTGTTGATTCTCTCGTACCATGTCCTCTTCGGGAACAACGCGACGTTCTCACGGATACGGTCGAAGATAACCACCGTGTTGTTGATTGAGTAACCGATGATTGTCAGCACCGCCGCGATGAACGACTGGTCAACCTCCATTGAGAACGGCATGACGCTGTAAAGCAGCGAGTACATACCAATCACGATGATGGTGTCGTGTGCCAATGCGATGATTGACGACACACCGTACTGCCATCTTCTGAAACGTATCGCGATATAGATAAAGATGACCACCAGTGAGAATGCGACTGCCCAGAATGCCTTGCGTGTCACGTCATCGGCGATGGTGCCGCCGACCTTCTGTGAACTCATGATGCCTATTGAGACATCGTCTGACGAGAACTGCTGGTATGTCACATTGCCTGTGTAGAATCCCTTCAACGCCTCGAAGAACGCTTCCTGAATCTGTGCGTCAACCTCCGGGTCGTCGTTGTCAACCATGTATTTCGTTGTGACTTTCACCTGGTTGGCTGGGCCGAAGGTCTTTACGAGTGGTGTCTCGTTGGCTGCCTGGAAGTTGTCGATGGCTGCGAGGGCCTCACGGACCTGGTTGTCGTTGACTTCCTTGTCGAAACGGATGACGTAGTTGCGGCCACCCTTGAAGTCGATGCCGAGGTTGAGTTTCAGCGTGCAGAGTGAGATGGCACTCACGAGGATCATTGCGCCGCCGATGATGAAGGCTGTCTTGCGGAACTTGATGAAGTCGAAGTTGGCGTGCTTCATGAAGTCGCGTGTCATGTCGGTCGAGAACTTGACGTCCTTGCCTTTCTCAACCCATCTGTCGAGGATGAGACGTGTGATGAATATTGATGTGAACAACGATGTGCAGATACCGATCATCAATGTCGTCGCGAAGCCTTGGACAGGGCCTGTTCCGAACTCGAAGAGGATGAAACCTGTGAGGAATGTGGTGATCTGACCGTCGAGGATGGCCGAGTAAGCCGCCTTGAAACCGTCGGCGACGGCGAGGCGCAAGCCCTTGCCTGCCGCGACTTCTTCCTTGATACGTTCGAAGATGATGACGTTCGAGTCAACAGCCATACCTAATGTCAACACGATACCTGCGATGCCAGGGAGTGTGAGCACTGTGCCGAATGACGCGATGACACCGAAGAAGAACACGATGTTCACGAGCAATGCGATGTCGGCTGCCAGACCTGCCTTGCTGTAGAAGAACAGCATATAGAGGAGGACGAGGCAGAATGCGATGATGAATGACCAGAAACCTGATGTGATGGCTTCCTGACCGAGTGAAGGACCGACGACGTTCTCTTCAAGAACTCTTGCCGGAGCCGGCAACTTACCGGCTTTCAAGATGTTAGCCAAGTCCTGGGCTTCTTCAACGGTCATGTCGCCGCCGGAGATCTGTGAGCGTCCGCCCGGGATTTCGTCGTTGACGACAGGATATGAATATACGTAGTTGTCGAGGACTACAGCGACCTGACGGTGGATGTTGTCACCTGTGAGGCGTTTCCATGCCTTCGCGCCTTCTGTGTTCATCTGCATGTCAACCTGGACGCGGCCGTTCTGGTCGTAGTCCTGACGTGCGTCGGTGATGACTTCACCGCCGAGTGAGCATTTGTTTTCTTTGTTGGCCTTCAATGCCACGAGGTCGATGTATTCTGTACCGTCAACGGCCTTGTTAGGCTTCACGCACCATGCGAAACGGAGGTTGCGTGGGAATATCGTACCGACTTGCTTGAGCATTCTGTTGACGTTAGCCGTGTCTTTCACGAGGGCCATACCCACGCGGGCTGTCTCTGCCGGGACCATCATGCCGTTGGCATTTGTGTAGAATGACGGCTGAAGCACTGCGTACAACGGGTTGTTCTTCTGGAATGACTCGAGGGCTTCCGTCTGTGCCTTCTTCAGAGAGTCTTCCGCTGACATCTGGTTGAGGAGGGCGAGGTCTTCGCCGTCTGCGCTGACTTCTTCAGCCTTCTCTGCCTTCTCGGGAGCCATGGCCTTCTCTATCTCGGCGAGACGTGCGTTGGCTTCCTCGAAATGCTGGTAGATTTCGTTGAAGTTGTATGTCTCCCAGAACTCGAGCTGTGCCGTGCCCTGTAGGAGTTTGCGGACACGTTTCGGATCCTTGATGCCCGGAAGCTCGACCAAGATACGGCCCGAGCCTTCAAGCTTCTGGATGTTAGGCTGTGCCACACCGAAACGGTCGATACGTGTCCTCAGAATCTGATATGAACGGTCGATGGCGCTGCTCGTCTCGTCCTTGATGACCTTCAGAACCTCGGCGTTCGTCGAGTTGACGGTGATGCCTTTGTCCTTGAACTCAAAGAGGAAGATGGAGGCGAGACGAGCGTTCGGGTCGAGCCTCTGGTATGCCTCGCCGAAAAGGTCAACAAAGTCCTTCTGGCTGTTGAGGTGCTGTGCCTTGGCCTCGTCCATCGCCTGTCTGAATGTGTTGTCTTTGTTCTGTGCGTTGCCGGAGAGAGCGTAGATGATGTCAGGGACTGACACTTCCATCATGACGTTCATGCCACCTTTAAGGTCAAGGCCGAGGTTCAACTCCTGCTCCTTGCACTTGCGGTAGTCCTGCCACATGTAAACTTTAACTGTGCCTATCGAGTCGAGATAGTAAGTCTCTTTTGCCGTCTGGATCGAATCCAGCAACTCCTCGTAAGCTTTCTGATCACCATTAGCCAATCTCTGTGCTAATGCGAGCGTTTCCTCGCTTTGGGCGTATTTCTCGGCTTTGCTTTCGATGTGCTTTGTCACGAACGTGAATGACAACTGGTACACCGTGAAGATCGCCAATAATACTGCCAAAAGCCTAATGACTCCTTTGTTTTGCATTGTAATTGAATTTAATTATTAAACTTATTTTTTGTTATTTTCAAACCTATTTTTTTTGAGCGCGCAAAATTACGACTTTTTTACTTCGCTACCAAATATTTTTTAATAAAAATAAACGCATGTTCCAATAAAAACAAATCCTACGTTTATCTATGGATGTGGAATCGCTACGCGATTCTCCTCTTTTAACTCTCCTCTTTTAACTCTCCTCTAATATCTCAGCCATTTCAGAAGCTCCTTCCAGCTGACTTTCTTTCCGTACATCAAAATGCCCGTCCTGTAGATTTTCGCGGCAAGCCATGTGAAGACGATGAATGTCAATACTAAAATCGCTATCGAAACTCCGATTTGCCAATATGGCACTCCGTATGGAATCCTGAGCATCATCGCCACTGGCGAGGTGAACGGAATCATTGACAGCCAGATGCTTAAGCTGCTGTTAGGCGCGTTGGCGATGGCGGTCGAACATACGATGGCGAGTATCAGAGGTATTGAAATCGGCAGCGTGAACTGCTGTGAGTCGGTCTCGTTGTCGCAGGCCGAGCCTGTGGCGGCGAACATCGCGGCGTAAAGGAAATAACCGCCGACGAAATAGAACAGGAAACACCACAGAATCGTGCTGAAATTGATGGAATGTATGACATCCACGACCTCGTTGAGCATCTCATTGCCTTCCGTAACTTGCTGAACATCTGTGATTTGCTCCGACATCACCGTGCCGTTTGAAAGCAGGTCGGGCGTGCCGGTCGCCACGGTGACAGCCGTGTAGATGCCGAACGACAGGACAATCCACAGCACGAACTGCGTCAGTCCGACCAGAGCGATGCCGATGATCTTGCCCATCATCAGCTCGAAAGGTTTCACCGAGCATATCAGCACTTCGATGATCCTGTTGGTCTTCTCCTCGATGACGCCGCGCATCACCTGCGAGCCGAAGAGGAACACCACGAAGTAGATAACCATCGCAAGGATCAGTCCGAGTATCATCTCGAACTCGCCGAAGCTCTTCTTCTCGACTTCCTCGCCGTTCACCTCGTCCATGCGTACCGTCTGCAACGTCACCACCGTCGCCATCGCCGATTTCACGATGTCGGGGTCGATGCCTGAGGCCAAAAGTTTCTGGTGCTCAATGGTTTGCTTCATGTTGCTCTTGATGTGTGAGGTCAGCGTCATCGGTAGCGGGTTCTGACTGTAAAGCTCGGCGCTCGACGGGATGTTGAGCTGCGTCGCGGGGATGTACAGCACTCCGTCGTAAACGCCAGCTTTGACCAAGGTCTTTAGCTCATCGATGTCCTGGTCAGGATAAGTGAAGCTGTTGGAGTCGGTGTCCTCGAACTTGCCCTTGAAAAAACTCGATTCGTCGCACACCGCGATGGTTTTCTTTTCCTCAAGTTTCTCTGAGTTGACCATCAGAATCGCTGGCAGAAACATCAGCGCAGCGAACAGGATAGGGGTGAGGAACGTTATGATTAAGAATGATTTCTTCTTTACTCGTGTCAGATATTCTCTCTGTATTATGATTCCGATTTTCATGACGGCGGGGTTTTAGTTGTTCGGCTGATTTGATGTTACCAGATTGATGAAGATGTCGTTCATCGAAGGGAGTATCTCTTTGTACGAGATGAGTTCGCCTTCGTCCAAGACGCTTCTGATCAGCTCGTTGGAGTTGGCCGACTTGACGGTGACATGCACGTTGCCGTCTCTGTCGTTTTCCATCGCGGTTATCGTGTGCCCTTCCGGCATTTTTATCTCTTCCTTGAAAGGCCTGACAATCATCTCATACGTGTGGCTCTTGTATTGTTGCTTGATGTCGCTGACTTTGCCCTCGAGGATCTTCTCACCTTTATTAATAAGCATGATGTTGTCGCAGAGTTCTTCGACGGATGCCATGTTGTGTGTCGAGAACAATATCGTGGCGCCGTTGTCACGTAGTTGCAGTATCTCGTTCTTCAGCAGGTTTACGTTCACGGGGTCGAAGCCGGAGAACGGCTCGTCGAAGATCAGCAGTTTCGGCTCGTGTATCGCGGTGACGATGAACTGCACCTTCTGCTGCATCCCTTTGCTAAGCTCTTCGACTTTCTTGTCCCACCACTCGGTGATGCCGAATTTCACGAACCAGTGTCTGAGTTTCCTGTCGGCGTCGCGTTTGTCCATGCCTTTGAGTTGGGCAAGATATATTGCTTGTTCGCCGACTTTCATCTTCTTGTACAGTCCGCGCTCTTCGGGCAGATAGCCGATGATTTCCACGTCATTGGGTGCCAGCGGTTTACCGTCGAGGCAGACCTGTCCCGCGTCGGGCATGGTTATCCGGTTGATGATTCTGATGAGTGTCGTCTTCCCCGCTCCGTTCGGCCCGAGGAGTCCGTAGATGCTCTGCCGCGGCACCGAGATGGAGATGTCGTCGAGCACCTTCTTGGCGCCGTACGACTTGCTTACGTTCTTGATTTCTAAATAGTTCATGTTAAAATTTATCTTCGGACCAACTTAACTGAAGAAGTCTCTTATCTTGTCGAATGCGCTCTTGTCGTTGGCACCGGGTTTCGGCTTGAAGTTGTCGCTTCCGAGGAGCGTCTTCATCATCTGCTCTTCGTCTTTCGATAGCCTCTTCGGTGTCCAGACGTTCACGTTTACGATGAGCTCGCCTCTTGAGTAGCTGTTTATTTCCGGCAGCCCCTTGCCCCTCAGTCTGATGATGTCGCCGCTTTGTGTCCCCGCCGGGATCTTGATGTTGACGGTCCCGCCGACGCACGGCACATCGACGTTGCAGCCGAGCGCGGCCTGCGGCAGGCTGACGAACAGGTTGTAAATCAGGTTGCTGCCGTCGCGTTCGAGTCTGTCGTCTTTTGTCTCCTCGATGAGTATGAGGAGGTCGCCGGCGACGCCGTTGTGTGCGCCCGCGTTGCCTTTGCCTCTGACCGACAGCTGCATCCCTTCGGCCACGCCTGCCGGAATGTCGAGCTCGATGACTTCTTCGCCTTTCACCACGCCGTCGCCGTTGCAGCACGAGCATTTCTTCTTTATGATGTGGCCTTCGCCCTTACATGTGGGGCATACCGAGACGGTCTGCATCTGCCCGAAGATGGAGTTGCGCGATGTCACGATCTGCCCTCTGCCGCGGCATGTCGGACATGTCTCTGTCTTGCCGTCCTCCGATCCGGTGCCGCCGCATTTCGTGCAGGGCACGTATTTGTTCACCTTGACTTTCTTCTTCACACCGGTGTTCACCTCGTCGAGCGTGAGCTTGACTTTGAGGCGGAGGTTGGAGCCGCGATAGACCTGACGCTGCGAGCCGCCGCCGAAGCCGCCGCCGAACCCGCTGAAACCGCCTCCGAAACTGTTGTTCAGCAGGTCGCTCAGGATGTCGCCGAACTGCCCGAAGATGTCGTTCATCGATGCCCCGCTGAAGTCCTGACCCTGCACTCCGGCGAAACCGTAACGGTCGTAACGCGCACGTTTGTTCTCATCGCTCAGGACACTGTACGCCTCAGCCGCCTCCTTGAACTTCTCCTCAGCCTCTTTCTGTTCGGCTTCAGGCTTGCCCGTCTGACGGTCAGGGTGATATTTGATGGCCATCTTCTTGTAGGCCTTCTTTATGTCTGCTGCTGTGGCATTCTTTTCTACGCCAAGCACTTCATAGTAGTCTCTTTTCTGTGCCATATTATTGTCCTACCGCCACCTTTGCGTGACGAATTACTTTTTCGTTAATCATATAGCCAGTCTGCACGCAGTCGATGACCTTGTTCTTCTTGTCTTCGCCCATGCCTGGCACCATTGCTATCGCCTCGTGGAAGTCAGTGTTGAAGTCGGCATCCGTAGTGTCAATCTTCTTCACACCGAGAGAGTCGAGCACCTTCTCAAACTTCTGGAAGATCATGTTGATGCCCTCGCGAACAGCCTCGATGTCATCGCTCTTTGCTGCGTTGTCGATGGCGCGTTCCATGTCGTCGATGACTGGAAGGAAGGCTGTCACAGTGCGCTCAGCGCCGTTGAGGATGAGCTCAGCCTTCTCCTTCATGGTGCGCTTGCGATAGTTGTCGAACTCAGCAATCTTGCGGAGATACTTGTCGTTGAGGTCGGCGAGCTTCTCTTCCATTGTAGGCTCAGCCTTCTCTTCCTCAGCGGCAGTCTCTGCATCTGTTGCGTTTTCTGCCTTCTCTGCGGCAGCACCTTCGTTGGTTTCTTCTACCTTTGCAGAAACTTCCTCCTGCATTTCTTCGTTGTTTTTAGTTTTATCTGACATAATCGTATTTATTTTTTTACAATTCTATATTACAATAGTTGTGCCATAAAAGGAGGTTTGAGTGTATATTAATAAAAGATGTGGAAATCGTTGCGTATTTGCGAAGAAATGACTACTTTTGCACACTGCAATGAACAACATCACCCCATACATACCAATCCTTCCGAACAATTCCACCAAGAGCCAGCAGCCGATAATCGGTGGCGACATGCTGGAGGGCCTGAACCCAAGCCAACAGGAAGCTGTCACGACTATTGACGGAAGAATCCGCGTGGCTGCTGGTGCCGGTTCGGGAAAGACCAAGACCCTTGCTTCGCGCTTTGCATTCCTCGTGAATGAGGTGGGCATAGACGCTGCCAACATCCTCTGCGTGACCTTTACCAACAAGGCTGCACAGGAGATGCGAAACCGTATTGCCCGCTATGTCAGTGCGGCGAACTTGAACGACCTAATCTGCACGCTGTCAAGCCTTTGCGTGAAGATTCTGCGCCGCGACATCTACAGGATGGGCTATCCGAAGTCGTTCACAATCCTTGACGAAGAAGACCAGAAGGCGTTAGCAAAGGAGGTTCTTGAGCAATGCAATAAGGCGAAGGATAAGGTTAGCGTGAGGAATTTCCTTGATGAGATGGACGTGTTCAAGGGCATGGATAATCAGTCGTATATCGGGAAGTATATGCTGACGACCTCCCCCGGCCCCTCCACAGGAGGGGAGAATGTCGATCCGAAGTTTGTCTATCTGCAGAAGCAGCTAAAACTCCTTGCCCTTGACTTCAACGACATAGACTATTTCGCGCTTTATCTGCTTGACCGCTACAAGGAAGTCGCCGACTATTGGCAGGACAAGATAAACTACATGATGGTCGATGAGGCTCAGGACTGCAACGGTTGCAACTGGGCTTTGATAGAATGCCTTGCCGAGAAGCACCAGAACGTTTTCATTGTTGGCGATCCAGACCAAGCTATCTACGAATGGCGCGGCTCTCGTCCAGAGCTGTTTGTTGATTTTCAGTATGATATTGACTTGAAACTAGAGGAGAACTATCGCTCGACGCAAGATATATTAAATGTGGCAAATTCGCTTATTCGTCATAACCAGAACCGTATAAAGAAAGACCTTTATGCGCACAACCGTTCGCAGTCGTACCAGATTGTGCATTACCATGGGCAGTCGGACATAGACGAGGCGAAATGGATTGTGGCGCAGATAAAGCATGGCGTGGAGAAATGCAATGCCCGCCCTTCGGACTTTGCAATACTGTATCGTGCAAGCTACATGTCTCGTTTCATAGAACAGGAGCTGATGAACAGTCTGTTGCCTTACGTTATCTGGGGCGGAACGCGTTTCTTCGACCGCAAGGAGATAAAGGACGCGCTGAGCTACTTGCGACTCATAGCCACGGAAGACGATCTTTCCTTCCTTCGAGTCATCAATCTGCCGTCGCGAAAACTCGGAAAAGTGTTCGTGGCGAAGGTGAAGGAAGTGGCTGAGAATGAGGGTACTACATATTATCAGGCACTAAAGGAACATTGCCAAGATATGCCTGAGCTCTGCAAGATTGGTGCGATAGATTTCGTTACGAAGATAGAGGAATACAAGGCAATGGTAGGCACGGTGTCAATATCCGACTTGCTTGACCATATTCTTCTGAACACTGGCTATAAGGATATGCTCCGCGAAGACCGCGACGACGAGCGACTTCAGAACCTTGAGGAGCTTATGAACTCCATAAAACTCTATGAAGACAGCAATGTGGAGGAGCAGATTTCACTAAGCACTTACCTTCAGGATATTGCCCTCTACACAAACCTTGACCGCACGGAAAAGACCTCCGACAATGTACGTCTGATGACTATCCACCAGTCGAAAGGTCTGGAGTTTCCGTTCGTGTTTGTAGTAGGTTTGAGCGAAGGCATCTTCCCAAGCTTGAAGTCTATCCAGCAGCGCAAACTCATCGGCCTTGAGGAAGAGCGAAGACTAATGTTTGTTGCCGTTACGAGAGCTGAGAAATGTCTCTTTCTTACTGAGTCTGAGGGCTATAACGTGAACAATAAGACGAAGAAGTTCCCTTCGCGTTTTCTTACTGAGATAAAGCGAAACCTCTTCATTACCGATGGCAAGATGGATCAGTATCTTTGGGATGGCACAGCACGCATCGTGGCTTCCGAATTCAATGAGGTGGAAGACCCCGATGATAGCCTGAAGCCGGGTGATAAGGTTTGGCACAAATACTTCGGCAATGGCGTGATTGTGGAAGTTGTCAACACCGACTCATACAAGGTGATGTTCGAAGGCTACAAGGAACGCGTCATCCGCAATGGGTTGGAGAAGAAAGGGTGACAGCGGTTAGCTCTTTCTATAACAGCGATAAGCGCAGGACGGAATTCCGCCCTGCGCTTTTTTATAATACAGTAATACTTTGCAGAGCGAACTTGAGGAGGAGTTGTTTGCGTCCGACCTGCTCGAATTCAACGGTAGCCTTCTCGTTGTCGCCAGTGCCCTCGATGTTTATTACCTTTCCGCGACCGAAGCGAGAGTGAGAGATGACGGTGCCGATGGAGAGGTTGCCACGGGAACTTGTTGGCTTTGACATTGACATTGACGTTGACGCAGACATTGACGTTGACGTTGACATTGACTCTGACTTTGACGTTGATGACGGCTCGGAAATCATCGCCCTACTATAAGGCTGTGAAGGCGTTGAGGATACTCTACGGAAGTTTGATGGCGGCGTCATTGACGTTGACCTTGATGTTGATGCTGGACGTGAGCTGCTGCCGTAACCAGGCTGACTGCCGAAGAGTGAGCCTGTGCGTGATGGGCGGGAATAACTTTGACTATAGCTCTGACTTTGACTATAACCTTGACTTTGACCTTGCAGAAGGTTGGGGTTTATGTCCTTTAGGAAGCGGCTGCTTGGGTTGCTTTGCCATTGTCCGTAAAGATAGCGGCTTTCAGCGTACGAAAGGAAGCACATTTTCTTTGCGCGGGTGATGGCTACATAGAGCAATCGGCGTTCCTCTTCCAAGGCACGCTGACTTTCAACGCTGCGAGGAGAAGGGAAAATCTCTTCTTCAAGTCCTACGATGAACACGCAGTCGAACTCCAAACCCTTTGCCGCGTGCATGGTCATCATGGTGACTTTCGGCGATTGGTCATCCTTCGCATCAACGGATTCCTGGTCAGTTTGCAGTGCTGCCTGCTGAAGGAAATCGGCAATGGTAATCTCTTCCTGATTGCCTTCTTCCGTCTGAGTGTCAACAAACTCCTGAAGACTGCTGTAGAACTCCTGAAGGTTCTCCACGCGAGCTTCACCCTCCGGCGATTTGTCGCTGTAGAGGTCTTCGCCTATCTTCGACTCCTGGATGATATGACGACCCAGAGTAGCTGCGTCAACATCATATATCTTTGTGCGGAAACCTTGTATCAATGCAACGAAAGCGTCAAGCTTTGCTCGCGTACCTTTATTTATATCCACAGGATAAGCCATAGGATTCGTGAGCAAATCCCACATGCTCTTTCCATAGATAACGGCTTGACTCTCAATCTTGTCGATGGTAGTCGTGCCGATGCCACGCTTTGGATAGTTGATGATGCGGCGAAGAGCCTCGTTGTCGCTTGGGTTTACCACGAAACGGAAGTACGCAAGAATGTTCTTAATCTCCGCACGCTGATAGAAACTCATGCCGCCATATATTTTATAAGGTATGCGCTCCTTGCGGAAAACATCCTCAAACTTTCGGCTTTGGGCATTGGCACGATAGAGTATCACCATCTCGTCGTAAGGGATGTGCTCCACGGCATTTATGCGAACAATCTTCTTTCCGATGATAGAAGCTTCCACTTCGTCGCTCGCAGCCTTGATGAGCTGTGGCTTTTCGCCATTGCCGTTGTTGGAAAAGACGTTCTTCTGGATCTGACGCTGGTTGTGGCTGATGAGGTCATTCGCCACGGCAACGATGCTTTTCGTGGAGCGGTAGTTCTCTTCAAGCTTGAACTGCTTGAACTCCGGATAGACCTTCTCGAAGTTCAGTATGTTGTCTATGTTGGCGCCGCGGAAGGCATAGATGCTCTGAGCGTCATCGCCAACAACGCAAAGTCGGTGATGTTCGCGGGCGAGAAGTTCGAGAATCCTCTGCTGCACAACATTCGTGTCCTGATACTCATCGACGAGAATGAACTGAAACTGCTGCGCGTACTTCTGCCTGATGTCCTCATGGTTCTGGAGAAGCATGAAGGTGTTGAGCAGAAGGTCATCAAAGTCCATCGCATTGTTCTCACGAAGAAGACGCTCATAGATCCTGTAGATCTTGTATGTCTCAGGAATACGGTTGCGAGTGTCGCTTTCCACGAGTCGTCTTGTCTCGCCATACTGCTGCGCATTGATCATGCTGTTCTTGGCAAGTCCGATGCGGGAAGCAATGGTTTGCGGCTTGTATGTCTTGAGGGCATTGTCAAGCTTCTCCTTATCTTCCTTGTTTGGGAAGATCGGTTCGAAGTATTCTTTCGTGGCAGCCTTTATCACGGCACGGGAGTCGGCATCATCATAGATGGTGAAATTGCGGTCGTAGCCAATGCGATCGGCTTCCTGGCGTAGAATCCTTGAGAAGATGCTGTGGAAGGTGCCCATGACAAGATACTGCGCAGTGCTGTCGCCGACAATCTTTGCGATACGGTTCTTCATCTCCTTCGCCGCCTTGTTTGTGAAGGTCAGCGCAAGGATGTTCCAAGGCTTGTAGCCATGTTGCAGAAGATAGGCGATTTTGAAAGTCAGCACGCGAGTCTTTCCCGAACCAGCACCGGCAATTACCAGCGATGGCCCGTCAATGTATTCTACGGCTTGGCGTTGTATATCAGATAGGGAGGTGTTCATAGAGTTGTTTTTAAGTATTAAGTATAAAGTGTGAAGCTTAAAGTATGATTACACTTGTAGTGTGGCTCTGCAAGAATCGGTTTGCAAAGGTAATCATACTTTATACTTTAAACTTCATACTTCACACCTGTGTTCATCGCAGAATCTCTCTCCGAGACGATAGCCTTCCTGATAGAGTGCTTCGAGCTTTTCCACATTCTTTTCTATGCGGTCAACCTCGATAGGGTTCTCAGGACGGATGCAGATGACCTTGCCTTCCGCCTCAAGCTTCTCCACAAGCTCCAGTTGGGCGTTGTAGATCTTTGCGCGGTTTGACAAGGCTAATCTCAGTCGAGGGTATTTCTTGTAGATGAAAGCAGGTATCTTGCGGTCCTTTTCCTTCTTGCGATAGCCAGGGTTGCGCGTGAGAATGACGAGGTTTGTGTCATGGCCAGTGTCAATGGCACGCTGCACAGGGATGGAATCCACCATACCTCCGTCGAGCATTGGCACACCGTCTATCTCCACCATCTTGCTGACATACGGAAGACTACCGCTGGCACGGAGAATCTTGAGCAGTCGCTGATGGTCTTCCTTCTCCTGGAAATACTCGGCACGGCCAGTGATGCAGTTTGTCGTAACCATCTCAAAGACAGCTGGATTCTTCTTGTAAGCCTCGAAATCGTAAGGGAATATCTCGTTAGGAAACTTGTCGTAAAGGAGCTGCATGTCGAAGATTGTGCCCTTTGTGAAGAGCGACTTCAATCCGATGAAATCATACTTCTGCAGAAGGTCGATGTTGGAATAGCGGGCACGGCGAATCTGCTTGCTCATATACGACGCGCCATTGCCTGCACCGGCAGAGACACCGATGACATAGTTGAACCACATTTCGTGCTTCATCAGCGCATCAAGAACGCCGCAGGTGAAGATGCCACGCATTCCGCCGCCTTCAAGTACAAGTCCTGTGTTGGGGGTTATTTCCATTGTTAGTAGATTAATAAACACGGGGTTCACGAGAGTTACGAGTGTTTTTACATAGTTGGTTATATAGTTTCATGAGTGAAAAACTTGTGTTACTATATTTGAAAACTGTACCATAAGACTCGTGTGTCTTGTGTAACTTGTGTTTGAATTGGTTTTTACATAAACCCTTGCTGCTTGAGAGCCTCAAGGAGTGTGGCAGACATTGCTTCGTTGTCCTTCTTTGTGTATCGGATGTCCGTGAATATCTGTGCAAGAGTTTCCTTGTTGTTTATTTCGCAGAAGTGGATGTTCTCCTCAAGATTCTCCTTTTCGTTGTAATGCTTGTCGATGTCCTCTGCAGAATAGTCGTGATATGTCTCGCTGTGGACGATGGCTTCGACAGGCAGACGGTCGGAAAGCTGGCCTTCCTCGTCCGGCCAACCGAGGGTGATGGTGGCAACAGGGAAAACGAGCTGTGGCAGTTTCAGTGTTTCGATTATGGCTTTCGGCATGTAAACCGTTGTGCCAAGGAAACAGTAGCCGAGGCCTTTCTCCTCAGCGATGTTGCAGACATTCTGGGTATAGAGCAGAGCGTCTGTTGCCGCGTTCATGAACGAAAGGATGTTGTCGTAGCCAGGATTCGCCTTACGCTCCTCTGCCCAACGGGTGGTACGGTGGAAGTCGGCGCAGATAGTCAGTACAACAGGTGCGGAAGTCACCATAGGTTGGTTGAAATGTGCAGGCGCAAGAGCCTTCTTCATTTCTTCCGAGCGAGTCACGACAACGCTGTATAGCTGCAAGTTTCCCATTGTCTGTGTGCGCTCTGCCACTGACAGGATCTCGTTGAGAAGTTCGTCTGTGATGTCCTTCTCAGCGTATTTTCTTATGCTTCTGTGTTTCTTTATATATTCCATAATGATTGTTTGTTTGTGCAAAGTTAGCAATTATCGTGACAATAGCAAAGAAATCTGCCTAAAAAAATGTGATTTGTTTTGCATATCTATATGAGTTGAAAAAAAGTTCGTATACAAACTCACTTCAGTTTTGTATACAAACTCCACTCGAGTTTGTATACGAACTTTTTCAAAAGTCTATGAGTTTTTGTGGGAAAAGCATGGAGTTATGACCCAAAACTCTATGAGTTATGGTTTTGAACAGAGTGATTTTTTTCATAATAAATCTAAAAAAATGAGCGAAATGCGACGGATTTTGCTTTAATTTTTTTAACTTTGCGCACGAATAAGTGTGAATTTACTTAAATACTACCCTCAAAATGACTCCACTAACCGAAGAATTATACGGACATGTAGCTGACGCTCTCTTGAAAAAAGAGGGCGAGAAGGGTGCTGCGCTGACACGCGATGAGATAGTAGATGTCATTACGGAAAGCGTGGAACTAAAGAATAGCGTGACTTACAATCCGGAAGTGATAGAGGAACGCCCTACGGTCTTGGAATGTGATGTGGTGAGATTCCAGAACAAGAAAGACAAATGGGTGGCTCTTGTGGGCTTGCTCAACGGCTATCCTTACGAGATATTCACCGGTTTGCAGGATGATGACGAGGGCATTGTGCTTCCGAAATCCGTTGTTTCAGGCGAGATCATAAAGCATAAGTTTGAGGACAAGCCTTCGCGCTACGACTTCAAGTTCCGCAACAAGCGTGGCTTCATCACCACAGTGGAAGGACTTTCTGAAAAGTTCAACCCAGAGTACTGGAACTATGCCAAGCTTATCTCCGGCGTGCTCCGCTACCGTATGCCTATCCAGAACGTGATAAAGATGGTGCGTTCGCTGCAGCTTGACGGTGACGGCATCAACACTTGGAAGAACGGAGTGGTGCGTGCGCTCAACAAATACGTGAAGGACGGCACCGAAGCAAAGGGACAGCTTTGTCCAAGTTGCGGTAAGGAAACACTTGTCTATAAGGACGGAAACCTTGTCTGCACAGAATGTGGACATACTATTATATAATGATAATAACGCTTGCAGACATAGAATTCCATGCCTATCACGGCGTGCTTCCGCAGGAGCGACAGGTGGGAGGTCTCTATCTTGTTGACCTTTCGCTGACCGTTCCCGACGAGCAATCTGCCGAAACCGACTGCCTTGAGCATACGGTGAACTATGCTGAGGTATATGAAGTGGTGAAGGAAGAGATGGTCGTTCCGTCGAAGCTCATCGAGCATGTAGCCGGGAGGATAGCCCGAAGGATAAGGAAGGACTTTCCGCTTGTAAGCCAAGTGTGCATATCCGTTACCAAGAAACATCCGCCTATTGCAGGCGCAAACATAAACGCAAAAGTAGAACTATGTATATGAAAAGACTCATACATATAGCATTATTCCTCTCTGTAGCTTTGATTCTTAATGCAAGGCCATTCACTCTGGTCATTGATGCCGGCCATGGCGGTCATGATGCAGGTGCTGTCGGTTCGTTCTCAAAGGAGAAGGACATCAATCTGCGTGTGGCTCTTGCTTTCGGCAAATATGTGGAACGCAATATGCCAAATGTCAAGATCATCTACACTCGCAAGACGGATGTGTTCATCCCGCTGAATGATCGTGCGAACATTGCAAACAAGAATCATGCTGATGCCTTCATCTCCATACATACCAACTCCGTTCCTGAAGGCAGGTTGGCATACGGCATAGAGACATACGCCATGGGACTTCGCCGCAGCAACGAGAAATTCTCTGCTGCCTTGCGTGAGAACAATGTGGTGACCTACGAGAAGAACTACAAGGAGAAGTATAACGGTTACGACCCAAAATCTCCGGAAAGCCTGATAATGTTCGAGCTAATGCACGACAACAATATGTCGGAAAGCGTGTCGCTGGCAAGCTATATACAAAACAGCATCTGTGCGGAAACGGGCAGACAGAGCAAAGGCGTCAAGCAGGACGTGTTCCTCGTGCTTCGTGAAACTTCCATGCCAGCATGTCTTGTGGAACTTGGTTTCATCTCTACTCCAGAGGAAGAGCAGTTCCTGAACTCCGATGCCGGCGTGGATAAGCTTGCACTTGGCATCTACAAAGGATTCGCAAAGTTCTCGAAACAGGGCAATGCTAACGTAACTTCTTCAGGAGTTGTTGCGCAACCTGCGCAGAAGCCAGCGGCTCAACAGCAGAAACCGGCAGCTCAACAGCAGAAACCGGCAGCGCAGAAGCCTGCAACCCAGCCAGCGCAGAAGCCTGCAACTCAGCCTGCACAGAAGCCTGCGCAACAGACTCAAAAGCCAGCTGCCCAGCAGACCCAGAAACCAGCTGCCCAGCCAGCTCAGAAGCCAGCTGCCCAGCCAGCTCAGAAGCCTGCTTATGATCCAAACGTGAAATCTACATACAAGGTAGTGATAGTTTCTTCCTCATCACCAATACCGGCAGGAGATGCACGATTCAAGGGACGCAAGGATGCAAAGCATTTCCTTGACAACGGAATGCATAGATACACCATTCTCGACACTGCTGACCGACAGGAAGCATACAACAAGCGTGCAGAGGTGGCTAAAGATTTCCCACAGGCTTTCGTCATCACGATACAAAACGGTGTCAGAGTGAAGTAGCCCAACGACTAATGTTCCAAACTACCAACCGATCAATCGACCAACCGATCAATCGACAAACCGACCAATCGACTAAACGACTAATATCCCAAACGACAAAATATGAAAGGATTCACAAAAGAAGTCAAGATAGCTTTGACAGCAATAGTTGCCCTTGTGGTACTCTTTTTCGGATTGCAGTTCCTTAAGGGTATAAACCTCTTTTCCGACAATAGCACCTATCTGATGGTGTTTGACAATGTAGAAGGTCTCAGTGCTTCTACTCCAATCTATGCCAATGGTGTGAAGGTGGGAAATGTCTCTTCCATAGAATATGATTACCAAAATGGAAGTGGTGTTTTAGTAGAGGCGGCACTCGACAAGAGGCTGCGTGTGCCACAGGGTACCAAGGCTGAAATAGACAAGGACCTCATGGGAAACATGCAGGTAAGGCTTCTCATGCCTACAAATCAGACAAACCTGCTCAAGCCAGGCGACAAGATGCAAGGACATATCTATTCCGGTGCTCTCGATGCTGCTTCGGCAATGGTACCTGATGTCCAGAAGATGCTTCCAAAGCTCGACTCCATCCTTGTTTCCGTGAACACTCTCCTTGCAAGCCCAGCACTTGCGCAGTCGCTTGAGAACATGGAAATCATCACTGCCAACCTTACCATGACTTCCCGTCAGGCAAACGACCTTATGGCTGCCCTCAATGGCAGCGTGCCACAGTTGGCAGGAAAGGCAGACGGCATTCTTGCAAAGGCAGACGGTACGATGGCAAATGCCAACATGCTGACAAGCAATCTTGCGAAGCTTGATGTGGCACCGACTATAGAACTCGTCAACACAACCCTTGCCAACACAAAGGATGCTATGGCGAAACTCAATATGTCGATGAACGACATCAACAAGCTTACTGCCGACCTCAACAGCCAGAAAGGCTCCCTCGGCATGTTGATGAACGATCCAAACCTTTACAATAACCTTAGCAATACGGCACGCTCTGCCGACTCACTTCTCATCGATTTGAAGTCACATCCGAAGCGATATGTCCACTTTTCCATCTTCGGAAAGAAGGATAAGTAACGATTTTGGATAAATATCTCAAGAGATGGCTTATTTTGAAAAACTACAAATAGTTATTCCTTGAAACAATGTAAGGCGACAAACAATTAACTTACACAAATTCAGTAAAATAGGAAATCATGCCCTTTGTTTCACGAAGAGATACGATATTTGCCTATAGAACTTCAAGTTGTTGGTAATTAGAATTTTACAAGAAACCAAATACTTTGTTTGCCTACACAAAAACAATTGCGGCTTAACTATTGATAAACAAGGGAATTAGACCTTAAAACGACTCCACGCAACAAAATGAGAGATTTGCGTATGTGAGAAAAAAATGCGAATTTTGCAGTCGTGAAAATAGAGAATGTACATAGATTGAAATGGGAGCAATGTCTCAAAATGATCCGTAATAATGTTGCGGAGGAGGCTTATAATGCCTTCTTTGCGACTATGGTCTTTGAGCAGTACAGCGAGGCTGGACGCACTCTCCTCATCCAGTTGCCTTCTCATTTTTATTATGAATATATAGAAGAGCATTATGCAAAACTGATGAATGCGGTTTTGCGCCATGTTTTCCAGACTGATGTAATCCTTAAATATAGAATAAAGATCAGCGACAAGGCTGACGCAGGAGTACAACAGCCGGACAAGACGCCTTCTATACCGGAATCAAACTTCAAGAGAAGACCCAACGAAACGCCTACCATCGGTGATGCTTTCGCAAATGACGACATCGATTCGCAACTCTCACGTGATTACACTTTTGACAATTTCATTGAAGGAGATGCCAATCGTGCGGCACGTGCCATCGGTTATACGGTAGCGCAAAATCCAAATAGTCGCCAGTTCAATCCGCTCTTTATCTACGGACCTTCCGGATGTGGCAAGACACACCTTATAAATGCCATTGGCGTACACACCAAGGAATTGTACCCAGAGAAGCGAGTGCTCTATGTGAGTGCCCGACTCTTCCAGGCACAGTTTGTGGATGCACGCATAAAGAATGAGATAAACGATTTCATTGCGTTCTATCAGCGCATAGACTTGCTCATCGTTGACGACATCCAGGAGTGGGAAACGGCACCGAAGACCGTTGACGCCTTCTATCATATATTCAATAGTCTTCATCGCAATGGCAAGCGAATCGTGCTTGCTTCCGACCGTCCGCCTGTAGAGCTTACATGGCTTACTGACAGACTCATCACCCGTTTCTCCTGGGGACCAACGCTTGAAATCGGAAAGCCTGACCAGCAGCTCTGCCGTAATATCCTCAACGCCAAGATAAAGCGTGACGGACTGGACATCCCAGAGGAAGTTGTTGAGTTCATTGCTGCCACAGCAAACGGAAGTGTTCGTCATCTTGAGGGCATTGTAAGTTCCCTCATAGCGTATTCCATCGTTGACAACCGTGCGAGAATAGACATGTCGCTCGCGGAACGAGTAGTGAAGCGTAGCGTGAAGGTTGACAACACGGTACTCACCATTGACGACATTCTTTCGAAAGTGGCAGAAGTCTATGGCATTACGGAAGAGGCTATCATCGGAAAGAATCGCCAGAAGAATATTGCCGAAGCACGCCAGACAGTGGCATTCCTTACGCAAAAGCACACGAAGATGCCAGCAAAGCGTATTGGAAAGTTCCTCGGAAATCGTAACCACTCCACTATTCTGCACAGCTGTACGCAAGCAGAGAAAAAGCTTGCTGATGACGCTGAGTATGCAAATCGCATAGCAGACATCGAGAAATCATTCTCCTTGAAATGAGTGTGTTCTCAACCCTGCAGTTGTATTTAGTATAAAGAGATAATATCGCCGTCCCCCGCTTGAGCTTAGGTTCCTGTGGGGGAGTTTTTTGTATATACGGAAACAAATATGTTCCCCTTTGGCGTTTTCTTTGTCCTAAAAGCGAAATTAGTCAAGAAAAACTTGGGCGTTAGAAATTTATTGTATAACTTTGCACCCACTATTGCACTATATCGAACGATAATAATTAACATAAAAACATTTAGCTTATGAAAAAACTTCTACTCTCAATCGTCGCAATGGTATTTGCGATTGGTGCTAATGCAGAAGACTTCGTCTTCAATTTCAACGACCTTGCATCGTACGGCTTGTCAGCAGCTGACATGACCACTCAGGGTACGGAAACATCTTACAGTGTCACTACAAAGGAAAATCTGACAGGTACACTCAACAACGGCAAGATCATCATCAAGGACGTTGCTGCTGAAGGTGCAAATGCAGCTAAAATCTGGTACTATACTAATAGTCAGACAGGCGAAAGCGTTTACCAGTACCGCACATACAAGAACCACACGGTAACTATTTCCATGGTTGACGGTTCAAAGATCACTAACGTAAAGGCTGCTGGCGATGGTTCTACAAGTTTCAAGTATTCTGGAGATGCTGTGGCTGAGGTTACTATCAACATAACAGCTACTACAAAGTTCACATCAATCACTGTGACAACTGGCGAAGGTGGCAACACTGGTGGCGGTGGTGACACTCCTGCAGATCCAAAGGTTGTTTCTGTAGCTGACGCTCTCGGCATCATCAATGGCCTTGCTGACGGTGGCATTACAGAAGAAGACTATATCGTAACAGGCAAGATCACTGAGATTGAGCAGAACTTCGGCACCACTTACGGCACTGCAACATTCACTGTAGAGGGTGGTCTTATCGGTTTCCGCCTCAACTACCTTGACAACAAGCAGGTAAAGGACAAGGCTCTCCTCGCTGTCGGTGATGAGGTTACAATGCAGGGTAAGCTCCAGAAGTACGTGAAGGATGGCGCAATGACTCCTGAACTCTGCAAGGGCTATATCACAAAGCACGTCCAGAACGGCACTCCTGACGTTCCTACAATCAAGGAAATCACAGCTGCTGAGGCACTTACCATCATCAATGGTCTTGAAGATGGAAAGACTACTTCAGAGGAGTACATCGTTTCAGGTACTGTTTCCACTGTGACTGAGATTTCAGCTCAGTTTGGCAATGCAACATTTGTTATGGACGGTCTTACTGTGTTCCGCTGCAAGGACTTCGACAACAAGAACTTTACTGATGAAGATAAGATCCAGGACGGCGACAAGGTTAAGGTTCGCGGCAAGCTCCAGAAGTATGTGAAGGACGGCGTTATGACTCCTGAGCTTTCTTACGGCTATCTCGTAGAACTTAACGGTCAGGCATCTTCTATCAATAGCATCAATGCTGCTTCAAGCAATGACGTCATCTTCAACCTCGCTGGTCAGAAGGTTTCTGCTGACTACAAGGGTGTTGTCATCAAGGCAGGCAAGAAGTATCTGAACAAGTAATCCAACATCCATTTGTAGGGCGAGGATTTCCGAACCGTTTCATTTGCATTATATCCATGTGGCGGCTCGGAAATCCTCGCCCTACATATATTATAACCACCTTTTACCATGTAATGAGAAGCACTGTTTATGCTTTGTATATCACCTGTTTATGCCTTGTTTTCTGCTGACATTCAGCGAATTTATTGCCTAAAACCCGTAAAAAAACTTAATAAATGATGTTTTTCCTTGAAAAGTTTTGAAGTTTGTTAGTCTTTGACTAAATTTGCAGCGATAAATAAAACTAACAAT
>JAZRYG010000046.1:0-36861 GCA_045600605.1 Bacteroidales bacterium
AACCTCAAACACGCAATCGCAATCGCGTTCCCACACGTTTTTTTCCGCTTCGAATGCCGCCTTGATAACGTTCGACAAGACAAATGAACTTCCTTCGTATACTTTCGACGTCCAGTTTTCCATCGACCCGCCGGAGTCAATCCGACCAGAAACAAGCGCGACGTCTTCGCCGACTTTTGCGCCTGAATCTCGACCATAAGCGCGCGCCAACGTTTTGCCAAACATAACTACCGATCCGCAACAAACGGACTCTTCGTCGCCAAACGTAACCTTGACAGTGATTTTTTCCGGCTCTTGCAGGTCGTCTTGATGATACGATTTTCTCATTGCCTCACGAACGGCGTCAATGAACGCAATGTTGAAAACCCACGCGCTTTCGTTGCGATCCCATTTCCCGCCGAGTTTTTTGGCGCGGGAAACGAAGTCGGCGAGGTAGGGACTCCAAACGTAAAATTTTTCGTCGGTCGTTTTGGTTTTAATTTGATTGCACATTGTCTAGGCTCCTGTGTTCAGTTGGTTTTGCGTTTCAATCCCCCCGCCGTTTTGGCGGGGGGACTTTGTGTTTTGCGATTAGTTAAATCCGAAAAGGACGCCGCCCTTGATGTGTTGGAAGAAATAGTTGCGTTTTCCGCAGATGAAATCGAGATGATGTTGTACTCGATTGACGATATGGTCGTCTTGGATAACGTTTTCGATTCCCAACGTTTTTTCAACCGCCTTGATGAATCGCATATTTGCGTCAAACGCGTCTTCACACGCCTTGTAAATTCCGTCTTCGTCCTTGCCTTCACGCTTGGCAATCAGACAAGCCTTGATGATGTTTTGGATCGCGGTGTAGGCAACTTTACGAGCGGTTTGTTTTTGTTCATACGTCATTTTCTAGGCTCCGTTCAAAATTTGAGGTTTTTTTGAAGGTTCACGTCCCTCAATCTTTATGTTATATAGTATAGCAAGTTTTATATTTTTTGCAATAGCAAAAACTGAAAAAACAAGATTTTTCTTAAAATTTCAGAAAAATCTAAGATGAGGAGCGAATTAGAAAACAAAACGCTCCTCGTGAGACGTGGTTTTACAATGTTTATAGCCCGAGATATTTTTTACAAGCGTCCATAACAACGGACGCGATCGAGCAATCGCATTGTATTGCCGTCTCTTTGACGGCTTCCCAAACAACAGGATCGACGCGAATACACACTGGATACATATTTTGCGAACGGACGCGCTTGCGTTTAACGTCCGAATTTAGAAGAGCCTTTTTGCCAACAGCTACTATAATATCGCGTTTCATTGACGGAGGCAATATTCGTTTGTTTGCTATTCGTTCCAATATTGTCAAGCGTTTTGCGACTGGTATCAACTCGAAATCGTCCTCCGTCCAATCGGTCGGAACTTCAAACGAATCAACGAGTTGACGCGACGCTTCGGCGATTGCCTTAGCGCTTCGTTCTCCGTTGATTTTTATCAGAAACGCGTTTTGCAAGTCTTTGATTGTCATTGTTTTACTCCCAAGGATAAATTAAGCCGTCTTGACGCGCGCAATCGTCCCAGTAATTGTCTTCGGTGAGATTCTTCAACATCTGTTCGTACTCATTTGCTTCCCAGTCGTCCATAAATTTTTTGTATTGCTCCGGCGTCATACCGTGCGCTTTCAGTTCGTCCTCAAAATTAGGCTCTATCATTGTTTTGCCTCTGTCTGTTTGTACATAATATCGCCTCCGAAGTTAGTTTCCTCGATAATTTTGTCGCGTTCTAACTCATCAAGAGCTATTGCAACCTCGGCGAGAGAAGCAGACAAATAATGACGGAATCCCGTAATACTAATTTCACGTTTTCCGCCGTCTCCGTCGTCAAGCAGACGAATGATTTTTTGTTTTGTTGTCTCGGTATTATTACACATATTTTGGGTTATTTCTCAAAAAGCAGAGCCCTATTCTGTGATTCGTTGCGTTGGTTGCGTCCTCTATTGCATTCCGTTTCAAAAAAGAACGCGTCGTTATTCCACGCGTCCAGTTGGTCAAGTCCTCGATTTCCTCCTCATCGTATTTTGGGACGATAAACAGGTCGTACTCTCGTTTGTCGATAACCTCCTCAAACCAACCAGCAAGGACTGCGGCGTCGGATTCACGCGCCTCACGAAGCGTTTTAACGTCAACGTTATTCCGCCAATCCGCGTCAAATTCTCGTCTTTCTTCGTCGTCGAGATCGTTGTATTCGTCTTCGTCAAAATCCCCGTCGTCGGTTTGTCGATAATCTGGATAGCGCAAATAAAACGGGTCTTCTTCGTGGAGAAGATCGTCTAAATACGATTCTGGGGACGGTATAGTAACCAACGTGCCGTCGATTACAACGTCGATTTCATAACCTGCGTGATAATCCCCCTCTTTCAGGAGTTTTACGGCATAGCCGGCTATTCGTTGACAGATTTTCTCGATTTTTTCGTTGCTCATTTCATAAGCTCCTATTACTACAAATACAATCTGATAATTGCGTCTGCTTTGGCTGGAGAATATAATCCTTGCGCCGCGTTTGTAAACGGGAAACACCAAATAGCGTCCAGAACATAACTGCAGTAAGAACACGAATATCCGTTGTCAAAAAGAGCTAATTTGAAAGAGTTTTCTGCTCTCTCGAAATCGATCAAAGCGGAAATTTTGTCTGATAACGGCACATTGCTATTATTCGATTCACGTAACTCTTGTTGTGTGCGTAACAGACGAATAATTAAACACTGTAAATAGTTCATTGTATGACTCCTACGCCCGCCTTTCGACGGGCTCTTGTGTTTTGTTCGAATTAGAATGCGCGTCAATCAATCCACATTTTTCGTTCTAACTCCGCGCGTTCAGCCGCACGAATCGGCGCCGCGTCTTGCTTGTACGCTTCCCACGCTTCCAGAATCGGCGTTTCAGCCGCGATTTTTTCGAACGCCGCGCGCGCGATTTTGCGCCATTCCAAATCGCCTTCGCGCAACCTGTAACTCATATTGACGACCGCCGAAAGTTCATGGTTTTCCACGCGCATTTCGCCGGGTTCTTGGATCGTCGGTTTTTTGATAAACAAATAATCGTTGCGCTCACCTGCTTCCCCTTCGTGGGCTTTTCGTTCGCGATATTTGTAATTTTCCCACGCGGTTTCCGCTTCGTAATATTTTTTCAACGGCTCGTAATTTTCGATCCATTCGTCCACAGGGTCTTTTTTCGGCGCGACGGGCTCGACGTATACGCCGCCAAGATGTTCGACAATCTCTCGTTTATGCGCTGGAATCCATTCCTTGAGAAGATTCCACAACGCCGTTTCTTTGGCGTCGATTCCGCCGAAACGAATACGCCCGTCGTCAAGCAACGTAACGTTACAAAACTTGATGAGTTCGTCGAGATTGGACGTAAGCGCCTCAAATTTCGGCTTCGCCGCCTCAACCTTACGCGCGTATGCTTGCTCCGCTTCACGAACGCGTTGTTCAAACGATTTCCAGTTGTTTCTGCGGTAATTGTTGTAATAACTCATTCTAGGCTCCTTGTTTTCATTATTTTCAGTTGTCAAACGAAATTTGACAACTGATTTTAGTTTTCTACTGTCAAGTTTTTCTTGACTCTTCAACCAGCGTGGTTATTTCCATTTTGGAAACAACCACATCTTCGACAAGTTCGCCTTCGGTAAAAATATTCTTTAAGTGCTTGCTTATCGCTGGAACTTGTACTCCAAACAGCTCGGCCATAGCCTTCTGTGTCAGCCAAAAGGTTTCACCAGAATAATAGACGCTGACACAAATATTAGTGCTATCTGTCTGATAAAGAACAATGTTCTTCGGCTTATTATTTTGTATTTCTTTGCTCATGATTCTCTTGGTGTTTATTTCTCTTCTTTGAAAAAGTTATTGATGGCATCGAAGAGTTTTTGCCTGCGCTGTTCGGGTTTGAGGGTGTCTTCGATATAGAGGAACTCGAAGCGGCGGTAGCCGAACTTCTCATTGTTCTGCTTGATGAACTGGGTTTCCATGAACTTACGGCGGTCGGCAAACTTGGCTGCAAAGCCTTCGCCCTTGGTCTCTACGATGATGACCTTATGGATGCCACCCTCGGCATTGCGGCTGAGGATGAGGAAATCGGGCACATACTTGCCTATACGCACCCAGTAGCGACCATTGTGCTTGAAGCAGTCAATCTTGAACTCGGTGAGGGTGTCGTCACCATTGTAATAGATCTCCAACGGTTGGTCACCGATGCATGCCAACGCATCCTTGAGATGATTTTTCTCCAGTGGGCTGTCGAATCGGTAAGGCAGATAGTGGTAAGTATGGCGACGTTCGGGGTGGTTCTCTTTGCCCTGCATATAGTCGGGTATGGGCATACCGGCAGCCTTGAGGGTATCAATGGCTTGCTGCATATCGGGAGTGATTGTGGTGGGCCGTTTGTCATCTTCAAGGATGTGCTGCACAATTGCCTCGTCGGGATGATAGCGGGTGTCGCCGTAATGTGTAATGACGGGCGATGTCAATTTTTCAATCTGCAACAGGCTGGCTTCGGTAGAAATGACTTCCTCGCGGGTGTCGAAATCGCGACGCGGCACGAAGGCCTGACGCACGAGAGAGCGGATGCGCTGATGGTCGAAATGCTCGTTGGTGTAGCGACCATCAGAATGAGAAACGGTTATGCGTTCGAAAAGCTCACGAAGCACGGCATCATATTTTTTAAGCTGTGCCAACGGCAGTGTACCAAAACTCTCTTTTGCAATAGTGTTGAGCCATTCACGGTAGGTGATATAAGTGCCCTGGTCGGGATTGATGGCGTATGTCGATTTGACATTGCCTTCCAAGTCCTGTACTGACACCAAAGTAGATGAACGCTTGACCAGACACTCTTCTTCCAGGCGACGCTGGATGTCGGGCAACTCTTCGATGGTGAGCGTATTGTACGTCACCTTAAGTTGATAGAACTGGATGGGTGGCACTTTCTGCACCTCCATGCGGGAGTAACGGTTAATCCGGACAGACTCTTCGGCCATCTTGGCGTTCAGCTCCTTGACTGAGGTGTTCTGTGTCTTGGACAACTGTGCGTTAAGTGTGTCGGCATTGAACTTGTTGAGCCAAATCACTGCTTCTTCGGCTTTGCCACGCTCTACTTGTCGGAGGCATCGACAGCTGGTCTGCAAGACCATATTCTTGGGGCAGTCGCCCTGCTGCGAAAGGATGACCCCTGTGAGGCTGCGACAATCCCAGCCCTCCTTGCCAATCTGCACCAACAGCACCACTCGGATGCGCGACATGGGGGTATCAAGAACGGAGAAAGCCGCCTCGGCGCCTTCGGGTACGGGAAACTGCTTGTTGCCGTCGTGATATTTCAAAACAGCCTCGGCTGGGTTGATATGATAGGATTGAAGGATTTCGGAAACAAGTGGATAAACACGTTCCTCCAGCGTCTCAATCTTGCCGCAATAGATGGCCAATTTGGCACAAAGGCCGCCTGGATAGACTTTATCTTTGAACTTGTCGAGGAAATGGGTCAGACCATTGCGGATGATGGTATCGGAATCGGCATCAGCTGTGCGGATGTCGGGATATTTAAGGAAATTGCCGATGCCGTCAATCAATGGGTAGTGATACACCACATTGGTGAGGTCGGTATTGCTGACAGAGATGTTGTCGGTCATCTGTACCTTTTCGGCTTTTTCCAGATAGGGAGTGCCGGAAAAACCGAGCATACAGTTGAAATTTTGAGACTCCGCCCATTGTGTAACCACCTGACGCAGTTTTATTTCGCTGTCGGCGGCATGGTGAACCTCGTCAACGAATATCGCAAGATGAGGAATATTTCCAATGAGCTGACGCAACTCGTTGGCGACATTCTGCTTGTCGAGTTCGTCTTTGCTGATGAATGTGGGATTATCATCTTTGTCGAGCCTGTCAAGAATCACTTTTTCGGCATTGGTGACAGCCACCAGTCCCATTAGATTCTCGCCCTCGAATGCCAGATGCATGTTGATTTTCTGTGCATTTGGGTTCTTGATACGGTTGCTCTTGTTGGCACACTTTTGTTCGTCAAGCACTTCGAACTTAATCATCCGACGGATGTTAGAAGCGGCGGGCTCGGGCAGTACCCAAGAAGGGTCGAAATTCTGAATCTTTTTCAACGATGGTATGATGGATGATTTGAGACCTGAAGGAGCCAGAATCATGAAGTTATGGGCAAAGATGGGATTAGACGGCTCGTTCTGCGCAAAATAGAGGTCGAGATAGATAAAGGCTGCCATCAGGTAGGTCTTTCCTGCCCCCATGGGAAGGCTGAAAAGATAATCTGGATAATCTACGCCATAGAACAAATCGCGAAAGGCTTTCTCATAATCCACACTTGCGGAATTATTCTTTATTGCTTTTGCCAACTCGGGGGCAAGCGATTTACCATTCTTGTCGGGAAGTGCGGCATATTGCATCAGAGCCAAAGCAGGGATGTTGTCACCAATCAGTTCTCGTTCAGCACCATTGAGTGAAATTTCCTCCGGCGATGACAATATTCCATTATAAAACAATTCCCAAAGCGGTTTGTTCTGACAACCGATCTTAAGGAACAGATATGTCTTTATGGCCTCAATCTGGGCATCACGCAACATGCCACGATTCTCCATGTAATCAAACAAAAATTTGATGGGACATGAGGGGTTTTGAAGCCATGCGTTGCGTTTTATTTCTATCAATTTGAAAAACATATCTAAAAATATCTTGCAAAGATACAAAATTTCTTGCATCAAGAAGATTTTTAGTCAAAATCTCACTGTGCAAAGCGACATGTCACCGCATTTCATCTATTAAACACAAAATTTACCACATTTTTACTGATCACGATGAGAACCACAAAAAACCCCGAGCCTACACGAGACCCGGGGGAAATTATTAACACCATAAAAATCAAAAAAAGCGGAGAGAAAGGGATTCGAACCCTTGGAACGCAATGCGTTCAACGGTTTTCGAGACCGCCCCGATCGACCACTCCGGCATCTCTCCAACGCTTATCTTCTAAAACGAAAGCAACCCATCGTCGAGTTGCTTTCCTCAGCGGAGACAGAGGGATTCGAACCCCCGATACATTTCTGTATAACGGTTTTCAAGACCGCCGCGATCGACCGCTCTGCCATATCTCCGCCGCAAAAATACAAAAGTTTTCAATGCCACAACTTTTTTTTGAAAAATTTTTCTTCATAAACATTTTTTCTCAAAAATTATAACTATCTTTGCCATCGTAAATGAAGAAATTATCATCACATATCATCTGCATCGCATTGTCTATCATTGCATTGGGTTTCTCTCGCTGTAGCAACCCAACAATGCCTGATGCCATCGTCAATTTCAACAAAAACACACAAAAAGATGATAATTACCTCAAGGATTTAGCTCATTTGGCCGATAGCTGCACCCCGAAATACTCCAAAAATTACGTTTTTTTTGAAAAAAAATCCGAAATCTTCTACCAGAAAGGCCAAAATAACGCAGCAAAATCGGAGTTCACGGCGGCGGCAGACGACTATCTCTCGGCGCTCGAAGCGGAAAAACAATCAATCACCATCAAAGGGGAAGCCAACAACGACGACTTCCATTGCCTCGGCCAGATATACGAAAGCCTCGGCGACCTCTATGGCAAAGTGAACAGCGTGAAAGCCGCATCATATTTCTACAACAACTCGCTGACCCAATACGAGAACGCAAGCCGGCAACATGAGGTGATCGACGTGCTGCTGAAGACCGGCGACATGTACCAAGCCGGTCATATTCCGAACATCGCCCTGCTCAACTACGAGACCGCCGAAGAACACAAGAACCTCACCGAAACACAACTCAACGACATCCTCGTAAGAAAAGGAACAGCGCTCTACGACATATCCGACTGCAAAACAGCCGATTCAATATATGGATTAATATCGCAGAAATCCTTGCAAAATATTGAATACCATTACTTTGCAGCCTGCCATTTTTACAGCCAAAATAATTTCAAAGAAGCCCTGCCCCACCTCGAGTTCTGCTTCAAAAACGGCTCCCAAAACGCGAAAATGAACGCCGCCGAGATGCTCGCAGATGTCTGTTTCAACATGGGCGACCGCAACAACGAACTCATGTACGCCCAGTATCAGGCGAAAGCCACATCGGCGGAAGCACGGCTGACACCTACGCGACTTGAACTCGAAGCACTTTACGACAGCCTCGCAGAAAAAGACAACGACAAAAACCAAAGCGATGTCAAACGCCTTTCAAATATCCAATGGATAATCCTGATTGTCACAGTTATTATATTGATAGGTGTCGCCACAGCTTATTTCATTTCAAGAAGAAAGAACCTCGAGAGCCACAAGCTGATTCAAGACAAAGTGAAAATCATCGATGACAAAGAAAAGATAATCAACGAGATAACGCAAAAACTCGAAGTAGCCAAACAGCCGGTCGCGACGGCACGTTCGTTTGATGAGGACTTCAAAGCCTTCGCCGAGACGAAGATTTTCAAAGAGATCAAAGACTCTCTTGAAGGCAAGACCATCATGACAAAGACCGTCGGCGACTACCCGCGCCTCGCGCTGTCGAAAACAAAAATCGTGACACTCACGACGAAATTCAACGAGTGCTTCCCGAACCTCACACACAGCCTCATCAAGCTTCATCCCGAACTCACACCCAACGACATCCGCTATATAATCCTCGCAATCATGGGACTCTCAGGTTTGGAAATAGCCGTCCTCCTGCAACTCACATACAGCACGACAAACAAACGCAGCAATCATATCAAATCAATTTTCGGCACAGAAGAGGCTTTGGAACACTTTTTACCAGATTATTTACGCTCAATCGAATATTGATTTACATACATGTAAATAATTTAAAACCAACAATTTACAAAGATTTCTTCCACATATTTCAATAAAATACGACATCAAAACACTTGACAAAATTTTTGTGGCGATGTACTTTTGCAGCCGAAACAACGAAAATTTGAACAATGAAAAAACTGATGTTAATTTGTCTGGGTGTCCTCCTGAGCTTCACAATGGAAGCGCAGTCGGAAAAACTCCTCAACTCATACGTTTCATACGCCACATTCAACGTCACCGGAGACAAGGCGACACCATATATAGAGACATACATCACCTTCGAGACAAACAGCCTTCAATACGTAAAAAACGCTGACGGCAAGTTCAACGCAACCGTGGATGTCACAGTGCTTTTCAAGCAAGGCGAATCAATCAAGAACTACGGCAAATACACGCTCAACAGCCCCGCCGTTGATGACACGTCATCGATGGCCGGCTATTTCATGGACATGCAACGCTACCAACTCGCGAACGGGACTTACACCATTGAGTTGACTCTCGAAGACAAGAACAGCGATGCCGGCAGACCGTTCAAGGTGACAAGCGATGTCGTCATCGACTTTCCAGAAAAGCTCTGCTTCTCAAGCATCGTCGGATTGGAAAGTTACAGCAAGGCCGCAACCGAATCGGAATGCACAAAGAACGGCTACGACCTCATCCCAATGATGATCCCTTATTATCCGGAGACAGTAGGCAAACTCACATATTACTGCGAGATTTACAACACGAAAAAACAACTCGGCGATGACGAGAAATACCTCCTCAACACATACATCAGCACATTCGAGAACGGCACGAAACTCACCAACCATTTCGCATCGAAAAGGATGAACGCCAAAGATACAGAAGTGATTCTCAGCACGATGGACATCAGCAACCTCCCGACAGGCAACTATTACCTCGTACTCGAAGCACGCGACAGGAACAACGAAATCATCGGATTCAACCGCTATTTCTTCCAAAGAAGCAATCAGAACTACCACGTTGACAAGACAGCCCTTGAGTCGATCAACACAGAATATGTGTTCAGCGGCAAGATCACCAGTATCGACAGCATCCGCACATACATCAAGAGTTGCTACGCCATTTCGACAGAAGTCGAGAGGTCGTATGCCGAGGAGCTTCTCAAGACAGATGACCTGAAGACCATGCAGCAGTATTTCTACACATTCTGGTCGAGCCGCAACGCTATCGAACCCGAGAAAGCATGGGCGACATACTACTCGCAGGTCTTGAGATGCAACGCATCGTTCTCAGGCCTCAACCTGCCCGGATGCCTCAGCGACAGAGGAATTGTTTTCCTGAAATACGGCACTCCCGACAGAATCGTGCAGAGCTACGAAGAACCAGGCGCCTTCCCCTACGAGATTTGGCACTACTACACACTCGGCTCACAGCGAAACAAGAAGTTCGTGTTCATGGCGCCAGACATCGTGACAAACAACTTCAGACTCATACACTCCAACGCCGTGGGAGAACTGAACAACCCGAGATGGACCAACGAGATATACCAAAGGACATACGGCACTTACTACGACTACAATGTTGACGGCAATGTACAACCCGATTCGTACGGCGACAAAGCCCTTGACTACTACGAAAATCCGAGATAAAATTGAGTAATTTTTAAACATACCATACCACACATACTTTGTTTTGATTTGGGACTTGACAGCTGTCGGTCCCAAATCGCATTTTGGTCAGGAAGTCTAAAAATTTGAAAGGAAAAGTTTTAAGAGAATTAAAGAAAAAACTCTATTTTTGCAGCATGAAAAAAACGGCGATAGTCATACTGAATTACAACGGACGCGGGTTCCTCGAGAAGTTCCTTCCGAACGTCATCGAGAACAGCATTGACGTTGCAGATGTCATCGTCGCCGACAACGCCTCCACCGACGACTCCGTGGAGTTCATGCGTAAGAATTTCCCAGACATCAGACTGATTATCAACGACAGCAACGGAGGATTCTCAACAGGCTACAACATCGCGTTACGGCAAGTCGAGGCTGAATATTACTGCCTGCTGAACTCCGACATAGAGGTGACCCCACATTGGATTGAGCCGATTATCGAACTGATGGACAGCGACAAAAACATTGCAGCCTGTCAGCCGAAACTCCTCTCCTACTCCGACAGAGACAAGTTCGAATACGCAGGAGCCGGCGGCGGATACATCGACAAATACGGCTATCCGTTCTGCCGCGGCAGAGTGTTTCAGGAGTTGGAGAATGACAACGGTCAATACGACGACGTGAAAGAAGTGTTCTGGGCGACGGGCGCGTGCATGTTCGTCAGAGCCGAGCTTTACCACCGCTTCGGCGGGCTTGACGACACCTTCTTCGCACACATGGAAGAGATCGACTTCTGCTGGCGCTTGAAAAACAACGGCTACAAGATCATGTACTGCCCCGACTCCAAAGTATATCACATCGGCGGCGGCACATTGCCAAAGTCGTCAGCAAGAAAGACTTACCTCAACTTCCGCAACAACCTCTCGCTGCTCATGAAGAACCTCCCCGACCGGAAAGCGTTCCCGATAATAACATACAGAATCGGCCTCGACTGGATCGCCGGACTCAAGTTCCTCGCCGACGGCAGCTTCGCCGACCTCTGGGCCGTGACGAGAGCGCATTTCAGCTTTTACAGGCAACTACCAACGTTGATAAAGAAGAGAAAATCACTGAAACGAGTGAAAGTCAGCAGGATGTACCAGAAAAACATCGTGTTCAAACATTACCTCGAACACAAGAAAAAGTTCACAGAACTGGAAGAGAAAGATTTCTCATGATTTAACCACGACGGTTCACACCACGAATTACACGAATGGCACGAATGTTTTTCAACACGAATCCCTCGGCGTAACAGACGTAGAGACGGGGCATGCCCCGTCTCAAACCCGAAAAAAAATTTCTCCTGCTGCGGCTTGGTTGCCGGACGCCGGCTTGGTAGCCCGCCTGCGGGCGGGCGCTCACTATGACGATGCCAATTGGAAGGACAAAACAGAGATTGCTCGACTCACTGCGGTCGCTCGCAATGACGCCTTCAATTAGGGGAAATAAAAATATTAAGTTGGTTGCGGCTTCGCCGCAACCAACTTAATATCAATTATTTACAACGCCAACGTCATTGCGACCGTAGCGAAGCGAAGTGGAGCAAACACGTTTCCCGCTCGCGCCGTCGCCCTGTGCGGCTGCATCCCTTGCCGACAGCGAACAACCGTACAGACGCGCCGCTGCCCAGTCTCTACAACCAGACAGCCTTGGTTTGACAATCCAATATAACGGAAGCCGGAGCTTTCGAAACGAAAATCCATTCCCCCTACCGGCACCGGCTTCCTGACGGTTCGCGACCGCTCGTTTTCGTTTGGCACAAATTGCCAAACACGACACAAACATGTTTACCATTTTGACATCCGTCTTCAATGCTAAGCTAAAGAACGAGGGCGAGGCGCAGGCCGTTGTTGTTGTTCCTGTTGTCGGGATTGTTGTTGTTGCGATTCGAGACACGGCAGTTGCTCGCGTTGTTGTTCCAGCTACCGCCGCGGAGAACGCGGTTCGAGCCTCTTGTTCATGCCGTAATAATCCTCCGCCTCAAACCTTTGGTATAGCCTTTCATCGCATACGAGAGCAGAGGTGTGATGTGTTCATAATATTCTTTATCCGTCCATGATATTTCCTCTAACAATGTTCCGTAAACAATGCTTTTGTGACAGAATCTCTTTTTGCTTCTCTGTGTCAGCAGCACCTTTTCGGGATACAGTCTGTATCCGAGGAAACCGACGCCATCGTTTGAATTTGAAACCACGACAGGCTTTAACGTGAGGCCGAGGTCGGCTTCCGAATACGACTTTATCTTACCCACAAAATCCATTATTGTTTCATAATCATTTGAAAAGACCAGAAAATCATCCATATATCTGATGTATTCCGGAACTTTAAGCACCTCTTTTATGTAATGATCCATTCCCGAAAGATAGAAATTTGCGAAATACTGGCTTGTAAGGTTTCCTATCGGGATGCCTTTCCCCTGCGTCTTCGAATAGCTGTCTGTGATTTCAGACAATATCCGAAGAAGTTGCCTGTCCTTGAACAGCCTTTCGAGTTTCGATTTCAAAATGTCGTGTGAGATGCTGTCGAAATATTTCCTGAAATCGAATTTGGCGACATACTTGTATTTTCTCATGGCCGCTCTTGCCCTGTCTATCGCCTTGTAGATTCCTTTGCCGGGGCGGGTCGCGTATGTCGTCTCTATCAGATTCCTTTCAAAATACTGATGGCACACGTTCATTATTGCGTGATGGATGACACGTTCGCGGAATGACGCCGCACATATCAGTCTCAACTTCGGGTCGTGAATATAGAAATACTGATACTTCCCGACGCTGACATTTCCCGACAACAGTTCTTCCCTCAACTTGCAGATATTCTGCTCGAGATTATTCTCGAACGATTGCGCTTCGCTGTTCATTCTCTTCCCTTTAACGGCCTTGTAAAACGCGGTGACGAGATTATCCACATCCGCAATTTCAGGCATAAGATTACCGAACCGTTTCATTCAGTTTCTCAATTATCCTTCTCCCGAATTTCTCGGCCCGCTGTCTGCCGATTCCGTTTATCGAGGCTATGCCTTTCTCAGTTATCTCTTCAAGTTTGGCTATTTCGGCCAGCTCTGCGTCAACGAAGACCGCGAATGCCGGCACGGCGTCTTCCTCGGCTATCGCCTTGCGGCACTGCCTCAACGCGGCGAATACGGCAAAAGTCTGCTCGTTGAGCACGTTGCGGTAGTCTATCCTCTCTTTCTTTTCCCCGACAGGCGTTGAAAGCGGCGGCAGCAGATACTCTACGCAGAACGTCCAGAACACGTTGTCGCCGATTGTAACAAGTTCCTTGTCAACTTTGACAATCTTGTTGCTGCGCAGCAGTTTGTTGAGTCCTTCTGTATCCGACTCACCTTCAATTACCGGTATTGTGAAAATCTTGTACTGCATATTTTTTTCTATTTGAGGTGAGTGGTAAGCCTTCGCTTGCTCCGCTCGTCCCTCGCTCCGCCGCAAGGCTTACCACTCACCTCATCTTGTTTCTGTTTCCTTTCTTCTCTCTTCAGCTTAGCATTTCAGACCGATGTCATCTGGTAAAGCTAAAGAACGAGGGCGAGGCGCAGGCCGCCGCTGCTGCCCCTGTAGCCGGGATTGATGCTGTCGCGAATCGAGACACGGCAGTAGCTCGCGCTGAAGCGCCAGCTACCGCCGCGGAGAACGCGGCTCGAGCCTGACGACGGCCCCTGTGGGTTAGTCTGTGAACCGCTGCTGTAACTCCCGTACCAGTCCTGACACCACTCCCAGACGTTGCCGCTCATGTCGTAGATGCCAAGCTCGTTCGGCGACTTCGTGCCTACGACGTGGGTCTTGCAGTTGTTGTTTACAATCCTGTCATAATCCCAATCACCAGTCAAAGTCCTGTCCCCGCTGTTCTCCCAAAACCACGCCACATCATTTATATTGTTGCTCCCGCTGTACTTGTAACCACGGCTCTTGTTTCCCCCGCGGGCAGCATACTCCCACTCCGCCTCAGTCGGCAGGTGGAAGTTCGCCCCTGTCAGGCTGTTCAGCTTCCTTATGAACGTCTGGCAGTCGTTCCAGCTGACACTTTCCACCGGAAGTTTGCTCCCCTTGAACTCACTCGGGTTGCTGCCCATCACAGCCTCCCAAAGCTCCTGGGTAACCTCGAACTTCCCGATGTAGTAGTCGCCCAATGTCACGCTGTGGGCCGGCTTCTCGCTATCCCAAGCGTCGCTCCCCTGCTCAGATGTCGCGCCCATCGTGAACGTGCCGCCCTTCACCGCCACCATCTCGAACGAAACGCCGTTAACCGTGAAGGTCTTGTTCTGCCCATTGGAGCCGGACGGCTGCGTGTTGTTGCCTCCCGCCGCCCCCGTCGGCACGGGCTGCTGCGCGACCGAGGTCTTGCTCATCGTCACCGACAGAGTCTCGCGACGTCCGTCCTTGAGGTCAAGGTTCTGCGCGAGGTTCTGGTAGCCCTCCTTGGTGAAATACACCGTGTATGTCCCGGCGGGGAACTCCGTCAGCGTCTTCGGCGTCTGCCCGTACTGCCGCCCGTCTATCGTGATAACCGCGCCCGAAGGGTTCGATTCGAGGACGAGCGTGCCTGTCGCCACACGCACGGCCTCAAGCACAACGTTTTCGTATTGGTTGTTCATCTCTCCGGCCTTTATCGTCACCACATTGGCGAACGGCTCGTAGCCTTCCTTGCGCACCTCCACCACATGCTGCCCGCGCTTTATCTTCTCCATTAGATACGGCGTGACACCGGCCTTTTTCTTGTCGATATACACCTCCGCGCCGCCCGGCGTGCTCTTCACCGTGATGTAGCCGAAGTCGGGGCGCAGCTCGATGTTCAGTTCTCTCTTCTCGTTTTGCGTGAACGTCACCGTGTTCTCTTCAGTGATGTAGTCGTCGCACTCAACCCTGTACTTGTGCTCCGCGCCTATCGACACCGCCTTGCTGCCGTGCCCCACCCCGACCTTCTCATCATCGATGTAAATCGCCGCGTTGTCGGGCGTGGTGATGATGTTCAGCGTCGCCGTCTCCATGCCGAGAATCAGCTCGTAGATCTTCTTCGGCTCGAGGGCAGCCGGAAAGTCAAAGACGCAGTCGCCCTGGTATTTTATCGTCAGCGAGCCTCTCCTTTTAGATGACAGGTATATGCGCCACTCGTTCTTCGCGTCGAACTCCACCTTCGTTATCCACGGCCCGTTCGCCGAGAACTTGAAACGCTGCATCACACCCTCGTCGAAGCCCTGAGCCTTGACCTTTATCTCGCAGACGGGGTTGTCGTCGAAATCTGTACGCTCGTTCTTTTCCAACCTGCCCTCGTCCATTATCCCATTGGGAATCATCCGGAACTCAATGACCTTCAACGGCGACGTGTTCTGCGCCAACGATGTGATGCTCAAAAACGTGATGCAAAGCAATGCGATTAAAAATGTAATTGAATGTGTTGTAATGTGTTTCATAATGCGTCAGCCTCTTTTAACTTTACTCTTTTAACTTTTAACTTTTAACTTTACAAACTTTCCACTAAAAACTCCACCGCCTCTTCGTACCCCTTGAGTCCATGACCGGCAATGACTTTCACGCAAGCCTCACCAGTGAATGAGCGACGGCGGTACTCCTCTCTTTCAAAGACATTCGTGATATGAACCTCCACGACAGGAATCCTGATTGCGCGTATGGTGTCGGCGAGAGCTATTGAAGTGTGCGTATATCCGCCAGGATTGATGACGACGCCGTCGTAAACATCCATCGCCTCCTGCAACTTGTCAATCAAAACGCCTTCGTGATTCGACTGGAAACTGAATATCTCATGTTCCGGGAAACGTTTTTCCATTTCCCAGATGTAATCGTCAAGTGACTGAGTGCCATATATTTCCGGCTCACGTTTCCCGATAAGGTTCAGGTTAGGACCATTTAAAACAAGTATTTTCATGATAATTTATTTTTCTGTTATTTCATCACATTTTCTCTGATAAATAGCCTGACTTTCACAAGCCGTATAGCCTTCCTGCTGAAGACGATAGATTTCCGTCTCGCGTTCTATCTCCATCTTAAGTTGTTCTTTTGTAGGGACATAGAGCATATACTTTGCCTGAAAGATATGGTCGCTGCCGTTCAACGTCGAATAGCGAGCGACATCTTCATCAGTGTCGGCACAAAGGATTATGCCAAAAGTCGGGTTGTGACCTTCCGGCCGGAATTTCTCATCGAACATCTTGCAATACATATCCATTTGTCCGACATCCTGATATGAAATTTTATCTGTTTTTAAATCGACAAGTATGAAACAATTCAGGATATAATTGTAAAAGACAAGATCGATGAAATAATCATTCTGACCGGTCGGAATGTGTTTCTGTCTGTCAACAAGTGCATAACCTTTGCCAATCTCCATGAGAAATTTTTCAATATGACTGATTATGGCGTCCTCCAATTCAGTCTCGACGAAACACTTGTCGTGTTTCATCCCAAGAAACTCGGCGACAACAGGATTTTTGACAAACTCCGTCTTGTCAATTTGGGTATTGACAGAAGAATGGATATCAACAACTTCTTTGGTTTTGTCTTTCTGATTTGCCAAAAGACGATAATAATACTGCGTGTTTATATTGCGTTCCAATTCCCGCGTACTCCACAACTGTTCGGATGCCTCCTTCAAATACCATAATCTTGCGCGTTCATCATCGACACGAAGAAGATGGCGGAAATGTGTCCAAGAAAGATTTGGCACTCGCGAGTGCCAAATCTCCAAGTCATTGAAATACAAATAAAACTGCCGATAACTGCGAAGTCGGCGCTCATTGAAATTTTCGCCAAAATCTCCAACCAGATCTCGTGCAAGATTCTTGATGAGTTCTTGTCCGTACTCAGCACGCGCCGCGCCATGTTGTTCTTCCTCGACGATGCGACGGCCGACATTCCAGTACGTAAAAATCATGGAAGCGTTGACGGCAGCATACGCCTGACCACGACCTTTTTCAATAATTTTCCTAATCTCAGCAACAATAGTGTTGCAATTTGTTTTTTCAATATTGTTCATTTTAAAAGTATTGATTCTGATTGCAAAGATACATCATTCCGAGGAGAAAATAGCCCATTCGTTTTCAAGTCTGTTCTTTTCAACAATTAATTTGGCATCAAGACTCCGCAGCAGCTCCGCATATTCCTCATAAATTTCCCCTAAGACCTTGCATCGGTTACTTCAAATAACTTTGCACATGCTTTGTGGTAATTATCAAGTCTTTGCAGCCAACGAATATCGTTTTCCATACACTTTTGTTAATTTTTTGCAAAAATAATAAATGTAACGCAAATTAAAAGCAGATTTTTTATAACAATGCGCATTTTTTCAAAAAAAAGAAATCCTCTTCGACATACAACCAAAGAGGATTTCCACAATTCGTAGTGCTATAGCTGAGACAGCGATGTTTATATTCTTTCTCCCGTGCCACTGCTTCGCTCGGCTGGTGCCTCACTGTGTCACTCTGAAAGACGCTCCGTTCGCGCTTCTGCCATTGCGCTAATTCTGGGGAACGGCGACAAGGCGGACAGGGAAACCGTAGAAGCGGTCGTCGTATAAAACGTTGCAGCCTTCGGGGTAGAAGCGTAGGCGACACCCATAGAATGAATCTGAACCGTATGGCGTTGATGCCCAGTAGTACCCGCCAGAATTGAGGAGGTGGACAGAAACACCGTAGCGGTAACCAGCAGCTGGCAGAAAAACACAACCAGCTGGTTCTAAATTGCTCTCCCAATCTTTAGCCGAAATTACATTTACACTAAAATCAACCTCTATTTCATCTGTGTTATTCAACACATATATAGCCGTCGTCCAACTATCTGGAACTATTATTATTCCATTGATATTATTAACTTGCGCTTTGGCAAATCTTACAGCCGAGGACGTAGTACGTTCAAAAATCACATAACTCCATTCTTCTTTCGTCAACGTACGCCATTTGCCGGTTGTTCCTTCTGGTGTTGGCAATCCACAACAATCTCCCCAGTCATTAAATGACTGATAATCAACATAATAACATGAGGAATTTGTTGGGTTATTACCCGTACCCCAGCCAAACAAATCTATCCAGTCGTCATACGTCTCAGAGATATTTTCATTACTTTCACCTATACAATCCCAAGAATAATCGGCAAAACGCCAAGTGTCGGTACTCGCTCGATACTGAAGATTACTCTTCGCAAAAACCATTTTCTCTGATTCTGTAACAGAAAAAACAGCATTGACATTCGAATCCGAAATCAAATCCGATTTCTTACAACTCGTCACCAAAACTAATGACACGAGGAAAAACAATATTTTTTTCATATTTATTTAATTTTTATGCTGAATTTAAGTATAAATGCAACTTCGAGGTTAATAATTTTAATTATTAGTCAAAAATTACGAAAAAAAATTATTCAATTAGAATTAAAAAGCTGAATTCAAGTAATAAATGCAACTTTTTGGTTAATATTTTCAATTGACGGTGCGAAGTTACGCAAAAAATATTCAATTGGGGTCAAAAATTTCAACCTTTTTCTCGATCTGTTGTTTAATTTGTTCTGTATCAATAGAATATCTTTGTCGTTGAGGTTTTCGAATGATGATTTCTTGGGGATGTATTGCCTGATGAGTCCGTTCATGTTCTCGTTTGCGCCGCGTTCCCACGAATGATACGGATGCGCGAAGAACACGTCTATCCCGATGGCTTCGGCGAACTCTTTATGGTCGGCGAACTCCTTCCCGTTGTCGGCGGTGGCCGTCTTGATGATGCCTTTCAGCGGTGACAGTTTCCTGATCAAGGCGTCCTTCAGCGGCTCGCTCTCCTTCCCGTCGAGCAGTGCGAGCCAGCACAGCCCCGTCGCCCTGTCGTTGACGGTGAGTATCGCGCCTTTGTGGTTCTTGCCGATGACGGTGTCCAGTTCGAGGTCCCCGAAACGTTTTCTTTCGTCCACGACAGCCGGACGGCTGTCTATTGAGACCCTGTCGCTGATAATCCCGCGCCCGTCATTGCCTGCGCCCCGCTTCCTGTATTTGCGGCCCTTCCTGCGGAGGTGGGTGTGCAGGTCGCCGCCCCGTTTCTTGTCGGCCCAGACATGCTGGTATATGCGCTCGTGGCTCACGCAGCCAAGATTTTCGAGACGGCAGCGGCCGGCTATCTGTTCAGGACTGAAGTCTTTCGCAAGCATCGCCTCGACACGCTCCCTGACCTCGGATGTAAACCTGACGGCTTTCGGCTTCCGCTTCAGCCGCTCCTCGTATTTGCGCTGCGCCAGTTCGCAACGGTACTCGCCGCTCCGCATATCGCAGTTGCGCCTCAGTTCGCGGCTCACGACGGACTTGTCCTTGCCGATTGTCGCCGCTATCGTTGTCTGTGAGAAATTTTGTGACAACATTGCAGAAATTGTGTATCTTTGCTGTTCGGTTAAATGAGACATCTTTTTATTCTTTAGACCGGAGGCAAAGATAGCCAATTTATCCGTTCAGACGGGAAGGAAGGGGTGACCCTTTCTCCCTTCTGATAAAATATGGGCTTCACTGCCACCGGTTAAAGTTGCATTTGTCTCTTGAATTTAAGTTTTGAAAAATTTTGCATTTTGTAAATCTCATAATATTAAAAAATGTAGGGGACAAAGCAATCCTTGTCCCCTACTGGATTTTATTCCATCACTCTGCAAACCAGATTTCTGTCGCCGAAGGCGTCGTCAATCCTTGTGACGTGCGGGAAGTATTTGTCCTGGACATCACTCTTGAGCGGGAATCCGGCCTCTTCGCGTGTGAACGGGAACTGCCACTCGTTGGCCATCAGCATCTCGGCGGTGTATGGTGCGTGCGAGATGATGTTGTCGCCCTGCGGTGCCTTGCCGTCTTCGATGTCCTTGATTTCCTTACGAATCATAATCATCGCGTCAACGAAACGGTCGAGTTCGGCGAGCGGCTCGCTCTCTGTCGGTTCGACCATCAAGGTCTCGTGAACCGGGAACGCCACCGTCGGGGCGTGGAAGCCGTAGTCCATCAGACGTTTCGCTATGTCGATGGCAGCGACGCCGACGGTATGGCTTATGGCGTTGATGTCGAGAATCATCTCGTGCGCCACGTGGCCGTTGTTGCCCGTATAGAGTATCGGATAGTAGTCTTTAAGTCTGTCTTTCAAGTAGTTGGCGTTGAGGATGGCGCCCATTGTAGCTTTCTTGAGGCCTTCGCCGCCGAGCATCTTGATGTAGCAGTAGGTGATTGTGAGTATCTGTGCGCTGCCGAACGGAGCCGCCGACACTGCGCCTTTCTGCTCCGAGCCGCCTGTATGGAAGCAGACGTGGCTCGGGAGGAACGGCACGAGATGAGCCGCCACGCCGATAGGGCCGACGCCCGGACCGCCGCCGCCGTGAGGAATGGCGAATGTCTTGTGCAGGTTGAGATGGCAGACGTCAGCGCCGATGAAGCCAGGGCATGTGAGGCCGACCTGCGCGTTCATGTTGGCGCCGTCCATATAGACCTGACCGCCGTTGTCATGAACGAGTTTCATGAGGGTGCGGATGCCGTCTTCGTAGATGCCGTGCGTCGAAGGATATGTCACCATGAATGCGGCGAGGTTGTCCTTGTACTGCTCAGCCTTCGCCTTGGCGTCTTCGAGGTCGATGTTGCCGTGGTCATCGCATTTCACGACGACGACTTCGAGACCGGCCATCGCCGCCGAAGCCGGGTTGGTGCCGTGCGCCGAAGCCGGGATAAGGCAGATGTTGCGGTGTCCTTCACCTTTTGATTCCTGATAACGGCGGATTGTCAGCAAGCCGGCATATTCGCCGCTCGCGCCTGAGTTAGGCATGAACGACATCCCCTTGAAGCCTGTGATTTCGCATAGGTCTTTCTCAAGTTCGCTGATAAGCTCAAGATAGCCTTCGACTTGGTCGGCGGGAACAAAAGGATGAATATTTCCAAATTCCGACCAGCTGAGAGCAAACATCGACGTTGCCGGGTTGAGTTTCATGGTGCATGAGCCGAGCGGGATCATCGAGCGGTTGAGGCTGAGGTCGCGGTCTTCGAGCTTTTTCATGTAACGCATCATGTCGGTCTCGCTGCGGTACTTCGAGAACACCGGCGCGGTGAGATAAGCCGAAGTGCGGCGCATCGTCTCCTGAATGCCGTTGAATGTCTGGCAGACGTTCGGGCAGCACACGAAGTCTTCGTGTTTCGCGCCGAGCACCTCCGCCACGACAGCGACGATTTCGTTCACGTCGGCGAGACTTGTCGTCTCATCGAGGCTGATGCCGAAATGTTGTTTGTCGATGATGCGGAAGTTCATCTTGTGTTCGAGGGCTTTCTCGTTGACCTTGCATGTGCAGACGCCTTCCGGCATCTCGAAATACAGGGTGTCGAAGTAGTTGGCGTTCAGCTGTTTGACACCGATCTTCTGCATCTCCTTGTCGAGGACGCATGTCAATATATTAATGTGTCTTGCAATTTCTCTGATGCCTTCCTGACCGTGATAGATGGCGTAGAAGCCCGACATGATGGCCAAGAGAGCCTGTGCGGTGCAGATGTTTGAAGTGGCTTTCTCGCGTTTGATATGCTGTTCGCGGGTCTGGAGAGCGAGGCGGTAGGCCGGGTTGCCGAGGGCGTCTTTGGAGATGCCGATGATACGGCCAGGCATGTTACGTTTGTATTCTTCGGTTGTTGCGAAGAAACCAGCGTGCGGGCCGCCGAATCCCATCGGGAGGCCGAAGCGCTGGTTGCTGCCGAACACCACGTCGGCGCCCCATTCGCCAGCCGGGGTGATGAGCGCGAGGCTCATGAGGTCTGACGCGACACCGACCTGCATGCCTTTTTCCTTCCATGCCTTCACCTCATCGCGGTAGTCGATGACACGGCCGTATTGGTTAGGATTCTGCACGAGGACACCGAAATATTCTTCGCCTGCGCTGAAGTTCTTGATGTCATCGACGACGACTTCGATTCCGAGGAAGTGAGCGCGTGTCTTGATGACTTCGATTGTCTGCGGAAACATGTCGTTGGCGACGAAAATCTTGTTGACGCCGGCCTTGACCTGTGCGCGTGAACGCTGGTGGTAGAACATGAGCATCGTCTCTGCCGCCGCCGTGCCTTCATCGAGCAACGAGGCGTTCGCCAGAGGCATCGCTGTCATGTCGCTGATGACGGTCTGGAAGTTGAGGAGAGCCTCAAGACGGCCCTGCGAAACTTCAGCCTGGTAAGGGGTATATGATGTGTACCAACCTGGATTCTCGAGGATGTTACGTGTGATGACACCAGGGGTGATGACATTGTAGTAACCCATTCCGATGTAGGTTCTGTACTGTTTGTTCTTTGCGCCGAGTGCCTTCAGATGTGAGACACATTCGTATTCGTTCATCCCGCGACCGATGTTGAGGTCCTTCGGAAGACGGATTTCCGGTGAAATGATTTCATCGACGAGCTGTTCTGTCGATTTCACACCGATGACCTGAAGCATTTTTTCAACGTCTGCCTCTGTCGGTCCGTTGTGACGTTTAATGAAGTTGTTGTTAATCATATAATTATATGTTAATTTGTAATTAATTTCAAAACGTGCAAATTTATGATTTTTTATCAAACATGGAAAAAGATTTTTTATAATTTTGCAAAAAATAAAAGTTAAACGATACATTTACATAAGACACACATTATTATGAAAAAATCGCTGATTTTGATGGCAGTTCTATGTCTAATCTTGACGACTAACTGCAAAAAAAAGAAAGACACAAAACTCGAATATTTAGGTGAGAACCCAATTGAGATAGCGCTGCGCGACAATCTCGCGCTCAATGTCAATTCAGAGTATCCGGTGACCGTGACATCGTTGAATGAAAAATATGTGACGACAACCGGCGGCCTGAACATCTGGGGAAAGAACGTCGGCAGCGGCGAGATTAAATTGAACAACGGTTACGAAACGCTGAGGATTCCGGTGAATGTCAAGCTGTTCAAAGAGCCTTCTTTCAACTTCGGTTGCTCGAAAGCCGACATCCGCGCGAAACACGGAGACCCTGACTATATTTTTGGAGACTCCGTATATATTTACGGCAACTACAACCAGACAACCATGTTCGTCTCATACACATGCACTCAGATGAATTACCTTTTCTCACCGAAATCTGGTAGTTACTTAGAGTCGCACGTCTTCATCATTGACGATGTGAACGCGCTTCTCGAGAAATACCTCACAGAGGACTTCATCCCATCCGACACCATCAACGCCGGCGCTGAGGCAGGCATCGACTCAATCTATTACATCTACCAGAAGAAGTCAAATCCGAGCATCATCTGCGGCAGATACAACGACGCGAACAAGGCGGACGAGCCTCCTTACCATGACACATGGCTCTTCTATTACATGAATTTCGGGAAGGACGATGACGGCGGCACTCCGTTTATTCCTTCACGACCTTCCACGCCTTACCGTCGATAACCACGATATATGCGCCGTTTGCAAGATTGCGCATATCAACAACTTCATTGTCAAACAAGGTTTTAGTAAAGACAATCCTTCCATTGAGGTCAAACATCACGAGATTTGACCTCATGCACTGTGCGTTCTTGATAATCAAGTAATCAGAAACAGGATTCGGGTATAATTCAATGGATGTTGTTTCTGCTTCCGACACCTTATTGTAATAGTAAAGGTTGGCTGTCAACTCGATGTCTTCCGTCACGGCAAACGAATACTCCATCTCCGTCGAGACCACCTCGTCCCCGACAGTCCAATTCTCAAAAAACCAATGCTCGTTAGGCGTCACGCTCACAGTGCACACGGAGCCTTCTTCATAGACACCGGCGCCAGCTGCCACCGCAGCCTCATCAGGGCTGACAACAACCGAGACCTCATATTCCTGCACCGGCGGCAGTTCGGTCTCAAAGCCAAAGACAAACGGCTCGCCGGCCGTACCTTCCTGCCCGTCACTGTTAAAGACGATGACACTCAATGATTTGACATCGAGCTCAATGTCATCACGATGGTCATAAATTTTAAAATCGAGGCTATCGCCTTCGTTGCCGTAAAGCATCATGAAGACGAAAAACCTGTCATAACTCTCGTTATACGTTGTCAGTGCGCTACCACGACAGTCGCCGTCATGAAACGCGCCAACTTCCAGACTGTCAACAGTTTGCTCAACGCCATCAATCAGCACAACACCGATAGAAATCATGTTATGTTCAAACTGATAAGGATTGGGCTGCCAATGATTTGCTTTCAAACAGAATGACATAAGCAGCGCAAAAATTACAAATAAGCACTTTTTCATATCTTGAAATTTTCGGCTAAACTTTTAAAAAGTCTCCCTCTCTCTTCAAAATTCTTATACTGGTCGTAGCTCGCCGCCGCTGGGGAAAGGAGACACACGTCACCAGTTTTAGCTTTTGACTGAACTATCGAAAAAGCCTCCGGCAGATTTGCATAAGTCGTCATATCGCCTTGATAACCAGCATTTTCGAGCATCGACATCATTCTTTTTCCGGCGTTGCCTGTAAACAGAAGATGCTCAATCTTGTTTTTCATCAGATACTCGGTCAACGGTGTGTAGTCTATCTCACGGTCATAGCCGCCGAGAAGAAGGAATCTCACGTTTTTTATTGTCTCAATGGCCGCTATAGCAGCCTGCGGGATGGTCGAGATGCTGTCATTATAAAAGGTGACACCGCCGAAAATGCCCACAAGCTCCTGCCTGTGTTCAAGCGGCTTGAATGTGTAAAGATGCCTGATAACCTCATCGGCCGGTATGCCGAAAGCGCCACATGCACACAACGCAGCCTTGACATTCAACACGTTATGAGCACCTTTCAACGGAACGGAATCCCAATCGACTTCAAAATCATAATAAGGGTAACTGATAATGCGTCCGAAGAAATCACCGACTTCAAAGCCGAATTCATCGGTCGTGACTGCCCAGTCGCCATCGCCCATCTTCCTGATAATGTTCAGTTTAGCGTCACGATAAGCCTCAAAGGTGCCGAAATGGTCGAGATGCTCCTCGAAGACATTCAGCAGGATGCCGACATGCGGACTTCGATGTATGAACTGAAGCTGGTGCGCCGACAACTCAAAGACTATCAATGAATTTTGCGTCAGTTTTTCGATGACGTCGAACACCGGAATGCCAATATTTCCGACAAGGAAAACGTCTCTCCCCGACTCTTTCAGAAGATGAGAAATCAGTGTGGATGTCGTGCTTTTGCCTTTTGTCCCAGTCACGCCAATGATTCTGTCGTGAAACTCTTCAAGGAACAAATCGGTCTGCGAAGTAATCTTTGACAAATCTATCTCTTTGTCTTTCAATGATATACCAGGCGTTTTGAGCACCAAATCATAATCGTTTATCGCATCAAGATAATTCGCGCCCGAATAAGTCTTTACTTTATAGTTTTCTTCCAATCCGGCGAGCGCATCGCCATTGCCGTCGGCGACCCCGAGCACGGCGTGAGGCAGGAATTTCCTGATGAACGCCAACGACGAGCGTCCTTCACGGCCAAAGCCGAGAATCAGGATGCTCTTCCCGCGTAACCTCTTGAATATGACATTGATATCAACCATTTAGCCTCTCCTTCAGAATCTTTTCAAATAATGCTGGTAAATTATTTTTTTCATCAAACTGACCGATATAATCTCCGACCGACATCTCAGCTTTCGAGACATGGCCATTCAGGATTGTATCGTGCAGATTATCATCATGTTGCAAAATATATTTTACACAAGCCGACACCTCGCCCACTGTCCCGACGCACTCAAAAGGCTTCACCTCCGCTGTGCCATCGAGCTGCTCCAAAGTATGAGTCAACTCATTGTCTTTCAGCAGGTCTTTCCCGAAAATGTCGGTCAGCTCATTTCTTTTCAGGAAAGGCGACAATGCGAGCCATGTGAACAGGCACTTCGGGCAGTGGCCACACCACGAGTCGGTCTTTGACCCGACGTTGCAGCTTCTGAAAACCTTGTGGTAGTTTCTCGACTTGCTGAAAAGCTTTGCGATTTGAAGTTCATTGAGCGGTCGCAAAAAGCTAAAGTATTGAATGTCAGCATTTACGTATCTCGAAATATACTTTCTGAAATCATTTTCAAAAGCGACCGACTTGCTGTATTGATGGTTAATCTCCGTATCAGGCACGGTAGGTTCGTTCGCCGACGACTCGTTTGAGAGCGCGATGTACCTGCTTTTTGTCGCGAAACCAAGCAGGACAGTATAGAAAGCGAGCATGGCCGAGAACGGAGTATGGCCGTTGAGATAACCCTGTCTGTTCATTTCAAGCATGGTCGGATCAAGGGTCCGATTGATGACAATGGTGTCATTTTCAGCGAAACCAGCCGCATTGACGCAGTCTCTCGTCGCACCTCTCGGATTGATAATCAACGGGATAATGTCAATCTTTTCCCTAAGCGCCTCCAAGGTCACGACAGAGTCCTTGCCTCCGCCGACAGGAACCAAAGTCCGCTCTTCAAAAGAAAAATCTGATTCATGACAATCGGCATCAGCAGAAAAATCCGTCTCAATTTTCATGAAATCGTCAAAATCCGTCTTTATTCCATTCACATAGAAGAATTCGCCGAGACCATTGAAATACAGTTTCTTCCACCACCTAATCTGTTCATCATCAAGATGATACGGCTTGATGATAACTTTCTTCGGACAGGCAATCTTCCAATAGCTCACGAGTTCAATCATGCCGATGTTGAAGACAACAACATCGAGAATTTCCTTCGGGATTGATTTCCAATGGTAAAATCCCCTTGCCGGAACTTCAAAACACGGGCTGAAATCAACAGAGTCAGTATTATTCAGTGACGCGCTTTCAAGTGTAAAACTGAATTTTGCAAAAAATCTCTCATCGTTCCAAAAATATTCAAACTTTTTGAAGCAGAAAGCGGAGAATTTCTCTCTGAAAGAATCGAATTTTGACTGGTTTGACATAGTTTCAATTTATTTCACAGCCTCGTAAAACAGTTCGTGAATCTTTGTTCTGATGTCGAGTTGCGACAGTTTGTTGTTCGACGCATCAGGATAGACGCGATTCGACAGGAACACCACAACCAATTGATTTTCAGGGTCTGCCCACGCGAAAGTGCCGGTGAAGCCTGTATGTCCGAAACTCTGCATCGACGACTGTTTCGCCGGAGTGTAGAACTTCACCTCTGGGTCAACTTCCGGCTTGTCGAAGCCGATGCCGCGGCGGTTCTTGTTTTCGACGTACGGCGCAGTCGTGAATTTCTTGATTGTATATTCCGAAAGGAACTGTCTTCCATTCGCATATCCTTTATTAACAAGCAGTTGCATCATCACCGCGAGGTCACGAGCGTTGGCGAAAAGCCCCGCATGACCGCTGACGCCGCCGAACAAGGCCGCCATCTGGTCGTGTACGTCACCTTGAAGCAGCTGCATCCTGAAACATGTGTCGTTCTCCGTCGGGGCGATGTTCTGTTTCTCGGTGTGATTCAACGGTTTATAAAAGATATGGTTGAGACCGAGCGGTTTGTAGAAGTTCTCTTGCAGATACGCCTCAAACGGCTTGTTTGTCACCATCTCAACAATCTTCGGGAGAAAATAAAAACCGATGTCACTGTATTTGTACTTCTTGTCACCGAGTTTTGAAACACTAATAGTGTCAAACAACTGAAAATCAAAGTCATTTTCAAGATACAAGCCTTCCGCCACCCTCACCGTGTGGTTTTCATCAATGCTTTTACGATATAGATTATTGTCAATTTTACCATCTTTCATTGTCATATTACACAATGGAAGCCACGGCGTCAATCCGGCTTGGTGCGTCATAATCTCAATGAGCTTTAGGTTCCCCATACCTGTCGATTTCAAATACGGGAAATAGTCAGACATTTTCGCGTCAAGGCTTATTTTACCCTCATCGTACAGTTTCATGATTGCGAAAGTCGTGGCGAAAATCTTTGTCAGCGAGGCGATGTCATAGATGTCATTGCTTGTCACAACATGTGTTGAATCGTACGTGAAACAGCCGAAATTCTTTTCATAAATTATTTCGCCGTCTTTCAATGCGATAATCTGGCAGCCAGGGTAAGCCTTTATTTCGATGCCGTTTTGCGCGACTGAGTCAATTTTTCTTGTGAACTCATTATCAATCAACGATATAGGCAACGTCTCTGGCGTAAGCATCTCCCTGAAGCCATAGCCTGTGCCGGCCCTGAATTTCTTGTTTATCGTGACAGGCAGTTTGCCCGAAGGATTCTGCCGTCCGAGAATGACATCGGCGACTGCATTCACAGCATCCTTAGTGTCCTCATAACCAACAAGTATCGCGACAGGGTCGGTCTTGAACTTGAACTTCGCGAAGGCGTAAGGGCATGCGAACAAATCAAATATTATCTTATTTTGCTTCGACAGTTTCTCAACGAACGAGACTGTCTCTTTTTTGATTCCGAAATCCTTAGTCGCATATATCGATGTATTTCTGACGTTAACAATCACATAATCATAGCATTTCAGTTTCCTCAAAAGATTGTCACAATCTTTTTGGTTCTCGTCAGGATTGAAAATATAACCGTCAGCGTTTATCTTGTTATTTTTCAATATCTTAGACATATTGCATTCTTTTCCGATTGTCACGACTGCAACTTTTGAATCAGCGTCAAGCGGCAAAACGCCATTTTTATTACGAAGCATCGTAACAGCTTCATTATAAAGTCTTTGTATGAAGTTGTGATATTTAACCTTATTAATATCATTTACCGCCGATTCGACGGGTTGCGGTTTGTAGTCGTTCAGCCCCAAGCGGTATTTCATCCTCAAGATTTTCTTGCAGCTCTCCTCCACTCTGCTCGCAACTGTCGGATTATCAATGGCATTGACAATATTATCAATTGTATTTTTCGGATTCACAGGCATCAGCAGCACGTCGTTTCCGGCGAGCAGTGCCTTCAGCCCCACCTCATCAGGATCGGTGTTCTTATACGCGCCTTTCATTTCAAGCGCATCGGTGAAGATGAGGCCCTCGAAGCCCATCTTCTCCTTAAGTAATTGAGTGACAACGTTGTACGACAGTGAAGACGATGTATTGTTCACCGGTTCGATTGCCGGCATGTAAAGATGACCGACCATTGCGCCACACACGCCATTATCTATCAGATATTCAAACGGATACAGCTCCGTCTTCTGAATTTCAGAGAGCGGTTTGTCCACTTTCGGCAACGTCTCATGAGAATCTGTTTTCGTGTCGCCATGGCCAGGGAAATGCTTCATCGTTGGCAGCACGCCGTTTTTCTGGAGAGCAAGCGCGTATTTGGTTCCGCGTTCCGCCACTTCCTGCGGGTTCTCACCGAAGCTGCGCATCCCGATGACTGGATTCTTCGCTTCATTGTTGACATCGACATCGGGAGCGAAGTCGATGTTTATGCCGAGTCGTCGGCACTGCTCGGCTATCTGTGTCCCCATCTCGCTGATAAGTTCCTGATTCTGAATGGCTCCGAGCGTCATCTGATATGGATACGAGATACCGTCGTTCAGGCGCATCCCAAGTCCCCATTCCCCGTCGATGGCGACCATTAGCGGGACATCCGAAAGCGATTGAAACATGTTTGTCTGCTCAAGCAACGGTGTCGCATCGGTACGGAAAAACGTCACCCCACCAACGCCGTAATCTTCTATAAGCGATTGAATCTCAGGCAGACAGGCTTTGTTAGGGTAGTTTGCACGCACGTTGAGCAGTTGCCCGACGCGACGCTCCACACTCATCGAATTATACACCGAGTCAACCCATTGGTCTTCAGCATTTTGCGCAAGCGAGACCAATCCACAAGCAACCAGAAACACCGACAAAAATATTTTTCTCATTTCAGACACTATTTATTAATTATCTCCTTAACTTCATTAACGTCAAACGGCTTCGACAATATCGTTTTTTCCTTGTCCAACACGAAAATCGACGGAGTCATATCAACGGCGTAGTCATCAACGATTTCCGAGTTCCATTCCTTTCCGTCGCAAATCAGCACTCCGTTGATAATCTTCGCTTTACGCGCTATCTTTTGCGCTGTTTTCTTTTTACCGACGACGCAAACAGACACAAGCTCGATGTCGCTCTTATCCGACAGGAACTTACCGAGTTCCCGTAGCATCTCACGGCAGTGCGGGCAATTCGCCGACCAGAACAGCAGAATAGTGTATTCCGCATCTAAGCCATAAAGCTCAAACCGTCTGCCATCAGCAGTAACAGCTTGAATGTCAGGCGCTTTTGAGCCAAGTCTGACACGGCTGTACGATTCTGCCATCTTACGCATCTCCTCCAATTCTGACGCATCAGTCGCGACGAACTCGAGATACGGCAAATGGACCATATAATCGACCAACGCATTTACGCCGAGAGCGGAGAAGCCTGATATAAGACTTTGATACACAAACCGATACATCGGAAACATAGTGCATCGCGCCAACACATTATCAACGGCGAGAATCACGTCATAAATCTGATTTTGCACCGATTTCGTAGTATCCAGACAAGCTCCGATATAATCAAGGATCTCTCGTGTGAGATCCTCGCTTCCGACAAGAGTCGTGTCGTTGAAGTCGATTCTATCAAGCAAATCAGTTTTTGTCTGCCCGTTCACAATCGAACAGGCAGACAAAAACACGATGATTATCAGCGATTTAAATTTCAAATTATAATTCTTTAACTCTTATGTTACGTATCAGGAGGCCTTCGCCGTGGCCGCAGAAGCTTATTTTCCCTGATTTATTGAACAAGCCAGGATGATTGCTTTTGTCGATGGTCCCCGACGTGGCGTTTTTCTTCCCTTCAGGAGCGACGTTTCTTCCGTTGCATGCCTTGCGGATGTCGCCATCGACAATCACCTCACCATTGACAGTCACGCGGATATGGTCGCCTTTGGCATAAATTTCCTCGGTGTTCCAAGTGCCGAGTTCCGGGAATACCACACGTTTCGCGGGGATGACGCCATAGACGGAGCCGTGCACCTGATATTCGCGCAAGCCGGCGTAAATCGGGTCGTCGTGATCGAGAATCTGGATTTCCATGCCATAATAAGCCGCATCAACGTGCATCGGCGTCCTGATTCCGACGCCGTTGTTGACACCCGGACGCATGAAGCAAAACTCGAAACGATACACGAAATCAGCATAGTCGTCGGCGGTGTAAAGGTTGCCTTCATCGCCATAATCGGCTGACACATAGATATTTCCGTTTTGGATTATATAGCCATTCTTGTCTCCGACCCATTTGTCAAGACTCGTACCGTCGAACAGAACCACGAAACCCTCCGCTTTTTCCTCATCAGAAAGCTCGAATTTCGGAGTCTGTGCGATTTTCTTGAGATGCTCGTCAATCTGCGTCCTCTTGTACATCGCATCGCCGTCGTTCAGTATGTCCTTGATTCTCAACAACAAGTCTGTGATTTCCTGTCCGTTGAACTCAGGGTGTCTCGTCGCGATATTCACAATAGTGTTGGCAGCCTGCTGCGCCGTCTCTTCATCATCAAGATAATACGATGCAATAATTATACTCTGGTACAACTGTGTCGCCTCCATGTATTTGATAATCTGATTTTTAACATCAGCATTCGGATTCAAGCCAAGCACAAGTCTATAAGAGTTCAGCTTGTCCATTGAAGACCTCTCAGACTTGTCAATCAGATAGACATAACGCTCCATGATTCGGTTCATGTTGGCTTTATCATTCAGCCCAATCTTATATAATGTATCCGCAAGATTCACATTATCAATGGAAAGCAATGCATTCAACGCTTCGTCGCGGGTCTGTGCCGACTTGTATCCGTCAAGCAGCTTCGTAATGCTCAGGCTGTCGCCAAAAGACGCGAATACCCTGTAAAACCGAGGCATCACCTCGGGCTTCACATATTTCAACAAATACACAAAATTCTCTTTCGTTTTGGCATTAACATTCGCCATCGACTTCATTGTCGCAGCCTGCACGTCTTCAACATATTTATTTTCAACAGTTTGCAGCAGTTCACGCAGATAACTTGCACTTCCGATGTTGCACACGCCCTTCAGAGCTTTGTAAGCAGCGTCTTTAACATCCTGATTATTAGACTTCATACAGCGTTTCACCATATTCTGCGCCGGCGGCAACGACCTCGACTCAAGGATATTCATCGCAGCAATCTTCTGCTGGTCAGTACCATCGAAAGCCGCATATATCACGTCTTTGTAATCGTTTTTCGTTGAAACAATCGCTGATTTTATAACAGGTTGATATTCAGTGCCAAACAAAGGCAAAATTGACATCATCCCGTCTTTGTCACCAATATTCACAAGCGACACTATCGCCGCTGACACCGCCTCCGGATTATCCGAAACCAACTGGTTCTCAAGGAATTGCATCTGTGTAGTGCATCTTACGTCACCAAGCCACTCTACAGCTTCAACCACAGTGTTTTTCTTACCCAGAACTTTGACTACTTCAGCGCAGACCAACGAGTCGGCGTATGGTTTCAAAAGGCCGAGAGCCGTCATCCTCACCTGTTTATCTTTGTTTTTCAACGACTTAAGCAGCACCTCAACAGCGTCCTCGCCTTTAGTTTCAGCGAGAAGGTTCAAGGCTGCAATTTTAATATTGGCATTCTTCGACTTGAGCATTTTCGCCGTGCCATTCTCAACGACGGCGGTATCTTTCCGCGTCGCATATTTCCCGAGCAGTCTGACATACGAGGCTGTGGCATCGGTCGGGTCATAGTTGTATTTCAACGACTTGGCCTTTGCGGAAAGCAAATCCAACGATTTATCACCGCCGACAACCGACAACGCGTAATACACGGCCTCCTGCGTCTCGACATCAGCGCCTTCAAGCCACTGAATAAGAATATCTTCTGTTTTTCTGACCGAGTTGTCGGCGATGGCGTATGCCAACACTTTCCTGTTTCCGGGAGTGCTTTTCTCTGCCAGATCAACGATGTTTCTGTCGGCACCCGGTATCGACGCGATGGTCTGTATCGCGACTTCAGCGAGATTCTCATTTTTGACGTATTCCAACAGGAAATCGACATCTTTACGGTTGCCGAATCCTCTTAACAATGAAATCAGATAAGCCTTAACCTCATCATTATCAGCTTTTTCGATGGCTTTACGCAAGCCGTCAGACATGATCAATCCGTATTTTTTGTTGGCGGGGTCTGACACGAAATCACAAAGTCCGTCGAGAGCGTATTCAATCCTGGCGTTTCCGCCGACAGAAGCAGGTTTGAGCATCATCGCCAGTTCCACAATTCCATCTGCTCCCGTTTCAAGGATCTCGGACATCAGCTTGTCTTCAGTCGCCTTGTCGTTAGCGGGCAGCATGTTCAGCGCATCCGCGATTATCGTCGAAGCAACTCTGTTGCGGCTGTCCGTCTGCGCATTAATCAAATATTGTGTCATCAACAAACAAACAACAACAGCCAATATTTTTCTCATCATTTTATTCATTTCCAATAATTTTAAATCAATCTTTGAATTTTTAAATCTTGAATCTTTAAATCATTAAATCTTCCACGGCGTTCTCATCGGTTGGTCAATCAGCTGATTGGCAGCGTCATCACCGATAAACTTCATTCTTACCGGGTCGAATTTCAGGTTTCTGCCGAGCCGGAGTGCGCAGACACCCATGTTGACGATTGTCGCCGAGCGGAAGCCGTTTTCTTCGTTGAGGGCGAATTTCTGTCGTGTGCGGACGCATTCGAGGAAGTCGGTGCGTTGCGGTGCCGGGGCGGGGTAGTCGAGGAGTCGCTGCATGACATTCGGTATCGTGCATTCGAAGCCTTTGTAGAGTTTTCCTTTCGGCCCTTCGATGTACGGTGCTTTCGGGTCGCCGTTGTCTTCGCCTTCGAGGATGATCTGGCAGCCGTCGTCGTAGGTGTATTTTATTGTGCGCCAAGTACCTACAGCGTCAGGATGTTGCTGTGGCGCATCGATTTCTACCATGACCGGCGAGGTGTCGTCCTTGCCAAGGATATACTGCACGGGGTCGATGTAATGCTGTCCCATGTCGGCCAGTCCGCCGCCGTCGTAGTCCCAGTAGCCGCGGAAAGTCTGATGCGTACGGTGTTCGTTATAAGGTTTGTACGGAGCAGGTCCGAGCCACATGTCATAGTCGAGATTCGACGGGACGATTTGAGGTTCAAGGTTTTCCTTTCCGACCCAGAAGAACTTCCAGTTGAAGCCGGTATGACCTGATATTGTGACTTTGAGCGGCCAGCCGAGCAGTCCGCTGTCGACGAGTTTCTTGAGTGGCTCGACGGTGGTGCCGAGTCCGTAGAAGGTGTCCTGGAAGCGGAACCACGTGTTCAAGCGGAAGATCCTCCCGTTCTGTTTCACCGCCTCCATGACTCGTTTGCCTTCGCCGATGGTGCGTGTCATCGGTTTCTCGCACATGATGTCCTTGCCGGCTTTGGCCGCCTCCGCAGCCATGATGCCGTGCCAGTGCGGTGGCGTCGCGATATGCACGATGTCAACATTCGGGTCGCAGATCAGGTCACGGTAGTTGTGATATGTGTTGACGTTGATTCCGAGTTTCTCCTTCGCCTGCTGTTTGGCGGCGTTTAAGTGGTTTGAATCGACGTCACAGATGGCAGTCAGACGGCATGACTCGTCGTTAGTGAAATGCAGCGCGGAGCGTCCGATACCGCCGACGCCGATGATGCCTTTTGTCAGTTGGTCGCTTGGCGCGATATGACGTTGGCCGCCCAACACCTTGCTCGGCACTATGCTGAACAACGCGAAGCCGCCCATTGCTGTCAGAAACTCTTTTCTTTTCATGGCTATATATTTAATTTACAATATTTTAACTATACATTCCAAAATCAAAAACTTGCGTTAAAAATTTTACAAAGATAATATTTTTCGGATAACCATCACAAAAAATTTCCAGACAAAAAACTTGTGCGACTCGTGTTAAAAATTTTAGTAATTTCGCGGCGTTTTTGACCTATGAAGACAAGTATTTCAACAAGGGAGATTTGGCGCATCGCGGTGCCGATTATGATAGGCAATCTCGCGCAGACGCTCATCACCTTCACCGACACTGCCTTTCTCGGGCATCTCGGCGTGGTGGCGCTCGGCGCGTCGATGATGGCGGGGCTGTTTTATTTCGTCTTCACCACGATGGCGATGGGTTTCGCCATTGGCATTCAGATAATTGTGGCGCGGCGTTTCGGCGAGCGGCAGTATGAGAAGATTGGCGGCATCTTCCAACACGGGGCGTTTTTCATCTTCCTCTTCGGAATAGTCTTGTTCCTGATAATGAACACGTTCACCGGCCGGTTGCTCCACTTCATCATCGACTCCGAAAACATCTACGCCGGCGCGATGGAATACATGAACTACCGGCAGTACGGCATCATCTTCGTGTGTTTCAACTACCTATACCGTTCGCTTTACGTAGGGCTCTCGAACACCAAGGTCATCACTTTCTCAACCATCATCATGGCGACGGTGAACATCGTGATGGACTACGCCTTGATTTTCGGCAAATTCGGGCTTCCCGAGATGGGCATCGGCGGCGCGGCTCTCGCCTCCTTCATGGCCGAAGTCACCGCGACGCTTTTCTTCACTATATATACTTATGTCGTTTTGGGCAAGAAAGAATACGGGCTTTTCAAGCGGCATCGTTTCGACAAAGACCTGACGCTCAACATTTTCCGCATCGCAGGCCCGACGATGTTCCAGAAGCTCTTCTCTTTCAGCGCGTGGTTTATCTTCTTCATCCTTGTCGAAAAGATGGGTGAAGAAGCAATCGGCGTCTCGTCAATCGTCCGCAGCGTCTATATGATAATGTTCATCCCTGTTTTCGGGTTCCTCTCGACGTCGAACACCCTGACGAGCCGTATCATCGGGGCGTGTCATTCCGACGAGGTGATGCCGACGCTCTACAAGGTCACGCTGAACTGTATCTTATGCTGCATCCCGTTGATTATCATCTGTCTGGCGTTTCCGATGAGTGTGATGAGGATTTACACCGAAGACATGACGCTTGCCGGGCTTGCCATTCCGTCGGTGTATGTCATCTGCGGCGCCATCGTATTTCAGGCCGTCGGCAGCATTTTTTTCGAGGCCGTCTCCGGCACCGGCAACACCAACGCAGCACTGTGGCTCGAGTTCGGTATCTTATTGATTTACATCGGATACATCTGGATGATGACGCACACGACCACCAACGTGGCACTCGTATGGACTTGCGAATACGTCTATGGCGCGTTGATTGCCGTCGTCTCGTTCCTTTACATCAAATTCGCCGACTGGCAGCGGAAGACTTTATAACCCTCCACCATCAACTCTCCACTCTCCACTCTCAAAACTAAAAACTAAAAACTAAAAACTAAAGACTTAAACCACGCTCCACTCCGTGATGTTCCGCTTCTCCGATGAGAACACAACTCCTACTTTGAACAGTTTTCTCGAATCCGCGACGTACGGCTCGGCGTAGCCTTTGTCTTCGATTTGTTTCAACG
>JAZRYG010000047.1:0-86115 GCA_045600605.1 Bacteroidales bacterium
TCATTGATGAATACTTCGCGAAAACCTCTAACACCTTGTAACGGCAACCGTTACAAGGTGTTAGAGGTTTGTTTTATCACCAAAAATGACCATTAGTGATTTTTCTTAGATGATTTATCACCAAATTTGACCATTAAGCCACAATATCGGATTTTTGCACAAAATTTAATGCAATGGCAGAACTAACACGACAGCAACAGAAGGATTACGCCAAGCAGCTGTTCTTGAACGACCCAGGTATCACACAGGCCGAGATCGCCGAGAGAGTCGGCGTATCAAAGAACACCGTCTGCAAATGGGTTAACGAGGGCAAGTGGGAGGAACTGAAGACCTCTATGCTCATCGAAAAAGACACACAACTGGCTCGACTCTACCGCCAGCTGAAGCAATGGAACGACACAGTGGAAGGCAGACCGGAAGGACAGCGTTACCTTCAGGCCAAGGAAGCCGACGCTGTCGTAAAGATAACAGCGGCCATCAAGAATCTCGAAACAGAGACCAACACCGCCGAGAAGATGGCGACAGGAAAAGAGTTCCTCGCATTTGTGAGAAAGACATCAGACCTTGAGACGAGCAAACTCATCGCAAGGCTGTTTAACGACTATTTAAAAAGCTGTTTAAATGGGTAATAAACTGAGAAAACCAACCGACAAGCAGCTGTGGAAAGACTGGGAAGATTATTATTCGCAGTTTATCTCAGACGTTGAAGTTGACAGTGCCGAGAAGCACGCCGACAAGGTCAAGCGTGTACAGAGACTCGAGGCAGACGACGAAGCGTGGTTTAAATACTACTTCCCGAAATACTGCACTGCAGAACCGGCAAGGTTCCACAAGGAAGCCACCAAACGCCTGATGAGCCACCGCCGCTGGTATGAGGTTCGTGCCTGGTCTCGTGAGCTCGCGAAATCGGCTCGCTCGATGATGGAATTTCTCAAGCTCGCACTCACCGGAAAAATTAGCAACTTCCTGCTGGTGTCAAACAGTTACGACAACGCCTGCCGTCTGCTTCTGCCTTTCATGATCCAACTCGAGAAGAACCGCCGCATCATAAACGACTACGGCGAGCAGTTCAATCCAGGTCATTGGGAGACAGGCGAGTTTATCGCCAAATGCGGATGCTCATTCAGAGCCATAGGCGCAGGACAGTCGCCGCGTGGTACTCGTAACGAGGCCAAACGTCCGGATGCAATCCTAATCGACGATATCGACACCGACGAAGAATGCCGCAATCCGGAGAGAATAGAACAGAAGTGGAACTGGATTGAGCAGGCTCTTATCCCCACAGTGTCAGTGTCAGGCGACGTGAGAATTGTCTTCAACGGCAACATTATCGCAAAAGACTGCTGCATAGTCCGCGCCGGCAAGGTGGCCGACAAGATGGATATCGTCAACATCCGCAACAAGGACAGCAAGTCATCATGGCCGGAGAAAAACACGGAGGAGGACATTAATTTCATCCTCTCCAAGATCTCAACCAAATCAGCGCAACAGGAGTATTTCAACAATCCACTCACCGAGGGCAAGGTCTTTAAGGAGATGTTTTGGGGAAAGGTTCCGCCTCTCAGACAGTTCCGTTTCCTCACCGCCTATGGCGACCCTTCGCCTTCAAACTCCAAAAACAAGGCTGGCTCCCTCAAGTCACTTGTGCTCATGGGCTTCCTTGACGGCAAGTATTACATCATCAACTGCCGTCTCGATCATGCCACCAACGCCGAGTTCGTCGATTGGCTTTATGACTTGAGTACGGAGGTTCCACAAGGCGTGCAGCTATACAACTTCGTCGAGAACAACACTCTGCAGGATCCATTCTATCAGCAGGTCATCGTGCCGCTGTTCAACGAGAAGGCGAAGACATCCGGTGCCATCAACATCACACCCGACACACGAAAGAAACCTGACAAGTTCGACCGTATCGAAGGCAACCTCGAGCCGTTGAACCGGTTAGGCAAACTCATCTTCAACGACGCGCAGTCAGGCAATCCGCACATGCGCCGTCTCGAGGAGGAGTTTCTTCTTTTGGAACCGAAACTCAGCGCACCTGCCGATGGCGCGGATGCCGTGGAAGGCTGCGTTTTCAAAATCAACGAGAAAATATCACAATCAGCACCAGACGCCATTCGCGTCGGCCACAGGCCACGCAATAGACGGCGAGTATAAATATCATCCAACAAATTCAAACCCAATCAAAAATGTTCACACTATGCAAAAGATTTATGAATTACGTCAGAGTCAAGAGCGCTATCCGTCATGCAGACAAAATGCATCTTCTGACAAGAAAACGGTTTTACGTTATCAAAATCCACGACCAGCTACGGGTGTACGACCGAAACAAGGTTAATTACCTCATAGACTGCGGAATACTCAAGAAAGAGCTGAGAGGCGCAATGGAACTCCAGCGCGTATGTCTTTATTATACCAAATAAGGAGGTGTCATGTATATCAGCTATAATGACCTGAAGACAGGTATCAATGAAGAAACCCTCAGCGTAATCACACGCAATCAGAACAATGCGGAGCAGGCTATCCGTGAAGCTGTAGCAGAAGTCAGGACATATCTTTGCGTAAGATATGACATCGACAAGGAATACTGCAAGACCGGCGACAGCCGCGACGCTACAGTGTTCCGACTGGTACGCGACATCGCACTTTACAGATGCTACGCTATAAGCAACCCGACCTCCATGCCGGATATCAGAAGACAGAACTACGAAGACGCCATCAAGCTGCTGCGAGACATTCAAGCGGAACGCGCTTCGCTGACACTGACACGACTTGACGGCGGCTCGCAAGGTAGCAATTACGTCAAATATGGTGGTAACCAAAAGAGAAAGAACAAATGGGTGTGACCAGAAAAAAAGGTGAGCTGCCAAAGGAAGGCGTGAAAATCACCAGCATCAACGTGCGGATGCCTAACAGAAGCACACAGAACATCGAAAGCTGGCGTAATGCCATCAGGTCTTTCGAGAACCTAACCAACCCCTCAAGAGTCGGGCTTTACGACCTGTACGACGATATCGAACTCGACGGTCAGGTCATAAGCACATGGGACAAACGCAGCGACACTCTTACCAACAAGCGGCTGCTGTTCAAACGCGATGGCGATGAAGATGAGGAGATAACGAAGCTTCTCAACTCTCCGGACATGCGTCTTTTCGTAAAAGAAATCCACAAAGCCATTTCCTACGGCTTCACGCTTATCCAAGTCAATAATATATGGTACGATGAGTATGAGGAACGCTATCGTATCAGCTGGGATCTCATACCGCGCAAGCACGTCCATCCTGAACCTGGCTTCGAATGCATCAGCAAGGAACAGAGTATGGCCACAAAAGACTTCCTTTACCTTGAAAAGCCTCTGTCAGACTACATGGTGTGGGCCGGCGACCCAAAGGATAAGGGAATCCTCGCGGCTGTGGCACAGTATGTCATCTACAAACGCGGCGGCTTCGGCGACTGGGCACAATTCTCCGAGATGTTCGGAATGCCGTTCCGCGAGCTGAGTTATGATGACTACGACGAAGCCACACGCGTCAAGCTGGAGCAGGCAATGGAAGACTGGGGTGCTGCAGGTTATCTCATCAAGCCGAAAGGTGCGGAGCTCACGCTTCATGACACCGGAGGCAGCACCAGCAGCGCGGATGTTTACGACCTTCTCATCTCCAAATGCGATGCGGCAATCAGCAAAATCATCCTTGGAAACACCCTCACCACCGAGCAGGGAGAAATAGGCTCTCAGGCTCTCGGAGAAGTCCACAAGGAAGCTGAAAGCGAAAAAAACGCATCCGACCAGCTTTTCATCCTGTCGGTGCTCAACACAAGATTCCGTGCCGTCCTGAAGCGTTTCGGCTTCAACCTAACAGGTGGCGAGATTATGTACGAAGGTCTCGAAACCGACTGGGAGAAACTCAAGACAAAGTGGGATGTTGTAAAGGAGATCTCCGACAAAGTTCCTGTTGACGACGACTTCATCTACGAGGAATTCGACATTCCAAAGCCGGAGAACTACGAGGAGATGAAGGAGGAGATGCGACAGAACCAGGCGATGCGCATGATGGGCGTTGGCGGTTTTGGCGATGACCGCATCGAGGCAGAGCCGCAGCAAAGCGGCAAGCCGAAGAACCTTTGGGGCAGGATAGTGAATTTTTTCGCGTAAGCCCTCGCAATGAGGGCTTGAACATCCTCGACACTCTGTATTTCGACGGCAAGCTGTCGGAGGTTGTCAAGTCTTTGGCGACATTTCCGACAGCCTACAACCTGTCAAAAAAGGAGCTATATGAAAAGGTTCTTGAGGACTTGAAAAACGGTGTCGCCGCAGATATAAACGGAGACCTGTTTGAGGCATACGAAAACAATCTCCGTAAAGCCGTTGACGGCGTTTTTAAAGGCGGCGAAGAGTATTCTGATATAACCTTACAGTTACAGGCCAACGTCAGCCGTTTTGCAGCTTATAAGGCGTATCAGGCTACAAAGGAACTCAACGGAATAGAAGCCGACGAAATAGACTCAAGGGGCAAAGCCATCCTGAACAAATACAACAGGTGGCAGGCCGCCGAATATAACACGGCGATGTCAAGGGCGAGAACCGCACGGCAATATCACGACTTCACGTCCGACCCAATCTCAAACGAGCTGTATCCGAACCTTAAATGGCTGCCGTCACGAAGCGCAACACCAAGAGAGGCACACATGCTTTTCTGGAACCGCGTATGGGCGAAGAACGACCCATTTTGGAACGAGAACACTCCGGGAAGCCTGTGGAACTGCAAATGCGACTGGGAGGAAACCGACGAGCCTGTCACAAACGGCAATCCGGGCGGCAATGTGTCGGCAAGGGGTCTCGAAGGCAATCCGGCAAAGACCGGAGAGATTTTCACTGACGAGTGCCCTTACGTGAAAAATTCGGACAGGGAAGCCGAACATCAGGTTTTGAAAACCCTGTGGAAGTCAAACTTCAACTGGGCTCTCGAAAATGTGAGAGGCAAAGCCGTCAAGAATAAGAGTGTCGATGAAGAGATAACTTTGTCGAGGAGAGGAATAAAAGAGTTCCTCAACCAGAACCACGACGAATACATCATTAAAAACGAGATGATAAGAAGCATCCGGGACATCTTGGAAAACGCCGAGTATATGGGAGAGACACACTATGCAGGTAAAGTGTCGAAAATCTTCAAGACTCAGATCAAGGGCAAAGACAACTTCATCATCGTAAACCGCGACATCGACAACAATCTGTTCCTTCACAGCATAACCGAAAGCGAAAAGGTGTTGACCGGCATAAACAAATAAAGTCTTTCAAAATCCATCGTGGAACTACAATCACACGTTTTCATCTGAAAGACTACACTGCAAAAATACAAAAGTTTTTAATAAGTCAACAAAAAAAATTAAAAAAAAATGACACCGGATGAATTTGAACGACGTTTAAAGGAGCTTCAGGAGGAATTTAAAGACCTTTTCGACAAATACGCTCCGAGAATAGCCGGCACGGTTGCGGTACGTTTCTTCAAGTCAAGATTTCAGATTGAGGGTTGGGAACGCAACGGCGACTGGCAGGAGGTGCAGCGCAGGATGTCAGCGTGGGTTCGCAACGGCAAAACGGTCAAAAACCCATATAAAGGCGCAAAACTCACTCGCAAGATCCTGACAGGCGACACCGGCGACCTCGGACGTTCCATCGAGGTGCAAAAGAAATCACCGGGAAGCGTCACCATCTGGACGCGTCCTATCGGAAGCAACAAGGCGTATGCAAGGGTTCATAACGAGGGCTTGAGAGCCGGACGCGGCAAAGGTTTCCAGATGCCGAAACGCCAGTTTATGGGCGAACACCCCGAACTTAACAAAATGATAATTGAAGAACTTGAACGTAAACTTAAACAGATAGCGCAATGATTAAAACCCTCTACCTCGCCATCGAGCAACAGCTGATGGCAATAAAAGACGACCATAACGAGCCGTTTTTCAAGCACTTCGACCTTTGGAACCAACAGGTTGAGTTTTTGGAGCAGGAAACACCGTTCAACACGCCTGCAGTGTTCGTGGAGTTTGACCCCATAGCGTGGAAAACCGTAGGTAATAAAATTCAGGAAGCCGAGGTGACTGTGAAGCTTCATATTGTCACACCTTGGTACGCCAACACACCGGCAAACACACCATCGGAACAGAGGACTCAGGCTCTCGAATACCTCACCATCCCAAGCAGGGTTCTCAAGGCCATGCAGGGCATTGTTATCACTCCTGAAGCAAACAGTGTCATCGGCTATTCAAACACATGGACGCGCGAACAGAGCATCGTCAACCACAACCATGAGCGTTTTGTTGACAGCGTGGAGGTTTACAAAACACACGTCTTCGACCGTAGCGCAGAGCTGAAATACACGACTCATTCGTTGAGACACGGTTACGAAATAGAAGAGGGACATCCTCTCGGACATTAAAAAAAAGCCCCCGAAATCTCGGGGGCTTTTTCAATGTCATTCGTCCGCTTCGGGGTGGGCGGCCCGCCACACGGCGTCGCGCAGGGCTTTCACCCAGTAGATGATTTCGCCCTCGCGCCGTCCGGGCACCGCGCCGCCGGAATTGTCGAGAATGCCATCGATGTACTCGAAAACCACCTCGTCGAGCACCGAGGCGATGTGGTCGCAGTCCGTCTCAAAGGTGAGCAGCTGCGTGACGGCTTCCAGATTGATGTCTTTCATCTCGCACCTCCTTCTCCGGCGGCCTTCAGGCGCGTGTATATGTAATCGGTTATGGTGCGAGCGCTCACGCCGTCGAGCATGGCGTAGAAGTCCTCCATGTTGACCAGTATCTCCATGTTGAGGCCGGCATCGACGTTAAAGTCACATGCTTTCATCCTGATTCTCATCTCGCGCCTCCTTCCTTCAGCTGAAGCATCCTGCTGCGTGTCTTGAGCTTACGGCTGCCGCTCACAAGGAGACGCAGCCCTGTTATGGTGGTGAACCACGCCGGGTGGGTGTTACCGAAGACGAATATCTTGCGCACGATGGCGGGGTTGGCCTCGCGCAGCCGTCCGACGGTCTGCGAGGTCTCGGTGCCGGTCTGCATGGCGCGGAGTATGTCGCCCACCGAATACCACTCCACATCCTCATATTCTATCACGCGGACGGTCGTCGTGCCGAGCCACTTGGTGTCGTAAGGCTCGCAGCGCAGGTCGAGCCAGTCGCCCTTGCGCGGGTCGGCGCAGCCGCGGCCCGCAAACGCATACCGCCCCGTCTTCCGTATCGACGGCAGCACCTCCGACGTGACCCACTTGCGGAACGCCTTCGCCTCGGGCTTCCGGCTCTGGAAGATCAGGTTGTAAAGACCGCTCTCGTTCACAAGCCACATCTGACGACCCTGACCTAACGTCGGTACTACCGACATCAGCTTCTCGTCATCATCGAGCAATGTTACAGCATCTCTGTTATTACTAATTGTTAATGCGTCGCATACATCTTTCGCGACAAACCAAGGCGCATTGTCCCTGATTTCAACCCTGATTGGCTGGTTGGTTGGATTGAAGGTAAACTCCTTCATTGTTGACAGTTGGTTGTCGGCCTCATTCTTATTGTTAAGCATATTATAAGAATTGTGACAAAAAGCAACGCCCCCGTAGGTGTGCTTATCCACATACGCAGGGCGTTATTGGTTGCGGGTGTTTCCATAGCCCGCCACGCATAGAGGCGTTGCCGTTTATCGGTTCAAATTAAGTTCGTGTGATTTGCCCCGATTGTATATGAATAAGCGGTGTAAAGATACACATTTTTTCGATATGTCAAGAAAAACTTTCATTTTTTTGTTTTTTTTTCTCTCTCAGAATAAAGAAAGTTGTTTCGGGTCTTCATTCTCCGCTCGTTCCTCTTCGAGTTCCGACGGCTTCACTCCGATATAAGACAAATAAGTGTCGTAACAAATGCCGTATCGCGGATAGACAATATTGCGCCATATAGCCTTGTAGCAACGCTTCTGGTCGCCTGGCTCATACTCCTTGTTTACGATATCAAGAATCTCTTTGATTCGCTTAATGGTGCTTCTGTATCTTTTCCGCTTCGACATAACTTATTCAAATGGTTTCACATCAATAATAACCGTCTTCTTCTTTATTATCCTGCCGCTGCCGTTGCACACCGGACAGGTGTTCTCGTGCAGACGATATAATATGTTATCGGCCAACGGCTTGCTAAGGTCGATCTCGCCGGTACCGCCACAGTTCCAGCAAACCTCTATCACCTCATCAAACTCGTAAACCTTCGCGTCTGCAGGTATCTCAATTTTCTTTGTTCTGCTCATTGTTTTTGTCTTTACTGGTCATTCTGTAATATTCAGCCGCCACCTGATGGGCTTCCCTGTCTTTTGCCTTGGCTCTGTCATAGGAACGCTCGCCACCGCTGTCGAACTGTTGTGACTTCTCTATGTTGTATTGCACGTATTCCTCGGCTTTCTCGCTGATATAGTTGTTAAACCACGTCAGGACATCGTTGCATCCGATGCCGCCGTAATACGAGCCGTATCTGCCTGAACAAGCGCGTTTGAACACAATCTCGATGTCGGCGGCGTTGATGTTGATGCCGCTTTCAAGACAGGTGTCGATGACAGTCTTCGCGGTCTCGGCCATCGCCTCCGGCTGCATCGGGCGCGACACATTGAGCATTGTCTCGAGCCTTGCGATGTGCGCCACCATCAACGCCGCCGTCTCCTTGTAGCCCAGCTGCCTGACGATGCTGCCGATCGAAGGGAAGCCGCTCTCAATCGACCGGCGCACCGTGGTGATGCCGGCCTCACGGACAGCCATCGACAATGCCGCAGGTGTCAGCGTCTCCTTAGAGACAGTCGATAGCGCGTTTTGCCCTGTCATGGCCGCTGTTGTTTTTAATCTGTGAATAGATCTTCTCGAAGTCGCGCGACAGGCCCGCCGGCGTGAAGCGGTTCTCGAAGTACCACCTGTTGGGCATCGCCGCCACCGCCCTGACGTAGGCCTCGAAGTTCGACATCATGACCTCGTCGGTGATGACGGCGGTCTCCGTGCCTGCCGCCTCCACAGTCTTCCGGAAGATGCGGTCCAGGATGTCATTCATCCACCTGAAGTTCTCCGGCGTGAAGCAGCCGCCGTATTCGGTGCCCTTCAGCTCGCGGTACAGGTTCGAGAACAGGAAGAGCGCACGATACACCGGCATCTTCGGCTCGTCAGCCTCCGGCTTCTTGGCCGACATCGACTGGAGCAGCGCGTTGATAAGCGCGTTCTTCTCTTTCTTCGACAGCTTCATCGCCTCTTCAGTTATCTCTTTCAGTTCCATTTCTTCTCCTTTTTATTGAGTTTACGACGCGGCCGGCGCAGCGGGGGCAGATGTCGCCCCACACGCGCCTGTCGTACTCGCCTCCGCACTCCGGGCACGTCGCCCAGATCTCGTGGTTGTTGGTGATGTAAGACATCACGCATCCTCCTTCTTGGGTTCTACATAAAACGTCTCATCCTGCACCACGCTCAAGCCCACCTTTTTGAGATTCTCTTGTATGTCTTTGGTGTCGCGGTCGGCAAGCAGTTTGTCTTTAGCTGGCTCATCGACGGTGCGGACGTATGAAGGCAGAAACTCCTTCAGTAGGTTGGTGACAGCTCCCCATGTGAAGCCTTTCAAGGTCTTCAACTTCGGGGTGCCAGTGCGGAACCCGATGGTACCGTGGATGGTGTCGAGGCTCTTCTTTTTAGTGAAGAGGGTGTCTTTCTGCTCAACGGCGAATGTCTGGAGGACATCGAAGGCTTTCTCCTTCTCTTCTGCGAGCTTCGCCAGCTCATCCTGATACTTCTCACGAAACCTTGTCATCTCAACATCCAAAGTCGCGTTGATTTTCTGAATGCGTGCATCTGCACGTGCGTAGTCGGCCATCGCCGATTCCATTGTTTCGTTGGTCACATTGCTGACCAGCACTTTCTTTTGTCTTGTCTGTGCCATGATTAATTGTTATTTGAATTTTAAAAGTTGTTTAATCGTCGTCTGAATTATCGTTTCTGTCGTAAAAATCGGACAGGAAGTCATTACTGTTGATTTCGTCGGCCATCATGATCTCGACCACCACAATGAACAGCACGCCGCCCAACAAGAGGGTCAACATGACAAATGCCGTGATGAGTAATATTGCTTTTAATTCCGTCATGCCGCGCCTCCCTCCGTCACTTCCGGCTTCGGCAGCTCCGACAGCCGCTTCAGCATGAACTGGTAGGCGTCGTTCTCGCACGCGTCACGTCTGGCCGACAGGTCCCTGACGCCGATCCTCCAGTTCTGCACCGCCTTGGCGTATGCAATCTTGCCCATGGCCGTCAGCCTGTCGTTGGCGGCGAGCCTCCTGTTGTGCTCTTCCGTGAGGCTCAGCCGCCTTCTCTTGTAGATCAGCCGCAGTTCGTCGATGCTGCATCCGTTGACGAAGGCCTTCCGCTCCTCTTCGAGCAGCCACACCTTGAGCTCCGCCAGTTCGCTCTCGTAGCGGTTTTTCGCGGCGGCGGCATCGTCGCGAAGCCGTTTCCCTTCGGCGCGGTACTCGTCCTGCGCCCTCCCGTAGCCCGCTTCGACCTCGGCGAGCCTGCCGTTGAACTCCTCGGCGATCGACTGCTTCTCCTGCAGGTACGCCGTCATGACGGCGTTTTTCGCCGCCTCGTACTCTTCCATTGTTACATTCTTTTCCATTTCCTTGAATTTTTGATTGATTTGTAATGATTATTAATTGACTTTTGAAAGTTTCGTTTTCACCCCCTGCACGCTCTGCTTGCGGCAGAACTCGTTGTAGATCCGCGTCAGCGCGTCCGCGCTGATGCGGTTGAAGTCGTGCGATATGCAGCCCGTCGGCGCGATCCCGGCGGCGCGTACCGCCGTCGCCTTGATGTACTCCTCGCTCGCCTCGATGCCGCAGCGTTTGAAGTACTCGCCGATGGCTCGCATCACGCCCTTGCGCTTGCGGTCAAGGTCGTCGCGGCGTTTGCGCTCCTGCGGGTTGCGGCGAAGCTCCTGCAGGTAGCGGAGCATATCCTGAGCCTCGATGTAGCCGAGGTCTTTCAGGCTGTCGGTCCGGCCGTCGGTGAAGTCGCTGACGAAGCAGTGACGTCCGTCGTCGTCAAACCCCAGAGCCTTGAAGTTGAAGAACAGGCTTCTGCGCTGCTCGTCGGTCATTGTGTCTTTCTCTATTGTCTCCATGATGTCTTATTGTTACTGTATTACTGTTTAAGTCCTGTTTAATCAACGATTTGTGTCCGTATCAAAGCCCCAATACTCCTTTGCCTTCTCCGGATAGATGTCAATATGTTCGCCGCCGCCGTACCTCGACATAGGGAAAGCCCTGAATCCCTCGATGCTGAAATACACGTTGGAGTCTCTCCAGATGCGGCGTGCCGTGTTGCCTTCCGGCTGCCTGCCTTCAACATGGCTGATGTATATGAAAAGCTTCTCGCGGAATGTCTCCTTCAGCTGTTTGTATTCCGAGAACTTCAAGTCAAGGAACTGCACAGAGTCGATGACGATGATGTCGGGGCTTTTGTGGCGTTTCAGACGCGCCGTCAGCTCGCCGACATCCTCCTTTTCAAGAAGCACGAACCGCGAGCCGGCTTCCGTCATCTTCACGCGATCCATCGCCATCTGCATCGTCAGCGACAAGCCTTCCTCAACACTGTCGTATGCCACACGTCCGAAATTGGTGAGATACTTGGCGAGCTGAAGGGCGAACGTCGTCTTGCCGTTTTTTGGCGCGCCGTATATGAACCAAGAACCGGTGAGTTCCGGCGTGCCGATGGCGGATCTCCACTCACCGTCCAATTGGAGTGTGTTGAACCTCGCATCGGCCACGTTCTTGACTGAATAGGCGCGTTTCATGACTATCTTGCGTTTTTCTTGTTGATTGCGAATACCTTTCTGCGGACACGGCGCAAATCGTCGTCGCTGTTGTCGATAACGGCCTTGATGTCGCTCCTTTCGGTCAGTCCGTTGGCCATGCACACCTCAATTATGTCCTGCTGCGATGTGGATTGCAGCCGGACAAACCTGCGACCGATACGGCTGAAAATCTCCTTGTAACCCTTTTTGTTGAGCCGGAGCCCCTTGCTGACTTTCTTTTCCAGATAGTCGGTCGCCATCAGGATGATGCCGCAGTGGTCTTCCAACTGGTTGTAAAGCGTGATGAAGAAGTAGAATACCTGGTCTGAAAGCTTGTCGGCCTCGTCCATGATGATGATCGGGCTGTCAAGGCGTTTCAAGGTCGAAACGATGTCGGCCATCATATCACCGACGGTGTCGCCTGCGGGGTTCCTGCCCATCTCGCGGAGCAACTCCTGCATGAAGAGCTTGCGGTTCCAAAACTCGTTGCAGCAAAGTATGAATACATTGGCGTTGCTCTCCTGGTAGTGTTTGGCCGCCGCCGTCTTTCCGCATCCGGCATCGCCGGTGATGGCCATCACCAGGCTGTTGTCCTGGGCGTCGGCGAACATCTCTGTCAAATCTTTAAAATTGGTTGTCTCCACAATGTGCCATGTTTTGTTCTTGAGGTTAAGCTGCGCCGCCAGATTGCGCCACATTTCGTCGCTGATGAGCTCCCAGTTGCCGTTCATAATCTGCGACACGGTAGCCGTGCTGATGCCCTTGAGCGCGTTGCCGGCTTTGTTCTGGCTTCCTTTCACCCTGATGAAGGCGTCGAGCGCCTCTTTGATTTTTTGTTTTTCCCTGACTTCCATAATGTTTAACTTTTAACTGTTTAATATTTAATTCTTTAATACCTGTCTTCGACATCTGAAGTCATAAGCTGCGAGACTCGCTTGGTCATGCGCCCCACGTCCTCACGCGCCAGGTTGACGCCTTTCGGCTTCGGCATGTTCAGGCCGTGCTGCGCAGGGTGCATGCCGTGCTGTTCCATAATATCTTCAATGCTGTCAACCATATTGACGCGCAGCCGTTTGTTGGCCAGCTCGGTAGCTTTGATGAACTGGTGGTCAAACTCGGTCTGCTCATCCTTGGCGCGGTGGATCTCGATGTATTTCTGCGCGTATGTCATAAAGCGGTAGCCTTTCGCGTCTTTGGTGTAGAGTGCCACGATGCTCATGTCGTTGAGGTCGTAGCCGACATGGAATTTGCGGTCAACGTTTTCGCGCAGGAAGTCGAAATCAGGCATGCCGTCCGATGTGAGAACCTCCCACCGGTAGCCGCGCTTCTTGACGGTCTTGGTGATGCCCGATGCGGTGTAGGTGTTAGGCACGGGGTCTATCATCCCGAACATGTCGATCATCTCAAGCACGCCGACCTTGGTTGTGGCGTTGTTGACGCTCTCCTCATACATCCTGATCCGCGGGATGCCGGTGTCGAAATGCTCGGCATTGTTCCATTCCTCGCGGCGTTGCGCGTAGCGTTTCTTTATCTCATCAAGCGTGGGGAGGTTGTTCTTGTTGGCCATGATGAACTCGTAGTTCTCGCGGCTCTCGTTTCTCTTTGCTGTGATGTTCTGTCCGGTGAAGTACCAGTCGCGGTGAAGGAACTGCGCCTGGAAGCGTCCGAAAGCCGACTCAATGGTTTTTGATTTTCCGTTATACGGCGCGGTGGGTATGTTGAGGTGGGCGAGCTTGCCGAAGAAGTCGCCGGAAGCGAGCTTCTTGTGTCCGCCCTGGTTGTCGTAGCGAATCTCGTTGGGTCTGTGCCCCGCTTTCTGCATAGCCATCCTATAGGCGAAGTATTGGGCCTCGAAATCCTCCGAATCGCTGATATGGTAGCCGAGCAGCACCTCCGAATACACATCCATCACCTCATATACATTGCAGGTGGCGATTTCGCCTTTGTCGTTGCGGTAGTAGTAGTTGAGCTTCGTGCCGTCGCCGTACCAGATTGAGTCGCGACGTGTCGGAAGCAACGTCTTTTGCTGGCGTGTGTATTTCTCCTTGCTCTTCAGCTCGCCGTAGCGCATACCGTACCATAGAGGCTTTATTTCAGGGCGGTTCAGGAAGGCGTATATGGTCTGTTCGCTCTCCACGCGCTTCCAGTCTTCGTGTTTCTCCACCTCATTGTTGTATTCGACAAACAGCTGCTGTATTGTGAGCTTTTCGATCGGGGTGGCAAACCTCGCTATGAGCCAGTATTTTGCCTCTTCTGTGAGCTTGGCGCTGTTGGTCTTGCCATACAGCCCGGTAACGAGCGACTCGTAGCCTTTTTTGTGGTATTCGTCGTATTTGCGCTCCATCGAGCGTGAGTTCGACGGCAGATGGCTTGGGTGGTCTGCGTTGAGGGCTTTGGCCTGCATCACGCACTCGGCGAAAAAGTCTTTTTTGGTCTTACGCCTGCCATTGGCGGCGCGGGCCGTAACCTGGCGTTGGTAAACACGGCGGAACATGTTGAGGATCGAGGCCTCGTTCACATACTGCGCCTGTGTGTCTTCTGGCAGATGGAGTGTCTTGCCGGTGCCGTCAGTGTAGGTGTATGCGCGGAAAAACTCGCGTGCCTGGTCGTCGATGACAACATCCATAAACGACTGCTGCTTCTCCTCCTCGTCTATCCTGCCGAATTTAGCCTCAATAGCAGCGCGGCGGTCGGGTCGCCTGATCGACTTCACATCTATTAAGGTGTTGCCGTTGATGCCACGCTTCACGATGGTGAGCTGGTGATCTCCACTGTCATGTCTGAATTGGTCGTACGTCAGTCCAGCCGCCATCCAGTCGTTCACGCTTATCGTCAATATGTCGCCGTAGTGCTGGTACATTTCTGTTTCCTTTCTTTTGCTCGGAAGGGCGGAGTCGAACCGCCTTCGCGCCAAATCTTAGTTATGCTGATTGCCACCATCAGCCGGCATCCGGGTTACCGAGGCTTTTTTTATTGAACGTGATTGTGATTATTCTTTATCTTGCGGTTCTCGCTGCGGAACGCCAGGCACGCCACGGTGCCCATCGCGATTGTCGCGATGTGGTGGGTCGCCCCGCAGAACAGGACCCCGTATGCGGCCGCTGCCGTTATTATCCCGAACGCCCAGCCGAACGCCGCGTTGATTGCCATTTCGATTTTGATGTCTCTTTCTGTCATGTTACCTTTTATTTAATGTTGATTGAATTCCGTTTAATCGTTCCTCGATTCCAAAAGCACGCCGCCGTTGGCCAGCGCGTACATCCGCATCTTCTTCGCGGTCGCACTGTGGCGGCGGTAGTTGAGCGCCTGGCTCACGTTGGGCTGCGTCACACCGAACACCTCCTGCATCTTCTTGCTCACTTCCGGACTGACAACTATTTTCTTCATCATTTCGATTTTTTTATTATTTTTGTCGCCGTTGTTATATCATAACGACACTGCAAAGATAGTAAAATATTCACAATATATGCAAGAAAAAAGTGAAAATATTACGTGTATTAAGCAAAAAATATTATATTTTATTGATACACAATCAATTAAAAAAGAAGATTTTTATAAAAAAGTGGGAATAGATGGTGCAAATTTTAGGGGTAAAAACCTAAAATCCGAACTTTCAGCCGATAAAATCGTGAATATTTTACGCCAATATACTGAAATTTCTCCAGATTGGTTATTATTAAATTCAGGCGAAATGTTACGTAGTTCGTGTGATGAGCAGCCGGCATCATCCTGTTCGGTCACGGAAATCGAGTTGCTGAGGTCGGCAATACGTGACAAGGAGACTATTATTGAAAGTCAGAATAAAAACATCAAACTGTTGGAGGAGAAAATCGAATTTTTGGAAGTGAAGCTTGCCCGCTGCGAGGGCATGGCCGCCGGTGCTGCGGCAGGCTGATCCGCCGCAAGTGCGTTGTTTTACCTTTATATGAATAGTGTTTAACTAAATTTTAAATTTATGGAAGAAAGACTTTTTAATCATTATCAGACCAAAGGATTATTGGTCGGTTTGTCCGAGATTCAAGTTTTGAAGTTTCGATATGCTTGCAAAAAGTCGATACTTGAGAACCCGAATCTCGGTTTTGATGATTTTCTTAGAGCATGTAAGATTTACTTTGACATGATTCGTGATTTTCCGGATTGCGACCTTGGAGAAATCAGAGTGACTGAGCAGATTTGAGTACATTAAGGAGTATTTCCTTAAACCTCTTCTCAATCACTTCTGATGCCTCATTCTCACCGGTCACAACAATCATATTACCGACAAGGGTGTTGATGTTGATCGTGACATGTGTTCTGTTTTTCTTTTCATTCTTATTCATATCTGTGTCAATTTTTCGGCAAAGATACGCTTTTTTCTTGATATTCACGCATAAATTATTGATTTTTAATTATTTAATACAAAAGCAACCTGCCAAAATCTGGTATTAAAGGGGGTGCAATCGCTGTTTTTCGGGCATTTTCGGGGTGTTTTTCGGTCGTAAAGGTCTTTTAATCGTGGTATTTTGGCTCTATATTTGGCTCTAACTTGGCTCTAACTCTATCAATTTGGCAAATTCGGGGCAAAAGAAAAACGGTCTCTGGGGTTTATGTCCGGAGGCCGTTTTCGGTCGGTTTAAACAGTCGTTTAAACGGTCTGCAATATCATTTAATCATCATTCAAATCGTTGTTTTTCAGTGTTTTCGGGGCTGTTTTCAGGGTGCAGGTTGTATTAATACAAGCAATATGCCATTTTCTTTAAGCAATCTTTAAGTTTTATCCAAGCAAAATACAACCAAATCAAAGCAAATTGTACTTTTTATTTTTTATCCCTCAAATATAAAGCGTTGTAAATCAAAAATTTGCGCTTTTTAAAATGTACTTTTTAATTTATACCCCATACAATTGAAAAGATTACGTTCTCTTTCTTTTTCGTCAAGGATATAGGTAAAACCTTGATTGGTAATGCTCTCGCGAAATTTAATCTGCTTTAATTGTTGTTTTTTTTCAAAGGTCATATTTTTCAATTGTGTAAGTGAATGGATTCTTTTTCAAAAGGTCTTTAATATTCTCAATGCGCTCGCTTCTTCCTGAAGTGTAATTTTCGTATGTATCTCTTATGATTAAATGTGGTTTTTCACAGATTGAAAGTTTCTCAATGTCACATTCTGGCACAGGCAGTCCCAACGATTTTTTAATTCCATACAAAACCTTGTAGTATTCAAGTAATTTGTCCTTGTTTGACTCTATAAATCTTTTGTACTTATCCATCTGCTCAAGGATTTTCGGTTTGTCATCATCCTTATTGAGCAGCCTGTTGTCTTTGATGCGTTTTAATTCAATAAACAAAAGTTCGTTGTTTCTGACGGTGACTAAATCGAATCTTATTGTTTGTTGGCCGCCCTCTTCATAGCGATGTGCGAATTCGGAATCAAGATAAATTGGAGTATGACTGCAAATCATATCTCCCTGTATCTTCTTCTCACGAATATCCTCATTATTCATTTTCCCTTTTTGAGAGTAAATGTCTTTTATGTTTTTAACAATTGACTCGGGATTCTTCTTCAGCTGCTCAAGGCAATCCTCATACTTGACGGTTGTCCCTTCGGGAACATCTTTACCAAGATATTTAGGGTGGCAAGTGGCTACAAGTTTTTTGTTTTTGTACCGCAGTTCAGCCATCCGTCCTCCTTCATAATACACATCCACAATATCATCTTTGCGTATTTCTACATATACGCCTTTGATGGAGAGGAGTTTTTGCCACCATTTTGGTTGCTCCCCTAATTCTTTGTAAATTTCAGCACCAGGGTTAAGATTTGCGTTTAATGTTGCTATCATAGTGTATGTTTCCTTATTTCCGCAGATTATTCTTGAATTTTGACTGTTGAAAAATGACAAGCCGTTGTTAATAAATAACTTAGCAACGACTTGCATTTCTCGATAATTCCACCTGTTTTTGTGCTGCGAAACCCAAAAACGGGTGATGTGGCGGCAAAAATACAACTTAATTTCAGAAAAATCGGAACTTTCGGCTGGATTTTTTCAACAATAGACGCATTCCGCAAGGAGCGACACTCCAACCTCATAGACAACACGCTGGGGGACAAATGGATAAACACGAAGTACACCTACTCCTACATTGTGGAGAACCTCATGTCAACCCACCTCTGCGGCGGGGAGTGCATCGAGGACCGCAACCTGTTGCGCACGGAGAAATACCAAAGGAACCCCGACTACATCTTCGCCAGCGCAGACACAATCCTCAGAACCTTCCAAAGCCTGTCCGTAGCAAACCGCACGGTGAACGCCGAATCGGGGAAGGCATACCGATTCAACGTCAACGAACATGCTCAACGGGCTGCTGCAAATCTATTCCGACAGGCCGTACGACAAATTGAAACTCTGACAGCCCGTCTTCTTGGCTCAAACCATTCCCCGGCCACGCCGGGTGGGTGGGGAGTTGTGCACTGCAACCTCAAAAAAAGCCACTCCGCAACCACATCACGACTTTTCAACAACCCAGAACGTGCGCATTGAATGTAAACACTCCTTCTCGAATTAGCAAATTTTTATTCTGCGGAATTTAGGTAAAGATTGTTTCGACCGAAGTGTTGAAGGTCTGTTCGGGGAAATTCCCAAGACGATAGTGCGTGTGGAGCATGGTTTACGACGCGTGTCGATATGAGCAAATTGTGAGATTGGAGTGAAGCAATCTGCATAACACATTGATAAAGAATGGTTTACCCCCCCAGATTGTTAATAAAAATTTCGCAAAATTGTTGCAAATATGAATATATGTTCGTAACTTTGCGCCATCGTTTTCTTTTTGGATTTTGTCCAACGGACTTCGCGAAATTCAGAAGAGCGGCGTGAAAAAATAGAAGTCAACTTAACTTAAATAAATAAATAACTAAATCTTAAAAAAAATGAGAAAATCAATCATTCTGTTAGCCCTCGCACTTTTAGTGGCGGTGTCAGGCTGCAAAAAAGATCCTCAGCCAGACCCAAATGAATTTCCACCTCAGCCAGACCCAAATGAATTTCCAATTGTCGCATTGCGTTCAGCCGGCAAGGAAATTCCAAACGCGAACATTACTCCTGAACGATGCATTCCGGAAGGATCGGGAGCTACCTTGCGCTCAATCCGTTATGTTCCTGGCCACCCCATTTACTATATGGACTACACGGCAAACGTAGATTGGGAAAGCCTGCTGACGGATTACAATCTGCCATTATACGGCATGTACAATCTGACAGGCAAAGCCACCAACGCCTTGTTCAACTACACTCCAGGACCAACGATTACCGACAAAATTCAAGGTAATACTTGCTCGGGCTTCATTTGCCACAACAGCAAGGGAGAGATGTTGAACTGCCGTAATTATGACGGAGATTACGGGGAGATGGTCGTGGTCTTCAACCATAATGTCAAACCAGGCGAGCACAAGAGCGTGATGATGACCGATTTGAACGGCGCACAAAAATTCTCTAACACGGCGGGCTACGATGGCGACAACGTGCTTCTGCGAGAAGGCATAGACCTCAATGTATTGCTACGCCAGCCTCTTTCAACCGTTGATGGCATGAATGATGCCGGACTAGTTCTCACTTGCTATCAACTGCCGAACTTTGACGACAGGAACGAGCCTATCGTTGATCCACTTCCGAGTGTAACGCCACGTCCTTTCGCTATATATCAAGATACAGACAAACCGAAAGTTGGCTTTATATCCCTACACATCCTTGCCCTTACCAAATGTGCGACCGTACAAGAAGTGATTGATTTATTCCGCTCATACGATTTCACGACTCTCAACCAAGGCATGAACATACACTGGTGCATTTCGGATGCCAACAATGATTGGAGGACCCTTGAATATTGGGTAGGAAGCGATGGAAGCGATTCATTGTTTGTCTTTGACGAGGAAGCCCGCTCTCATTCAGCTAACTTAGGAGGTCATGATGTGGCATACGAATACCGCAGTATGGAAAACTATTATTACAATCCCGCACCTGCTTCAACCTTCTTTATGGACTATTGGCAACGTGATTTCGGCGGAGTGGTCCGTGCCCATAACATGATGGGCCACTATTCTCCGGTTATGGACGAAGAAGATGCCCTGCGCTGTCTGCAATACGGCAACTTCGGCATCGAAGTGCCCGGTCAGGTGACGAACTGGTCATGCGTTTACAACGCCAAACAGCGCACAGTCCTTTTCAATGCTAGAGACGACATGTCACAGTCCTTTACCATTGACTTGAAGAAAGACTTGTAATATGGAGAAAATAACATCTGTCATTGTAGCCCCCGGATTCGAAGATCTCGACAAGATAAATGAGATTTACACCGATGCGTTCCCACCTGAAGAGAGAAAATTCACCATTCAGCAGATGCTGGAATCGCCAGTCCTCAAACCGGATGTAAGAGCTTACTATTGCGATGGAAAAATCATCGGAATGTCCGTTCTGTCGGATTTTGAGACATTTGTATATGGTCTTTTCATTGCCATAAACAAGGCCGAAAGATGCAACGGATACGGAGGGAAGATTCTTGACAAGATTATTGAAGACTGTGCAGACAAGCCTTTTGTCTTTTCAATTGAAGATCCGTCAGAAGATTGCGACAATAAAGAACAGAGAATAAGGCGTGAAGCATTCTATCTCAAACACAACTGCAATTATGCCGACTACAAGGCCAGCTATCCAGGAAGCAATACTTGTTTTCGCCTCATGTGTTCCGACAAACTTGCCGACTATTCATTCATTAAGGATGCCGTCACGAAAATAAATCCGACGTTGGCCTCATTATTGGAAAGATGTTGATTCTTCCAAAAATCCACACATCAAGGCATAAACAAGATTATCAAGACATTAAATAACGCAAAAATTATTCAAGAAAGTCGGGTGATACATCCGACTTTCTTGCGTAATATTGTAAACTACTCAACAAACTTGGCAGCAATCTCAAAAACCCATCGTAAGCTATTGACAATCAAAAAGAAAATCATTGCTGTCCGCTAAAACAAAAAAGTAAGCGAAAATTCATCTGCGATGCCAGTAAATAGGCACTACGGATGTTTTCTCACAAAAGTAAGCCCCCATAGCCAAACAGAGAGAGAGCTGAGGCGGCGGAATTTTCCTGTTCTTCCAGCAGCTTGGCCCAGTCTTTTTCCGGTTCTCTCCTCGAAGATGGATTCCGGCCTCCTCGCATTCGCGTCTGCAAGGGTGCTGCACCTCGGCATCAGGCCTATGCCCAGATGTGACAACTTGCGGGCCTCGGAAAACATCGAGTCTGTAATCTCGCGCAAGGAGTCGAAGCGCTTGATGTGTTGAAACTGAAGGTCGTGGGCAGATGTTATTAATAGCCTAATTTCACCAATTCATTTTTCATCCATTCAATCCTGTCTTCCGTGTCAATGCCATCCTTTTGCGGAACAGGAAACTCTTGCTTTGCCTTCCATCCGTCCTCCTCTTTTTCGTACAAGACAAACTTGTCATTTCTACAATTTAGTGATAAAGAATCGGACAGCATAAGTTTGTTTCCTTGATGGGCATAATCGCCGAGATAATATTTTTCGTTCATTTGGTAATACAAAGCCAAAATAAACACATTCCAGTTCCTTCCACTAAGACGTTCTTCTGTGTTCATCCGTAATGTATGGTAGTCACCATCATTGTATGAATAATAATAGCCAAATGTACTGGGCAATTCAAAATTGGTTAATATTGGATCGGCGTATTTGACAAAGTAATATCTCCAATCTTTTAAAACATTAATATCATTCAAATATGAATCAATAACGTTTTGAAGTTCATTTGTTCCAATGACTGTCAAATTTGCCAACAAATCATTTAAGACAATCTTTGTTTTATTCTCGAATCCTTCTCTTTGATTTGATGGGTGAAACAAACCTTTCCATGTTGAATCATTTTTTGTGCCAAGTTGCCAACGCCAACCAACTACTTGTGAATAGTCACCTTTTGCGAGTAACGCTCGTGAAACCGAATCCCAATTACAGTTGTTGAAAAGTTCTCTGAACATATCAAAATTGGCGAAATTATCCAACCCGACAACGGCAATGCAGCCATACAAAAGTGGATGGTCTTCCAAATGGAACAAAGCATCTTGCTTGTCTGAATTAGCAAGTAACCAGTCTGTTTTAGCTTGCTCTTCTTCTTTTTGACGTTTATTATAGCCAGTGCCTGTCGGAATTGTCCCCCTCAGAATTATTTCCTCCGTTTCAGCCAACAATTGGGGCATATTATTTCTCTGTCCATCAGCACGAATTTCATCACGTGAATTCCATATCAAGTTTCTTGCAACTCTTATGCGACGCTTGAAATCATTTTCTTGAACATTTTGTTTGTTTTGCAGGTAAACGACAACGGCATATAGCAGCAACGTCAAATTCAATGGAAATTTGCGGTTTCTTCCATTGTCGTCACCATAGTCATCGCAACATTGTTTGAATATATTCAGATTTTCCTGATAGATTTTCACCTTGCCCGATTCGTATGTGTTGTTGGTGAAAATCGATTCGAAGAATTCATTAATATCGGATAATCCACACCAACAGTCAAACGATGATTTCAGAAAATCAAGATTTGCTTTCGCTTCGGGGTTGTCTTTGCTATATAACAGTTTCGACAATTTGAATGCGTCTTTTTCCAATGGTATGTGCTTTTGATAGCAGATTATATCACTGATAAAGAAGAAATAGCGCATGAATTCATCATCGATTATCTTGTTTTCCCCACGATATGGGAAAAGCATGTCCGTCCAGTCCAAATCGAATTTGCGATTGAATTCTTTCGACATTTCTTCATCATACTCTTTAATCATTCCCTCAAATTCTGCCTTGAAATGTTCAAATTCCGTAAGAGGTTTGCCTCGGGAATTCATTTTGATATACAATTCATCGGTAAGACCCATATCAGAAATTGGCAAAAAGTAGAAGGTTATGTTATCCAATTGTCCCCATAAATTAGACGAATTGCCATATTTCTGATTGATAGCATCAATCATTACCAACATTCCTTTGATGGTTGGATCGTTATGCCATTGATATTGGAACCACGACTGGTCTTTCAATTCTTCTGAAATTGTCATGTTGAAAGCAGGCGTGTGTTTCACCAATTTCTTGCAAAAATCTCGTGAACTCGGACGGGTGAAATAGGAAAAATGATTTAAATATTCATAATCGTTTTCTTCAATGTTTTCCTTTTTTGCAACAAACCAATGCAACAAGAACAACGTGGTCAGACGTTGTTGTCCGTCGAGAGGAATGAGTTTGCCATTTTCAACTTCGCCATAAACGAAGTCCAGAGTGAGTGGTTTTTTGTTGTTTAAAGCTTCGAAAATTGCATCCAAAAAACGCTCCCTGACACGATTGACCTTATCGTTTTCGCGACCTTGGGCATAGTCACGCTGAATAATCGGGATTTCTATTTTCTTTATTTCCTGAAACAGACTTTGAAAAGTATGTTGATTTGTTTCCATATTAGATTTGCTTATTGATAATTGATAAATATGGTTTTAGCGTGACATTCATGGCCTCTATATAGGCATCTCTATCAGCTTTGCCCCAAAAGTGAAGCTGGTTTTCTCCTGACGGAGTATAATACTTCAAGAAAACACGACGCGTGCAAATCGGAATGTAATCGCCTTTTTTATCCATTTCGAGAATCTTGTCTCGTTTGACATCAAACGTTGAATTATTTAATGCTGAATTGTCAAATGAACCAAGTAACGCCATGTTTGAGAGCATGTGAATATAGTCAATGTTCTGGTCCAAATTCAATGCTTGAATCATCTTTTCAAACCATTCATTAAACAATTCTTCTGTAAGGTTTTCCTTGTTTCTGCTTTCAATTTCCTCAATTAATGCAGCATTTTGTGTACCGTCAATGTTTTTCAACGATTGCACATGCAGGTCAAGCCATTCGTTCCACAATGCTTTTGTGTTTAAGCCTTCCGACTGCTGGGCGTGAATGTGCTCAAGAGACCAACCTCCGTTTTTGTTTTTGTGTTTGTCAAAAGGGAACCGCATTGATTTGTCACCGTTTTGGAAAACACTTTCCACGTTGAAAAGAAGCAATAGTTTTTCGATATTTGGCAAATCATATTTATTTTCGTATGACAAGTCAAGATACTCTTTGTTAAAGTCGATACTTTCTGCAATGGATTGATTAAGAGACCGTCTGAAATCGTTTTTGCCTTTTTCCGAAGATTCAGATATGAGTTCACGTAATGACTTGTTATTGACGGTGATCAAATAACCGATTTTGTGATACAATTCAGAATCGATAAACCATTCCTTAAGTCGCTGAACTGTTTCGATAACCTGTTCCCATAGTTTGATTTTGTTTCCTGCGTATTCGTCAGACTTGGACTGTTCCATAAACCAGAAGAATGTTCTATAACGTTCTTTGTCTCCATCTTTTTTATCAGCCATCAAGTCAAACAACAATTCAATACGTGTGGAAAAATCTTCGGCTTTTTTGTTTGTGATAAAATACCAAAGTTTCTCATCGTGGAGTTCTTTCTCAATATCGTCCCATTGTGTTGAAATTTCAAGTTGATAACGTTCGTCAATGCCGTTGTTCCTGCTTAGGAAAATAGCTTTTACCAGTTCTGCGTTCGTCAATGGGATCTTGCCAATGTTAAGGCGGGTGAAAAGCGATATGGCGTCTTCCGTGCCGTTTATCTCATACCAAATGATATTTACTTTGTTGTTCAGTTTGTCGGCTATCAGACTGGCTGCATTATCGGCATCATGACTATTGTCAAACCAGTCTTTGATTGTCTTCGCAGCTTCATTGATGAAATACTCATCTATATTCTGTGCGGCATCATTGATGTTGTCAAAATCAAGATCGGACAAAAACTCCTTGCTTTTCTCTCTTATTTCATAATCTATAGTGTATTTCTGTTGTAGTTTTGGCCTGAAAGTACGAATGTAGCCTAAAATCAAAAACAAGGTAGTCAATCGCTGTTGCCCGTCAATCAGTTCATACTTGTTATCATCTGTTTTTTTACAACTATTGGCTGAAGGCAATAATTCTCTCCATCAGGAATTTCGTTTATGTCATCAAGAAGAATTTTCACTTCTTCTTGCCATCTGTATCCACGCTGATACGAAGGGATGATGAAATCACCGGTGATTTCTCCAACTTTTTTTGTCGTTAAATTAATGGTACTCATGTTTCTAAATATTACTATTGGTGTTGGTATATTATAATGCTACCAAAAAAGTTTTACGACATGATCACAATTCTTTGAATGTCTCAATTAACATTTTCATTCCTTCTGTTGCGTCTGTCTTGAAATGAGTAAATCCCAGTTGCTTGCACCGTTCCATCTCACAAGGATTGATGACAAATTTAGGTACAAGATGATGGGCATGGTTTATTAATCCGGCAGCAGGATAAACCTGTAAAGAAGTCCCAATCACAACAAAGATGTCGGCTTTACTCACATAATCGTTGGCTACGTTCTTACTGTCAACATATTCGCCGAATAAAACGACATAGGGACGTAATTGAGCACCATCTTCGGCTTTGTCGCCCACCAAGATTGGGGTAGTCAATGGATACTCCTTGATGCAGGTTGTACGATTATTCATAGAACAGACTTTGGTTAGTTCACCATGAAGATGAATGACTCGAGATGAACCGGCTCGCTCATGTAGGTCGTCAATATTCTGGGTTATTATCGTAACTTCGTGTTCCTTCTCAAGTCCTGCAATAAGTTTATGTGCATCATTGGGTTCGACGTCGGCAAGAGCCTTTCTTCTCGTGTTGAAGAAATCAAGAGACTGTTGGGTGTGATTATACAGGCAATCTACACTGGATAGGTATTTGAATTCCTCTTTATTCCAAAGTCCATCCTCGCCACGAAAAGTGCTTAATCCACTATCTGCGCTTATGCCAGCACCTGTCAGAAAAACTATATGTTGTCTGATCATTATTATTTCTTTTTGTTTTCCATCGTAGTCTGGAAATTGAGTTAAGTCATTTTGAATGCTACAAAAATACAAAAATTTCTGTTTTCGCCAGTGCCGCTAAAAAATAATTGTATATCAGTGTCATCGTAGCAAATTTGTTTCGGCTGCAAAACTAAAACAGAGGTGTGCCGAATGTGGGCACACCTATGTCGGATTGATGAAAATTTCAAGTTTTATTTTGTCATTATTTTTTTTGCGATTTGAGATAATGATGAGCGTTTGTCGCTTCATTATCTCCCTTGATTTCAAGGGCGTTCTTGTTTTTTGCGTTCAAAGGTGAAATAATGGATTGTCCTGTCCGAGCTTCTATGTTTTCTCGGGCATCTTTTGCCACGCTACCGCCTTCAATTGCAATCTGTCGGCTTTCTTCAAATGTTTCAGGCTCCCGCGACTTTGAGATGGCTGTTGTCGTAACCTCCGCCAACATATTCAGCACCAATTCCACGTTGGTCATATTGTCGCGCAGATTTTCTTTCTTCAGATTCTTGAATTGTTTGTATTGCTTCACCGAAAATCCGCTCCAAGCTTTGGTCATCTCGTTGGTCAAGATGGCGTAGTCTTTTTCAAGTTCGATGCCACGCGCTTTCCATTCATCGGTCAGTTCCTTGCGCATTTCGATGGATTGCAGACGCTGGTTTATCCAGCCTTCTGTGTAGCCTTTGGCTCGGTAAAAGTCGGCACCGCGCAAGATGGCTTTTTCAGGGTCGGCGATTTCGTCCAAACGCTCGCTGCCCACCTGTGCCAACCACATCTTTAAAGGTTCTGCTTTAGGCGAGGGTATGGATTGTATGAGACGCAGAAGTCCCTTTGTGTCAAGAACATCCGTTTCTCTCATTTTTCCATCGGCAGCTATCATTTTCAACCGGTGACAAATTGTCACCAGTTCACTTCCTTCTTCTGAAAGACGTTGCCTAAGTTTATTCCAATACTTTCTTGCTGTCTGATAGTCAGCGCTATCAGTCAGCACTTCCACCACATCCACCACGGAGAAATACCATTCCTCTTCATCTTCGTTCCACGCGGTGCGAATTTTCCTGCTTTCAAATAGTTTGATTTTGTTTTTCATCATTGTTTTGGATTATATGTCATTGATTCCTAACACGCTGCAAATTTACGGGTCTTTCCTGTCGTTTACAAAATTTTCACAATATCTTCTTTGCTATCGCCGCGCAAGCCTCCGCATCGGCCAAGGCGTGAACTTTGCAAACTACAACTATATTTCAAGTGCAAAAGTAAGTATATGATACAAGAGCCAATGGACTATTGTCGTGCTAACCAATCCAACGCATAAATCTGCCGTATCCCGTTATGCGAAATCTCAGGATCAGGATCCATTGTCAGCAGAAACTTCGGATTGTGATCCTTCACGGAATTCAAAGGGGCGATTTCTCTGGTCAGTGTCTGTTCATCGCGTACTGTGAGAGCAACTTGATAATATTCCACAAGACCATCTTTAAATCTGATGAAATCAATTTCCTTATCACCACTTTTGCCAACCATGACCTTATGTCCCGACCTGATAAGATGCAGATACACAATATTCTCAAGCAAACGTCCCAAGTCACCGCCGCGCAAGCCAAGCAACATTGTCCTCAACCCGACATCCGAAAGGTAATACTTTTGTCCCGTGCGCAAAAGCTCCTTGCCTTTGGCATCATACCTTGGAACCCTATAAAACAGGTAACTTTCCGTCAGCAATCCAACGTATGTTTCCACTGTATGCGGAGAAATCTTGCAACCTCCAGCCGCCATAGCATCAGCGATACCCTTTATTGATGTCATATTGCCTATATTGTCAGCCATGTAACGGACCAACCTGTCTATAGCATCAGCCTCTTGAACCCGACCTCGTTTCATCACATCTTTGATGACAATTGTTTGATAGATGTTTTGCAGATACACCCTGATGGCCTCATCCGTAGGCAATTGCAACACGTATGGCAAGGTGGTACTGGTTATGAATCTGTTGTAGCATTTCTCAGCGGAAAGTCCGGTGGCCTCTATCATCTCTGCCATAGAGAGGGGCAGTACATGTATCTCCACATACCTTCCACTGAGCAAGGTGGCGATTTCGCCTGACAACATATAGGCATTCGACCCTGTCACATAAATATCCACATTTTGCCGCAACTGCAAACTGTCAACAACCCTCTCAAACCCAGCCACCTGTTGTATTTCGTCAAAAAATATGTAGTATTGCGCATCATCCTCTATTCGTCCCGACACAAAGTCATGCAAAGCATGGTATTCCAGCAATGGTTCTGAGGCTACGTCCTCAAAATTCACACTGATAATGTGACTTTCATCCACACCATTTGCTCTCAATTGTCGTTGAAAAAGCATCATCAACGTACTTTTCCCCGAACGGCGAAGACCTGTAATCACCTTCACAACACGCTTGTCACGCCACATATTCAGTTGGTTGACATAGTTTTTGCGATTTAAATATTCCATGATTCCATTTTGTTTTCATGTTGCAAAAATACAATATTTTTGCACTCCATTGCAAAAACTACGTAAAAATACAAAGTTTTTGCAATGGAGTATAAAGGCTTCTTAAAATATCGCCGCATCTGTTCTGACAAACGAGGAAGTTTAATCAAAATCATATTTATCCCAATCTATATCATCGTATTTATTTTCGCCTTCTGGATATGAGTCATAATCACTTTTCGTAGTGATCTCGATGTTGAAATCTCTTACCCATAGCAAGTCATAGATAGAAAAGTTCATGTCGGTAAACAGAGTATGGAACGGATATACCAGATGCATGTCCTTCGTCATCTCCTTATCGAGCATTTCATTCCAGTTGTCGAGTGAATCGCCAAGATACAGCATCTGGTTTATGGATTCAGGCTTTTCATTATTACTAATGGAAAAGTTACATGCACCATTGTAGTACAGAGGCATGAACTCGTCGTAAGAGCCATTGAGAATATTCCAGATTTTCTTTGTCCTCATGGTCTGCACAGGATGTATCGAAGAGTATTTGTAGCCGAGGAAGCACTTGCCGGTAGTTTCAATGTCGCACGCTATGCCGCAACAGATGTTCGCATTATGCAAGGCAATTACTCGCTTTCGCATTTCTTTGGCTTGCGCTATGAGGGCTTCATTGAAATCTGAAAGCAATGACTTATAGTTTTCGTCCATTACAAATTTTGAGTCAAGGACATGTTTCCTGACTGATAGTAGATGCTTGACTGTTTCGACATAAGCGTTATTGGAGCACCAATGCCTATCATTTTCTTCAATGGTTAAAAGAATTTCAATCTCAATCTTACGAATTTCTATTGTATTGAAAATTTCTTGTACTGTCATATCCATAAATATTTAAAGTAGTCAATGAATAACTGCATACCTTCCTTGATGCGAGATTCTTTTTCGGGTTCGATATTGAATTTGTCAGGAACGGATTGATATTCATCGAATGCGTAAATCATCTTCCGAATCATCTGCAACCATGACTCATGTGCCTTTTCTTCTCCGAATTGATTTACAATGATTCCATGACAGCCTCCGTTGGGACCTTTCTCTGCCCATACTTTCTTTTGCCATTTATTCTGTTCCATTTATAATTTTTGTTTGTATGTCTCGATGTCTGTAATCAGGTTATCAAGCAACTCCAATTTTTCTTCTTTTGTGAGTGATACCTTATCTTCAAAAGTCCAGTCGAGGAAATCTTCAATTGTTCCCTCAATAATATTACACTCTTCACCAGTAATAAACGAGAAGTAAAAATCTCTGAATTGTGCTATAATCTATTGTTTATATAAGTTAATAATGAAATCTGGCGCAAAACTAAAACAGAGGTGTGCCGAATGTGGGCGCACCTCCGTTGAAGAGTTTGTTTACTTGTAAAAAAAGATTTCTATGCTATCGGGTCGCCGCAAAACTCGCGCCGTTTGCAGGCCTTGCAATGCTTGCTTAATATGGCATGCTTCTTGTCCTTGCGATAGGCAAGGGATTGGGTGTAATGGGCGGCGTTGCAGATATATCTATCTATGCATGGTTTTATTTCTATTATATATATTTTTGGGGCTCTAGTTTAGTTAATGACCGATTTTTCTGTTATCACAATTATAGATTTCCGCTTCGCGGGAATGGACGACATGACTATATAGAAAAGGCGGCGGCGGTTGAAGTTTGTGCTTGGAGTGAAATTTGGCTGCCGCCGCTATTCTATTACCCTTACCATTCCCGACGCTTGCGGCGGGAATCTATATAAATTCTATTCGCTACAAAATCAGTCATCTGTTATACTACAGCCATTTTTTAAATAAGAATACATTTTTTTACCATGTTTTTCAATACAATCCTTATTCCATCCATTTTGACAGTCTTTATACACCATCAATAATTTAAGGCTTTCAATAGTTCCGTTAACACTATTGAAATATGATTCAACGTGAGCTTTTTTCTCTTCGTAAGATGAATTACTTAAGGCTGAATTTAAATTTTGAGAAATCATTACCAGATTTCCGAAGCAATTTAGTAATTCTGTGTCGCTTCCATCTTCTTTCCATTGTACTTTGGACTCAGTCTTAGGATGCTGTGGTGCAATATGTTCTATGCTTCGGTTTCGTATAAATACATAATTTTCAACGATGTTGAGATATTGAGAATCTTCCTTTGACGAGAAAAGCTCTTTTCTATGCTGCCAAATATAGAAATCTAATCTCCAGAACCAATACCTTATTTCTTCACCAAAACAAAGCCTCTCATATTCTGGCAATTTGTTTGATTTATCACATTCCGATGCTAATTCATTAAACAGTTCTTTTGGAGTTGGTATCTCTTTTTTTTCAAAAACATAATTCATGAGCCAACCAAACCAGCGATAGTTTGTGACATTTGTAGAAGAAACATACAGAAATGATTCAAACATTAGCAACTCCTTGACGTCGTCGTTATCTTCAGAAAGATTCATGTCAAGCGAATATCCATATTCTAACGATCTGATAAAACATACATCCATAACAACCCTACAATGCAAAAGCAGTTCAAAGAAATCTTTCAACTTTGCTTTATCAACATTACTACCTTCATAAGGAAGGTATTTTTGAAATGTTTCTAGTAACTTGTTTTGGTTGAAAAAGTCGTCAAGTCTCGGAGTGAAATCTTCTTGTTTATTTTGCTTAAAAAACAGATAGAGTGTCTGTAGCAGAAGTTGTGGAAATCTCAATATACTTCTTGAACCATTTGATTGGTAATTGCTACTATCTTGTGGTTTTTTTTCTCTTTTGCCAATATCCTTGATTTTCTTGTGATTACTATCGTCAGAATCCTCTCTTTTCAGATTATTTATGAGATATGGATTTGCTAAAATATTTTCTGCTCTTGCATTTATGACTGTTTTTTTTCTATTGTTAAAGTCTGATTCGGCTTCATTTTCTCTCTTACGAAGTAGAACTGTGTCTACATCAGCTATCTTGTTCCATAGTTGCATATACAGGGAAACATCGCCATCAAGTTTACTTAATAGTTTTACCTTTAAAATCTCATGGTGTTCCAAGTTTTTGCCACTACTATTCATTCTCTCAAAATATTTGTTTAAGTCTTGTACTCCATAGTTGCTTGGAAGCTCGGATATAAAGAACGAGAGATGTGTGAAAATATAGTTAGCAAATTTCTCCTTATCACCATGGTATTTTCCCATGTAGTTCCTAATAGTATTGATTCCCTCTTTCATATTGTAATTCACCAACTCTCCATCGTAGTCAAAATCTTTTTTTATTAGTTTCATAAGATACATATCGTCTGACTTACGAGCAACAAAAGACAGTCGCGGCTTACCATCAATTGAAAGAAAATGGCACCATGTATCTTTTGTGTAACATTGCAAAACACAAGCTAATAGAGTCATGACGGTGAAGCGTTGCTGGCCATCCACAAGAAGGAGCCTTTTCCCACTTTGGCTGTTTGTAGTAGAAGTAAGCATGCCGATATAGTAATCACCCTCTTCTGGTGTATCAAAAGACGACTCTTTTTTTTCGTAAGCACTTCTAAGATCATCAAGTAATTGCTTCACATTTTCAGTATTCCATTCAAATAGTCTTTGGTACAATGGTATAGTAAAGGCTATTCCTTCTTCTACGATGTTTTTTGGCGTATATTTCATAGTTTTATATTCTTTATTGATTCAACGTATATTTCCTTATTAATATCATTCTTTATTCCAATGACAGCTCTTCGCATATTTTTTTGAATAGGAGTCATTTCCTGAAGATATTTCACAGGATAGTCATGTATAATATTGTATAATTCCGCAAGGAAGAATGTGGGCGATGTGGCTTTGTTTATCATAAGTATAATTCCAAGAGCAGATACGAATTTATAGATAGAGTCTTTTTGAGCTTTGGAAGTCTCGTATCGGTTTTGTAACAAAACCCTTGTGATAAGCATCGAAGCATCTGCAAGACAATGTTCGCCGAATTTCTCAAAATAACCGAACGACAATGTTTCTATAGCATTTCTATACCATTGGATGCTGCCATTTCCCATAAGTCTTTTATGAATACTCTGGTATGATTGAGTAAGAGTGAATTGTTTGTATTTGGCAAGATGAACCTCTACGAAAGAGAAAAAATGCGTACCGCCTTGAATAGGTTCGTTAAAGAAGAACTGTTCGCCAAAAGGTGGAATTTCAGGCATAATAGGAGCCGCCTCGTATTCATTTTTCAAATGGCGATCATTGTCTTGGGTTTTATGATGTTCCATTTTCATCCACTGCCTTAGATTATAAAGGTATGTGTCCAAAGTCCTTTCATAATCTGGTATGGGTTCATACTCAGTAATCCTGCTTTTGCCGTCCTTTATCATCTGGTTCCAGTTCTCTGCAGCTTTTCTTGATTGCTGTTCAAAAGTCTCTGGAATGAAACGTAAATGATGTGCTTTAAGCAAATCATAATCGGTCAATTTTACACCTCTGGAATTTTCGTTTGAGAAGAATGTATATGCTACGTCTAGAGATGCATTGTTAAGAATAAGTACACTAAACTCTATGTTATTTAACAAATTGTCAAGAAACTTTGTCTTGTCGGGAACATGTTTCCTTACGTAGTTCTCAATAATGAACTTGTTGTAACCTATGTATTCTTTTGCAACAGTGGAATCAAATTCTTGATCCATCAAGCAGGTCTCTATTCCAAGTTCGTCAAGTATCAAAGACAAGGTGACAAGCCTTTGCTGTCCATCTACGATGTCATAGTGATTATCATGGTAATGTAATATGATAGTACCTAAACGATATGGAGTGTTCGATACTTCATGCTGCTCGGAATGTATAAGAAGGTCATTTAAAAGACATTTGACATTCTTTTCTTCCCAACAATAGATGCGCTGGTAATCAGGAATTGTGAGATTTCTTTTGAATACGTCTTTAAGTATAAGAGTTTGCAGATCTACGGAACACTCTGGTGGAGAAATCATGGAATCAATATCTATTGACTTTTTGGATATCGTATTATTCTGTTTTGCAAATTTGTTGATTAGGTCGTCAAAATACATTATTACAGTTTCTAATTTCTTCAACATGTCCTCCCAATCAATAACCCTATCCTTGTATACACAAGCAACAGAATCATTCCCAAGAAAATCCGTCCATTCAAATCCGAAGTCTGTCTCGGTTTCTTTTTCAAGAAAATCAACAAGTGTAGCATGCGCCGTAATGCCTTCGCCTTTCGTATCCGAATATTCAAAATGAAGTTCAATATGGTCATTGATGATTTCATAATGAATGTAACGATCATCAATTGGTGTAGAAACTTGAATCCAACGATTTTCATCTCTCATGTGAGACGAATCATCCGTATAATTACAATAAATTTTCTTATTTGGCCATTTCTTTTTGACATAGTCTTTAACTTTATTGTTAACCCAAATTTTTATTCTCATAATTTAATGCGTCTTTTATTACAAAAATGTTGTTACCTAATTTTCGTGTTTTTTGAGTACTGCAAATCTACGATTATTACAAAATCTTCAAAGCTATCGCCGCACATGCCTCCGCGTCTGCCAATGCGTGATGATGGTTTTCTAAGTTATATCCGCAACGTTCAGCGATGATGTCGAGATTGTGATGGCCGCCTGGCCAGACTTTGCGCGAAGCTATGCAGGTGCAATAAAACTCGTAATCGGGATAATCCATCTGATAGGTGCGGAATGCTGCTTTCAGACAACTCTCATCGAAGGCTTTGTTGTGGGCGACGAGAGGCAGGCCGCGCTCGCCGTTCATGCTGCTGATGCCTTCGATGCCGTGCTGCCTGAGCAGTGCTTCGACCTTTTCCCACACGATAGGGAAGACGGGAGCATTCTCGGTGTCTTTGGCGCAAAGCCCATGCACACGAGTGCACCAGTAGTTGTAATACTCCGGCTCAGGCTTGATGAGCGAATAAAATCTATCGACAATCTCTCCGTTGCGCACGATGACGACACCAATCGAGCAAACGGAGGAACGCTCGCAGTTGGCGGTCTCAAAATCTATGGCTGCAAAATCTTTCATTGTTATTCCTCCTTGTATTTATCCCACATCCTCTTAATAATCCCGGCCATCTCCTTGCGCAGCCAAAACGGCTCCAGCACTTCCATTTCATCGCGGTTCCAGAGCAGTTCCTGCTGGAAGTCAAAAGATGGACGAACTCTAAGTTTGAAGATGCTGTATTCCTCGTTCCGTTCCGTTTCATGCTGGGCTTCGCCTGGCATCATCGGCAGGTCGCGGAGGTAGTTGGCCTGTCCTGCGCTGACTTTCAGTACCACCTCCTCAATCTTGCAGCTCTTTTCGGTGATGACGCCGAAGCAGCCGTCGAAAAACTCTTTCGGCTTGAAATCCTCCGGATACTCGAACGAATGGCTCGAAAGCCGGAAATCGCGGATGCGGTCGAGGCAAAACACGCGGTCTTCGTTGGCGGGCCATTTCCGTCCGACCATATACCATCGTTGACGGAAAAGCTTCACACACAATGGCATGAGGTAATGTTCCCTCTCGTCTTCACGCCAATAGTTGTAATAGACAATGTGAATGAAACGGTTCTTCTTCATCGCATTGATGATGGGGTCTAAATATTCTCGTCCGCTCGGCACATCTTCAAGAATAATTCTGTCCTTAACCGATTTGCTTCCGCTGAGCGAATTGCTGACGGAGTACGTGTCTAACAGCCAGTTTTCGATGTTTCCCTGCCTCAAATCTTCATCGTTATCAATGTAATATCTGTAAGGTGCTGTTTTTTCGCATTCAATGTTCAAGCCGAAAGTGTCAAGAATCGCCCACTTCCATTTGATGAAAGTGCGTTTCAGCATCGGTTTGCCTCGGCTGATGTCATCGTCTTCAATCCATCTGCTGTTGAGCTCTTCAAATGTTATCTTGCGGGCGGAATGGATGGTGTTTGCTATCCACACGAGTTTGTTTGTCTGATTCAGCGGCATGACTTATCTGTTTGTTAAAATTCTGTCTGCAAATATAGCGAATATATGTGCCCGTTGTGGGCATAAGTTGTTTTTTCTTCAGCCCATTTGCAAAAAAAACCACCCTGTCTCCAAGGTGGTTTTTCAGTCATGATAAAAGCTTGATTTCAAGCTTACTTAACGTTGTCTTTTCCGACCTGAACGGCCTGCATGTTCAACGGGATGAGCTTGTGGGCGCGTTCCGGCAGGCTGTGGCGCAGACCTTCTTCGACGTTCTTGTCGAGGATGATCGGGCGGAGCTTCAGGAAAGCACCGAGGATGATCATGTTGAACACTTTGCTGTTACCCATGTCTGACGCCAGCTGTGCGCCTTCGATGGTGTGGATGTGGATGTCGGTACGTGTTGGCTTCTTGGTGATGCCGTTCGGATCGTAAAGGAGATAACCGCCCGGTTTCACTTTTGATTCGAATTTGTCGAGTGACTGCTGGTTGAGGATCACCGCTGTGTCGAAAGCGTTGAGGATCGGTGAGCACACGCGTTCATCGCTGACGATGACAGTCACGTTTGCTGTGCCGCCGCGCATCTCAGGACCGTATGACGGCATCCAGCTCACTTCTTTGCCTTCCATAATACCGCTATAAGCAAGGATCTTACCCATTGACAAGACACCTTGTCCGCCGAATCCGGCAATAATAATTTCTTCTGTCATTGCTTTACTTTTTTAGATTATTTTTCAACGAGCTTTCCGTCAACTTTGATGTCTCCGAGCGGATATTCAGGGAGCATGTTTTCGACTAACCACTGGTTGGCCTTGACCGGGTCCATCTTCCAGTTCGAGTTGCAGTTGGAAACGATCTCAACGAAGTTCACGCCGCTCTTGCCATTGATCTGATTCTCGAACGCCTTCTTGATGGCGGCTTTTGCCTTACGCACGTGCGCCGGGTCATAGACGGCCTGACGTGTGACGTATTTCGTGCCTGGAAGGTGAGCGATGAGTTCTGTGATATGGAGCGGGTAGCCGTTGTTCGGGATGCCGTCGAAGCCTGCGCCAGCCGGCAAAGTTGCCTTACGTCCGTAAGGTGTCGTGGCGGTCTTCATGCCTTCGAGTGTCGTAGGGGCCATCTGGCCGCCTGTCATGCCGTAGATGCCGTTGTTGACGAAAATCATGGTGATGTTCTCGCCGCGGTTGCAGGTGTGGATCGTCTCGCATGTTCCGATGGCCGCGAGGTCGCCGTCGCCCTGGTATGAGAAGACGACTTTGTCGGGCCACACGCGCTTGATACCTGTCGCGCATGCTGTCGCACGGCCGTGTGCTGCCTCGATGAAGTCAACATCGAAATAGTCGTATGCCATGACCGAGCATCCTACAGGAGAAACGCCGATGGTCTTCTCATCGATGCCTAATTCCTCGATGACTTCGGCGATGATGCGGTGAATTGTACCGTGACCGCAGCCTGGGCAATAGTGGAAAGGCTTGCTTGTCAATAACTTAGATTTCTCGTAAACTAAGTTTTCTGGTTTAATGATATCTTCAACTGTCATTTTCTTATTCTCCTATAATTTGTTTCTTCATTGCTTCGAGAACTTCCTCCGGTGTGTGGATGATGCCACCGACGCGGCCGAAGTGTTCGGCTTTGACGCGGCCGTTGCATGCCAACCTGACGTCTTCAATCATCTGGCCACAGCTCAATTCGACTGAAAGGAATCCTTTGACGCCGTGGTTGATGAGGTTTTCGATAGCCTTTGTAGGATAAGGGAAGAGAGTGATCGGACGGAGAAGGCCGAGCTTCAGGCCCTGTTCACGGCCGAGCTGCACTGACTTCTGCGCGATACGTGCGCTTGAGCCGTAGGCCACGAACACGTAGTCGGCGTCTTCGCAGTTAATCTCTTCGTAACGCACCTCGTTCTCTTCGACCATCTTGTATTTGGCCTGGAGGTGACGGTTGTGCTCTTCCATCTTGTTGGAATCGAGGTCGAGGGAGGTGATGATTCTGTGCTGTGTGCCTCTCTTGCGGCCTGTCAATGCCCACGGGTATTTGGCCTTGATTTCCTCTTCTGTCATGCGTGGCTTCTGTTCCGGAAGGACGACCTTCTCCATCATCTGGCCGATTGCGCCGTCCGAGAGGATGCACACTGCCATGCGGTATTTGAATGCGAGGTCGAAGCCGAGAGCCACGAAGTCAGCCATTTCCTGCACTGACGCCGGGGCGAGGACGATGTTCTTGTAGTCGCCGTTGCCGCCGCCTTTCACTGCCTGGAAGTAGTCGGCCTGTGACGGCTGGATTGTGCCGAGACCCGGGCCGCCGCGGACGACGTCAGCATAGACGCAAGGGACTTCAGCGCCCGCGATGTAGGCGATGCCTTCCTGTTTCAGGCACACGCCGGGGCTTGACGATGATGTCATCACGCGTTTTCCAGCTGCGCCGGCAGCATAGACCATATTGATAGCTGCCAATTCACTTTCTGCTTGCAGAACGACCATGCCGGTACGTTCATAAGGGTTCTGTTCTGACAGATACTCAATCACTTCCGACTGTGGGGTGATAGGATATCCGAAATAAGCATCGCAGCCGTAGCGGATGGCGCTCTCTGCCAATGCTTCGTTACCCTTCATCAATTTTAATTCTCCCATTATTTTTAATTTTTAAATGTTTGACAATGATTTGATTACAATTTCACTTTATAGACAGAGATGACACCGTCAGGGCAAACAATGCCGCAGCTCGCGCAGCCGATGCACTTGTCGGGTTCTGCCATGTAGGCGTAATTGTAACCTTTTCCATTAACTTCTTTTGCCAATCCGAGAACCTGCATCGGGCAGTTGACGACACACACGCCGCAACCTTTACAACGCTCAGTATCAACGGATACAGCACCTTTGAAACCTGCCATAATTTTAAATTTTTAAGTTATTATTATGTTTGAATATTTCTTATTCCCATATTTTTCAAAAACGCACAAAATTACAAAACATTTTCGAGCAAATCAAAAAAAATGTGAAATATTTTTGATTAAATATTTTGCAAAAAACTTGAAAACTGAAAACAAAAAAAGCGCGGAAGTGTTCTACAGTAAATGGTACGGTACAACCACAAGAAAAGAACACAATCCGCGCTTGAATCTTCTGATTCAAGCTGTGGGATGTTTCGTCTTTCTTGTTTCTGAATGTACCGTTTCTTCTACTGTAGATGAAACATTGAGCTTTATTGTAAAATGCCGACAATCGACGCTGCAAAAATAGAAATATTTTTAACTCAATTGTAAAATCATAGAAAATAATTGTCAAAATCGCATTTTTGCCGTATCAAAAAAGAAGTTTGGAAGATGTGTTTCTCCCAAACTCCATGATTAATCTATGCGAAATTCGCGAATATCTGCTGAATCCGCGAGATTTTATTTCACCGGATGGTCTTTGGCGAAAGCCTGTAGTCTCTCGGCGAGGACTGGAATCTCCTCTCTCTGAATCAGCGAGGTGCAGGCGCGGATGCCCTGTCGTGTCGAGCCGCATGTGTCCAACGAGATTGCGGAGATTCCGTAGTACATCATTTCTTCGACGAGGTCGGCACCGGTGAATCCCGGATAGCAGTAGGTGAAGTAGAAACCGTCGGCGATAGGTTCGCCGAGATCTTCGTCGTAGGTGATATAGAAGTTGGCGGCTGTGAAAGCGTCTTTCATCATCTTCGCCTTGCGGCCGTATTCAAGGACATCGTCGCGGTAGTTGTAAATGCCGTCGTTGACAGCTTTCAACACGCCTGCGAGTGCGTATTGCGCCGAGTGTGAGACGCCTGACGTGAGCGGGTGCAACGCTCCGAAGAGGATGCCGCGCATGAAGATGTCCTGTCCGCAGAAGCCTTTCAGGTCGGGGTAGTGGCGTTTCGCCAGCTTGTCGCTGATGCCGAGGAAGGCGCAGCGTTCGCCCGCGAAGCTGAATGCCTTCGAGCTGGAGATCATGAGGATGTAGTTGTCGGTGTATTTGCCGACTGTCGGCTGGAACGGCGCGACACCCGGATGGCTGTAGTCTTTGCGGAAGTCCATGCCGAAATAAGCAAGGTCTTCGAGGACGATGATGTCATATTTGTTGGCGAGTTCGCCGATGATACGGAGTTCTTCATCGGTGAGGCACACCCATGTCGGGTTGTTGGGGTTCGAGTAGAGGATGCTGTGGATCTTGCCTGTTGAGAAGATCTCCTCGAGTTTCGCGCGGAGTTTCTCGCCGCGGTAGTCGTAGATGTCGAAGTGCTCCATCGGGATGCCGAGGACTTTGCACTGGAACTTGTGGACGGGGAAGCCCGGGTCCACGAAGAGCATGGTGTTCTTCTCCTTATTAATATGTCCTGTGATCATGAATGAGGCGAAGGCGCCTTGCATGGAGCCGACGGTCGGGACGCAGTTGGCTGCATCGATGTCCAAGTCGAGGAAGTTCTTGACAAACCGTGACGCCTCTTTCTTCAGCGCGGGGACACCGTCGATGGGAGGGTAGCATGCCGCGACGCCGTCCTGCACCGCTTTGACCTGTGCCTCAACGCCGGCCTTTGCCGCCGGAAGGCCAGGGTTGCCGATCTCCATGTGGATGAATTTCGTGCCGCTTGCCGTCTCAAGGTCTCTCGCGAGCTTGTTGATTTCACGGATGCCGGCTTTTCCAACGCACTGAAGGTTGCTTTCTGCGAACACCTTCTTCACGATTTCTTCTTTAACTATGTTGTTCTTCATGTTATAATTATTGATTTTTAATTATTTACCTTAAAAATAAATTTCCGCAAAGATAATCAAATTTGTTTTGATGTCAAATGGAAAATATTAAAAATTAAAATCTGTATCCGATGCTGAATCTGGCTGTCCAATAGCGATATAACGATTTAGACTTTCCTCCCATGATTCTGTCCATGTCGCGGAAGTTTATGTAACTCACCGTCGTGGTGTAGTATGCAGCAACATAGCCTCTTTTCCATGAGTATGAGATGCTTGCCTTGCCGTTGCAGCAGAAGTTAAGCGGGAAATATGGTACTTTGTAGTCGTTGTCCTCTATTTTGATGTCGAATTTTTCGGCGCTTGTCTCTCTTGAGTAAAACACGTCAGAGAGTGACATTACTCGTTTGTTCCATATCATCAATGCGGGTTCTATTGAGAAGTGTATTAACCATGAATGTTCAGGAACCCAGTTGTAGGCGTAGCCGATGCCGGCTGACAGATATTTTGTTGTCCACCCTGACAGCACTTCTGTTATAGAATCGTACGGAATTTCGTGATGCCCCCAGTCTTCATAGTAATAGTCGAGGGTTTCTTGAAAAATGTCTTTGTCATATCCGAGCCATAGATTATCGGAGTGAAACGACATCACCGCTATCATGCTGCCGGCGCTCATTTTCTGGATTTGTGAAAAAGAAAATGCGGCCGGATATGAGAATTTCTTGTTGTTGAACACGTAATATGTGTTGATTGCCAATCCTTTGAGGTTGTTTTTGTACGACACTTCCGTTTTAAATCTGGTGTCGTAGAAGTCTCCTACACTGAATAGGCGGATTTCGCCACCGAAGCGGCTGCTTAATAACCTTAGGCCGAAGTCGCTGTCATTCGTCTTTCCGCTGATTTTCCTGAAATTGACCGAAATCACCACGCCAACTCCTCTGTAGGCGATGCCAATTCCTGTGGTGGAGGTGAGCTTGTTCCTGATGGGGTCAGACTCTCCGTCAATGACGAGGTTGTAGTGGTGCTGCATCAGGTTCTCGTTGAGGGAAACGGTCCATTTCCCCCACGGCCTGCCGATGTAAAGCGTGTCGTATCTGATTTCCGGATAAAAAATGCGGTGGACAATATTTCTGACAAAACCGCTGTTCTCTTTCTCGGTTTTCTCCTGGGCGTTTGCATTCGTGCAGACATATTGCAACGCGACCAGCATCATGACAAATACCAAAAATTTTCTCATGGTCAGGAATTTAATCAAAAAAAGGTCTGCAAACATTCTAACACCTTTTGCAGACCTTTGTGGGTCGTACTGGACTCGAACCAGTGACCACATTTCACCAAAGGCGAAGGTTGCTTTTCTCTGTGTTATAATTAGTTAAAAATTCATTTCATTCATTATTTATAATATTTGGCGCCGTTTCTGCGCCGATTTATTATTAGGGCTAATGCCCCGTAATTGCGCTTCGCGCTTCGCATTCGCGAACTTTTCAAACATCTGCCTATCGGCGACACCTGAAGGTGTTTTATCTCTCGCCACCGCTTTGCGCTGTCGGTCATCTGCCTAGCGGCGCGTGCCAGCTTCGCTGCCAAAAGCATCTGCCTGACGGCGTTATTTGTCGTTTAATATCTCAATATTTTCGCCAAATAAAGTTTTTAAAATATCTTCGCGTTTTTTCTTTGTTACCTTTATTTGCACGACAACCTCTGGCTCTGTTTTGTTAATCTCTTTTGCAATATCCGTCACATTGACATATTTATCAGGGAAACCGATTACGTCAATTAAAGACATGTTTACAATATTTGCAAAATCGACCAATCTTTCCAAGTCAATTCTTGTACTCTGTTGTTCAAATCTTGCATAAGTTGGCTGGCTGATATTCATTTTTTCAGCCATCTCAGCTTGTTGATAGCCAGCTTTTTCCCTAATTTCTTTAATGTTTAATTTCATAAGGCAAATATAATTTATTGATAATCACATTGTTATTCATATTTTGCAAAAAAATATTCATTTTTTGCAAAAAAAATATTGTACGTATTCATTTTTTGCATATTTTTGCATTTCGATAAGCGTTTCAATTGGCGAAACGAAAATAATAAACTTAAAATCAATCGAAATGACAGAATTTCAACAATTTGTAGATGAAATGCCCCACGGAAAAGCAGACGAGTTCCGAAAAAAGATTTGCGCTGAATGCGAAATCAAGGATTCGTATTTCCGCTTATGGGCAAATGGGCTCACAGTCGCTCTGAAACACCGCGCAAAAATCAACAAGGTGTGTCAGGAAATGTTTGGTAAAACAATTTTTAATTAACATCTTAATTATGAATAATTTTCCACTGGGGGGTAGCTTACCTCAAAGGAACTCCGAGACGAAATCCTCGAGGAATCGCTTAAAGATGATTGTGTGATTTTAGATTGAAACAGAATAAATTATGAACGGAGTTTGTAAAATATGCGGCTGCACCATGCACAATCCATGTTTCAGTTATAGGCATGGCTTTTGCTGGTGGGCAAACAAAGAAACACGAAGTGAAATCTACACCTTCCTCACTGACAAATGTGGGGTCTCTTACACCACAATTCAAGCATGGTTTCTTCAGTATCGCATTCCTGGCAAACTGGATAAAGATGCGGTACAACAGTATGTTGCTGGAAAATTTGAATGCGAATTGATATGGGGACAGACAATTGGTGATATTGCCTATCTCCGCGAGCCAGAAGGCGGCCACAACGCTGGCAAGGAAGGAGTTGAATTATGTTGACAGAAGAAGCTATAAGGCTTATCAACAAGGCTTGTGAATTATACCGCGAGGATCTTATTCAGGTTCAGAATATTATTACCCGAGTGACACAAGTAAATGATGTAATTGATATTCAGGGAAGTGTAGATGGTTTCAGACAAAAACTCATAAAGGAGGTGCGAGATGAGACATAAAGAACTTACACCAACTATCGTTGTAAACGAAGAACAATTAAAATCAATGTCAAATGATGATATTGCTAAGCTGATGGAGAAAAACAGGTCTTACTGTATTCTCAGAAATACGGATGGTACAATACATGAAATCGTTGATAGATCAAAATGATTAAACCACATGAGCAAGCAGGAATCAATGGAAAGTTGGCATATAATGGCCAAATACTACGCAAAAGCCGAAAAAGAGACATCCGTTCCATACGTGTTCATTCGGATTGAGGACCGTACCACTCGCGAAGTGATGAAAACATTCGACGTTTCAAGAAATGCGTATAGTAAGAATCTTTGGTTTTTCCGGTGGAAGCTGGCCGAGTTCCAATGCCAACGGCCAAAGAACGACATGGTTCAGACTTTATGTTTCTATGAAAAAAAAACAGGTCTTGATTTAGGTTTCGGCTCTCTTCTGTCGAAACTTACTTCTGCAAAAGCTAAAATCACATTGATAAAAGATGCGATTGATGAATATAAAGAAAAAACGAAAATGGACCTGTTCTTTGACGAATCTTCAGACGAAACGCTTGTTCAGTTAAAATGCAAACTGGAAACCTACATCAAGAAAAAAGAAGACTTAGAAAATCAAATTAAAGAAAAAGTTGGCAAATTGAAAGGAGCATTAAAATGATAAAGCTGTTATATATAGACCTTTTTTGTGGTGCCGGTGGCACCACCACCGGCGTTGAAGCTGCACGCATCGGAAGCGGGAAAAAAGCAAAATATTGTCACGGTACGACAACACAATACAAGTATCGTGTTAAGAATGACAAAAAATCAGAATCATGATTTCACCAACCGACATTAACAGAATTGCAGAGGCCACCGATATCGTGCAGCTCATCGGAAGCACGGTGTCGTTGAAACACCAAGGTGCTAATTTGGTCGGCTGCTGTCCGTTCCACACCGAAAAGACAGGCTCGTTCGTCGTCAGTCCGGCAAAACAGACTTATCACTGTTTCGGCTGTGGCGAGCATGGCGATGTCTTCAGCTGGGTGATGAGGCATGAGGGCTGCAACTTCCCGGAAGCTATCAGACGGCTCGCCAAGCTCGCCAATATCGAGATTAACGAACGCGAACGGACACCAGAAGAGATTGCCAGAGAGACCAAACGCGAGGCAATGTATCTGCTGACAAACCAGGTCAACGAGTGGTTCGTCGAGCAGCTTGCCGCCAATCCTGATGCAATGAAATATGCCTTGAGCCGATGGGCTGTCAAGCCTTCAAAGAAAGACAACGTCGAAGAAAACCAGTACATCAGAAGCACAGGCATTGGCTATGCTCCTGGTGGACGTGTTTTCCTCGATTGGGCTAAGTCGAAAGGACTCAATATGGATTTGCTTCGCGAGCTGCATCTGATTGGAAAAAACGAGAACGGTGGCGAATATGCTATGTTCCGCGAAAGGATTACCATTCCAATCAGAAGCCGCTCCAATCTCATTGAGGGCTGGACTTGCCGTGATTTGACAGGCCGTGATAATCTGCCGAAGTATCTCAACTCATCTGAGTCGGATCTATATCACAAAAAATCATCGCTGTTTGGCATGGATATGGCTAAACCCGAAATCCGTGCAACAGGCAAGGTGTATATTGCTGAAGGTGCTCCAGATGTGATGCGACTTCAGATCATCGGTGTGCCTAACGCCGTCGCACCGCTCGGTACCGGCACGATGGGCGAAGCTCAGTTTGACCTGCTTCAGAGCTGTTTTCCGAAGTCGGGCAAACGGATTTTGTGCATCCTTCCTGATGCCGATGTCACAAAAGAAGACGGCACCAATCCGGGACGCAACACCGCAATAAGGATTGGTGAGGAGGCAATCTCCAGAGGCTATTCGGTTCTTATCAAGAATATACCTGCCGAAAAGGTCAAACAAGACCCCGACTCATATTTCAAAACCAAAACAGTTTTTCTGCACACGCCGGAAGATGATTTCATAATCTGGTATGCCAAGCTTCTGATTGAAAAAGCCGAAAATGTGGAAGAGACCAACACTGCAATCACACAGATTGCATGTATGGTTGCTCGCATCGACGATGAAACCCTTATCGAAAACTATCTCAAAGAGTTGAAGACCATATATAACAATCCGACTCTTTGGAAAAAAGCCATTTCTCGTGCTTCTAAAGAACTGAAGAAAAAAGAGGTTGAGGAAAAGGCGTTTTCAAAAGAAGGTTTCACCAAATACGGCTTTTATGAAAGTAGTGGAGGTTATTGGAGCTTGAACGGACAGACAGAACTGCGCTGGTCGAACTTCACCATGCGTCCTTTGTTCCACATCAAAGACTTTATCAATCCGAAACGTCTTTATGAGCTGCGCAACGAAAGCGGACTGCGTGAGATTGTGGAACTAAAGCAGGAAGACCTGGTGAGTCTGTCGAAGTTCCGTCAACGCATCGAGGGACTCGGCAATTACATCTTCGAGGCTAACGAGCAATGCCTTATCAAGCTGAAGCGATATCTTTATGAGCAAACTCAGACCGCCACTGAGATCACACAGCTCGGATGGCAGAAACAGGGCTTTTATTCGTTCGGCAACGGAGCCTTATATCAAGGCTCGTTCATCAAAGCCGATGACTACGGCATAGTGAAGCTGCCGGACGGACAAAACTATTATCTGCCTGGTGCGTCGAAGATTTATAAAGACGACTCTCTTTTCCAGTTTGAAAAGAGATTTGTCCACCATGGTTACAGTAACACCGACCTTCGGACAGTGGCCGTTAGCATGATAAATGTTTTCGGTGACAATGCAAAGGTCGGCTTGTGTTTCCTATTGGCCACTCTCTTCCGTGATATGGTGACGGCAACACTGAAGTCGTTCCCGATGCTCAATCTTTTCGGTCCGAAAGGCTCAGGAAAGAGTGAGCTTGGTCATACGCTTATGAGTTTCTTCATCATTCAGAACATTCCGCCCAACCTCAGCAACTCGACAATAGCTGCTTTGTCGGAATCGGTTGCGCAATGTTCCAACGCCATCGTTCACCTTGATGAGTTCAAGAACAACATTGACCTTGAGAAACGTGAGTTCCTCAAAGGACTGTGGGACAGTGCCGGACGCACAAGGATGAACATGGATCGTGATAAGAAGAGGGAGCAAACCAGAGTTGACAGCGGTATCATCATTTCGGGTCAGGAAATGGCGACTGCTGACATCGCTTTGTTCAGCCGTTTTGTTTATCTCACGTTCAACAAAACAGAGTTCACTATGCATGAGCGCAATGCGTTCGCTGAATTGGACAGGCTCAGGAAGTTCGGTTTTACACATCTCACGCTTGAGATATTGAATCATCGTGAGGTGTTCAAGCAGAACTTTCCTGCAATGTATTCTGCGACAGCTGCGGAAGTGATGGAGAAACTCGGCGACAATGTTTGTGAGAGCCGTATCGTCAACAACTGGACTACGCTGGCTGCCGCATACCGAACACTTGAGCAGCTGCTTGACTTGCCATTCAGCTACAGCCAAATTCTGAAGATATCGGTTGAAGGCATCATCAAACAAAACAGAGAATGCAAGTCAAGCGATGAAATAGCCAGTTTCTGGAGTGTGATAGCGGCTTCACAACAGGACGGCGATTTTGTGATGGATTACGATTACAAGATAAGGTTCGACAATAAGATCTCAACCATGAAATCAAATATCGAGTTCAAAGAGCCGAGAAATATGCTCCTGGTCAACTGTGCCAGCGTTTATTCCGCCTACTCCAAGAAAGCCCGGGATATGGAAATCAGCCGACTGAACAAAAACAGCCTCGAGTATTACCTTGAGAACTCTAAAGAGTATCTCGGCAAAGTGAGGGCTGTAAGGTTCAAGTCGAAGGAAAAAGGAATGACGCTTTATGTTATTGAGTCTGATAGCAGCAAAATGGTTCCGGGTTCGTCAACGAAAATGGCATATTGTTTCGACTATCAGAGGCTTGTTGACAGTTATGGCATAAGTCTCGAAGTGGAAGTGGCTAACAACGATGATGGCTAACATACTTGTAATCAACATGTTATTATTTTTTTGCCTTTTTTATGATTTCAGACGAGGCAAAAAAGCCGTCAACAAGTTCAACAAGTTCAACAATAATGATAATCAATAAGTTATAATAAAAATACAATGTCAACAACAGTCAACATTTTTCAACATTTTTCAATTTTTTGTTGTTTTTTCAACACAAAGCAATGCATTCAACACATTTTCAACACTATACTTATATGTAAGTTGTTGAAAATGAATAATGTTGAAAAAATTATGTCTGTTGAACATGTTGACACAAAATATATGGGTCAAACAAAACAAAATTAATTTTTATGGAAGGATTGTATGTCAAAGCCCGTGTGGGCAAGAAACTGAAGAGTTTTTTGGAAAACTCATTTCAGAACGGAATCATTGTTCCGCCAAAAAACTCCAATTTTATACTCTTCATAAAACCTTATCTTGAACTTTCTCCTGATGAAGAGATTCTTCCTGATGATGAAACGGTTACCATAGAACTTCCCAATAGCAAGGAGAAAGTGTACAACTATCAGGGCAAAAAAGTGTATGTTTGTGCCACGCTTTGGCGAAACCACCTTTCGGCTGTCGGCCATAGACGTGTAAAATCGTTCTTTGAAAACCTCTTGAGACACACGTTTAGAGTCTATATGGATTCATATGTAGAATGGCAAAGAACCAATGACATAAACGGTTCAAGAATTAAGGTGAAAGAGGGGGTCGTCCAGTTCCTGATGCAATACCATATCGATTTCGATGAACGGATGGTATCATCGATGGTGCGCGATTGGTGGCGTCACAACGACAAAAATGAAAAATATAATTTTTCACCTTTAATTTATTAGTTATCAGATATTTTAGGTATTTTTCTGTCACTCAAATAAAAGTGGTAAAATAATTATTTTAGGTATTTTTCTGTTATTAAAAATTGAATTGAAAAAAATATTAAAAATTTAAAAACAACTTTACTATTATGCCAAAAATCGGAGTTAAAAAAATTTCCTTTATCGAAAATAAAAAAATTGATGATGGATGGGTGCAAGTGTCAACTGGTCAGGTTGTCTATGAACGTGGTACACCTGACATAATCGAATATTCAAGCATCGACCAAAACGATGCCACGTTATCTGAAAAACAGATAAATGATGATCAAGGCATCCACTATGAGACGACGCTTGAATTTACAGTGCGTAAGCCAACCGACATCTCGTTGGCTAACAGATATTCTCGCCGACCGGTGGTCGTCAGGGTCTTGACTGTCGATGGCAACCTATATGAAATAGGAACCGCTTCTGACCCAGTTCACATGGTTGTCGAAAAAAACAATTTCAACGGATTGAGGTCAAGAGAGTTGATCGTCAGTCTGTCTTATAAGACAACCACCGGCATTCTTTGAGTTTTTAAGGCGTTGCCAGCTTCAAAAGTCACTGGCAATGCCTTATTCTAATATATTTTTGCAAAACCAAAACCCAAAATTTTTTATATGGATAAACGCACGAATATTTTATACAAGGTATTCCAGTCGCAGTGGATGATGGACCCGAGGACTGCATCAGCGGCCTTCGAGCTCTATAAGGATATGGTTGGAGCCGCAAAGTTGAAGGCTCATAATCCAATCATCGAGTACGAGGTTCTCGATGATGAAGACGAACCTTATAAAAACACCTACTACAACTATCGCCTTACTCACAAGGATTACGAGGAGATTCCTGAAGGCAAACACATCAATGTTGTGCGCCTTGAAGGTGTGATGTTGCGTGATGACGACTGGTGCCAGCCTGGCACACGTCAGCTCGCCGAATGGTTACGTAAGGGCGACCTTGACTCACGTGTTATCGCCAACATCATTCTTGTTGACTCTGGAGGTGGCGCATCCGATTCAGTAAAGGATATGGCCGACACAATTCTTGAGTGCAAGAAACCTGTTGTTGCCTTCTGCGATGGCTACATGTGCAGTGCCGCTTATTATGTTGCTTCATACGCCAAACACATTATGGCTAACGACAAACGCAACATGGTTGGCTGCATCGGCACTATGATACAGTTGTCGGGTTATCCTGCAACATCAAAAGATGAAGACGGATATATCAGACTCCGTATCTATGCCGATGGTTCCGAAGAAAAAAACGGCGACTATGAGGAAGCTCTTAAAGGCAACTGTCAGCCAATCCGTGAGCAGGTGCTTAATCCGCTTGCTGAAGATTTCAGAAATGATGTCAAGACAAACCGCCCAAACAGCACTGAAGAGCAACTCAAAGGCAGAACCTATTACGCCCAGGATGTTCTCGGCTCTTTGGTTGACACCCTCGGCAGCTTCAAAGACGCTGTAAACAAATCAATTGAATTATCAAATATTAAAATCACGACCATGGAAGGATTAACACATCTTCAGTCGATCGAGTCATGCAACAACCTTCAGAGTGTTGACGGCACCGTCACACTCAACGAAGCCCAGTTGACTGATATCGATTCTCGTATCGCACAGGGTGAGACAACAATCACCACACTCACACAGGAGCGTGATTCATTCAAGGCTGCTGCCGCCAAAGTTACGGAAAAAGAAGCCGAGATTACGCAACTGACACAGGAGCGCGACAACCTTAAGAAGGATGTCGCCAACAAAGATGCACGCATCAAAAAATTGGAAGCTGCTTTGGAAAATGGTAACGACGATGACAAACCAGCCGACACCATCCACAACGGTGATCCAAACAAACCAACGGACGAATTCAAGGAATCAACTCAAGAAGAGGCTGAGGAATACGCCCGCAAGGTTTTCAATGGAGAAATTTAAGTTTAACAACCAAAAACCAATTTAGACATGTCTGAAACTGTAAACACCCCGACCATTGCACAGGCTCTGGTCAATTCCAGCCACAGATATCGTAAAGAGGTTATGGCTTTGCCGTTCATCGCAATTGAGGAATTGACAAAGCACATGCGCCTCATTCCGAATCTTAAAGGTAAGGAGACGGAGGCAACAATCAAGCCTTCCGGCAAATTTCGCCCTTACCATTCTGAAAAAGTGGTTTCCAACACAGGTGAGATTCTCGCCCGTACTCTGGAAACATTCCCTGTAGAGCTCCTTGAGGAATTCGACCCTGAAAGCCTCTACAAAACAATTTACGGACAGCCGGTTGACGCTGAGAAGATAGACCTTCCTATCGTCCGCCGTATGTGTACCGAAGAGATGAAATCTGCATGCCGTGGCTTATGCGATACCATCATCAGTGGTGTCTATGACGCTGCCGGCACTGACGGACTTGACTGCTTCAATGGTTTTGACACCATCATCGCTAACGAGAAATCAGCTGGCAACATCTCTCTTTCAAAGAAGAATTTCATGACACTCGGTACTCTTACAGAGTACAATATCGGTGACAAACTCTTCTTAATGTACAAAAAGATTTCAGAAGGTCTTCGTGGTGACACGAAGAAAAAGCTGAAACTTGTTCTTTCATACAAAGAGAAAGAGATGTACAACGTGTGGTACGCAATGAAGTTTGGTCACGGCAACTTCGCCGGTGTTCCTGACCAGCAGTATCTGCACGGTACTGACAATAAACTTGAAATTGTGGCTCTCCCTGGCATGGCTGGTGCTGCACATTGCTTCATCACCGTTAAGGAAAACATGAAGCTCGGTATCGACACATTGCCGAAAGACACGACTTACGAACTTCGTCGTGCTGACAATCCTAACGTGGTCCAGATGCATGTGAAATTCTACATGGGTGTTGAGTTCGCCTGTATCGAACCTGAATTCCTCTTCGTCGCTTCACGCACAGTGAAGTCTGATGACGTGTATATGTTGTCTGACAAAGACGAAATCGTCTTTGAAGACACAGTGCTCGCTCAGAGTGACACAGCAAAAGTGAAACTCTACGGCTTCAATATGACAGATGCGACAGAAGTTAGCATCGAAGGCGCAAACGCTGCAATGTTTGCTTCATCAGCCGCATCAGTTTCAGCTGCAAACGCTAATGCAGCAGAAGGCGTTGAACTGACAATCACATTCACTCCAACCACATCGGCAGGCGACAAGACAGCTGTCTTGCGTGTGAAGAACCTGACCGATGACGTTGATCTGCGAATCGTGTTGAAAGGCAAAGGTTTGGCAGGATAAAAATAGGAGGAACGAACTATGAATCAAGCAAATATCGAGTTCAAAATAGGTTCGGTCAATCCATCGGGCATCAAGGATGTGGTGTACTTCATTCCGAAGTCCCACATCACTGGATGGCCTACGATTGTTGACGACTTCGACGATGCTGAAGATGCTGACGATTATGTTGAGCTTGACGGCAATTTCACTCTTGCCTCAGGGAAGAAGTTCCACAAACTTTACAACACCCAAGGCAAGGGTAAAATCAATTGGGAGTATCAGGGAGAGACCGACTGCAAGGTTGTCGTAAACAAGGCAACCCTGTCTTACCCGAAGATTACCAATGAAAGCCGTGCTTTCGCCAAACTGGCTTCCAATGGCGATTTCGTTTTCATCTTCAAGCATGATGGAAAGTATTACGTCATCGGACATCCTGACTATCGCGCAACTGTTACACCTAATGGAGACTCTGGCGATTCCGCCGGTTCCTCCAAAGGTATCACAATCGAGATTGAATGCCCTGACACCACACCATTGCCGACATACGTTGGCAACATCGTGATGGAGGACGGTACACTCAATTGTTCTACAGAAGAGTTCACTACAGTTGGTGCTGCTCCACATTAATAATAGTGATTATGGACATTAAAACGTTGCAGAATCCTGATGGCTACACTTTCGATGAGGGTGTGGCCATCCTTGCTATGTGTCATGCCTCTCCTGGAGTGGTGCAGCACATTATGCGCACTCACAACAAAGGGCACCTCCATAGTGAGATACACAAGATGCTGCGAATGCCTGGCGTGATGCAGCTTCTTAAAAGCAAAATGCCGTCGGTCAACGAGACATCTGATGATAACGAAGAGGTTAAAACCACTGTTGCCGAACAACAGCAACAGCCGGCACAGGAACCTCAGAAACCATCAGATAACACCGAAGAATCTTCAGAGAAATCGGAAGAATCTTCAGAGGCATCTGATGATAACGAAGAGGTTAAAACCATGTCAGATGTCCGCCGTCATCAAAATACCCGATACGAGGATATGCCAAACGAACTGACACAGGACTTGTGGCTCAAGAAACAGGATAAGTTCCGCCTCCAGCAACAAATGCACCTCAAGATGAAGGCTGTGCCGGAAGGCGAGGAACACGATGAGGAAAGGGCGCAATACCGTGAAGCAGTTGTTAAGCTTGACGACGAAATCGACAAACTTTGGGAACTCATAGACACTGAAATTGAACGCTTTAATGCAGAAAAGCAAAGGGCGGATAATGGGGCTGAACAAGAGCCTGATACGAAGCCTGTACCGACATTCAAAGAGTCAACTTATCGCGCCTATATCTCAAGGAAATTGGCAAAGCCCTCACTCACCGACAGCGATATTGTTGAAGTGCAGCATCGTGTCGATGAGATGCTTGTATGCGACATGAAGTTCTCTGATGAACTGATAGCCAAGATGCAAGCAGCCGGAATCAGAATCGGATGACGACCGAACCGATAATTATCCCGGGCGTTAGGGTCTGCCGCCAGAACTCTATGAACCTTTTGCGTCAAATCGTTGGTATGACAGGTCCTGGAAGCTCATTGACAATCTTTTCATATTCGGTTACTGATGGCTGGCTTCGCCAGCTTTTGAAACTGAGGAATGAAATGGACGTGCGGCATATCACTCTTGTTCTCGACAAAGATGTGATGATTCGCCACCGTGAAAAATTGTTGCAGATTGAACGTGTCGCCGATGAGGCGTATCTGACTGACAGCCACGCCAAGCTTTACCTCTCTGAAGGCAATTGCAAGGCGGTGGCAGTCATAACATCTGCAAATGCGACAAACAACTATAGAAACGAATGTTATTATGGGACAGACAGACCAGAAGAACTCGGACAAATACGTGCCGATGTCAGAACAATTCTTGAACAGTCTTCCAGAATTGGAGACTGAAAAACAGGTCGAAGAACTTGCGGCTTTGTTTTTCACTATCAGCGAGATAGCCGTGTTTATCGGCATGGATGCCGACCAACTCCGCAATATAATCATGTTGAATCAGGATTCGGCCATCTCAAAAGCATACAACAAAGGCAAGCTGCGCACGCGAATCCTTCTGCGCTTCGACTCTCGCAATTTTGCGTTGAAAGGCAGTCCTCAGGCACTTCAGGAGATGAAAGAATATTTGTCTGACCAACAAATCGACGAAAATGCGTGACGAAAACTTTGAATTGATAGTGAACAATATGTTCCTGCCTGCCGAACAGCGTAAGCCGCTGACCGACAGCCAGGAACAATTGTTGCTTCAGGTGACCGACTGCTACAACCTTCAGCTTCAGAAGCCGATGATCAGCAAGGTCAGCCTGCGCAACTATCTTATGAATGAATACAAGGTTTCTAAGATTCAGGCGTATAAAATAATCCAATATGCAGCTCTGGCTTTGGGCAATGTGGCTTCCTCGCACAAGAACTGGGTGCGTCAGCGCATAGAGTTTCTGTGCGAGCAAGCCTACACCGCCACAATGGCCAAGGATTATAAAAAAAGCGATGCTCTTACTAAAATCGCCAACGTATTGTCTAAGGCATTCGCCACCAACCTCGATGAAGGCGAGATTATCAACGCCCAGCGTTACCTCGAAATCGGGCAGGTCAACATTGTTATTGACCCTGCCGCCATAGGCATCAAGGTGTCGCCAGTCACACAGAAAGAAATCGACAAAATGCTTCGCAAGTACCAGATCGAGGATGTCGGTTATGAAGATGTTGATGACAATGAAAACGCTACACAAACGGATGCGCAAAACTGACTTGAATTTGGAACTCATTCCCGACAATCTTACAGGAAAATATGACATTCCCAAGATTTCGAGCGGTTATTTACAACCGCCTGAAGTTATGTTGCCATTCAACATGGCGAAGGGATGTTCAGATGCTGGTACCGCCATCCATTTCTTTGTCGATGATTACCAGTTTGAAAGGGTGTGGCGTTCGCCGATGAGATACGCAGAACTCCTTCGACCTTTCCAGTGCGTTTTGTCGCCCGATTTCAGCCTCTACACAGATATGCCGCTGGCTATGAAGATTTGGAACGTCTATCGCAGTCGCCTTATCGGCTCTTTCTGGCAGAAACAAGGCTTGAACGTGGTTCCGACTTTACAATGGGCAGAACCACGTACATTCGATTTCTGCTTTTCAGGAATCGAGCCTGGCGGCATGGTTGCTGTCAGCACATTGGGAGCTGCCAAACATCGTGTCTCAAAATGTTTTTGGCAAGCTGGTATGTCTGAGGCTGTCAGACGGCTCAAGCCGAAAACGGTGCTTCTATACGGCACGCCTGTTGACTTCGACTTCGGTGATGTCAAAGTCGTGCCGTATCCAAACAATGTAATAGAAAGGCTGAGACGCTATGGGCGGTAGGGGTGCATCATTCAGCAGAGGCGGCGGCTTATCGAAAACCTATGAAGATAAAAAGTCGGGCGGTTCTGTGCTGACCGAAAAGGGACGTTTGGACATGGCTGATAAAAGCAAGAATGAAATGGCCAAGTATGATAAAGAGAAAGCAATGTGTGAGGTTCTTGCTAAAAATGGTCATACTGTCGTGCATCTTGATGACACGAAGCATTCTGACGGCTCTTATGACATCCTGGTTGATGGGAAAAAAGCCGATTTGAAAAGCACTTCAAGCACTAATAATATTGTCAAATATGGTGAAGAAGCGATCAACAAACAGAAAGCAGATATAGTCATTTTCCGCTTTAATGATATAAATCTGAAAGTACGTACTGAACTTAATAAACTGGCGGGAAAAGGTATTCATGGTTATTACTATAAGGAAGGAAATGAAAGACTTTTCCTCTTTTAAATCAAGAGCCTCGCCGCGGCGAGGCTCAGGGTGGTGCGTCCCCCGCTCAAAGGCGAGTTGTCATGCCCCTATCGACATCTGATATCGTGGCAAAATTACAAAAATATTTGAAACACAACATATTTTTTGCAAAAAAATCCGTATTCCAATTGTTTCATTGAAAAGTTTTGTCATTTTCAACAGGCTATTTGTATATACTTTTGCATTGATAACTTAACGTTATTAAAGGTTTCATAATTTTAGTTTTGAGTTCTGGAGCCGCCGCGTCACCCCGATCCGGCGGCTCTTTTATATTTTTGCGGTACCAAAAAGCAAAGGATGAAACAAATTTATCTTCACAGGGGGCAGCTTCTCTACAAGCTGTGCAGCGCACGCGACTCGGTAAATATATGCAGCCGCAGGTGGGGCAAGTCGTGGCTTGTGGCGATGCGCATAATGGAGAACGTCCTCGAGATGCCGGGCGGCCTCGGCGTGTTTGTGGCCTCGTCGTTCCGCCAGGCGCACTCCCGGACGCTCCCTGCCGCGCTGATGGCGATGGAGGAGTTCGGCTGGCACCGCGACGTGCACTACGTCATCGGGCACCGCCCCGACCCCCGCCTCGGATTCCGCGAGCCGCTGTTCTGCCCGTCGGACCTCAAGGACGTGGTGTGGTTCGCAAACGGCACGCTCATGGTTGTCGTCTCGCAGGAGGTCGTCATGTCGGCCAACTCCATGACGGTGCACTGGGTCGTCGGCGATGAGGCCAAGGGGCTTGACTACTACAAGCTGTCGAACGAACTCTTTCCGGCTGTCGGCGGCTCCGACCGCTATTTCAACGACCCGGCCAAATATCCGCATTTGTGGGGTAAGCATTTCTTCACAGACATGCCTACCGGCAAGGACGGATTGTGGCTTGTCAAGAAATACGAGAAAGAGTACGACAAGGAGCTGTGCGACACCATCATTGCGATGGAGTGCGAGATACGCCGCCTGGAACTTCAGACGGCGAACACATACAACAGCCGAAAGGCGGCGCGTCTGCGCCGTCAGGTGAACCTGCTGCGGTCCAAGGCCTTGTATTATCAGGAGCGTCCGATATTCGACAATATCGCCGTGGTGGGCGCAGACTATGTGAAACGTTGTGAGCGTGACCTCACGCCGCTTGTGTTCCGTACGTCAATCCTCACCAGACGTATCGATAAGGTGGAAGGAATGTTCTACGACTCGTTTGATCGCAAGGTTCACACATACCACGCAACCGACAACAGCAAGCTTAATGATTATCGTGCGCAGCATTACGACTGCCTGCTTGACACTGACACCGAGCGCACCAAGCCAATTGCCATCTCGTTCGACTACGGAGCGTTGATCAATTGGCTTGTAGCTGCTCAGATACAGGGCAATGTGCATAAGACACTGAAGAGTTTCTTTACGAAACACAAGCAGCGTCTTCGCGAAGTGATACAGCTCTTCTGTGATTATTATGAGCCGCATCCCAACAAAACAGTCGTTTATTATTTCGACTCAACCGCCTTGGGAACCGGTTTCGTTGAAGTCAATCATAGTGCTTACGACATCGTTCATGATGAATTTGGCAAGCATGGATGGGTTGTGAAGGATGTGCCGCTTGGCAATCCGTCAAGACACGATGCAAAGCATCGCATCATCAATGATGGCTTCTCAGGCCAGAAATCACTTCTGCCTATGTTCAACGCAGATAATAATGAGGAACTCCTTCAGGCTATAAGCCTTACTGAGCTCCAAATCGGAAGTAAGGGAATACGCAAAAACAAATCAGGTGAGAAGACCATCGAGACCGACACCAATCTGCCTCTGGAGCTTCGCACCGACGGCACTGATGCCTGGGACACAAATTATCTCGGCTGTCTTTCATATCCTTACGACCCGGATAATTTCAGCTACCTGTAGTCTGTTTCATTCGTTTTTGTTTTTCGCCACCTGACAGAAATGTTGGGTGGCGTTTTCGTCTGCGTCAGATTCTTCGAAACAGACTCGACGAATAAAGCGGTAATGATACAAATAATCGTCAATTCGTTGTTTCGTGCCTCTCCAACTCATTTCCTCATATTAGAATCATTATATTGTTTAACGGAATTGTGTTTTTCAATTCCGCACACTCGTTTTCATCTTTTCCTTACACCTTCAAACCGCATCTCATCATGTTTCTGCCTTTCATACTGCGAAGGTAGTTTCCGCGATTTTCTGCTTTGGCAAGGTCATGCCTTCGGTTTCCAAAAAATTCTCCAGCCTTTCAGGTAGTAATTTTTTTACGAAAACCTTGCAAAGCTAATCGCTACTACTCTTCATGCAGTACAAAAGGCGAAACGATAGAGATGACGGGAATGAATCTCTCAAAAAAAAATTCAACGAGTGAAATTAAATTTAAAAAAGGCTCACTCCTGAAGAATCTAAGAATAAAAAAACTTAAAAAATTAAAATTATGTCGAACACATTGAACTACAGGGATTTAGCTTACAACAGCGTTAAGGGTTTGGATTATGATGAAATGTTAGAACTTCAAGCAGAGACAGGACTTTCAATAAGACAAATAGAATTTATGTATTACAGAGCAAATCATTAACAACCAATAAATTATAGGAGATAAGACCATGAAAACAAATGACGCAAAGAAGGATGTGAATGAGACGGAGAAAAAACTGGCGATTGCCAAAAAATTGTGGGGGGTGCCTTGCCTGTCATATTACACATTTTAGGGGTGCAATTGCCATATTTCCTTGAGGGCGGCGCGGGGTCTTACGACGTATAACCGCCGATTTTTGAAAAAATCGGCGGTTTATTTGTTTGAATGTCAACGTGTTGACATCGTTCAATTGTGAACTTTGGTGTATATGGGCGAACCGACCGACAGACTTCGCTCGATGGGCTTGACTGTCGGTTCGTTTGTCACTGCACAGTGGCAGCTCCTTTTTATTTTTGCATGACCAAAAACCAAAAAAGATGATTCATATAAGTAAAGTTTTTGAGGTGGTGCAGCTGCTTAAAACGTTTTCGCTGAAGTTTGTCAGCAAGAAAGGCGAACTCGTTTCGATTGAAAAATGCAGCTGCTCCTCCTTCCATAGCTCCGGCAAAACCATGAACATCCGTCTGCCAGAGTCGGGGCTTGTCCGCACGGTTGTTAGAAAAAGCATTGTAGAACTTAACGGAGAGGAGGTCTTTATATGAAAGACGCTGTTGACCAGATAATATGGCTCTCCGCAAATGTTTGCGCCTGCAAAGATGCCATAGCTGTTTTGAAAAGCGGCTCTTCGTCGGTACTGTTTGATGAAAAACATCTTGAACCTATTGATGCAGGCAGTTATAAAGTGGCTCCATGGGGAATTAACAACGACCTGCCTCAGCAGGTGATGGGCAAAATCGACGCTGCCGAAATAGTCGGCACTAACGCCAATTTCAACTGGAAAGTGCCTTACGGACAGGGACCGAAACTTGTTGAGGTTGTCCGTGATCCAGAAACGAACCGGCCGAAAGTCTTCAAAGAGGTTCTAGACGGTCCGGCTTACGAGTGGTATATGAGAAACAATATCCCTCTGATGCTTATGGAGATACTGACTGACCTTTCGTATTTCGGCAATGCTTTTCCGCTTCTGATGGCAGGCAAAAACAAGGATGACGGCTCAAGAAACGGCATATCGGCTATCGTGCATCGTGAAGCGATGTTTTCTCGGTGGGGTCTCGACACTAAGAAAAGAATCACATCTCACCTCTATTCAAGCAAGTGGGATGAAAATCCGGGAGATAGCGATATCCAAAAGTCTTATGTTATTGACGAATACAATGCCGTCAACGACATCGAGCGCCGTCTTGCTTTGGGTAAGGATGTGCGCATGTGTTTCCCGATTTACCTGCCATCGCCTGGTCGCCCTTACTACTCTTATCCTAATTGGTGGAGTGTGTTCCGCTCGGGATGGTACGACAACCTCGTGAGTATTCCGAACTTGAAAAAGGCTATCCTGAAGTACAACCTCGGCGTGAAACACATCATCTATATCTCGGATGAGTATTTCAAGGAAAAGGAAGAGCAGCTGCGCATCCCAAAAGATGATTTCAAACGTCGCCGCGAGCTGCATGATGAGATTGTCAAACAGATTACCGACGTTTTGGCAGGTGAGGAGAATGCCGGTAAGGCCATCGTCACCAAAAAGCATCTGATGCCTAACGGCAACGGTATGACGATGGAGAAATACATTGAGATTGAGACAATTAAGAACGACATCTCTGGCGGTGAGTATCTTACCGACTACGAGACTGGCGCAAACATTATCTCTTACGCAATGGATGTGCATCCGTCGCTTATCGGTGCCACACCTGGCAAAAGCTCCAACAGCCTCTCCGGCAGCAACCAGAGGGAAATATTCATCATGAAGCAGTCGCTGTCAAAGCCGATGGCTTATCTAGCCTTGCAGTGGTGGCCGGTGGTTCGTCAGATCAACGGCTGGGATAGGAATCTTGAGATTGTTGTGCAGGACAGCCTGTTTACCACACTCGACCAAAGCAAGTCGGGGGAGATAAAAACCGAAAATAATTTAACACAATGATACTTAACAACTTAACTGAAGCAAAGGAATTTCTGCCGTCGGTGAACTTGACGGTCGGCAACGAGCGTCTCGCCGATTTCTTCCGTCGTGCGCAAAACTGGCTCGTTTCTCGCATTATTGGCACTGGGATTGAAACTGCGCTTGAAGAGACGTATGTGGCAGAAAGCGATCCTCTTGCAGATCTGCGCCGCCTGTGCCGTCGTGTGATTGCCGAAAAGGCGTTGCTCGATGCCATTCCTGAAATGGATATGCAGCTCACTGAAGCCGGGTTCGCAGTCCAGAACAACGACAATTTCTCGCCTGCATCGGCACAGCGTGTTGACCGCCTTTTGGCAAAGATGCCCGAACGTATAGCAAGCGATGCCGATGCGCTTGTTTCTTATATGATTTCTGCGTACCCTAATTGGCGGTCGTCGGAACAATTCAAACGTCTTACGGAATCTTTCATGCCGACGATTGCAGATTATTCGTCGGTGCCTGGCGCACGTGCCTATAACGGCTATGATGAGTTTTATTCGGATTTGCCTGTGCTTAACAGAAGCATGAAGGAGGTCGCCGACTATTACGTATCAGAGGTTGAGATTGACCGCCTGCTGGAATTGTACCGGGACAATGATTTGCTCGAGATTCATCGCCGTGCCATTGAGGAACTCAAAGTTGCTGCCGTGGCGTCGGCTAACGGCTCTATCAGATGCGCACGCAATGCAGCGGCACGCGCCCGTGATGTTATGCTTGAGAGTCCTGGCGACTTTCCTTGTTTCAGGGGTTCAAGTGCTTTCAGCTCGATGAATGTGAATCTTGACGGTGGCAAAATAGTGAACTTCACATGATGCGGATTGACTTGACCATACCAAGCAGCTGGCAGGAGGTGACGCTTCAGCAGCTTCGCATCCTTGCGGAACACTCGCTTTTGCTGTTGACTCGTGAGGCTTCGGAACTGTCGCTTTTCTGCAAGCTCGCTGGATTGACCATGGTTTCGTCGCCGTCTCCCGATGGGGAGGCTTTGAACGGCATCATGAAGTTCCGTGACGAACAGGGGCGTGAGTTCACGCTTGAAAGTTGGCAGCTCGCTGACTTCTGCAAGCGTCTTGCCTGGTTCTATGACGAAATGCCGTGCGACATCGTGTGCCCGATTGATGTCAACGCCCATTTGCTTGCCTCCACATTCGGTGACTATTTCCATGCCGACGCTCTCATGTTCGGGTTCTCAACCAACGGCGATATCAATCTGATTAGACTGGCGATGGCTGACCTTGGCGTGAAACGGAAGAAAATCTCCGATGTCGATGCTGTGATGATGCAGCTCTGGTGGCGGGGCTTCAAGCAGTGGCTCTTCAACGAATATCCTTTTGTTTTTGCAGGAAGCAAGGATGGCGACGACTCCTATTCGCCTCTGAAAGCCAGGCAGAACATCATGCTGATTCTCAACGAGGGGCATCCGCAGGATAACGATGCAATAGAGAAGTCGAACATGCATGACGTGCTTGCGGCGTTGCAGCATCAGATTGAGATCGCGAAAAAGGAGGAGGAGATAATGCGCAAATACAAGACGTAGTTTGTCACTCCGATGTCGGGCGGTGTCGCTATTTTTGCATCGTATTTGGTTCTTTGTTTTTCATAACCTTTGGAATTAAGTTAATGAATGGTTCTTAATTTTTATTGATATGGGAAAATCTTTTTTCATTTTATTATTGGTTTCATTACTTTTCTTCTCATGCCGAATGAAAAGGGACGTGCAAACCTATGAGCACAGGTCGCACACCGGAGTTGAGAAGCTGGAGTTCCGCAGGCTTGACAGCTTGTGGAACTCCCTTTTGGAGACCACCAAACTGCATATTGAATTTTACCCTCCTGAGGATTCCAATAACATTACGACCACCACGGACACCGCCCGAGCTGATGCCGACGACAAACCAGGCATCAGCCAAGGTGCGGTGAAAAGCGTGGATATTACTTTCACTCAGGAAACCACAACCGTGGCAACGACAAAGGTTGACTCCGTTGCCACAGACATCGAGTCATCTGAAGAAGAGGCGAGCCTTGCAAAACAAACCTCGGCAGGGCACGACTATGGATTTCTGGTGTTTTGCGCCATAGTCGCAGCCCTGCTATTTGTTGTTTATTTCAAAATTTGGAGAAAATGAAGTGCTACGTCGATCCTGAAAACCAACGCTACAAATACGTCGTCGGACGCTGCATGAACGGCTACGCTGTGATGGTTCTGATAACAACCACAGGCGAGCGTGTCCCACTAAATGAGAGCGTGGCTTGCCAAAACATGATACGGCTTCCTGAAGGCTACCGCATGGCTCACAACACCGAGTTCCCGGCAGAGATGGAACTTGACAGAATAGCCTCACTCAATAACCTTGTAATATGCGAGCAGCAATGAGAGACGACGAACACGACGACTATTATTTCAAATACCCGGAGGAATGAAAGTCTTCGGCGATATTGACTGCGAACTCTGCAAGGATGAGAAAGAATGCAACCTCGAGATGAGGATGCGCTGCGCAAGGCTCGGCGTATGCATGCATTACAGGCCCAAACTTGTGAGTGACGTTAAAACGGGAATTGAACAGTTTGTTTTTTTTCATTCTTGATATTTGAATTTTTCCCCTGTTCTCGGGCAGTCCAGGGGGTTTTTGAAAAATTTTTGCATACCATATTTAAAATTTTTGATTCGTTAATGAATGTGAATGCCGCCGCTCCCATCGGCGGCTTCACGCTTTTTTTCCGTTCCGGCGTAACTTTTTCGCCGTTTTTTGAGGGATTTTGGGTGATTTTTCGGCAATTACCAGTATTGAATTTGTAAATGCTTATTTATCAGCGACCTGCAAAATAAAATATTTTGAAAATTTTTTACTTTTTTTGTCGATGGTAATATACAATTGTGTATCTTTGCGACGTCAAAACAAACAAAAATAGTTGCTATGAGAACACACGAACTTGAAAGAAAACTCAAAAACGCCGGTTGTTATTTCGTGAGGCACGGCAAAAGACACGACCACTGGTTCAGCCCGATAACAAACAAGATGTTCCCTGTACCACGGCACGGTCCAAAGGAGATACCAAACGGAACGGTCAACACAATAGCGAACGAATCGGGGGTGGAGTTATAATCCACTCCCTTACAAAATAAAAACACAAAATCATGGAAAAACTGAAAGCATTTATCGAAGTGGGGAAAGACGGTATGTTCGCCGTTTGCACCGACACAAACCCTGTCTGTATGATTTCGGGGTTCGGTGACAACGTGGCCGAAGCAATGGAAGATTTCAACGAGTGTCATGAAGAGGTGAAGGAAATGTGGAAAGAACAAGGCAAAACACTTCCTGAACTGGAATTCGAGTTCCGTTATGACACAGTCAGCTTCCTTCAATACTATGGCAAAATAATAAGCCTCTCGGCACTCCAGAAATTCACAGGCATCGACCGCCACCAGTTGAGCCACTACGTCACAGGCAAAAGCCGTCCTTCGGCAAAGACAGTGGCCAGAATACAAAGTGGCGTTACACGCCTCGGAAGAGAACTAAGCAACGTCTGTTTGTTTTGACACGCAACCGACATTGCACAAGCCCTCACCTTGACGGCGGGGGCTTTTTAAATTTCCCCCACTTTCCCCCTGACATCAAAATAATGTGTATTTTTGCAGCTCATTAACAAATATAAAATTTCAGAGACATGACAAGTACTGTGACAATAACCTATGACAGCAGCAACCCTGATGCGATGCTCGCCATCAGAAACATCAGGAAGATTGACTGCCTGAAGGTCTCAAAAGCCGTTACGTCGGAGCCGGACAGGGAAGCAATCCTCGACGAGATAAGACAGGCACGCAAGGAAGCCGAGAAAATCATGAAGGAAAAGAAAAAAGGCTGCTCGAAAGCCGAGATCCTTGCAACGATATGATAGACTTCAAACAGACACCGACTTTCAACCGGAAGGCAAAGAAACTCGCCGCGAAATACCCGTCGTTCAAAAGCGACCTCGACAAGCTCATGGACTCCCTTGCGGAGAACCCCGGGCAAGGCGTTGACCTGGGCGGCAGTTTCCGAAAGGTGAGAATGGCGGTGAAGTCGAAGGGCAAGGGCAAGAGCGGCGGCGCACGGGTGATAACGGCAAACTGCATCGTTGCCGAAGATGAAGGTGTCATAACGCTGGTTCTTGTGTACGACAAAGGCGAATACGACAGCGTGAGCCTCGATGAGATACGCAAAGCCCTGGTGACGCCTTGACCAACACAGGCACTCACACAGATGTTTTCAAGAAATATTGACCTCCGTCATACGTGAAAGCGGCGTCACGCCCGCTTTTTTCACGCCCCGGAAAAATTTTTCCACTTTTCCATTGACTTTAATATAATGTGTATTTTTGCAGCTCATTAACAAATTATTCAAATATGAAGAAAATATTTATTTTATTCGCAATGTTGGCTTTCGGGACGATGGCCACTGCACAGGAAGCGTTAAGCTATGAGTTTGTTGTTAAGAAAGATGGAATTCCGGCAGAAAAAATTTACTCCGCTGTGGTTGATTATATCGCCACAAATTTCAAAGCGGTTGACGGTGATTTCTATCATGACAAAGAAACTTTGACAATAACAAAGGACGTTAAAATTGATTATCACCCAAACGGACTTACAATCATTTGTTATGAAGGATGGCTTCGTTATAAACTTAAAATCCAATGCCGTGAAGGTAGATTCAAAGTTGTTTTGACAAATTTTTATCATTCTAACCTTCCAAAAAACAACGATGGATGCCAACTGGGGCTGTTACTTTCTGAACCTCAAAGATTAAAAAATGGCAGATTTGATGAAAAAGTTTGGGGCGAACTAAAAGAAATTGCAGGAAACGAAGTGAAATTTTTCCAAAACGATTTTGAACAAATGAAAATCAACACGGAGGAAGACGACTGGTAATTCTTTTTAATTTTGATTTTTTTTCAAAAAAATTTCAAAAAAATGTTGCACGTATCAAAAAACACCGTATCTTTGCAGCGTTCAAAAGAATAGTAGTAGCCTACTTCGCACGGGCAGCGGTCAAATGCTCGAAGAAACATCGGGCTTTTTTTATCGCCCGAAGAAATAAAAAGACCTCGCGGTCGCCTTTGCGTAAGAATTTTTGCTCCTGCGGAGTACTACCATTCTTTTGAACAGCGCATCGGCGGCCGCTTTTTTCGTCGCCTTAACAAAATTAAAAGTTCAAAAGAATGGTAAAAGAAACCAACAACAGAAGGAAGCTGAGTCCTGCGCAGATGGACAACCTCGTGAGGGTGTCGTGCGAAATCAGCGAGATCAACAGTGCCATTAAAAACGTCCATCCCGAGAACGGTTACAAAAAAACCGTCATTCTTCGCGGCGGCCATGATGAGGTGGCAATCACATCACACGCCGGCATGGCGGTACGCGACGAGGCTGGCGACCCGATGGCCACGATCTGCGACCCGCAGTTCTTTGAGATGATAACGGATTATTTCATCGATAAGAAAAACCTGCTTTTGGAAGAGGTCTGTGCGATAATCAACGCGGAAGGAGGTGAGGAATGACACAGGAACAGTACGAGAGGGAGAGGGCGGCAATCGAAGCCGACTACATCCGCGAACGCCAGAAAATCAGAGATGAGTTCGACGGCAGGACAGAAACGATCAATGAGAATTACAGGAAAGCGCAGGAAGAGTTCCGCGAGGCCGGACGGCGCAACAGCGAATCGGAAGCCGAATCAAAAAAATGGTACGGGCAGAAGCTGTCGGAACTGAAGCTGTGGCTTTTCGAGGAGGAGCAGAAGGCCGCCGGAGGCGATTTCGAGATTGAAAGACTCCGCGTCCGCTACAAGGACATGAAGGCGAAGCTGCTGGAAGAATACAACAAGAGGCTGGATGCCAACGAAAGGCTTTTCACCTTGTCGAAGACCGCTTACGACAAAGCACATGAGGGATGGCGTTCAAACATCAGGGAATTGTCCCGCAAACGCACTGTCTGCCTCAACGAAGCCAATCGCCTCAGAGTGCAGAGACTTTCAAGTCTGCCGAGACCAGAGGCGGCGGAGGAAGGAGGTGAGATATGAAAAAGCAATCAAACTCCCAGTACCCCAAGACGATGACTATCATCCGCGACTGCCACTGGAGCAACAACACGGTGGTCAACATCGAGAACCGCATGGTGGAACGCTTCCTGCGCAATTGGGTGCGCCTTATGGGATGGCACCTCGCCAACATGCCACGCCGCGCCATGGCAATCAGAAAGGAGGTGGCGGCATGATTGATATCTGTGATGTCAAGTCGCTGAAACAGCTCTTCGGCGATGACCATTGTTCCAATGACGACAATATGATCGGTGCATATATCAACGACTTGAAGGACGGCATCGGCAACCTCCAGATGATTGCCGACGGCTATGATGCTGAAGACGAGGAACGTGAGATGCTGAACAAGAGCAGCAGAACAATGGCACTTATTCTTTACGACCTCAAACGCATAAGAAGTGAAATAAGAGCTGCCGCCATTATTGACCAAGCCGCTCAAAAAGGAAAGAAAGGAGGTAAGGACGAAGATGACGAAGACTGAAATAATATCGAAGATGTGCGACCTCGTGGCGCAGATAGAGGTTGAAAAAGCCAATCTCGACAATATGGGCAAGGAACTCCAGCAGCTTGCGGAGGCTGTGGGCGGGCTGAAGTAAAACAAAAACAGAATTCCGTCGGGGAGTTGTCACTGCAATGTGGCAACTCCCTTTTATTTTTGCACTGACCAAAAACCAAACAACATGCTTGATTTGACATATCTGAAAAACGTGCTTGCCGGACAGCTCGAAGGGGTTGACGGCGACGATATCATTGAATCGGCCGCAGGCTACGACGGCATTGTGGCTCTTATCCAGACCAAGGACTTGCCTACGGTGGTAGTGCTCGAGCACAACGAGGTGGGTGAGTTTTCGTTCCGCCCAGGCGGTTTCCAGAAGGCTTCACAGTCGCTGTGGGTGATGCGCATGGTCGGACGCGACGACAGCCGCCGTGCCGTACAGGACGAGTGCAAGACGCTGATGAAACGAATGCTCTCGGTTTTCATCAGCCGCAAGGAACTTGAAGACGGGCAGCTCGCCCAATGGGATAGCGGCTCGATACCTTACGGAATACGCAATGCCGGAGCCAACTACACCGGCTATGAGTTCACTTTGAATTTCAACGAAGACCTCGATTTGAGCTACGATGGACAAACAGAAACTTGTTGACCTTAAGGAGTGGGCTGAGATTACTGTCCAGCGGTGGGAGATGCGTATTGCCAAACTTCGTTTTCTGCCTGACCATACTGGCGCCCTCATCAATTCGTTCCGTTCCCATGTGGAAAAGGATGCCAATGGCGACAATGGCAAGATAGCATTCACATTCCTTTTCTACGGCTACTACGTTGACGCTGGCGCAGGACCGGGCAACCGCACTCCCAAGAGATGGTTCAACAAGGTTTATTGGCGAGAGTTCAACCAATTGTCGAGATTACTCGCAGCCCAATATGGAGAGGAAGCGATAGATGAATTTTTAAAATCAATAGAAAGAATCAATTACCATGGCCAAGAACACACAGGAAGCTGAAGTTATTGTGACACTCAACGGCGAACCAGCCAAAAGGGTTCTCAATGAGCTTGAAAAGGAATATAAAGACCTTGAGAAAGCCGCACTCGATGCACACAAGGCAGGTGATGACGCTCTTGGCAAAAAACTCGATAAGCAGGCGCAGAAGGTGCGCAAGTCGTTTGAGGTCGCCAAGGTTGAGGCAAAGAAGTTTGATGAAATTATTAAGAATATCAATTCAGCCAGCCTCAGAGACCTTAACAAAGTTTCAAAGCAGCTGCAAGACGAGATCAAGAAACTCGCACCAGGTACACAGGCGTTTATCGACAAATCAAAGCAGCTTCAACAGGTTAACACACGCATCGCTACTTTGAAGCAAGGCTTCAAAGGCGTTGTGGAAGAGCAAAAGAAGCTGTCGTTCAAAAGCCTGTCGGAAAGCTTTAATCACTATTTCGGCATAGTCACGGCTGGCATTGGAGCCATCACCGGTTTGTCGCTGGCGTTCCGTAAGGCGGCGCAGGCCGCCGCCGAACTCGACGACACCTATGCCGACGTGATGAAGACCACCGGCCTCACGCACAATGAGGTGGCGTCGCTCGATAACGACCTCATGAAGATAGACACACGCACCAGCCGCGAGCAGCTGCTGCTGCTTGCCCGTGACGCCGGCAAGCTCGGCATCAGCGGACGGCAGGAAATTCTCGGCTTTGTACGTGCCGCCGACCAGATTCAGGTGGCGTTGGGCGAAGACCTCGGCGAGGATGCCATCAAGCAGCTCGGAAAGATCGCCGATGTGCTCGGCTACACCCAGCAGATGGGTGTCGAGAAATCGCTTCTTAGCATAGGCTCGGCTGTCAACGCCGTGGGTCAGGCTTCGACGGCAAGCGAGGCTTACCTGGTGGAGTTTGTGCAGCGTCTGGCAGGCGTCGGCGCACAAGCCGGAATATCAGCCGCCGATCTCATTGGCTTCGCCTCGGGTCTCGACCAGTCGGCTATGAAGGTGGAGATGGCATCGACGGCGTTCCAGAAGTTCCTGATGAAACTCTATGAAGACCCGAAGCAGTTTGCGTCATACGCCAAATTGGAGGTTCAGGAGTTTACCGACCTGCTTAACAACGACGCAAACAAAGCCATCACCACTGTGCTGAAGGCTCTTCAGGATCAAGACGGATTCGCTTCGTTGGTCCCGATTTTCAAAGATATGGGATTGGATGGGGCGAGAGCCGTGAGTGTGCTTGCATCAATGGCATCGAACCTCGGAGCCATCACCGACGCTCAGGCACTTGCCAACGTGGAGTTTGAGAAAGCCACTTCGGTCACAGATGAATATTCGGTGAAAAACAACAACTTGCAGGCTCAATTGGAAAAGGCTCGCAAGGAGTTCCAGAACGCGACCATCACCCTTGGCCAGTCGTTGAACCCTGTGTTGCTGAAATCGACCAACGGCTTGACGTACATGATCAGGGCGCTCTCCACATACGGCAGGGAGATAAGGAACGCCTTGATAGCGGTCGCCGCCCTGACCGTCGCGGTGAAGGCGCACGCCATCGCACACGGCATCGCCAACGCCGCGGTGAAGGCAGGGGCCGCCCTGCGGGCGACCGGCACCGTCGTGGTGAACGCTTCAAGGCTCGCCTACGCGAAGCTGACAGGTGCGACGGCGGCGGCGACGGCGGCGCAGACAGCCCTGAACACTGCAATGAGCGCGTCGGTGTTCGGCATGATAGCACTCGCGGTGGCGGGCGCCACCGTGGCAATCACGAGATGGGTCAGGAACAGCCGTGAGGCGCGCGCCGAGGCTCAGTACATGGAAGACATAAACGAACGAATTGCTGAGTCATACGGCGAGGAAGCCGGTAGAATAACCGCATTAAACAATATTATCCACAATAACAGCCTTGCCATTGACACGCGCCGAAGAGCATTGGCGGAACTGAACAAGCTTGTGCCCGGTTATCATGCAAGTCTTACGGAAGAGGGCAAACTTATCAATGATAACACTGAAGCCTTGGATGCCTATCTCCAAAAGCTTAAAATGACGACACGCTCTAAGATTTTGGAAGAGGAATATACAAGTGCAACGTCAGAAGTGTTGGAAGCAGAAAAACTTTTGGAGCAGGCACAGCATGTTGCAGACGAAGCTTTGATTAAAGCCGGTGGAGATAACAGGGAGACAGTCACGAAGACTGTGCCGATGACATTTGACGGCCAGCAGTTCGAACAGACTCTGACATATACAACAGAATACGGAAGGGCGATGGAGGAAGTTTACAAGAAGACAGTAGAACTGACAAAAGCACAAGAGAAACAAGCCGCCATCATGTCGCGTATCAGTAAAGAGGAAGTCAAGAAAATCGAAAATGGAGGCGACAATGCTGGCGGCATTACCGACACATCAAATCTTGAGACTCAGAATGAGATTCTTACCAATGCCCAATTCAAGCTCCTTCAGGAACGCTACCGCAAGCTCACAAAGAGCGAAAAGGAGCTTGTTGACAAAGGCTACGCAGCCCTCACAGAAGAGGACTCGCAGACGCTCAAAGACCGCTATGACCGATTTGTTGAGGCTGACAAACGCCTTGCCGACAAGCGTTACAACGACGCTGTGAAAGCCCTCGACAACCAGCAGCGCGCCGAACAGAACGAGGCGAAACGCCTTTACATATCCGGAGAACTGTCAGCCGACAAGTACGAACGACGTCTGCTTGAGATCAAAAACGAGTATCTGCAAAAGAAATACGACCTCGCCAAACAAGAGGGTAGGGACACCTCGGCCATCGAGCAGCAGATTCTCGAGCAGCAGACTGGCGAGAATAAAGCTGCATACGACCGACAGCTGAAGGCGCTTGAGGAAGCGCAGAGAGGCGAGGAGACCACCCTGAAAGCGGCGAGGGCGCAACGAAAGATTTCAGAAGAGGAATACGAGTCACAGATGCTCGTTCTCAAGATGACCTATCTGCAAAAGAAACTCGAACTTGTTAAAAATAGAGGTCTCGACGAGACAGCAGCAGCACAAGCTATTCTCGACGCTCAGATTGAGGCTCAAGAGCTTGCGAACAAGAAAATGGAAAAGCTGAGAGAGGATGCCCAAGCAGTACGAGACAAACTCAACCCTGATTCGGCTCAGGCACTGGAGCTTCAGATGCAGCTTGAACATCTTGAAGAAATCCATCAGGCTAAACTGTTAAGTGAGGAAGAGTACGAGCAAGCCGTGGCGCAACTTGAGCAAGAGTATGCTGAAAAGAATCTGCAAATGAAGCTTCAGAAGGCTCAAGACTATATCCAAAAGTCGCAGAGTTTTCTTAATGCAGCATCCAATTTCACATCGGCGTTGCAGAGTGCCGAAACGGCTCAACTTGAAGCCGAATACCAGGCACGTCTGACAGCTGCCGGAGACAATGCAGAGGAACGCGAGAGGGTAGAGCAGGAGTATGAGCAGAAGAAACTCGACACTCAAAAGAAGTACGCCGATGTTGATATGGTTATCAATATCGCCCGAGCTACCGCTGAAGGCGCTTTGGCAATTGCTCGAGCATTTGCGGATATGCCTTATCCGGCAGCTATTGTTGCATCAGCTTTGATTGCTGGAACCACAGCGGCACAAATAGCAACAATCATTGCACAGCGCAACGCCATCAAAAACGCAAGCGTCGGCGGTGGAGGCGGCGGTTCGGCACAACAGACAGGCACCAGAACCGTCAATGGGTTCTCTGGAGGCGGTTACACCGATACGGATGCATCCGACAGCAAGCCGGTTGGAGTGGTTCACGCCAACGAGTGGGTCGCACCCGCATGGATGGTGAGGGAAGACCCTGTGAAGTTTGCCGACCTTGAGCGTTACCGCCGTACACGCCAACACAGCCGTGTTAGAGTTGCAGGCTCAGGTTTTGCCGAAGGAGGCTACACTGGAGGCGGCACAGTGCAGAACAACATCGTCATCGATGCAAAAGCCATTGGTACCGCCGTAGCTGATGCCGTCGGCGATACTCTCGCAAAGAAGCCGTTGCGATCATACGTCGTGCGCAACGACATCAAAGAAATCGACGACCAGGACGCAAGATTCAAAAAACAGACATCGAGATGAAAATCATAACAGAAAATGGACAGCTGGAGCTGCCAGAAGACTTCAGTATCAAGATTGAGCGGCACAATCCGTTCCTTTCGGGCGAGGGTGACGCCTCGGTACCGGCAACGCTGCCATCGTCGTCGCACAACCTCGCAGTGCTCGGCCACCGTGAACGTGTTGACCGTGCATATCGTTACACCAACAAGATGGATGCTATCCTTCAGGTTGGTCCTATCACCAAACGTGGCCAGCTGATATTGGACACCATCCACCGAAAGGAAGGCATCGACGCTTCTTTTGCGATGGACAACAGCGACCTGTACGTCACAAGCAAAGAGAAGAGTTTGAAGGAGATTTTTGCGGCAGCAAATAATGGTGCAGGATATGTTAGGGTTTTAGGAAACTCCCCAAACTTTAGTTTCCAATTATTGCAAGCCATTTATGAAGGAAATGTTATTGATGATTTTATGATTTTTACCGTGGCTGTATCACCACGAGAATCAAACGGAACCAAAATTTATCAGTATAACAATGATATTTCAAACGGATATCTTGAATATGGTCAGCGTGAAGTTTGGGAAGGTGATGTCAAAATGACAGTTCCTATGGGTTATGGAATATCTCCATTCATCAGGTTGCACCGACTGCTTGCTATTTTGTTTCAAATACTTGGCTACGAAGTTACTTACAATTGTTTCGCCAAAAACGACCTTAAAGACCTTGTTTTGGTAAACAATTGTAGCGATACCATGGTTTATCTGACAAAAATTGATTATGCCGACATGGTTCCGTCATGCACTTTGAGCGATTTCCTAGAGTGGCTCAATAACAAGTTTCATGCGCAGCCGTTTGTCAATTCTGAGACTAAAGAAGTCAAAATCGTGATGATGGAGGATGTTTTGTCAGGTGAAGCTGATATTGATATCACCGGCATAACGGAAGACGATTTGACTATGACACTCAATCCTCAGAAGAGGGTTGTGCTTGAGCCAAAAACCACTCTAGAAGGTACTGAAGCTGCATCTGACGATTTTGATCAATTGTTGGAGAAATATGGCGGTTATTGTGTGCCAGTTACGGAACAAGAGTATTCCGGTTTTGTAAATGGGACACCAATCAACGACCATGCTTATGATTGTTTGATATTACGTAAGTCAACAGGTGATTTCTATCTTCTTTATAGAAATCTTAATAGCGGTAAATACCTTATTTACCCAGTATATCTTGGCTCTAATATAATTAAATATGACCGCAAAAATACAGAAGAGTCTGAGGAGTTTAAACAGGATGATGTTGTGCCTAAAATGTTGTGCAACGGCGCATATGTAGTTCCTTTTATTGGCGAAAGAATCCATTATCACACAGGCTATAATTCCAAGGAAGAAAAAGCTGAACAAGAAATTATAATAGTTAGAGGTTTTCATGTTGACTTGACTGGACAAAACAAAACAATGGGAACGACACAAACATATGCGGCGGCTGCTGGAAATTTCCCATTCGGTCTTTTGCCATATGATATGTATCAATATTTCTGGAAAAGATACAATGAACTCATTCTCAACAACGCTGTTCATCTGAAAGGCAAAGTACGCTTCAATACCAGCCAGTTTATGGGTTTGGATATGAGCCAACTCAAACTGTATAAAAATCAAAAGATGCTGCCAGTTCAGGCATCCGCTGATATTGGCTCCAAGACTAGAGCTGCCGAGGCGGAGTTTGTAGTTGCTAAACGTTTTGATGATGGCATTGTTGACATACAGCCCAACATAATTTCAAAAAGTCCTCTTAGATGGGATATTTCAGATGACGCATACACTGCAAAAGATTATTATGATAAAGAGATTGCATACGACAGATGGGTTTGGATCGGCAGTGAATATACTCATCAATGGACGGAATATTTATCGGGCAACCCTATCAGTTATACTGATGATTTGGGGTTGTATTGGGCAGGTGTGCCAAAAGAGGTCGGAGACACATTTTCCATAAACAGAACGGTACGAGTTTCTGGCAGATACAATGCTTGTCAGCTACCTACAGGCGGTATGATGACCTCTGAAACAAAATCGTTTTCATATGATGGAGAAATCACAGTCACCTTTACCGCTGTCTCCAATGAATAATATGTCACTGTTTTTTGTTTGAATAGAAATAATTTTGCACCTATGACAGTAAATGATTTCATACAAAAACCAACAAACAATGAAACTTACGCACTCAACAAAGTGCCTGCGTTCATTGTAAGTGTCAATGTTTCCGTGAGGGCAACCCTTTGGCTCGATGGAGACCCAACGCATCCCATTTATGTGGCGATTTACTCTCCCGATTTCAACGGACAGGTGACTATCGATTTTGAGGAATTATACAAAGAGTGCCTTGGTACCGCCTTCCCATCAGGTGGTTATTTCACACAAGACAATTTCGGAAAACTGTTTCATGTCAACGTCGTCGAGACGGTGGGCAATTTTCCGTCGGGTTATACAGGTGTTGATTTCCAGTATTATGTCGTCAACACCCGACTGAAAGCGTCAGCCGCTTTTTCAACCTGGTGCCATACTCACTTCCTAACCAACCAGCCTCTTGAAAAGATTACCACACATGAGACTCCAGAATGGCTCACATTCTACAATCCAGGCGACAGACTTGACCTGAAAGTGCGCTTCTATACCAAATCAGGCAATCATATTGATTATTTGGTTAGAAGCACAACCGAAGAGGGCTGTTATTCCGAAAATGTGAGATACAGCCAAGTCATCAAATTGCATCCGGGTCTGCCAGGCTCGCTGCTTGGCTATTACGACATCATCCTGATAGATGACAGCCAACACGAGTTGATGGTGCAGCGTTACATTTATCGCGAGTACACTGGGCTTGAGAAATATTTCTGTTTCGTGAATGATCTTGGCGGCATCGACACACTGATATGCCAGGGCGCAAACACCCTAAAACCTGAAATAACGCACAACATCGGTCGTTTCGGAGGTCAGTATCTGCCACTCGACGACACTGATGATGTGCGTATCTGGAGCCAAAACAGTGGCATGATGCCATACCGCCAGCGTGATTGGGTTTATGAGCTGTTTGCCGCCAAGAAGGAAGTCCGCAAATATGAGCCGTCGGATGGGTCGTTCAACGCCATCGTTGTCAAATCATCAGAAATAAGCATGGGTGATGACGACCAGCTCGCCTCATGCACATTCACATATATCTATAAAGATGAGTCGGGTGGTGTCAATACACAGGGTGTACACAATATCTTGCACCAGTCAACCGTCGTGAAACAGGAGGAGATGGAAGATTTGACGCAAAATGTCGAGATGGAGATTGAAGACGACACAACCGAACCGATTACAGTCAACGCCAACAAGGTGTTTGTGGAGTACACCACAAGAGGCACGTTGTCGAGACAGGAGCCGATTTATTATTACATCGGCGATGCTGTCGAGCCTTCAGGCAGATTTATACCAGGCGAACAGGAGATTGTGGTTATCGAAATCGAGGAGGGACAGACCATACGCTTTGCTACCGAAAACAGCGACATCGATAAGATAAGTATTAAATATTACGAAAGTTAAATTTCTAAACCAAAAACCAAAATGTATAAATTCTTAAACATCTATCCGGCGAAAACGCTGGCAGGAATTGTGGCCGGCTTGTTTTCCTATTTCATCCACAACATCATGCCACTTGTTGTGTGCGTATTCGTCTTTGAAATCATCGACTTCATAACTGGAGTTTGGAAGTCGTGGGTTCTCGCTAAACGGCAAAAGCAGAAATTCGCATTCGAATCGGTCAAGGCATGGCGTACGATTTACAAACTCGTTTTCATCCTTGCCGGAATCATCCTCGCCGAATTGCTCGATGTCGTGATCACTGAACATGATTTGAGGCTTGCGAACTTCTTTACAGCTTTCTGTTGCGGTGTCGAGTTCTGGAGTTTCCTCGAGAATGCCGCAGTCATCAGCGACCATCCTTTATTCCGATGGCTTAAGAAATATATGAAGGACAAAGTTGAAGACAAAATCGATTTCGACAAATACACAAAGGAGGAGAAATGACACGCAGCCAGATTATTCAAAGCAAAAACTGGAAATTCGGCATTAAAGAATTTGTGTGTCCACACATTTATCAGAAGTTCGGCGATGCCGCATGGCAGCAGCTCGACGTGCGCCTGCTTGAAGTGATGATGTGGATTCGCAACCATATAGGTTTGCCAATCATAATCAACACTTGGGGCAGCAACAAAGAGAAAGGGTTTCGCGAGCGAGGAATGCGCTGCAACTGTTGCAACGAGGTAAAGAGATATACCGAGCAAAACACGGCATATCTTTCAGCTCATGTTATGGGTCAGGCTGTCGATTTCCACATCAATGATAAGATGTGGGACGCTGATGCCATCCGCCAATGGATTGTGGATCACAAGGCCGACCTCCCATATCCTATCCGCCTTGAGCGTGGTACCAACTGGGTTCACCTCGATGTACGCAACGAGACATCCGAAAAAATCATCTGGTTCGACGCCAAACAGATTGCCACTTGAAGCCACTGATGTTTAATTATTTTTGCAAAACCAAAAATCAAGGAACATGGATTTAACAAATATAGTTTTCAAACAGGGTTCACCAAATCCTTCAGGTGTCAGCAGCGAGGTGTATTTCATCCCCAAAGCTTATGTTACTGGGTGGCCAGTCATTGTTGACGACATTGACAAAGCACTGATTTTCGACGATTATGTTGAGTTGGGTGACGACACAGTGTCTGATTTCACGCTCGCAGAAGGCAGAAGATGGTCGCGTCTCTACAACACCCAAGGCAAGGGCAAAGTCACATGGGATTACCAGGGAGAATCTGACTGCAAGGTTGTAGTGAATAAGGCGACTCTGTCTTACCCGAAAATCACCAATGAAATACGTTCTTTTGCGAAAAACGCCGCCAATGGCGACTACGTGTTTGTAATCAGACACGACGGCAAGTTCTACATAATCGGCAGTCGTGACTATCGCACCACACTGACACCTAACGGCGATTCAGGCGACTCGGCAGGGTCAGCCAAAGGCATCACGATCGAGATTGAATGCCCGGACACCACGCCTCTTCCGACCTATAGAGGATTACTCCTCCTTAACGACGGAATTTTGGATTGTAATACTAACCAAATCATAAATTATAACGACATGAGTACAAATTTAATCAAAGAGTACCCGGTGGCAGATAATACCGCCAGTTTCCCCGCTCTCTCGGAGAAAGGCAGGGTACAGATTCAAGGCACAGGAGACATAACCCTTGAGATTTCAGTCGATGGCGAGACCTATCAGCCCATTGAGCATGACGTACAGTTTGATGAAAACTGGGTCGCAATTGCACCAATCAACGCATGCATCGGTGACAAAATCAGAATTTCAACATCAGACACATTAGAAGCCGTCAAGGTCAACTGGAGTAGAGTTGAGATGGCAGAAAGGAGCATGTAACTATGGGAGAATTTGACACTATGAACAATGGTTTTGGCGGCGGAGGCTCGGGCAAGGCCATACGTTATGACAAAGCTCAGAACCTGACTGATGAACAGGCAGCACAGGCTCGTGACAATCTCAAACTTGGCGCAAGTGCTTCAGACGCTGTGTCTTATGGACACAGACAGAACCTCAACGAAACACACAAGGGGCTGGCTCGTGAGAATATCGGCGCAGCTAAAGCTGTGGGCGAAGAGCCAGAGCTTATTGCTGGCGATATAATTTCACTTAACGACCCTGTGACTGTGCAGGACAAATTCAACATTCGCACCACTGCGGGCGATGAGAGTATCGACAGCAAGAAAGACGCGCTTCTTTTGCAGATCATCGGCGGTTGTGGCGACACCGAGGCTAAAGCCTTCAAAATCCATTCATTGAAATGGAACGGTGCCAACGCACTCAATCCAGCTGCATGGGAAAGCGGCATGACAAACGGCTACATAACAGGAGCCGTCAGCAGCGGTCATATCATCGCCGGCAGCAACAAACTCTGCATCATCCGTTGCCCAAAATGTGAGGTTGGGGAATATGGTACAGCAGAAAAGAACAACGGCTATCTGCTTACCGATAAGGACGGCAACAACCTCAAAGCAGGCGAAGGCGTCATCATCGGAGTGTGGTATTCGCCGGAACTCCCAGCAGTGGGCACAGAAGTCACCGCTGTCACAGAGCATGTCTTTACAGGTCATCCAGAAACATTCTACATTCCTGAAGAGGGCTACCTTATCGTAGAAGTTTCTGATGCCGCCAACATCGCACAGATTTCAGCTCATCTTGCATGGAGTAAAGATTACAATGTGTTTGCCGCTTATGTTGAGCCTGACGAACTCGTTGTGGCAGTTCCAGCCTTGACCAGTGTTTTTGAAACACAGACAATCAACGGCAAGACCTGCATCGTGCTCAGACGCATAGAGCAGGGCAAGGGCGGCATCTTCGACTATGTGATTATCTATCCTGAAGGAGGAGGCAATTATGAGCGCAATCTTGTCGGCAAGTTGCTGACTGAATTGTCATGGACCGAAGAGGAAATCACAGCAGAGTCAATCGAAGGCGAAGAGGAGGTCACAAGAGGCTACCGCTATTCTGCTGTGCTTCCTTCAACAGGCACATACGCTGCAATGCTTGATGGCTTGTTCCGCTCAGATGTCGAGGGTATGACATTGAAAGGCTATGTGTTGAGTTTTGAGACCGCAGAGCAAATTGACCCAGCGACAGCATTTGCAGGGAAATATGTGGACTATCAGATGGCAACGCCTGTGAGAGGCACCCATAATATTGACCCTACAGGCAAGAAACCAGACGACATGGGCACAGAGGAAGTTGTCGGCGGTGACAGTGCGACAGGCACAATCGTCATCAGCTATATGCGCAACTTCAGAGACACGATGCGAGCACTTCTCAATGAGTTTAAGAGTGCGTCCGCAGAACTCGCCGAGTTGAGACTCACAAAACCACTCTATTGTGTAGGTGAATGGCTGGAGAACGCCAATATAGCATCGCCGACTGACCAGGACAATCCTGATGCGCTGGCAGTGTTCGGCAACAAACTGTGGGCTCTTGATTGGAGACCATTCCTCGTTGACATGACAGCCGTCGAAGGCGAGACCAAGAAGAAACCTGTCATGGAGCTTCGCAAAAACAACTGGCTGCGTGACATTTACGGCAATTGGGCACCTGTTGTCGGTATCACAACAGCTATGCGTGATGAGTGCATGGCAAACGCTCTCTACACAGATGCCGAATGCACAAACCAATATTGCGCTTCCGGCAGCTACAACGCAGAGGCGTTCCTGAGATTGTGCAGCATAGAGACAGTTGACGGTGTCAAACGTCTCGCACATCCGAGATTGTACAAAGCTGCCGACACAGAGGTTACCCATTACCTTATGCCATGGGAGTCAACCGAGACCAAATACAGCATCTTCGTCGGTCGCAAAGACGAGGTTTATCTGCTTGACAACCTCATTGGAGCATCTGGCAAGGAGTGGAACGGCTTGATTTCCGCCAATGTCAATTTCTGGGATGGCATGAATGTCGAGATGTTCGCATTGAAGCCGACAGGCATCTGCGCATCACCGACTACTGCCATCGTTGAAAACAACGTAGCCAAATCAAGAAGCTATTTCTTCAACTACGTTTCAAACGACACATACTCAAAAGGAAAGGCTGGTGCTTCTGGTTGCACAATGTTTGTGAACAATGGCCACTACCGCTCGTGTTCCGGCATTTCTCAGGTCACAACCAAGAACAGAGCTCGTGCTAATAACCATAACACAAATGCTCCTTACCCTGTCGCTGAAGGTGGTTATCATGCAAGAAACACCTTCCTGCGCTCTATTGAAACAGCCCTTGGCACAAAGAATCTTTGCGCTGGTGGCAGATTCAGCGGAGGCATTAAGGATGACACGTGCAACAGTGAAAGCACATGGAAGTCGAATGGCGGACTGCGCTACAAAGCTGACGGTGAAGCCAACTGGAGACATTGTTCACTTGGCAGCAATCCAGCCATGTATTATGGCTCGGGCGAGACCAAGTCAACAACAAACGCATCCAACTGGCTTAGCAGTTATGCTCCGTTAAGCAAGACTTTGGAAGCACAGATCGCTGTCTCATTCGCCGTCGAATTCGGCATTGCTGCCGATGAGCATTTCATGTTCAATGGCGCAGAATGGTGGTTCAGCAATCCTGTAGCAACCGGCTTTACCCCTCCAACAGTGGCTGAAGGCTACATGAACTGCCGAGTCTATAAGATTGTCACAGGCACATTCACAGGCTATGCAAGTGCATCGGCAACTGAAACCACAGATTTCGAACTTGAGGTCTGCTTGCGCACTGGAATCATGCTCGGTTGTGACATGAGCGGTGATGGCGGTCCATACTGGGGCGGTGGCTGCGAAGTTGTCGGTGAATGCGTAGAAGCTCCGGCAAGAAATTCGTTTGGCTATACACTGAAGGCGTACATTGAGACCGACCAAATCAAATGGACTAACGAGAACGATGTCTCAATCAGCATAGGACAGAAGTTCCCATTTGAAAGCAAGTACAAGCTTGCAGGTTCGGTTGTTACACGCAATAATGCCTACGTGCGCCGCAGACTTGCGAACACTCCGCTTCCTGTTACTCACGGTGGCGGCTATCAGTCAGGCGAGTGCTTCTATGGTTATATGGGTAACTATTGGGGTGCTGCTGGCAAGAAGACTCGTGTCGGCCTCCGTTTCGGTTACGGCGCCTCCGGCAGCCTTCTGTCGGCTCGCTATCTGGATGCGCCCTATTCGGCTGGCTATACCTACGCTTACTTTTGCGGTTCTGCACAAGTATTGTTGGATATGCAATAATGTGCAACATTGCGCAGCAACTGCAAGGGCGATGCAATCGCCCAGAAAAAATTTTCAAAAACAGCCCGTCAGGGCTGTTTTTTTATTATTTTTGCGCTGTCGAAGCGTCCAAGTCCGGCATAGTGACCGTGACCTCCGAAGACGCCAGGACTTGATGGGAAATGGGCGGCCTCCGTTTCGGTAACAACGCCAACAACAGCAATCTGTCGGCTCGCTATCTGAATGCGCACAATTCGGCTGGCAATACCAACGCTAACTATTGCGGTTCTGCTCAAGTATTATTATAATTGAACGAGCCTGTTTCTCGTGCCCAGAAGCGGCAGATATATAAGACAAGCCGACAAGCCTATGGCTGAGGTCGGTGTCAAGCAAGGCTGAGATGCCTAAGTACAAATGCCACATCATGAATATTCATGAAATTGTAAATATGTACGCTTGACAAAAGCTCAATACTTGTTGAATATTATGATTGTAACTAAAGAGATTGTTATCAAGGCTATTGAAAAAGCAGCCGAAGGACACAGTGATAACAAGGCTGTCGAACGGATGTTGGCGAATGAAGATGCATATGCCGAATCCGTTATAGCTTCGATAAAAAGCGGTGAATACAAAAAATATTTGGGCTTTCGCAAATTGACGAAGAAAAATGCCAACGGCAAAATAAGATATATCAATTCGCCTAACCTTTTTACATTTGTATTAGAACATCTTTTCCTCTTGTTCGCATGGCCAATTTATAATGCTCACGACAATTACAACGCCCTTAATTGCAAAATTGGTTGCGGTATAACCTCCAACGACAAACGAAAATCGGTTGTCAGCAAGGTGAAGCATGTGTTGTATGACCGTCGTGACTTGACATACGGCATTGTTATTGACCAGCGCAAATGTTATGAATACGTAAGACCCAAAATTTTCAGAAGAGAGATGCGAAGACTGACTGACGATAAAGAACTTATCGAATTCGGCATTGCGGTCGGTTTCCTTAATGGCAGACTTCCAATAGGCACTCCGACATCTTCATTCATCCATCATGTTGTGATGTTGAGGTTTGATTATTGGATCAAACAGGCATCACCATTTTCAATCAGATTTGCAGACGATAATTTTGTGGCAGTTTACACCAAGGAGGATGGAAGCCAGCTTAAATGGCGAATCCAAAATTATTGGTGGTATGAACTGCAAATCAGAGCAAAGGCAACGGCAATCAGGTTGCAGCCGCTTGACGAACCGCTGTCTTTTTGCGGCCTCATCATTATTAGAAATGACGATCGCAAAATCACCGACCACGACAAAGGTTTTACCAGAATTAGACAAAACATACGCCAAAGGGCGCAACGTTGTAAAAAAGATGATTCATGGGCGAGCTATTACGGCATTATGCGACATGCCGACTGCTACGCTTTAATGCAAAAAATAGAGAACAATATGAAATTAAGACAATTGACAGAGAAAATCCGTATCGATAGGACTATGGATGCTCCCAACATCAATCCGCGCGACCTTGCCGGAAAGGTATTCACAATCTTTAATTACGAACTCAAAAGTGACTCCAAGGGAAACCCTAATTGGATAAAGTGCCTCATCGGTATTGATGAGTTGGATGAGGAAGGCAACCCGACAGGTAAGATGAAAGCTTTTGAGTTCCATGGCTCCTATATGTATATAGTAGAGTTTATTGTCATGGCTGAACGCACTTTCGGCAAACAAAACATGCTTCCGCTTGAGGAAATGGAGATTGAGAATCAGTGCGGTTACATATTCAAGGGCAGCACCAATCAGATGGAGTATATTAATTAAGGTTTGGGCGTTACGTCATAAGCCGTCGGGCTATTCGGACTAACTGCGTAAATGTCCTTCTATCCCTAACGCGGTCAGAAGGTCGGTGCCCTCTTTGATATCACCTCTACAAGGTGAGGGTCGATATGGTTTGCGTATTTGGTTGTTATCGCCAAGTCGTGATGATCAGCGTGCTGCATCACAGTCAACGTGTCGATACCGCTTTTGAGCATTTCATTTATACCAGTGTCCCGCAAGCTGTATAGCTGCATTTGCTGAGGCAGTTTCAGTGCTTTGCGCATCTTATCCCATTCCTCACGGAAATTCTGGTAACGGATGGGCTTAACATCGGGTTTGAAGCCATGCCCGAATAAGTACATCGAAGGTTTTGCGTTTTTTATCATACCGGCGATGTCTGATATAAGCTGAGGAGTGAGCGTTGCGGCACGGCTGAAATGTGTCTTTGCTTCGTCCTCAGTTACCCAGATGTAACCATCCGAGAGGTGGATGTCGGAAATACGGAGCCTCCACACCTCTTTCGGGCGCACCAAAGAGCTGAAGACCAAACGACACAGAACCAGGTAATTGGGATTGTTGGAAGAAAAATAGTCCACAATCCGCCCACGTGTGTCTGCAGGTATTAAGATGCGCTGCTTGGTTTCCTCACGTTTCATCTTCATTGCCACAAACGGATTTTCCTTCGTGTAACATTTTTCGACAGCCCATCCGAAAAATGCCCGGGCTTGCTTCAAACGGTTGTTATACGACCTGCCAGCCAACCCTTTTTCATTTTGGATATAATCCATGAATTTAACCGCCATCACCTTGTTAAACATTGATACTTGTGCGTTTGGACATATTTTGTCAACCCATTCTTTGAGGCATTTGCAAAACGAGCGGTAATTGATAATTGTATCGGGACGCAGCTCTTTCGATTTTTCATTGATATAACACTCAAGTACCACGTCGATGGGAGTAAAAAGCCGCGAGTTTTGCTCTTCACCGAAAGGAGTCCAACCGCCAGCAAGCCTGGTGTTTAATGTGCAAATCAACCCATTGCAATAGTTTTTGAAGTCGGTGATGCGCTCAAACCGACTTCTTATGCGGTTCATTTTCGACACTTTTCTCTCCATGGCCATCGAAGCCGGATTCAATACGGCATATTCGATAGTCCATCCGTGGGCAGTGTGCCTCAATGTGGCTGGTAAATAAGTGACGTTTAAATTTTTTGTGGATTTTTTTTCAGTGTCAGACATTTTTTTTATTCTTTTGGCAAAAACCAAGAGAAAAAATGCAACATCTTTTTTGCGCCGATTATGCGCCGTTTATGATATTCAGCAAGCGTTTAACTTGCTGAATATCATTGGATTGTGGGTCGTACTGGACTCGAACCAGTGACCTCTGCCGTGTGAAGGCAGCGCTCTAAACCAACTGGGCTAACGACCCGTCACCCTTCGTAAAAAAAAACGCCACTCGGCGTCTGATGTGGGGCGAACAAGGATCGAACTTGTGACCTCATGCCTGTCAAGCATGCGCTCTAAACCAACTGAGCTACCGTCCCGATTGCGAGTGCAAAAGTACAACAAAAAATTATACGCGCAACATTTTTCGTAAAAATTTTTTGCTTATCTTTGAATTTTCAAAATCATCAAATCATGAGAAGAATTAAATGCTTGCTAATCATTGCGTTAATGCTTGTCTTCAATGTGACAACCAACGCACAGGAAAAGAAAAACTTCGAACTTTCCGACATTTATGAAATGCCGACATTCCAAGCCAAAGGCGTGAAAGGCATGAATCCGATGCGAAATGGCGACACATACGGCACCATTGAGAATGGTGAATTCAATATTTATGAATACAAAACCGGAAAAAAAGTAAGTACGCTTTTTCGGTTTTCAGAATTGATTCAGGAAGGAGAGACCGAGCCAATCCGCCCGTACAACTACACGCTGAGCGATGACGAGTCGAAGGTGCTGTTCCTCACAAACGTGGATTACATCTACCGCCACTCGTTTACAGCTGATTATTTTGTCTATGACTTGGCTTCAAAAACACTGACCCCGCTTTCGACAAACGGCAGCCAGTGTCTCGCCACCTTCTCGCCCGACGCCACGAAAGTCGCTTTCATGCGCGACAACAACTTGTTCATAAAAGACCTCGCTTCTGGCACTGAAACGCAATTCACCGAAGACGGACTCTATAACCATATTATTAATGGTGCCCCCGACTGGGTCTATGAAGAGGAGTTCAGCTTCTCACTCGGTTATTTCTGGTCGCCCGACAGCAAGAAAATAGCTTTCTATAAATTCGACGAGTCGAACGTGAAAGAGTTCCAGATGGAGGAGTTCATCGGCCTCGAACCGGCTTATCCCGACTGGTACAGCTTCAAATACCCGAAGGCCGGCGATGACAACTCCGTCGTCGAAGTCTATGTCTATGACCTCGAAAGCGGCAAGACGATAAAGATGGACACTGGCGAGGAGACAGACATCTATCTTCCGAGAATGAAATGGACAAAGAACGAAAATGTCCTTGCAATCCAGAGACTTAACCGCCATCAAAACCATCTCGAAATCCTCGCCGCCGACGCAACGACAGGTAAGACGCACGTATTCTACGATGAGACAAACCCTTATTATGTTGACATCACCGACGACTGGACTTTCCTCGACGACGGGAAATCGTTCCTCATCACAAGCGAGAAATCGGGGTTCAACCATATTTATATGTGCAAACTCGATGGCTCCGAAAGCAAGGCCCTCACTTCGGGCAGCTGGGATGTAACGAGGATTTACGGCTTCGACGGAAAAGAAGTTTATTTCCAGGCGGCGAAGAACTCACCAATCGAACGCCAAATCTACGCCGTGAACATGAAAGGTTCAATGCGCACTATTATTAATAAGGTAGGAACAAACATCGCCCGTTTCAACAACTCTTTCAAGTATTTGATCAACATAAACTCAACGGCGACACAACCTTATCTGTATGAACTTTACACAAATAAAGGCAAGCTGATGAGGGCGCTTGAAGACAACCACGAACTTTTGGAGAGACTAAACGCGTATAATATCAGCGACAAACAATTCATAAAAATCAGCGACCCGGCTTTCACCATGCCCGACGGCTCGACCGTTGAAATCGACGGATGGCAGATTCTCCCTCCTGACTTCGACGCGAACAAGAAATATCCTGTCCTGATTTACGTCTATGGCGGTCCGGGACATCAGACGGTCATGAACCAATGGGATCACAGCGACTGGGACTGGATGCAGCTTCTCGCGCAGCGCGGAATCATCTCGGTGTCAATCAATAACAGAGGCAGCGGTGCGCAAGGGCAGGAGTTCAAGAAAATGACCTACCTCGAACTCGGGAAATACGAGACCGAAGACATGATAACGCTGGCGAAATACATGGCGAAACAGCCGTACGTCAACCCCGACAAGATCGCGATTTATGGCTGGAGCTACGGCGGCTTCATGGCTGCCAACGGCATCACCAAGGGAGCCGATGTCATCAGCACCGCGGTCTCCGTCGCGCCTGTCACAAACTGGAGATTCTACGACAACATCTATACCGAGCGTTACATGCGCACTCCGCAGGAAAATCCTACCGGCTACGACGACAACTCGCCGGTGAGCAACACCGCGATGATAAAAGGTAACTATCTGCTCTGCCACGGCAGCGGCGACGACAACGTACATTACCAGAATGCGATGGAGCTTATCAAGTCGATGATAGCCAACAACGTGCAGTTCGATCTGATGATTTATCCCAACAAGAACCACGGTATCTACGGCGGCTACGAGGAGTTCGGCGACGGCGAATGCAGGATGCATCTGTTCACGAAAATCGACAATTTCCTGTTCAGACATCTGCTTGAAAAATAATTGAAAAATTAATGCGGGTGTAAAGAAAAATGTTGTACTTTTGCACCCGCTTAAAGTAAGCAGGTTTTTAGTTTAACAATTAAAAGAAAGAGAGAGTATTAAAAATGATTATTATTCCTGTAAAAGACGGTGAAAGCATCGACCGCGCTCTGAAACGCTACAAGAGAAAGTACGAGAAAACCGGTGTTGTGAAAGAATTACGCAACCGCCAGAAATTCACAAAGCCATCTGTCATCAAACGTGAACAGTTGCAGAAGGCCATCTACGTGCAGAAGCTTCGTCAGGCCGAAGAGAACATGTAGTCGGTGCGCACTTAGTGCAAGAATATTATCAGAGGAAATTCCGTTCCGGGTGAAACCGGAGCGGGATTTTTTTGTTGAAACAATAATGCCATCCAAAATTTAGAATAAAACCAGCTCTCACTCAATCCCCTCCACCTCCGTTATCCCGAATTTCGGCTTAATGGTCAAATTTGGTGATAGAAACCTTGTAATTGATTGAAATTCATATATTTGCATAATATTTTCCGATTATGCAAAAAAATGCTTTTTTTGTGGCTCAAAAAAGACCGTAAAAGACGGCTTCAGCAACGGCCAA
>JAZRYG010000048.1:0-44966 GCA_045600605.1 Bacteroidales bacterium
GCTCGGTGCTGCTGTCGGCTTGCTGATTGTGGCTGTGCCGGCTGTCGTGGCCTGCACGAGGAAGCCCTGAAGAGGAGCTATTGTTCCTGTCATAATAGGCTCCGTTGCCCATGTGTCTTGGTTGGTAAGGACATAGAAACCTTCTGCCAAAGTTACGCCTGTGACGTTTGCCAATTCGATGTTCTGCGTGAACGGGTTGCCGATGAGGTTGAAGCCGTTTGCCGCGCCGATTGTGAGTGTGCATTCAACATCGGCAACATTGACTTCGCCTGCGAAAGCAATGTCTGCTGCAGTTGTGTTGGAGTAGATGTAGCCGCGGCCTTTGTCAATTGTGGTGAAATCAGGGTTCGCGATGATGGTTGTTGTATTGCTGTAAATCCTTGAATTGATCCACTGTGCGTTCTTTTCATCGAGGTAGTAGAGGTCGTAGTCGGTTGCTGTCACTGTTGTCGGGATGAGGTTGGTGACATCCGTGACATTGACACTTGCTGCGAGCGGTGAGCTGATTGTGTACCAATCCGACCATTTTGAATCTCTTGTATTTGCTTCTGCGATGTTTTTCTTCACTGTCGCCTGAACGCTGTTGTTGACGATGAGTTGTGCGCCGTCTTCGATGATGAGGTTGGCGGGGTTGGTGTTGCCGAGGGCGCCGTTGACGGTCAACGTAGCACCTGACTTAATTGTGATAGGACTTGTCAAAGTGTAAGCAGCTCCTGAAGGGATTGTGGCATCATTTGTAATTTCAGCTGGAATTGAAGGTGTTGAAACTGTGGTGCAGAAGTTGGAGTAAGTTGGAGTACTCGTCTCTGAATAAGTAACATTGATGATATACATCTGTTCCTTAAATGTGTCTTCATTGCTATATAAAATAGTCACGCTTCCGGTACTACCCGTCCAAACATTATTTAACAAAGTTCCCACATTAACAGAGAAATACGTTTTCAAATCCGATGCTGTTGATGAATTCTTTTTAAATTCTATCTTAGTGATAGTACTATTATTTGTTGTAGCAAAAGTAACTCCGCAAGTTGTGCCTTTGTAGAATCTCAAATCCGTTCCATTCGTGGAATTATAGTTTAGTGCCGGGAAGTTGCTTGTTCCTTTTATACCTGTTAATGTTATTGGCAATTCACCCATTTGATAAGGATTGTTGTCTGCATTCAGCGTAACAGAAGCAGTTATGCCAGCTTCAGCGATAATATCCTTTGTTACAGAAGTTGTTCCACCAGTTTCTGCTATCGCAAACACGGCGTACAAATTGACATTTTCTGTCACATTGTAGCTTGAGAAGTATGTTGCGCTTTGGGCGACACCTTCGATAGGTGCTGTTGTCCAACCAACGTAGGTGTAACCGTTAGGAACATTGCCTGGTGCTGTAAGCTGTAACTCTCCGGCATAGACTTGTTCTGATGTAACAGCATCATTTGCATGGTAAGATACGGTGTATTTTGTATCTTCATTCCATTGTGCAGTGAAAGTTACATTGGCTTCGCCAAACGTGTAGGTTGAGCCGACAGCATAAATCAACTCATCAGTATTTGCTTTCCAACCCGCAAAAGTATGGTGTGCCTTGGTGAGGCCATCTGCGCTTTCCAATATGTATTCGTCGCCTTGGGCGAACAACATTGCTTCTACTGGGACTTCACCTTCTGCACCATTGGCATCGTATGTAACCGTTAAGGTCTTTGCACTTTCTTCAAAGTCGTAAATGATAATATCTGGAGTGGTGTTTTCTTTGTAAAGGGCAAGCGCTTTTTGAGAAGCACTTCCATAACATGCGAAAAGTGAAGAATTTTGGTTGTGTTGCATAACATTGTGTGTGTTTGTACCTTGTGCGACAATTGAAGCAACATTCTCGGAAATACTAATAGCCCAACTTGCGTTGTCATCAATTTTGTCTTGTGTTTTCAAGTAGTTACTTGAAGAACTTGCTGCGTAAAGATAACCATTACCAACATTAAATGCAAACGTGTTGTTTTTATTTCCTGTTTCGAGTGTAATTTCTTGAACACCATCGGTTTCGCTATTATTCCATGTGACTTGGCTGTCAGTTTTTGTAATAGCAAACTGTCCACGATTATTTGTGTTTTGCGTGGTGCTCATAGCATAATCAGAACCACTTGCAGCAATCACCACGACATCGCCAATTGCAAGGTGGGAAGCGTCGGTAACCAAATCCCACGTGCTTGTGCCAGGGATGACGTTGGCGTAAATGGCATAAAGGGTAGCATCGCCAGCAATGGTCGTTTCTGCAGTTGCGATATTTGGGTTTTCGGTGTCTTTTGCCTGTGCCCAACCGGCGAATGTGTAATCAGTCATTGAAGGGAGTCCTGTGGGATTTACAACATCGGCAAGTGTTGCGAGCAGGTTGTCGCCAACATAGCCGTTGATTGCTTCGCCATATTGTGCGCCCTTGTCCATCAATGTGATGACGGCAGGATCTTTTTCAGCCCAAGTTGCGGTAACTGTGACATTGCTTGCCGGCATTACGAACCCGCCTTCATAAACTAATGGTTCGTTTCCTCCAGCGTCTTTGACTTCCCAGCCGTTGAAAGAGAAACCTGTGCGAGTGTATGGGTTTTCTTCCAAAGTGACCACATCATTTACATAGTATGAAACCGTTTCAGGGTCTTCGCCAGTGACATCCTCGCCACCCTTGGCGTAGGTAACAGTGTAATTTGCTTCTTCAGTGAAGGTGGCGGAAACGGTGACATCGCTTGCTGGCATGATGAAAGTGATAAAGTCACCAGTGATTTCGCCCGTTGTAATAGTGACTTCCGGATTAAAATTCCATTGTGTAAAAGAGTAATGTTCGGCTGCTGTTGCCATAGCAAAGACTTCATCTCCAGCTGCGGCTTGCACTGGATTAATATTAATTGTGCCACCAGTCTGTTGGGGCTCAAAATGTACAGTATAGAGGACGGTGGTAGGAGTTTCAAAAACTTCGCCCTCAGCAATTCCGCTGTTGAGATAGGTTACTCCGTCGCCGATGGCTTGGACGGTCCACATATATTCTTTTCCTGCGGTAAGGTCGTCAAGAACCACGCTTGTCGTTTCAATATTCTCAATGGTGTTTTCGTATGCGTCCAAATCCGAAACATGCACTGTGTAGCTGCTTGCATGTTCAACGGCACTCCACGAAAGGGTGGCGCCTGTCATGCTGAGGTTGCTTACAGTAAGGTTGGTAGGTGCTGGGAGCTGGGTTACAGGAGGAGTGTAGGAAACCAGATGGTTGTTCTGACTGAATTCGTATGTGCTATTAAATTTGGTGATTTTGCCCTTGACGATGGCATTGTATCCAACTGTCAAATCGTCTTTGCTTGAAAATGGATCTTGATCTTCAGCGTTCAATCCGCCGTAAACTTCAAATTTGTCGGTGGTTGTTCCGTCTGTCGAAATCCAATAAGTGATTGAATGATATGTGGAATTATAAGAATCAACTTGGCAAATGATGCCTTCAACATAAACCTCTTCGTTGAGTCCGTTGCCGGCATCAATCAAGGCTTTTGCTTGAGCCACGGTGTATGGTTCATCTTGTGTGTTGCCGATGGTGTTCACGGTTACAGTGTATGTGTCTGATTTTGTCACTTCACCTGCAGTGTAGGAAACTGTAACGGTTTGTTCTCCTGCCGAGGTCATGTCGTAGCCGCTGTATTCGCAAGCGTTAGTAACGTCGGTAGGATCGCCTTCGTCCCAGTTTGCCATAACAGTGATGCCTTCATGTGAGAAAGCGTCAGCAGTCCAAAGGTCGGCTGCTTCACCTGAAACTTCGATGGATTCGAGGGTGGCGGAAGGAGTGCCAGAGGAATATTGTATCTCAACTGACCAAATGTAGATGCTATTTGTAGTGCACTCCACATAAAGTTGAACGAAACCGGTCTGAGCCAAGGAAGGAGTAATCTCGCATGTTTTCAGAGTCGTGCCGCCGCTGCTGGGTTTTGTCACTGAATATGAGCCTACCAAAGTACCAGATTGTGGATTTGAATTTGTAGTTTCAACATTATACCATTTGATGGAACCAACACCGCTTGATACATTCGTGCAATAGGTAACAATGATTTTTGAGACATTGCTATATGAAACATCCGAATTGCCGCAAGCACCTGATCCATTTTTGGTAACTTGAATACCTTGGTTAGCTGTAAATTGATTGCCATCTTTTTTTGAAGTCCAATTGGCATCTGTATTGCCAATTTTTGCTTTCCACTCTTTAGAATTGAAAACGTAAGTAACGCTTTCAGTTTGTCCCCACGCCTCCGCGCCGGGCCCTAAAATGGCGAATAGCATCGCCAGAATCATAAATGTAAATTTTCGTTTCATTTTAAGTTTTTATTTTTTAATGTTTATTTAATTAATAATTCTATAAAAATCAGTTCGTTGCAAAAAAGAAAAGATGAACTTTCACCTTTGTTTCAGAAGCCGCAAAGGTAAGGAATTTTTTTGGAAAGACAATGGAAAAAATGAGAAAATGGCAAAAATATCAAACGTCTGCGTTTTGCAAAAACACAGAGGCCGAAGATTGTTCAGGACATGCAATTCATTTCAATGCAAATTTCTTCGGCGAGGTATTTGTCGCTCATGCAATGCATGTCGGCTATTCCATTGGATATCAACTGAAAAGTCTGTGAATTATAGAACAAATCCATGGCTTTTTCCAATGGTATCTTCGCCATGTCGGCAATCTCTCGGATTATGCGCGCATACTTCATCTGAAGTAATGTTTGATTTGCAATCATGGTATATCCTCCGAATTTTTAAATGTCAGACATTCATCTAAAACTTTTTGAGATGCAATGCAAATCTGCCAATTGGGTTTGACATACATCAGCCGCCGCAACGCCTCTTCTTTTGCTATCAAACCTGAAAAATACAAATCGACAGTATCAAAGACACGGTCATTTGCGACACCTCCCTCTATGACGTCATAATTTTTACGTGCAAATCCCTTTCGACAAGAAAAAACATAATCGAGCCATTCTTCATCATAAAATTCAAAATATTTGTAGGATGACCTGCTTTTATCAAAATTAAAATCGTAAATATTCAAAATCGGCTTTCTTTTCATGGCTTTATACCGGAGACCGTACTGGACAGCCTGCTCCATCAACGGGGTGACATAGAAACCTTCGCCAAAATCAACAAACTTTCGTGAATGGCTTATGTCGGGCACATTTACAACAACATCCGACGTGTGATAGACTATCATAACACCCCCCTTTCCTTCATGAGACCTGTTATGTCATCCACAATATATTGACTGTCAAATGTGTGAGTAACCTTGTAAGCGTCAATAACATAATCTTTCAAAATCCCCGACTTTCTCAGAATCCTGTACACATCAGACTGATTCATGTTCAACGCCACTGCGATGTTGTATATGCAGAACGTGCTGAATTCCAATTGATCAAAGTTCATGTTTTAAATTTTTCCGCAAAAGTACACTTAATTTCACAAATGCAGTTCCTTTTTTCAAAAAATTATTCCTTTTGCAGAATTTTTCCGCCAATGGTGTCGGGTCAAGCCTCATTCATCAGCCGCCGCACTTGGAGTAACCGCAGTTGGTGCAGTGCTTGCAGCCGTCCTCATATACGAGGTCGGAGCCGCATGTCGGGCATTTCTCTTTCTCTACCTTTGTGCCGTCCTTGATGTAGCGTTTCAGGGCGCGGGCGATGCCGTTCTTCCACGTGTTGATGTTGTCCTCATCGACATTCAGGTTCTGGACGAGTGTCACGACGTACGGTATCGGCATCCCGTGGCGCAGCACGCCGGAGATGAGCTTCGCGTAGTTCCAGTATTCTTTGTTGAACGAGCGCGAGAGGCCTTCCATCGTCACCTTGTACCCTTGCTTGTCGGCGAACTTGAAGTCATAGCGCGAGTGGTCGTTTTCGTCTCTGTTCTTGATAATCCAGCCGTTCTCGACGAAAGGCGGGATGAAGAAGTCGTCGGCCTTACCAGAGAAGATCTCGTATGGCTTGCCGTCAATCTTACCCACGAAGGCGATCCATTTCTCGTAGTTGTTCTGGAAACGCACCACGTCGCATTCCACTTCCTTCGGACGCGTAGGTGCCTGGTTCTCAATGATTGTATCGTGCTTCTCTTCTTTCTTGTCTTTCTTGTCCTGGCTTACGAGAACGCCTGTGCGCGAGCCGTCACGGTATATCGTCATGCCCTTGCAGCCGCTTCTCCATGCTGTCTCGTAGATCTGGCTGACGAGCTCCTCGGTGGTCTCCGCCGGCACGTTGACAGTCACGCTGATTGAGTGGTCAACCCATTTTTGCATCGCGCCCTGCATCTTCACCTTGTTCACCCAGTCGATGTCGTTGGATGTCGATTTATAATAAGGCGATTTTTCTACAAGCTCATTGATTTTCTCGATGCTGTAGCTCTTCACCTCTTCGACGTTGTAGCCGTTGACTTCGAGCCATGTCATGAACTTCGGGTGGAAGACGTTGTATTCCTCGAATGCGTTGCCGTCGGGGTCGGTGAATGTCACCGTTGCGTTCTTGTCGTTCGGGTTGACTTTGCGGCGGCGTTTGTATGCGACCATGAACACCGGCTCGATGCCTGAGGTGGTCTGTGTGCAGATGCTCACGGTGCCTGTCGGGGCGATTGTGAGCATGGCGATGTTACGGCGTCCGTATTTCGCCATGTCCTGATAGAGGTTTTCGTCGATGACGCGGAGGCGTTGGATGAACGGGTTGTTCTCCTCGCGTTTCGTGTCATATACCTCAAATGCGCCGCGTTCTTTGGCGAGGTTCACCGATGAGCGGTAGGCCTCATGTGCCAGGAGCTGCTGTATTTCTGTGGAGAACGCGATGGCCTCGTCGGTGGCGTAACGGTAGCCGAGGGCGGCGAGCATGTCGCCTTCCGCGGTGATGCCGATGCCGGTGCGACGGCCTTGCAGTGACTTCTTCCTTATGCTTTTCCAGAGGTTGACTTCGGTGAACTTCACCTCGTCCTCCTCGGGGTCTGAATAAATCTTGTCGAGGATGGCATCGACCTTTTCCACTTCGAGGTCGATGATGTCGTCCATCATGCGCTGTGCGATGCCGACGTGTTTCTTGAACAGTTCTTTGTTGAACGTGGCTTCAGGCGTGAACGGCTTCTCGACGTAGCTGTAGAGGTTGATGGCGAGGAGTCGGCAGCTGTCGTATGCGCAGAGCGGTATCTCGCCGCACGGGTTGGTGCTTATGGTCTTGAAGCCGAGGTCGGCGTAGCAGTCGGGTATCGATTCGCGTGTGATGGTGTCCCAGAAGAGGACACCCGGTTCGGCCGACGCCCACGCGTTGTGGATGATTTTATTCCACAGTTTACGTGCGTTAATTTCTTTGGTATATAAAGGGTTGGGTGAGTCGATGGGGTATTGTTGCACGAACGGTTTGTTTTCGATGACGGCCTGCATGAAGTCGTCGGTGATGCGCACTGACACGTTGGCGTTGGTAATCTTGCCTTGCGTCATCTTGGCGTCGATGAAAGCCTCCGAGTCGGGGTGTTTTATGCTGATGCTCATCATGAGTGCTCCGCGGCGTCCGTCTTGTGCGACTTCCTTTGTCGAGTTGGAGTAGCGTTCCATGAAGGGCACGACGCCTGTCGAGGTGAGGGCACAGTTCTTGACCGGGCTGCCTGTCGGGCGGATGTGCGAGAGGTCGTGGCCGACGCCGCCGCGGCGTTTCATCAGCTGAACCTGTTCCTGGTCAACCTTCATGATGGCACCGTATGAGTCTGATGAGCCTTTCGTCCCGATGACGAAACAGTTCGAGAGCGACGAGATCTGGAAGTTGTTGCCGATGCCGGCCATCGGGCTGCCCTGCGGCACGATATACCTGAAATCTTTCAGCACCTCGAAAATCTCCTCTTCCTTCAACGGGTTGGCGTAACGTTTCTCAATCCGCGCTATCTCGGAAGCGATGCGGTGATGCATGTCTTCAGGCGTGCGCTCGTAGATGTTGCCGTCGCTGTCCTTCAGTGCATATTTGTTTGTCCAGACATCACCCGCCAGCTGGTCGCCGCCAAAATACGCCGTGGCTGCCTGTTTCACGTCTTCAGTGGAATACTTTGTGTATTTTTTATTCTCCATAACTTCTTTTGTATCAACGACTTCTATCTTATTATCATCTGTTTTCCTGACAAAATACTCACCTTCAGAGATGCGATTCTCATTGCGAAATTCAACCATTTTTTCTGTGTGAGACTTGTCATTTTGACCCTCAAAACTCTTTTTCTCGCTTTTTTCGAGTTGTGAGAACAAATCACAAACATCTTCATGATGCATATTTGCCGCCATTTTCTTTGATAATTAGTCGTTTATGAAAATATTAAATTGCCCGAAATTTTCTTCAAAATTCGGTCGTAAAATTAGTAAAGAGATTTGTATCTTTGCACTCTGAAAATGAAAAAAAATCAAAAAATTTATCAACATAAAAACGTTGATAAGTTTGTGAAAAATTAATGGAAATTATTAAAAAAATTAATACAAAAAAATTTTATGCTTAAAGTTAAAACATTTGTGTTCAATAGTTTACAAGAAAACACGTATATTATTTACAATGAAAGTCTCGAATGTGTGATTGTTGACGCGGGCAATCATACGACGGCCGAAAACGACGAGATTTTGTGTTATATTTCGGGCATGAAATTGATGCCGAAAATGTTGCTCAGCACGCACTCGCACATCGACCATGTGATGGGTAATGCGGTGTTGTCAAAGGAGTTTGACATCCCGCTTGCGGCATGTCCGGTGGAGAGGGAATATTATAACAAGGTGTGGATGTACGCCGAGGTGTTCGGGATAAAATTCACGCAGGATTCATGTATCTATCCGACGATTGACCTCGCCGAAGGCGGGTTGGTGAAAATCGGCGGCGACGAGCTGAAGGTCTTATACACGCCGGGTCACGCCAAGGGCCATGTGAGTTTCTACGCCGAGAGGGACGGCTTCGTGCTGACGGGCGACACGTTGTTCCGTCGCGGCGTGGGGCGTTCCGACTTCCCTGGCGGCAGCTACGAGCAGCTTGAGAACAGCCTGAAGAACGTGCTTTACAAACTCCCCGACGACACCATCGTGTATCCGGGTCACGGCCCGACGACGACGATAGGCGAGGAGAAGAGGAACAATCCTTATATCACGGAATAGTTTGAAGTTTTTGGTGTGGAGTTTTAAGAGTGGAGTTTCGAGAAATTCCACTCTCGGCATCTCACTGTGACTTATAATTTGTCGGCCACGTCGTCAATCATTTCTTGGCTGAGGCCGTTGTCTGACATCAACTGCAAAAAACGTTTTTTTATTTCCTCGCGTTCTTTCTTGATTCCTTCTTCAAGTCCTTTCTGCATCCCCTCTTCAAGTCCTTTCTGCATTCCTTCCTCAAGTCCTTTCTGCATTCCTTCCTGTATTCCTTCTTCAAGACCTAAGGCATAACCTTCCTGCCGTCCGTAAAACATGCCTTCGTCTTTCGAAAGCTCCATGTTTCGTTTGATTGACTTGTTTTCAACCAAGTCCTTGAAATAGAAGTCGGCGTCTCTGCGTGAGTATTCTTTGTAAACGTCGAGCGACTCTCTCGCTTCGGGGAGGCCCGGTGCGGTGGCGGTGTCGGGGATGTCGCCTGTCTTGAGGTACGATACCCATTCTTCCAACGGCGTCTCCGCCACCTTGTTGAAGTTGTCCACCTTTATTATGTAATATATCGGGAACAGTTTCGAAACGCTGTCAACGTTGAATTTCGCAATCTGATAGTTCTTCAGGTTGAGCTTGTCGCCGTTGTTCACCCCGTAAAACTCCGTTGTACCTTTATATATTATGTCATCGCCGACGCCAAGGTCGAAATACACAATGTTTATGGAATAGATCCTCTTCACCCTCTCATATTCTTCGCCGCTCTTGATGTAGTCGGTCACCGCCTTTGACGTGGCGAAGAGCATACGTTGGAACATGCCATACTCATTGGTGGCCTGCACTTCTATTATAAACAACGCGCCGTTTGTGTCCTCCGCCAGAATGTCAACCCTGTTCGTCTTGTCGTCACGGCGCTCACGGTTGCCTTCGCTCTCCAACAGACTTTTTATCTTGATTTTTTCGCCCAACAAAACAGTGAGAAAACCTTCCAAAACCACGAAATTAGCCTTGTCGCGAAGCACTTTCTTCAAGGCGTAGTCAAACCTGATGTAATATTTGTCATCTTCCATAGTAAAATTTTTTGTTTTTAAACTCTGATTTTCAAGTCGCAAAATTACAACACAAAACATTATCTGTCAAGGGTTTTTGAAAAATTTTATTGTAAAATTTTGTTTACATTTTTGTCGTTTTTGTGAAAAAATGTTTGCAAAAAAACAATTGTAAACAAAAATTGTAAAATCTGAATGTTTTTCCTGACAAAGTGACAATAATTTGATTTATGCGTTTCGTTTTCCATTTTTCAACATTTAAAAAATATATGTTTGTCGTCCAGATTACAAAATATACGGGGCGTTTTAAAAATGATATTACCTATTAATTTTTTTCTTATCTTTGCGCCCAAATAATTTTTTGAGAAATGTTAAGCGAACAAGAACAAATCAGAAGAAACTCCTTGCAGGAGCTTTATAAATTAGGTATCAATCCTTATCCACAGGCGGCGTTCGACGTGAACGTCACGACAGTCCAGATAAAAGAACAATTTGACGACAACGACCTCGCGAAATTTGAGAACGTGAGCATCGGCGGACGTATCATGAGCCGTCGCATCATGGGCGCGGCATCGTTCTGCGAACTGCAGGACGCCCACGGCCGCATTCAGCTCTACCTAAACCGCGACGAAATCTGCCCGGGCGAAGACAAGACCATGTACAACACCGTCTTCAAACGCCTTTTAGACATCGGCGACTTCATCGGCGTGAAAGGTTTCGCGTTCCGCACCCAGATGGGCGAGATTTCAATCCACGTGAAGGAACTCACGGTGCTCAGCAAGTCGCTGCGCCCGTTGCCGATAGTGAAGGAGAAAGACGGCGTGAAATACGATGAGTTCAACGACCCTGAGCTCCGCTACCGTATGCGTTACGTCGATCTCGTTGTAAATGATAAGGTTAAGGATATTTTCATCAAGAGGACGAGAGCCATCGACAGCATTCGCCGTTTCTTCAACGAGAGCGGCTACCTCGAGGTGGAGACGCCTGTGCTTCAGTCAATCCCTGGCGGCGCGTCGGCGCGTCCGTTCATCACACACCACAACGCGCTCGACATCCCGTTGTATCTGAGGATCGCCGACGAGCTTTACCTGAAACGCCTCATCGTGGGCGGCTTCGACGGCGTGTATGAGTTCTCGCGCAACTTCCGCAACGAGGGCATGGACCGCTCACACAATCCGGAATTTACAGGCCTTGAAATCTATGTGGCTTACAAAGACTACCTCTGGATGATGGACTACACGGAAGAGATGATTCACCGTTGCGCGATGGATGTGCTTGGCACTGACAAGGTTATGGTCGGCGACCATGAGATCAGCTTCAAACGTCCGTTCAAACGCATCTCGATGATCGACTCCATCAAGGAGAACACGGGCATCGACATCAATGGCATGAACGAGGAGCAACTTCGCGAGGTGTGCAAACAACTTGAAATAGAAATCGACCCTTCGATGGGCAAAGGAAAGCTCATTGATGAAATTTTCGGCGCGAAATGCGAAGGCAACTACATTCAGCCGACGTTCATCACCGACTACCCTGTGGAGATGTCGCCGCTCTGCAAACGTCACCGCAACAATCCGGAACTCACCGAGCGTTTCGAGCTTATGATCAACGGCAAGGAGGTGGCGAACGCATACACCGAACTGAACGACCCCATTGACCAGCGCGCACGTTTCGAGGAGCAGATGATGCTCGCGGGCCGCGGCGACGATGAGGCGATGGTCATCGACCAGGACTTCCTCCGCGCCCTCGAATACGGTATGCCTCCGACATCGGGTATGGGCATCGGCATCGACCGCTTCGTGATGCTGCTCACAGGCCAGACACAGATTCAGGAGGTGCTCCTGTTCCCGCAGATGCGTCCTGAAAAAGTGAAGAAAGTCGCGACAAAAGAAGACTTCATGGCAATAGGCGTTCCTGAGGTTTGGGCGGAAGTCCTTGTAAAACAGAATTTCACATCTGTCGAGATGCTCAAGGAACAGAAACCCGCAGGTCTCCGCGAGAAGCTCAACGGCATCAGAAAGAAAAACAAGATGGACGTTCCGGCTTTGCAGCTCGAAGAAGTCGAAGCCTGGATTAATTAGGAAACAAGTAATTAGGGGAGAACCGCGAGCGGTTCCACATCAATAGAAACATTCGTATTAATTTCGTTATAAAAATGAAAAAATTATTATTAACAGCGTTGTTTTCAATGGTTTTGAGCGTGTTATCATTTGCCCAGACAGTTGAAAAGGTCTATCATTTTGACAATCCGACATCAAGAGTTGTCAATGGTTATGATGAAATCAATTTTGATGGAACAATGAATACCGCGAAAGTTGGGCAGCCGTCGCTTCCGTGGCAGAGCGTCTCGCTTCTGCTTCCGCAAAACACCGATGCACAAGATTTTACGGTCGAGTATTCCGATTTCGTGGAGCTTGACGGGACATACAACCTCTTCCCGTACCAGAAGATGCGTCAGGTCGGTTTGGATAAGGAATATCCTTTTGTGATTGACGAAAGTCTTTATAAATCAAAGGGTTTGTATCCTGAAGTATGCCAGTCGAAAGTGATGACACAATACATGAACGGTTATTCATTTGCGACGGTCTCATTCACTCCTGTGAGATACGTTCCGGCGACGGGAAAGGTCTCATACGCAAAGACGGCGACAGTCAAAGTCAACGTAACAGCCTCAAAGTCAGACAAGAGCAGTCTTCTTTGGGCGACACCTGAGATAAAAGGCAAGGTTGAGAGGCTGGCACAGAATCCCGAAGCCATTGACCAATATTGCACACGCGGTCGGTCTATTCCAGGCTATGAGCTTCTCGTCATCACGCCGGCGGAATGGGTGTCGCATTTCGACGAATATGTCACCTTCTATGAGGCACGCGGCCTTCGCACACGCGTTGCGGCGTTGGAAGACATCTTAGCTGCCAACAGCGGTCGTGATAATCAAGAGAAGATGTACAATTACATCAAGCAAGAGTATGAGAATGAAGGCATTATGATGGTCCTCCTCGGTGGCGACACCGGGCTGGTTCCGTTCCGCGCCTTGTATGTCAATGTATATGACGAAGAAATAGACAATATCCCTGCCGACATGTATTTCACCTGTTTCGACGTTGACTGGGATGCCAACAACAACGGCGTCTGGGGTGAAATCGGAGAGAGCGACTATGAACCTGAAATAGGCATCGGACGTTTGTGTTTCAACAACGAAGTGCAGTTTAACAACTTGCTGCACAAGACGTTTGCATATCATAGCAGTCCTGTTTTAGGCGAGTTCCGCGACGTCATCCTCGGTGCCGAGCATCTCGGTGATGGCTATTACGGCAGCACCGACCTCGAACGCATCATCGGCGGCAGCAGCGATTTCGACTACACCACTGTCGGCATTCCGGCGGATTACAATTTCCACAAGATCTATGCTGACGGTCCGACGGGCTGGTCGGGCACCATCTTCAAACAGGCCATCAATGACTTCGGCGGACAATATGTCCACCATTTCGGACACGCCAACACCGACTATGTGGCGGGATGGTACGAGAACGGCATCACCGACAACAGTTTCTACAACCTTGACGGTGTCACCCACAATTACGGGTTCTTTCACTCACACGGCTGCATCTGCGGTGACTTCTCGCATAAATGTATCCTTGAGAAGCTGACGACGGTATCGACAGGCTTTGTGGCTGTCACCGGCAACTCGCGCTATGGCTGGTACTCACCTTGGGGCGACGGTCCTTCCACTCACCTCCACCGCGAGTTTGTCGATGCGTATTATAACGACAGGATACCATATATCGGAATGGCTATCGTAGAGATGAAAAATACTGTCGCACCTATTATTAATATGGGCTATTATTATGACCCGTACATGATCTGGAGTTTCTGGGCGTTGAACATCATGGGCGACGTGGCGGTCTGTCCGTGGCTCGACGAGCCTTTCCGTCCGGAAATCAGCCATGACGCAGCGTTGCCGCAAGGTACTACACATACCACGCTGACAGTCAGAAAGATTGGTGAGGCGCAGAGTAACTTCCGTTGCAGCATATTCCACGACGGCGAACTGCTCGCTTTCGGCCAGACAAACTTGAACGGCGTGGCGGAAGTCGTTTTCTCAGAGCCTCTCAATGTCGTTGGTGATCTGCAACTCATCGTCACAGGCCCGAATGCCTATCCTCAGACAATCAACATTTTAGGCATTAACAACAACACGGCTTTCGTTCTTTCCGAAAATATCACGTTGAGCGATGACCTTGGATATTCAAACACGATTTCGATGGATGTTGATTTCAGAAACACCGGCATGGCTGACGCAAACAACGTAACAGCCACATTGTCAACAGATTCAGAATACATCGAAATGATAAATTCAACGGTGACAATCGGTGACGTGGCAGCGGAAAGCACTGTCAACATCGATGACGCCTTTGAGTTTAAAGTCGCCGACAACATCCCTGACTGCGAATATGTTGATTTTGTGATTACTTGCACCGACGGCTCCAATGTCTGGGAAAGTAACATCATGTACAGGGCGTTGGCACCAGCGTTGGTAATCAACGAGATAACATACGAAGAGATTGAAGGAAACATGAACGGCTATGTTGATGCCGGTGAGGTTTTCAGAGTCAATGTCTCAGGGAAAAACATCGGTCACAAGGCGGCTTTGGAGTCAATTCTTCACGGATGCGACGAAAATCCGTATATCACTTATACAGAAAATGATGTCGCGATAGGTGACATCGCAGCCAACCATGAGTTTTCACAAAGCATTGATATTCATGTCTCCGACGAGATTCATGACGGCACAACAGTCGATCTGAAATTCAAGGTGAAGTCAGGGCTTTACGCGGCGGAAAAACATTTGCTGTTCACAGTCGGGACAATCACGGAAGATTTTGAAACAGGCGACTTCTCGCATCTCAACTGGAAACACGGTGGCGCGAAGCCGTGGTTTGTGACGGATGAGACAAAACATTCCGGCACATATTCAGTGCAGTCAGGTGACATAACAAACGACCAGATATCATCACTCATCATCGAGACAAAGACGGTGGCCGACGGCGAGATCTCATTCTATTTCAAGACTTCAACAAGAAAACGCAAGGACTTTTTCGTGTTTTACATTGATGGAAAGGTGATTGACAAATGGTCGGACTTTAACGGCTGGACATACGCTGAATATGAAGTTAAAGCCGGCGACCATGTCCTCGAATGGCGTTACGACACCAGCAAGAGCGGCGACTGCTCCGGTGGTGCCTGCTGGATTGACGACATCTCATTCCCTGGAAACACAATAGTGCTGGATGTAGAATCAGTGACATACGATAAAGATGTAAACGTATATCCTAATCCGGCAATAAATAATATTATTGTGAAAGCTGATGATATTCAGACAGTTGAAGTTTTTAATTCTGTCGGAATGAAAGTCAAAACCATGAAAGTCGCAGCGGCGGAAGCGAATGTCGATGTCGCTGACCTGAGCGGTGGCGTATATTTCATCAGAATCGTTGACGGCAAAGGCAACAGCGTTGTCAGAAAATTCATCAAGGAATAATGTTGTTTTCGGAGATCATAGGGCATGAAGATCTGAAGAAACGCCTGATACAGAGCGTGAGGGAGAGCCGTGTGTCGCACGCACAGCTCTTTCTCGGCCCTGAAGGCAGCGGGAAACTGCCGCTCGCGATGGCGTATGCACAATACATAAATTGCACAAACCGTTCAGAGACAGACAGTTGCGGCGTTTGCCCGTCGTGCAGGAAGTTCATGTCATTGACGCATCCCGACCTTCATTTCGTGTTTCCGACAGCCACCAACAAGGAAGTCAAGCAAAATCCAGAGTCAGACCTGTTTCTCGGCGACTGGCGCAGTTATCTCTCTGACTGTCAAGGTTATGCTGATTTGTCAGATTGGTTCAACAAGCTCGACATCGAAAACAAACAAGGTGTCATCAACGTGCGTGATGCCGCGACGATACTTCGGAAACTGAGTTTCAAAGCCTACGAGAGTGAATATAAAATAGCAATTATCTGGATGGCGGAGAAACTTAACGTGCAGTGCGCCAATAAGTTACTGAAACTCATCGAGGAACCGCCGGAGAAGACGCTGTTCATCTTGATTGCCGAGAATCAGGAAGAGCTGCTCACTACCATCCGCTCGCGCTGCATGTTGGTGAAAGTGCCGAAAATACCGATGCCGGAATTGCAAGACGCTCTTGTTCAGAAGTTTGCGTGTTCGCCGCAAGAGGCGTACGACGCAGCCGCCCTCGCTGACGGCAATTGGCTCATGGCGCAACATTTCGTGAAAGACAAGGAAGATGAGAAACTTTATGCCAACGTCTTCCAAAAATGGATGCGTTATTGCTTCAAAGGCGCAGTGCCGGAACTCATCGACCTTGTCGCCAACGACATCAAACCGCTCGGACGCGAGAAGCAAAAGGAATTTCTCGAATATGGACTCAATATCTTCCATAACTCATTGCTGTTCAATAACAATATGTCCAATGACGTGTTGCTGCCGGCAGACGAGAAAAACTTTACCAAGAATTTTGCACCTTTTATTAATATAAAGAACGTCGAGCAAATCTGCGGTCTTTTTGAGGAAAGCATCAACCAGATTGAACGCAACGGAAACGCTTCGATCATTTTTGCGGACAATAGTTTTAAAATCACTAAGTTGTTGAGGGTTAAGTAGATGAAAGCTGTCACGAAAGTGTCTTTGGCATTGTTGAGCGGCCTGCTCATCGCCGCTGCATGGCCTACGAAAGGTTTGGCGCCATTGGCTTTTGTGGCTTTCGTGCCCCTACTTTTTCTTCAAGACAGAGTCGGCGACAGGGAAAATCCTGAGAAAGGCAAGATGTTCCTGCTCGCACTTGCCGCTTTCCTCACATGGAACTCATTGACAACGTGGTGGGTATGGAAAACGACAGCTGTCGGAACCATCGGGATGATTCTGCTCAACAGTGTCTTCATGGCGACGGTTTTCTGGGCCTTTCATCTTGTGAAAACAAGGTTATACGAAAATAAAAAAGGTTATTATGTATTGATAATCTTTGTGTTAGCTTTTGAATATCTGCATCTTAACTGGCAGCTGAATTGGCCTTGGCTTAATCTCGGAAACGTCTTTTCGCATTATTACACTTGGGTGCAATGGTATGAATGGACTGGCGCTGCGGGCGGCACGGTCTGGGTCTTGACATCCAATATCTTGATTTATAAGTGGTTATTTAAAAGTAAAAACCATTTGAAATCGGCTTTATTGGCGATGGCGGTTCTTCTTATTCCGTTGATTGTCAGTAAGATAATGTATCATTCTTATAAAGAGGTCGGCAATGAGGTTGAGGTTGTGGTGGTACAGCCGAATCTCGACCCTTATTCGGAGGAGTTCACCCTCACGCCTCCGCAGATTTTGAAGAGAAATCTTGAGGTTGCCGCACCTTTGATGACCGAAAACACAAGGTTTGTTGTCAGTCCCGAGTCGGCGATACAGGAGGATATCTGGCTTGAAAACATTGACAGATTCTATTCAATCAGAGAGTTACGAAGATATATCGACACTTTCCCGCAGTCGTGTTATGTCGTGGGAATCAGTGCTTTAGGATTGGTTCCAAAAGGGGAGGAGGACGATTTCGCCGCGCGGAAATTCTATGACGCTGATGAATATTACTATGCCTATAATACAGCGGCTCTCATCACAAAAGACGACATTCAGCTTTATCATAAATCGAAGTTGACACCCGGCGTCGAGGCGATGCCGTCGTGGTGGGTCATCAGGCCGTTGGCGGATATGGCTGTTGACCTTGGCGGGACGACGGGAACGTTGAAAAAAGATGCCGAGGCTCGCGTGTTATCCTTTGATAATCATAAAGTTGGAACGTTGATTTGTTATGAATCAGCATTCGGCGGTTATGTAACGGAGTTCGTCAGGAAAGGCGCGGATATGCTTTTAGTCATCACCAACGATGGCTGGTGGGGCGATACGCCCGGGCACCGACAGCATCTCGAATTTTCGAGTCTGCGTGCCATCGAGACCCGCCGAAGCATCGCACGCTCCGCAAATACGGGCATTTCAGCGTTCATCAATCAAAAAGGCGACGTCGTGGAGAAATCAAAGTACTGGGAGCAGACAGCCTTGCGTAACACTTTGAAAACCAATGAAAAACAGACTTTTTACGTCCGCTACGGCGACTATATATATAAGGTGTCGGTTTTCTTGACGGCATTGTTGCTCGTCTTGACTTTTGTTCGTGTCATAACTAAAAGGAAATGAATAGGTTAAGTCTTGCGCCATTTCAAGGAATCACCGATGTTGTCTATCGCAATGTGTTCATGAAACATTTTGGCGGGATAGACAAGTTCTACACGCCGTTTTTCACCGGAATACAAAAAGACAACTCAAAAAGTCTCCGCGGTGAGGAGATTGACCCGAGGTTTAATGACGTGAATATTGTCGTTCCTCAGATTTTGAGTAATACCGCAGAAGAGATTGTCAGGTTTGCAAATCAGTGTAAGTCAATGGGATACCCTGAATTTAACTTAAATATGGGCTGTCCTTTTCCGCGGGTGGCGAACAAAACGCGTGGCTGCGGACTTATGGCCGACCCGCAACGGACAACCGCCATGCTTGAAGAGGTTTGTGATAACATTCAAGGCATAAAATTCAGCATTAAATGCCGGCTCGGGTATTATTCCGATGATGAGATTTTGAGGTTTGTTGATACGTTTAACACATTGCCTTTCAGTGAGATAATAGTTCATCCGAGAATCGGGAAACAGATGTACACCGGAGAGGCGTCGCTCGAAAAGTTCAAGGAGCTTATTTCATTGATTAACAAACCTTTGATATATAACGGCGATATTTATTCAGTCGAAAAATACAAATCAGTTGTAGAAAATATTTCCACAGATAAAACTCATACAATGTTGGGACGCGGATTGCTGACAAATCCGTTTTTGGCTGAGGAAATAAAGCAAATCAATGACAATCAACAAGATAAGAATGCAAGATTGCATAAGTTTGTAGTTGGTTTGTATGTCGAGCGACTGCGTCATGCCGGCGGCAGCCCGAAAATTATCGGCAGCATGAAGGAACTGTGGAAATACATGATGAACATCTTCGATGATCCGCAGAATATCTGGCGTAACGTAAAGAAAGTCAATCATTTAGACGAATATGAAGATGCTGTTGAAAAGATTTTTACGGAATATAAAATAGTTTTATGAATAGAATATTTAGTTTATTGATTATCAGTCTTTTGCTGTTTTCTTGCGCAACTGACAAATCTTTATCTGACAATGATTCCAAAGAGATTGTCATTCTTTCGGTTAACGACATACACGGTCATATCGAGCGGATGCCGCGACTTGGCTTTGTTGCCGACAGCCTCCGAGAATTGTATCCGAATCTGTTGATATTCAGTGCAGGAGATAACAGAACCGGCAATTCTTACAACGATTTCTATCCAAATCATTCCAATTATCCGATGATTAAACTGATGAATGAAATCGGTTTCGACCTCTCTGCGGTCGGCAATCATGAATTTGACAAAAACATCGCCGGACTTGTTGATTTTCAGAACAATACGAAATTCCCGATGATTTGTGCGAACGCCGATTTCTCAAAGGAACCGGAATTGGAAATAAAACCTTATTATTATATTGACAATCAAGGCGTTAAAATTTGCGTTCTCGGACTTTTGGAGACATATAAAAACGGTCATCCGTCGGCGATTGATAAAAACATAAAAAACATACGTTTCACTGACCCATACGAAACCGCGAAAGATTACCTTTATCTTGCTGACAGTTGCGATGTGTTCATCCTGCTTTCGCATTGTGGTGAGCGAGGCGATTACCCGATAGCGGAAGACTGCCCGCAATTTGATGTGATAATAGGCGGTCATACCCATCATAAATACATTGAGTATCATGGAGATAACGTGCTTTGCACCCAGACCGGCTCTTATTTGAATTTTGCCAATGTCGTGAAGATAAATGTCGTTGATGGCAAGGTCGTTTCAAAGTCAGCGGAGAGCGTCTCACTCGAAAACGGACTTTCGGAGAGCAGAAAAATCAGGAAAACGGTTGATAAATTCTACAAAAACGAATATCTGACAAGATTTTTGGGATATACGGCTACTCCGCTTGACAACAGATATAGAATCGGCTGTCTGCTCGCTGATTCGTATCGTTCGGTCATGAAAACCGACATTGCATTTCATAATTATGGGGCAATAAGGAAAGAGACTCTTGACGGAAATGAAATAAGACTTGTCGATGTTTATGACTTCAGTCCGTTTGATAACAGATTGCAAATCATTGAGTTAAGCAGTGAGGAAATCGTTGATTTCATAAATCGTTTCTCGACAAGCGACCGCGGCCCGACATACGTTTCCGGTTTGAAATATTCCATTGACTATGTCTTTGATGAATACAGGAAACCACATTTTTCAAATGCTGTTGTGACTCTTGAAAACGGCGAACCGATTGATCTGGAAAGGAGATATTCTGTCGCGATGAGCGAATATCCGATGGAATTTCTTGAAAAACAAGGCTTTAGAGCGATGATGGCAGGACCATTAATTTACGATGCCACAATAGAATATTTTGAAAATCATGATACCGTTGGCTATCAATGTCTTGACAGGATTAAAGCAAGAAATATCGATACTCTCGATGTTGTGATACTTTCCGTAAACGACATGCACGGCCATATTGAGAATATGCCGACATTTGCGTATGTCGTTGACAGTCTGCGAAATATATATCCCGATTTGATGCTTGTAACCGCTGGCGACAACAGGACGGGCAATGTCTATAACGACAAAAACCCGACGCATCCGAATCTGCCGATGATAACCTTGATGAATGATTTGAAGTTCACTGTCAGTGAGTTAGGTAATCATGAATTTGACGGAAGCATAAACGGCCTTAAATATTTTGTTGAAAACACAAATTTCCCGACCATCTGCGCCAATGCCGACTTCTCGGATTATCCCGAGGTTTCAGAAATGATAAAACCATACGTGAAAATTACGAAAAACATTAAGGGTGAGGACGTTAGCGTTGTCTTTCTCGGAATGATAGAGACTTCAAACTATGGCTTCCCGAGTGCGCACCGCGACAGCATAAAGAATGTCCGTTTTGTTGACGCAAATCAGAAAATCAATGATTATCTGTCACTTAAGGACAGTTGCGATGTCTTTGTCCTGCTCGACCATTGCGGTCTTGATGTCGATTCAATCCTTGCAAGAGTCTATCCGCAGTTTGACCTTATCATCGGCGGACATTCCCACCATTTGTTGACAAAACAATATCCAAGCGGTGTGTTATATACCCAATCAAAAAGAAATTTAAATTTCACAACGTTGACGAAGATACAGGTTTGTGGCGGAGAAGTCATCAACAAACATTCGCAAGTCATTGATATAACTGAAATTACAAAAATTGACGAAAACATCAAAAAGAAGGTTGACGATTTTTGCAACGTCCCTGAATTCAACAGAGTTGTCGGACAGTCGAAGTTTCCGTTGTCAAACAAGGAGGAGCTTGGCGCATTCATGACCGATGCGCAGCGTTATATGGCAAAAACTGAAATTGCGATTCAGAATCCCGGCGGCGTGCGCTTTGACAGCATGACGAGCACCGATTTCAGATACATCGACATCTTGAATCTCGATCCTTTTGACAACAGCATTGTCACGATGGAAATGACAGGCAGGCAGATAGAAGAGTTTCTGAACCTCGCCGCGACGAATGATTATTCCCCGTGCCACGTCTCAGGAATCACTTACACCATTGAACATTACATAGACAGCGACAATGTTGACCGTTTTGTAAACGCGAAGGCTTATCTGGAAAATGGACAGCCCATTGACCAAGAAAAAACGTATTCCGTGGCGATGAACGGCTTCATTGCGGTTTGGGCGAAATACTTTGGAATCAGCACAAAACTGACGGATTTCAAGTCAAACGAGGCGGAGTTTAAATATATGAAAGATTTTCCTTTGCTTGATTATCAAGGAGTAAGCAGATTCAAATCAACTTTAATAGAAAAATAAAACGCAATGAAAATCCTAATAATAAGATTCAGCTCAATAGGCGACATCGTCCTGACAACTCCGATAATACGTTGTCTGAAATGGCAGATGGATGACGATTTGGAGTTGCATTATCTGATAAAAGAGAAATTCGCGAGCATAACACACGCCAACCCTTTTGTCGATAAAACGCATGAGTTTTCGGGTTCTTTGAGGGAGACAATCAAGGAATTGAAGAAAGAGAATTTTGACTATGTCATTGATTTACAAAAGAATCATAGGTCGAAGGCGATTTGCCGCGCTTTGAGGTGCGAGCATCATAGTTTCAACAAACTCGATTTCAAGAAGCTGCTTCTCACAGTTTTTGGAATCAACAGACTGCCTAAGATACATATTGTTGACAGATATTTTGAGGCTGTTGAAGCGTTGGACATCAAGAACGATGGCAAGGGCTTGGAGTTTTACATCAGCGACACCAACCAGATGCAGGAACCAGACATCCCGGAGGAGTTCCGCAACGGGTTTTATGCCATCGTGATAGGCGGAAGCTACAACACCAAGGTTCTTCCGACACAGAAAGTCATCGAAGTCATTGAGAAACTCGATGAGCCGGTAATCCTTCTCGGCGGTTCGGAAGATATGACACGCGCCAAGGAAATCGTTGACGCAATCGGCGAAAACGTAGGCAATCCCGTCGGAATGCTCAATCTCGAACAGTCGGCGTCAATCATAAAAATGGCGAAAGCCGTCTTGACGAACGACACTGGACTGATGCATATTGCTGCGGCATTGCACCGTCCTGTCGTCTCGACGTGGGGCAACACGGTGCCGGAGTTCGGCATGACACCTTACGACCCGCAGCACCCGGAGTTCTCAAAGATCATTGAATGCAAAGGACTTAAATGTCGCCCGTGTTCAAAGTTAGGCTTTAAAAACTGTCCGAAGAAACATTTCAAGTGCATGATGGAACTCAGCGCTGACGAGATTTGTGAGGCGTTGAAGTCATTCTGACACCGGTGACGTTTGTCATTTCAGGCGTTGTAAGAAATATCGAAAAAATTGAAAATATTTTGTTGCACGTTTGAAAATTATTTGTAATTTTGCGCCATCAAAAAAATGACTGAGTCGGGTTCTACTAACGGTTAGGTAACGACACTCTCACTGTCGAAATAAGGGTTCGATTCCCTTACCCGATACCACGAAAGGCCACTGATTATCAGTGGCCTTTTTCATTTGAAAAATAAAATTCCCTCATTATCGACATCCACCTTGAAAAAAATATTACTTTTGCGCCGTGAAAAATAAGTTTTATACCGTTTGGCAAGGCCGACAAATCGGCGTGTTTTCCAGTTGGAACGAATGCAGGCTCCATGTGGAGGGATTTCATGGTGCAAGGTTTAAGGGCTTCCCCGACCGACAAAGCGCTGAGGATGCTTTTAAAAAGGGTTTTGAAGATTATAATGTTGATAATAAAGAGTTTACCACAACTGAAAGATTGTCAAAACTCCCTGATGGCACGCCTAAACCAATCACCAACGCCATTGCTGTTGATGCAGCATGTTCGGGCAATCCGGGCAAGATGGAGTACCGCGGAGTGTATGTCGAAACAGGCACCGAGGTGTTCAAAAGCCCGCTCTTTGACTACGGGACAAATAACATCGGCGAGTTTCTCGCTATCGTGCATTGCCTCGCATGGCAGCAGAAAAACAAGACCTGTATCCCGATTTATTCTGATTCGATGAACGGACAGAAATGGGTCAAAGAGGGTAAGTGTAAGACTAAACTTGCTGAAAATCAGAAGAATGCGTATCTTTTCGATGTGATTAGAAGAGCCGAAAAATGGCTTGCGGAAAATACTTTCAGAGTGCCTGTCTATAAATGGAGAACGGAAATATGGGGTGAAGTCCCCGCTGACTTTGGCAGAAAATAAATGACGATATGTTAAAATTTGACACGTTTTATATAAAATGCCCATGCTGCGGCTGCCATCTTGAAGGCCATCTTGTCAGGTCGGAGATGGTGAATAAGTCGGTGCTGTTTTCCGATGGAAAAATCTTAAACGATACGTATATCACTGAGCCTCAGAAGTTTATAATCTGTCCAGCGTGCAGCCATTGGTTCTGGGTTGACAAATATGAAGAGCCGATTGTCAGTTACGTGAAACCCGACGGGCCTTATTATAACTGGAATCACTGGCGTTTTTTCGGGGTGCGTTTCAGCAAGAACGCCGGAAAGATAGCACTCAAAGAACACTACCGCAAGGCCTTGGAGGTTGTTGGTGGCGACTGCGACAAGGAACTGTACCTGCGTCGTCTGATGTGGTGGGCGTACAACGATCTGGTGCGTAACAATTACCAAGGCAAACTCAGCCATCTTCTTTCAGGGCAGATGAGCTTTAATGTTTGGCGCAAGAATCGCCAGAAACTCCTTGAGGGAAGAATGCTTTTCAGAAAGTACCACGATGAATATGTCGAGAACCTGAAGGCTTTGTTGGTTCTGCTTAAAGGTCGTTATACTCCGAATGACGAGGAATATGAGGCTTCGACATTGGAAATCATCGAGTTATACCGTGAGATGGGAGAGTTCGATGAAGCTCAGAAAATCCTTGACACGATTCCGAGAAGAACACACTACATTGCAAATATCGAAAAGGAAGTCAAGAAACGCCATGACTTCGTGTTTTTGGTTGTAGGTTGATAATCAGTTATTTGCCGAGAATTTGATTTATCACATACGATGCGCAGAAGCATCCGAAAACGGCTGGCATGTATGAGATAGTGCCAACGGTCGCTATCTTGTTGTCAACTTTTTCGTCCTCAACGACAAAAGCGGTGTCGGCTACTTTTTCGGGAGAATAAACCACCGTGATGCCTTCCCTTATCCCAAGACGGTGCAGGCGTTTTCTGATATAAAACGCAAGACGGCATTCGTGTGATTTCGCAATGTCCACAATCTCAATGCGTTCAGGATGAAATTTCCCGCCAGCGCCCATGCAACTCACTATGTTCTGATGATTTTGGACGGCGTAGTAAAGTAGAAAAACTTTCGGCGCCAAGGTATCGATGGCATCAACGATGAAGTCGAATTTCTGGGCCATGAGGTCAATAATCGGTTGATCTTTAAGATATTGCGTGATGACATGCAGGTTGATGTTCGGATTGATGTCGCGTATCCTCTCTGCCATGACCTCTGTCTTCAGCCTCCCGATGGTGCTGTCGAGTGCGAGGAGCTGGCGGTTTTTGTTCGTCTCGTTGACAGTGTCACTGTCGATGATCGTCATTTCGCCGATGCCTGCGCGGGCGAGCTGTTCGGCGGCGTATGCCCCGACTCCGCCGAGTCCGACGACAAGGACATGAGAGTTTGCGAGCTTCTCAACTCCCTCATTACCAATGAGTAACTGTGTTCTATTCTTCCAGTTTTCCATCGAAAAATATTCTTTTGAAGTTCTCAAAAATCTTTATTTCCAAATCCTCAATTTCACTGCCGGAGAGTGCCGCCGCTGTCTTATAAACGTCAGCTATTGACTTTTCCGCAGTGTCGGTCTCAAAGAAAATCCTGTCCAATGATATGGCGTTTAATATGCTAACTGCTTGATTTTCATTTCTGTACAAAATATCATCGAGCGAAATGTACATCTCGTGGTTGATAAGTTGTTGCGCGGTTTGCAGCGAGCCGTTGAATCCATGGATTATCCACGGCATCGTCGCCTTCGACTTTTTCCTTTCGGAAATGATGTCTGAAGATGACCTGACCGAATGTATTATCATCGGCTTGTGAATCTCTTCCGAAAGTTCAATCATTTTCCGAAATATAACTTGTTGATATTCAAATGTATCTACATAAACCCTGTCGAGACCTGACTCCCCGATTGCAACTACTCGTTTGCCTTCTGCAATCTTCTTCAATGAAGTTAAAGTATTGTCATTAAACGACTTAACATCCCATGGATGAACACCTGTTGAGAAGAAAAGGTTTTGTGTAGATGTAAAATCCTGAATTTTGGCGTAATCTGTCGGTTTTAAACATACAACCTTGATAATGTGTTGATTATCAAGGTTGTAGTTGTGAGTATGTATGTCAACTAACATTAATAGTCGATATTCGGTTGCGCAATAAGTTCAAGGCTGTCAAGGTCAAGTGCCATGAGGTTGCCAAAACCTGCTTTTGAGTCTTTGTAATAGACGCCATTATCGAGCGCGATGAAATCGTAATTTGTTGATTTTATGAATGTTTCAATCATGCTATACTCGATAGGAACGTGTCCGTGAATGACTTTTTTGCCGCCTGTTTTTCTTGAATCGACTTTAAATTCCCTCATCCACATCATTGACCTGACATCGTCGAACGGGTTCGGGATGTTGAAATTCATGCCTGCATGGACAAGGATATATTTGTCTAATTCGATGAAATACTCTCCGCCTCGAAGCCATTCAATGTATTTCTTGTCGATGTCGCGAGGTCTTTTGACTTCAAAGCTTTTCAACGTGGTTTTACCGCCGTATTTCTCCCATTCCTTTTGAACGCTGCCTTTGAAAATGAATCTTCTCTGGTCTTGTTCGTAGGCTTTCAGACAGTAATCCTCATGATTACCAATGATATAGCGGACGTTATAACCTTGATGCTGCAGGCTCATGATGTAGTCGATTACCGACTTCCCGTCGGGACCGCGGTCGATATAGTCGCCGAGGAAATATAATGAGTCCTCTTTCGTTAAATGAATGCAGTCTTCAACGAGTTGCTTCAAGGTCTGGAAGCAACCATGAATGTCCGGTATAACCCAACGTCTTCCCATATAATTATTTTGCTTTTCCTTGATTGGCAACACTTTGCATCTTTGCGGCGATTACGTCTGGGTCGCCGATGAACTTACTGTCGAGGAGGTTCATGTTGTCGTCAAATTCAAAGACGTACGGTGTCGCCGTTGGGATGTTGAATTTGATGATTTCTTCGTTCGTCATGCCGCGAAGTTCTTTCACGATTCCGCGCAAGCTGTTGCCGTGAGCGACAACCAACACCTGATCGTGATTTTCAAATGCCTTGAGAATCACATCTTTATAGTAAGGCATAAGACGGTTGATGCAGTCTTTAAGCGATTCTGTCAGTGGAATCTGTTCATCGGTTAACTCTGCGTAACGTGGGTCCTGACGCGGGCTTTTCGGGTCGTCCATTGTGAACGCCGGCGGCTGCACATCGAACGAACGGCGCCATTTCTGCACCATGTCATCGCCGTATTTCTTGGCCATCTCAACCTTGTTAGAACCCTGCAACTTACCGTAACTCTTCTCGTTCAGACGCCATGTCTTGTTGACAGGAAGCCAGTCCATATCCATGGCATCAAGGATGTTGTTGAGCGTCTTGATGGCTCTTTTCAGATATGATGTGAAGCAAACCTCCGGTCTGTAACCGGCCTCGAGCAACGCCTTGCCGGCCTCTTGTGCTTCTTTAATTCCGTTTTCCGACAAATCCACGTTTGTCCAACCTGTGAAAAGATTCAGTTTGTTCCATTCACTTTCGCCGTGGCGAACCAATATAAGTTTCTTCATCTTTAAAAAATCTTAATTTTAAGCTCGCAAAAATACAAAAAAAGTGATTAAAACGCATTAAATTTCCACGTAAAATATAATATTTTTTAAGGTGCCATGTGAAAAATTATCCGTATCTTTGCAAGTTAATAGTAATGTGGCGCAAAACGCGCTTTGATATATAATTTTACAATCTATGGAAGAAAATAATAATAGTAGCAACGGCGGAAATCGTAGAAAAAAGCCTTATTATAAAAAGAATTGGCATCATAAAAACAAAAACAGAAAACCTGTTGATAATGAGATAGTTGAAGAAGAACTTGAAGGTGCTGAAGAAAATGAGGCTGTCGAAGCCGGAGCGACTTTGGATGATGCGGCGGAAATTGTAGATGAGGTTACAGAAGATGAAACTGATGTCGAACTTACTGATAATGAGGAAAGTATAGGTGAGACGGAAGATACGGGTGATGTAGAGTCGTTGCTTAAGACCGCTCCCCGCAAGATGAATATGCACGATGAGGACTTGGAAGACCGTATGGTCAACAAGCAGGAAGAAGAGGAGGAGCTGAAGATTACATGGCCGCTTCACGACCCGATGAAAAATGTGCTTACGCCCGATTTCCATCGTGGATGTCGCATAAAAACAGATACTTACGTGTCGGGTTCAAGCGTCATTCGTCATGGTCAGTGCAAGCTCGACAGCTTTGACTGGCTTAAGGATTTTGAGGGAGACGAACCGAATGCGGGCGAGTTGCTGGTGGCTGAGGTGCGTTTCAAGAATGACAGAAAAGACTTTTTCAGCTATCCTGCGGAATTGAAACTCATTGAAGGAGAACTCGTTGCGGTTGAGACCGCTATGGGGCACGACATTGGTATCGTCTCAATGGTCGGTGAACTCGTGAAAAATCAGCGGAAACGCAAGAGAAACAACACTCCTGTCGCCGAACTGAAGAAAATATACCGTCGCGCACGCACAAACGATGTGGAGAAATTCATCGACGCTGTCCGCCAGGAAGAACGTACCCTGTACCGCAGCCGCGAGATTGCTTCAGACCTGCGTCTTGAGATGAAACTCAATGACATTGAATATCAGGGAGATAGAACAAAGGCTATTTTCTATTACACGGCAGATGGCCGTGTTGATTTCCGTGAACTCATCAAACGCCTCGCTCAGGAATTTCATGTACGTGTCGAAATGCGCCAAATCGGATTCCGTCAGGAGTCGGCAAAACTCGGCGGCATCGGCTCATGCGGAAGAGAACTGTGCTGCGCCTCATGGATATCTGATTTCCAATCAGTTACGACAGGTGTCGCGAGAGTTCAGCAGCTCTCACCAAACCCGCAGAAACTCGCCGGACAATGCGGGAAACTCAAATGCTGCCTCAACTACGAATACGACACATACGTCGATGCACTCAAGGCATTCCCCGATAACCGCATCGTGCTGAAGACTAAGAAAGGCGACGGTGTTTATCAGAAAATCGATATCTTCAAGGGCCTCATGTGGTATTCTTATCCTTTTGATAGGAATAACATGATGGCAATTCCCGCCGAGAAAGTCAAGGAGATCATTGAGAAAAACAAAAAAGGCGAACTGCCCGAACAACTCGAAGACTTCGCTTTCATCAAAGAGCAACATAACGCCGACTACGGCGAAGGAGGCGAGAACGCCGATTTGTCGAAACTTGAATAAATATTGATAATGAGAAAGTTAACGATAGTTTTCATCATGCTTGTCACGATGGTATTGACATCGTGCAGCAACAAAATGCTTTACGACCAAAGCATCGTCATCCCCGACGCCGAATGGAATAACAAAAGTCTGACATACTTCGATGTTGCGGTTGATGATACATTGTCTATCTATTCTTTTGCATTGAATATCAGGCATTTTGAGAATTATCGTTACAGCAATCTTTATGTTTTCCTGCATACGACTTTCCCGAACGGAAACCAGACGCACGACACCATCGAATGCACCTTGGCGTATCCCGACGGGCGTTGGGTCGGCAGAAACAGCGGCAATATGAGGTCAGACAAAATCATTTTGAACCCGAGTCTGCGTTTCCCGTTGTGCGGAGAATACCATTTTGAAATTGAACAGGCAATGCGTGATGAGGTGCTGAAAGGCATCGCAGATGTAGGTATAAGTATTGAAAAACAATAAGTTATGACTGAGAAAAAATCAAAATCATCGGATAAAGGCAAGAAGAAAGGCGGCGTGAAAGTCTATCTGATAGTGCTTTGGTCACTTTTCGTGTTGTTTGCCGCAGGGATATTCTTTTTGTTCTATGGCATTGTGAATGAATGGTTTGGTCCGATGCCGACATTCGAGGAGCTTGAGAATCCGAAAACGAACTTGGCGACAGAGATTATCTCTGCCGACGGCAAACTTCTTGGTACATATTACATCGAAAACCGCTCCAATGTCAGTTATGACGAGCTCCCTTCAGATTTGGTTAACGCATTGATTTCCATCGAAGATGTCAGGTTCTACGAGCATTCAGGCATCGACAAGCGTGCGTTGTTCCGTGTGGCTTTCGGTCTGGCGACGGGCGACAGCGACAAGGGCGGCGGGAGCACTCTGACACAACAGCTTGCCAAGAACCTTTTCCCGCGCGGCGAGAATCTCAGCACCATTCAGTTAGTCATCAGAAAACTGCAGGAATGGGTCACGGCAACGAAGTTGGAATATAACTATTCCAAGGATGAAATCATAGCAATGTATTTAAACACAGTGTTTTACGGGCATAATGCATATGGTATCAAGAAAGCATCGGAGACGTTTTTCAGCAAGGAACCGATAGACCTGAATGTCGAGGAAGCAGCATTGCTGGCCGGTGTCGTCAACGCACCTACGAAGTTCAGCCCGCGACGCAACCCGAATAACGCACTGAAACGCCGCAACCTTGTCTTGAGACGCATGTGCGACAACAATCACCTCACGGAACACGACTATGACTCGATTTCGCAGTTGCCCATCGACCTTTCGCATTTCGGTGTCCTCGACCACAATTCAGGGCAGGCGACATACTTCCGCGAGTTCCTGCGCGGTGTCATGACCGAATGGGCCAAGACGCACCGCAAACTCGACGGCACACCATATAACATCTACCGCGACGGTCTGCGTATTTACACCACCATCGACTCCCGTATGCAGCAGTATGCGGAAGAGGCAGTCCGCGAACATCTGTCACTCGACCTTCAGCCAGCCTTTTACAGACATTGGAAAAACAACGATATGGCTCCGTTTGTCCTTGATAATAAAGACGATGTTGAGAAAGTGATGACACTTTCGATGAAGCGTTCCGAGCGTTACCGCGTGATGCGAAACGCAAAAGTGCCTTACGACTCCATCGTGGCAGAGTTTCACAAACCTGTGCCAATGACGGTGTTCTCGTGGGACGGCCCGATAGATACCGTCTTAACGCCTTGGGATTCAATATATTATTATAAATTCTTCCTGCAATCATCTTTGATGTCGGTCGATGTGCAGACAGGTCATGTGAAGGCATACGTCGGCGGAAACGACTACCGTTTCTTCAAATACGACCATGTCATGCAGGCAAAACGTCAGGTCGGCTCGACATTCAAGCCGTTCCTTTATTCCTTGGCGATGCAGGAAGGCGAATACACGCCATGCACAACAGTGCCGAATATCAGCTATAGCATCCAGACTCCCGACGGGAAGTTCTGGGAGCCAAAGGATTCAGGAAAAGCCAAGTTCGGCGAGGAGGTCACCCTGAGATGGGCCTTGGCTCATTCAAACAACCGCATTTCTGCATATCTGATGAAACGCTTCGGTCCGCAAGCCGTCATACAGATGGCGAGGAGGATGGGCGTCACATCGGAGATACCTGCTGTGCCGTCGATATGCCTCGGCGTGTGCGACATTTCTCTCTATGAAATGGTCGGCGCGGTGAACACCTTCGCGAACAAAGGCATTTATGTCAAGCCGATTTTCGTCACGAAGATTGAAGATAAGAATGGCAATGTCATCGAGAGTTTCACCGCTGAGAAGAGCGAGGCTTTGGATGATGTAACCGCATACAAGATGATTGAGTTGATGAAAGGCGTTGTGTATGAAGGCACTGGCATCCGCCTCAGGTCGAAATATCACCTCACGTATCCTATCGCGGGCAAGACCGGCACCACGCAAAACCAGAGTGACGGCTGGTTCATGGGAATCACGCCTGACTTGGTCACCGGCGTGTGGACAGGCGCCGAAGACCGGTCGGTGCACTTCAGGACAATATCTCTCGGACAAGGTTCCAACATGGCACTGCCAGTCTGGGCCTTGTATATGCAAAAGGTTTATGCCGACCCGACGCTCAACATCAGCAAGGGCGATTTTGAGAAACCCTTGACTGACATCGCATTAGACTTTGACTGCGATAAGTACGAAGAAGAACAAAACGCCGCGGTGAAGCCTGAAGAGGCGGAGGAAGACGAGTTTTAAAAAGTGATAAGAGTGTGGTTTTGAGAGTGAAGTTTGATTAACTCCTCTCTTAACTCTCAAAACTCCAGACAAAAATAATGTGTTATGGCGAATTCGAATTTTGTTGATTATGTGAAGATATTCTGTCGTTCGGGCAAGGGCGGCAACGGTGCGATGCATTTCAACCGTGCCAAATATGTCCCGAAGGGCGGTCCCGACGGCGGTGACGGCGGCAAGGGCGGTGATGTCATACTCCGTGGCAACGCGCAGCTGTGGACCTTGCTCCATCTGCGCTACACGAAACATCTCTTCGCCGGCGACGGAGAGTCGGGCGGCGCAAACCAACGTACAGGCGCCAAAGGCGATGACGCGATAATCGAGGTGCCGCTCGGATCAATGGCCTACGACGCAGAGACAGGCGAACCGCTCGGCGAGGTGACCGAAGACGGACAGGAAGTAGTCATAATGAAAGGCGGCAGGGGAGGAAAAGGAAACACCTTCTTCAAGACAGCCACATTCCAGGCCCCGAAATTCTCGCAGCCTGGCGAGCCGAATCAGGAGAGATGGATCATCATCGAGCTGAAACTCCTCGCTGACGTCGGTCTCGTCGGCTTCCCTAATGCGGGAAAGTCAACACTGCTGTCGGTCGTCTCCGCCGCGAAACCCGAGATAGCCGATTACCCGTTCACCACACTCACCCCGAACCTCGGAATAGTGCCGTACTACGACTTCAAGTCGTTCATCATGGCCGACATCCCCGGAATCATCGAAGGCGCTTCGGAAGGCAAAGGCTTGGGAATAAGGTTCTTACGTCACATCGAAAGAAACTCGATACTACTCTTCCTCGTGGCCGCCGACAGCCCCGACGTGAAAGAGGCCTACGACATACTGCTCAATGAGTTGAAGACATACAACCCCGAACTGCTCGACAAAAAACGCATCCTCGCCGTCAGCAAAGCCGACCTCATCGACGATGACACAAGAAAAGACATCAAGAGACATCTGCCGAAAAAGGTGCCGCATCTTTTCATCAGCTCGGCTACCGGCGAAGGAATAAAAGAGCTGAAAGACCTGATCTGGCTCTGCCTTACTGAAGAGAGTTAAAAGAGTAAAGTTAAAAGAGTAGTTGGTAGTGGGGTTTTTGGTAATAAAATAAAATGAGACAAATTTGAGACATAATGTTGAACGAACTTGACCATCAGTTGTTTCTGTTTCTCAACGGGTTACATGCCGACTGGCTTGATCCGGTGATGACGTTCATTTCGTCGGAAATGGGTTGGATTCCGTTTTACATCGTGTTGTTGTATTTGGTTTTCAAGAAGTTAGGCTGGCGCGGATTATTATTTGTCGTCATTGGTGTTGCGGTTTTGATAACCTGCTCCGACCAGCTGTCGGCTCACGTCTTCAAGCCGGTCTTTCACCGTTTCAGGCCTTGCCACGACCCGTTGATTCAGGATTTGGTGCATCTCCCGAATGGTCATTGCGGCGGGCAGTACGGTTTCATCTCTTCACATGCCTGCAACACTTTCGCCTTGGCGTCTTTCATTACATTGATAATGAAGAAGTTTTACAATAAAATCGGTTGGCTGATGTTTATCTGGGCAACGCTTGTGGCCTATAGCCGGATTTACATGGGCGTGCATTTCCCCGGCGATGTGCTCTGCGGAGCGGCGGTTGGGATGATGCTCGGCTTCGGAATAGGAAGCCTTTTGTCAATGATTTTGAAGAAATTCCAGAGTAAATCTGCGCGAAATCTACGCGACTAAAACTTCGGGAACTCGCTCAACGGAATGAGCCTGCCGTTGTCAATCTTATAGCAATACATTGATTTTCCGTTAGTTAAAGTCAGGAAATCAACTTTGAGGCCGGAGTAGTATCTTATTGCCTGGTCCAAGACTTTTTCGCTTATCGTCACACTTTCCGCTTTGCATTCGACAATCATCTTTGCTTCTCCCAAGTTGTTGAATATCACTATGTCGCAACGTTTCGGGAGGTTGTTCACCTTTATTGAATATTCAACCGCGATGAGACCTGTCGCCATGCCTTTTGTCTCTACGAGATAATAGAGCATCTTCTGCCGCACCTGCTCTTCGGGCGTGAGCGCGACATACTGTCTCCTCAACGGGTCGAATACCACCGTCCTGCCGTCGGCGGCTATTTCTGTCTTGAACCATTCCATAGGCGGCAAAATTACTAAAAGAAATTTACAAACAGACGGTTTTTTCAAAAATAAATTTGTACTTTTGCGCCCAAAGATGAAATGTAAAAATTTTTTATTAAAAATTTATTTACAAATTGATGAAGAGACTTCTACTGTTGTGTTTTCCGATGTTGTTGTGTGCCGTGGTCATGGCGCAACCGCAGCCTGATTACTATACATCCGGCACCCTTGACGGGAAGAACGGGCGTGAGCTGGAACTTGCCCTGCGTGACATCATTTACCCGCATGTAAAGCTGTCGTACAACGGTTTGTGGGAATATTACAAAACCACTGACACTGCTCCAATCGACTCTGTTCCAGACGGTTACACCAAGACAGACCTCGTCTATGACATGTATGCGTGGATGGAGTATTTCCCGAAGTTCCATTCCGACAACGACCATTCGCAGACGGGCGGCATCAACCGCGAGCACAGCGTGCCCAACAGCTGGTGGGGCGGCGAGAGCGGCAACGCAGAGGCTTACACCGACCTTCATCATCTTGTGCCTGCCGACGGCGCGGCAAACAATGCCAAAAACAACCATCCGCTTGGGGAAAAGTCTGAAAATGACGGACTTACACTGAGCTGGCCTACACAGGATAAATATCACGACGGACATCTTTACGTGAGCAAAGACCACGTCTGCAGCCGTGTGTGGAACGTGCCTACAGAGATGCAGGACAACTTCGGCGACGCGGCGAAGGTTTGGGAACCTGCCGATATGTACAAAGGCGACTTCGCCAGAATGTACCTTTATTTAGTGTGCGCCTACGAGGGACGTATCAACTGGAAAACAAATTACATGTTCGTCTCCGACGCAAACAAGAACACTTCGATAAAACCATGGGCGTTGGAACTTCTGCTGGAATGGCACCGCAACGACACGGTGAGCCAGAAAGAGCTTGACCGTAACAACGCCGTCGAAACGTTGCAGCATAACCGCAACCCATTCATTGACTTCCCCGAACTTGTGGAGTTCATCTGGGGCGACAAAAACACCGAGGCCTTCTGCCTCGCCGACGCGAGATGTGCATACCACGAATTTCATTATTCTATGGATGAGTACGAAAAGACGGACGACCATTTCGTTTATCAGAATGATAACAAGCTGATTATAAACACAGAAGGTCTTGTCCAAATCATTGATGTGATGGGAAGGGTGATTGTCAATGAAAATGTCACCACAAACGGTATTGACATCTCACATATTGATAAAGGTGTGTATATCGTGCGGATTGTCGGCAAAGACGTGATGACACAGAAAATTGTGGTGAGGTGATGACCACGAAGGTCTCCCTTCATCACGAATTTTCACGAAAGATCTTCACCACGAATTTTGCGAATAATCCGAATAAGACACTCAACACCCCTCTTTTAACTTTACTCTTTACTCTTTTAACAAATTAATAACCACGAATTGCACGAATAACCACGAATTATTCCTATCTTTGCCGCCATGAAAAACCTCCTCGCCATATTGTCAATTCTCGTCGTCTTCGCCTCGTGTTCCGACAGGGCGGGCGGCTGGCATTCCGCGCCGGAGCTGCGGACGGCGCACGAGCTGATGCAGGAACGGCCCGACAGCGCGTTGAAGGTATTGATTGGTTTTGACATCGACGACAGCACGAGCCGCTCCGTCGTAAATGAATACCAGATACTTGTGGCGGAGGCGCTTTACAAGAACGACTGCGCGCAGACCAACGCCCCGGCCGTCATCGCTGCGACTGCTTATTACGACAGCGTTTTTAAAAAGCACCCGAAGAACAGCGACCTCGCCTTCGAGACGGCGCGGGCGCACTACTACAGGGCCGTCGGCGAGACGGAGAACGACGACATCGTGGAGGCGTGCGCCGACTACCTCAAGGCCGCCGACATCATGGAGGAGGCGTTCCCGGAGATTGCGAAGGCGGCGGAAAAGGGGATGATGACCGAATGCAATTATGAAAAAACGAGATTCATGGCCTTGATATACTACAGACTTGGTGAAATGTTTTTCATTGAGAGTTTCTGCCGGCAAGCGATTGAGATTTTTTCCAAATCATTGAAAGTGTGTCCACAAAGTGACAGCACCTTCACATCAATACTGATGAAAAAACTCGGCGATACATACTGTCTCGAAGGATTGCAAGACAGTGCCTTGCTTTATTTCAGACAGTCATTGGATTTCTGCGGTGACAATATCATGATACAATCAGATGTCGCAAACCAGATGGCTTTGATATACCACGACATTGGTGAAAAAGACACGGCATATCAACTTCTGTATAAATATGTCGGCAAGTCCGTGCCTGACAATGTGTCAACAAACAGCTCGTACAATCTTGGCATTTTGAATTACAATGACTTGAAATATGATTCAGCTGCCTTTTATCTCGAAAGAAGCTTCGCAAACGGCAACAGCCTGATGAAGTTTTCATCCGCACAGATGCTTGCGGTGGCCTACGATTCGCTCGGATACAGCCAGCGTGCTTCATCTTTCAGCAAATACGCCTTAGACCATGCCGTAAAGGAAATAAACAGAAGTGCTAAGACAAAGGAGCTTACCAACTATTACGGCAGTTATAAAACGAACAGACAGGAAGAAGAGCACAGGAAAGAAAATCTGCTATACGTTTTTTTTGCAGTCTTACTTGCATCATCAATAATCCCATTGCTGTATTCGGGCGAAAGAAAAAACAGGAAACTGTCAGAAACAGTCAAGAAGCAAGGCAATGTCGTAAGGAATCTAAAATCAGAGAATAAAAAGTTGAAACTGGAAAGCAACTCTGCAACATCATTGGCAAAGAACTGTTCAGGAACAGATATTAACGAATGCTTGAAAAACTATGCAGAATGCCCTATAGGATGCACTTTGATAAAGAGGGTGCTGCCAAAAGATATTTCAAAGAAGAATATTTGTGACAACTATGACATTGCATTGACTGACAACGAAAAGATACTTGTAAGGTCGTCCGCCAATAGATACATTCCTTCGTTTACGGATATATTGACAAAAAAATTTGGTATTAAAGGTGACAACATTCTATTATGCTGCCTTGCCATGCTTGGTTTTTCCGTATCAGAAATAGCTGTGTTGATTGGTACAACCTATCAAGCAGCCAACAAGAGAATTAATTTCATAAAGGAAAAACTTGGTACCGACAGTGATATTGTCAGTTTCATTACTGCGTACATGCATGATTTTTACACTAAGCATAAAGTCTAATGCACTTTCAATCAATATGTTGGCTTGTTTGTTGTTGTTACGATGCATAAAATGATTTTTATTTGTGCATATTTTCAATATATTGGTTTTCAATGCATTAACATTGTATTTGTTTCCAAAAGTTTCCAAAAAAGTTTTTTACAATAATTTTTATTTGCATATTTTTGTTGGACAATTTTAATACCAACAATTATGGCAAGAAAAAAAATCTTTTTTCTGACAGTTCTATTATCAATGTCAATGCTGCAACCGACAGCGAGGGCAAAAAACATTAATGATCCAATAAACGTATTGGTTAATATATCAAGCGGATGTACGGTCAAATCTGACATCCCAGTCTCCGCCTCCATCGACGGCCACGCGCTAACTATTTACATAAACGAGAACGTAGGCATAGCGCACATCGTCGTCACCAACTCGAACGGCGTCTATATCGACCGCGACAACCTTTTCCACACGCCCGACATGGCGACGCTGCTCATCGAGGACGAGGGCTTCTACACGGTGACGATAACATCCTGACGAATCCTGTTCGCAACGCATGACGAAATGGGCAAATTCAAAGACCGGGAGTGAATTTGTTTTTATATAATACATTGAATATTAACAAATTACCCCCCCGAAAAATCAAAAAAATATCATAAAATTGTTGGAAGTAAGAATATAAAATGTAACTTTGCAATGTAATTCAATGCAATGTTTAACAACTAAAAATTCAGAAAAATGAAAAAGATTTTATTCATCACACTCGCGGTAGTCATTTCGATGGCCGCAAACGCACAGAATCAGGTATGGACCGACATTGTCACCGCTCAGCCTTCCGGCTATGCGGTCGATGCCAACGGCGATGTCGAAATCTCGTCGGCCGAGGGCCTCGCCTGGCTCATCTCCGTGGTTAACGGTCTGAACGGCTGCGAGCCTTACGACTTCGACGGACATACCGTTTCTCTGGTCAACGACGTTGACCTCGGCGGCAACGAGTGGGTTCCCGTAGGCGACGCCGTGGCAAGCCCGCGACTCCCGTTCAAGGGTGTCTTCGACGGCAACAGACATGTCATCAGCAACTTGAATATCTACGACCATTCTTTTTCAAAGCAGTACCTCGGCCTCTTCGGATATGTCAGCGGCGCTGAGATACACGACGTGGCACTTGACGGCGGCAACGTATATGGCGGCTCGTATTGCGGCGGCGTCGCCGGATGGGGTGACGACGGATCGGTCATCGACAACTGCCACATAAACATGACTGTCGGCTCCGACTTCTACCCAGGCGGGGTGGTGGGCCGCAACCGCAACTCGACAGTGAGGAACTGCTGTTATGTCGATGACGATTTCATGGCATGGGACACTTATTCTGGCGGCATCGCCGGCATCAACGAATCCGACGGGGGGAATGCCGTCGTGGAGAACTGTTATTTCGACTCGAAGTCCGAGTATACGCTCAACACGCGTTACTTCGGCGGGATTGTCGGACACAACAGCGTCATCGGCACAGAAGGGAACGCCATCGTCAGGAACTGCTATGCGAGACTTGTGGAACATATCGGCAACGAAGGCGCCATCGTCGGCCAAAATGACGGCGGCGAAGTTTCAAACTGCTATTACAACAGCGGTTACGACATCCCGGTGATTGGCAACGGTGACATGACATCTGTTGACTGCTCGCGGTTTTTCATCAATGAGAACATGGGCGCGGTGCTTCAGACTCCTGTCTCAATAGGTGAAAATGTCATCGACAACCTGCTTGACGCATTGAATGCGTGGGTGTCGGTGCAGACTTCGCCAACGCTGTACAACGAATGGTGCGAGTCGTCAGAATTGCTACCTTTCTTCTGCTACTTGATCTTTGCTGATGTGGACGAGTCGTATGTCTCTGAAAACGCAGTGAACGTCTATCCGAACCCCGCCTCAGGCAGCATAAGCGTCGTGGTCAATTCCGGCGCGGAAATCGAGAGCGTCAGCCTCTACGACATCTCCGGCCGCCTCGTGAAGGCTCAGCAGTCGGGCTTCGGGAGCATCGACATCAGCGGCCTCGCGCCGGGGATGTACATTATGAAGGTCGCACTCGACGACGGCAAGACGTTCGAGGAGAAGATCGTGAAGGAATAAGTTTTTTATAGGAATTTCAGTCTCCGTCTGGAAAAATATCCTTACTTTTGCAGTTCGGATGAAATGGTTATCAAATGATGTCGTCTCACGGCGGTCGTTTGGTGACCATTTTTTCGTAAATGATTAAAAACCAACATTTATGAATAAGGAAATTATTATTTTTCAGACAAACGACTCCAAGAAAATCGAGGTCGTTTTTGAAGACGGGACGATCTGGCTGACGCAGGCGCAGATTTGCATGCTTTTAGGTGTCAAAGAGAACACCATCACTTATCACATCAAGGAAATATATTCAATTGGCGAATTGAAGATTGAGGCAACTACTCGAAAATTTAGAGTAGTTCGGCAGGAAGGAAGCCGAAATGTGAACAGAAGCCTTGATTTTTACAACTTTGAAATGATAGTTTCCGTCGGAAACCGAGTGAAATCTTCGAGCATCAATCAGTTCAAAACCTGGGCCGAGGATGTGATAAAAGCACGGACATCAAGCCTGATGATTCCCGACAACTCAATTAGAAATCTCATTAAAATCATTAGGAATCAACAGGTTATGCTCGACTCAGACTTGGCCGTTCTTTATGGCGTTGAGACGAAACGACTCATTGAACAAGTAACCCGCAACATCGAACGCTTTCCAGAAGACTTCATGTTCCAACTGACATGGGATGAGTGTAAAAACTTGAGGTCGCAATTTGCGACCTTAAACTCAAAACAAGGACAACACATCAAGTATCTTCCTTACGCTTTCACCGAGCAAGGTGTCGCCATGCTTAGCGGTGTCCTTCACTCGCCGACTGCCATTGAAGCCAACATCAGAATCATGCGGGCATTTGTCGGGATGAGGCATTTCATCAACGAGAATGCAAGACTTTTTCAAAGAATCGAAACCATTGAATTTCACCAACTTGAAATTGAACATCATCAAAATGAATCCGACAGGAAGATAGACGAACTTTTCGACCGTCTTGACAAAAAAGAAGAATATCCTTCCGAAGGCATCTTCTTCGACGGGCAAATCTTCGACGCTTACGTCTTCGTTTCAAACTTGATCAAAAAAGCACAGAAAGAAATCATTCTCATCGACAATTACATTGACGAAAGCGTTCTGAACATTCTTTCAAAAAGAAACGAAAATGTAAATGCAACAATTTACACTTCTAAAATTTCAAATCAGTTCAAACTCGATTTGGAAAAATACAACTCTCAATATCAACCGATTACAATTAAAAACTTCAATAAATCTCACGATCGTTTTCTGATTATTGACAGCGATGTCTATCATCTCGGAGCATCGTTGAAGGATTTAGGGAAGCGTTGGTTTGCATTCTCGATATTAAGTTTTTCAAGAGAGGAAATCATCGCCAAAACCAAATCATGATTATTTCCAAACACCTGCTTTTTGTAAATGGTTTTTCAGTAATTTTGCAGGAATTTAAAAATCGTGATGAAACGGCTTACATTACTGCTCGCAATATTTTTTTGTTTCTGCCGCATGAATGCGCAGGAGAGCGTCACGGAACGTTATGCGCATTTCCTGACTCCTACGGAGAAATATGTCGCGTACCGCACGACCGTCACGCCTCAAATCGACGGGGTCATCACCGATGAGGAATGGCGGAACGCGCCGTGGACCAACCTCTTCACCGACATCTCCGGCGACGGTCATCCAACACCGCGGTTCGAAACACGCGCCAAAATACTCTGGGACAACGACTACCTCTACGTCGCGGCGCAGATGGAAGAACCCGATGTCTGGGCTTACATCAAAGAACGCGACAAGATAATCTATTTCGACAACGACTTCGAGATTTTTCTCGACCCCGACAACGATGGCAAGAATTATTTCGAGATGGAGTTCAACGCCATAGCCACCATCTTCGACCTCTTCATCGAACACCCTTACCGCTCGCCGGAAAAGAGTTTCACCAACATCGGCTGGAATGCCAATGGCCTGAAGGTCGCCACACATGTTGACGGCACGCCCAACGACAACCGTGACCGTGACCGCGGATGGACCATCGAGGTCGCAATCCCGCGCAAGGCCGTCAACGACGGAATCACGAATATACTTCAGGCGGGCAACATCATCTCCGTGGGCTTCTCACGCGTGGAATGGCAGACCGACAAGCTCGCTGACGGCGGCTATTCCGTAAGGAAAAACAAAAACGGGAAAAAACTTCCTGAAGACAACTGGACGTGGGGCGCAAACGGACGCGTGGCCATGCACATGCCCGAAAGATGGGGCAAGGTCTATCTCTCACCGAAAAAGTCGGACGACATCTTTCCGGCCATCCCCGATGAAGATTTGATGAAAATACTCTGGGCGATGTTCTACCGCGAAGAAGAGGAATTTTGGCATAACCATCGCTATATCAACGAAATACCGCTGACAGCCGAGGAGCTGCTAATGACAGCCAGTATCGACATCAGGATTGAGACAACCACCAACACTTACGAGATCATTGCCACGAGACCCAACGGCGATGTCATCACTCTCAACCATGATGGCGTCGTCAGCCGCAAGGTCGCAGAACCCGCAGTCAAGGCTTACGGATGGTACGGCTGGGACGAAAACAAAGTGTCGGAAGACAGTCTCCTCAACTTGTTCTGTGAATGGAAAAACCACGGCCTTTATGGTGTGTGCGTCAACAACGGCTTTGACTATGAGCGCATTGCACGATGCGCCGCCATAGCGTTCAATGCGGGCTTGGAATATCACGCCTGGGCACCGTCCATCATCCACGGCGGCCTGGACTCGACGTGTTACACCGTCAACCGGCTCGGCAAGTCGGCGTTCACGCCGGAGGAACGCGCCTACGTCGGGTATTACCAGACCCTCGACCCGCATAACCCCGAGGTCGTTGAATTTCTGACCGACGCCTACCTGAAGATGGCGGCGATACCTTATGTCGATTACATCCAACTCGACTACATCCGTTACGCCGACGTCATCCTTTCCGAAGGGCTGTGGGCGAAGTACGACCACAAGATCCATCACCGGTGGCGCGACGAAGACGGCAACGTCCGCGAATACCCCGGCGCCGACTACTGCTACTGCGATGCATGCTGCGCCGATTTCTTAAGCAGAACCGGAATCGACATCCGCAAGGAGATTGCCGCCGGCATCAATCCCGCCTCCATACCCGAATGGGCGCAGTTCCGTTGCGACGTCCTCACCGACCTCGTCAACACCATCTGCGACTCGCTCCACGCACAGGGCTATAAAGTCAGCGCGGATGTGTTCCCAGGTCCCGAAGGTTACGCCGAGCCGATGGTGCGCCAGCAGTGGAAAAAATGGAACGTCGATATGCTTTTCCCGGTGAACTACAACGACTTCTATCTTGAAGACGCCGAGTGGGTCGGCGAAATCACCAAGCAGGAGACCACAGGCACTCTGAAACCGGTCGTCAGCGGACTTTTCATCTGCCACGACTGGAGGAACAAGGACAAAATCACCGACCCGGAAGGCTCAGGCCTCACGCCGTCGGAGCTTAAAACTGCCATCGAAGGCTCGATGTCGTCGGGAGCAGCCGGCATCTGCCTCTTCACCCCCGACCGAATGACACCGGAGCACTGGGAGGTTTTTGAGAAGGTGGTGAAAGATGGTGTCGGGAAATGAAATGCTTCTCATTGATTAGATTAAGGTCTGTCAATTAAGATGAGAATAATTTTAATATACAACGGTTATTAAGAATAAAATGCAAATTAATTCTGCAACATCTAATATAAGGGAACTTTTATATTGGTCGTATGCAAACCTTGCAATGGCTGATTATGCTGTCACTAAAAATCTTGAAAAATACGACAGAACTTGTTTTATGATTCGATCAAGACTATTTAAAGGTTTGTCAAACAATACAATGCACATGAAATCACTGTTTGACGATGAAAAAATTAAATTGAACGCCGGTACTAAATGCAGCTATTGCGGTGCTACTGACAGTCTTTCACTTGATCATATTTTGCCACGCCATTATGGTGGTGAGGATTCTGGTGATAATTTGGTTTTTGCATGTAAGACCTGCAATAGTTCAAAGGGTGACAAAGACATGTTACTATGGATGAAATCTCACGACAAACCAATTCCGTTGATGGTTGTGAGAAGATACCTTAAACTTGTTTACAACTATTGTGATAAAAATGAGCTACTTGACAAAAAAGTTAATGATATAAAAGATCTAAAACTTCCATTTGATGTTGAACAGCTGCCTATTAATGCAGAAAAATTGGAACGATATGTGTCGATGTTTATGTGATTTTATGACAATTGCAGGGTTGTATATTTGAATAAATTTTAAAAATTTTTTTCCAAAACATTGACAAAAGGCAAAAACCATATTATTTTTGCATTTTATTTTAAAATGTTTTTTTATGCCCAAGATTTATGATTACTTTGGAATAGTTTTCTTATTCTATTCAAGTGAGCACGAGCCGGTTCATGTTCACGCAAGATATGGAGATTATGAAACAATTTTTGACATCATTTTTGAAGATGGCAAGGTAAAGGAAATAAAAACCAGAAGCAGCAAAGGTGTGGAAAATCTTCCTCCAGCAAAATTTAAAGATGCTTCTGACTTTGTTAAAAAATATGCGGTTGAGATTGCCATGAAATGGTATAAGGTTTTTGTTTTGAAAGAAAAGGTTTCCTGTGAAGAAATAAACAAAAGGATATAATGGTTAATAAGTTTAAAGTTGTTGATGCACAATATGTTGAAGGTTACACGTTAAGGATTACATTTGTCGATGGCACTTGTAACGATGTCGATTTTGAACCATTCTTCATGAAATGCCCGGACAAAGTCTATGACGAATATTACAATCCCGAGCGTTTCAAGGAGTTTCGAATTGAATGTGGCAATGTTGTCTGGGGGCAGGACTGGGATTTGATTTTAAACCCCATGAACTTGTATTACAACGACTTGTTCAGGAATTTCGAGAATTGAAAAGAGAGGCTGGCACTTTGTTTTCACCATCAAAAAAAGTTTTATTGGACAGCAATAATTTTGAAAACCGAATTTTAGGGTTTTACGAACAGCATTTTAGGGTTTTGGGTATTGACAAAAGTTAAAGAATGTTTTATTTTTGCCATGTCATTATAAAGTTTAAAAATATGAAAAAAACGGCTTAATGGTCAAATTTGGTGATAAAAACCTTGTAATTGATTGAAATTCACATATTTGCATAATATTTTCCGATTATGCAAAAAAAATTGCTTTTTTTGTGGCTCAAAAAAGACCGTAAAAGACGGCTTCAGCAACGGCCAACAACGCTACCGATGTCGTGATTGTGGACGCAGGTTTACTGATAATCACAG
>JAZRYG010000049.1:0-1090 GCA_045600605.1 Bacteroidales bacterium
GAACGTGCCGTCGAAGCCGACAGTCATGCTGTTATAGATGTTCGCGCCGCTCAGAGTGAGCGCGCCTTTATATGGATTGGCACCGTTACTGAAGCTGAAGTAAGCTATTGCGACCTTGCTCTTCATCGTCACGTTGATGCCTGTCACAACGCCGTCCGACACCGTGCCGGTGGCCGTGCCGTAGCCGACGTGGAACTTGCTGGCGTCGGTCAGCTTGCCGTCTTCGGCGTAGATGTCCTGCACCGCAAAAGAGACAGTCGCAGTCGTGGCGTCAACCATTGCCGGTTCCGTGCCCAGATAGAAGAACTTAAACTCGCACGGGTCGCCGTCAGTGACACCTGTCAGCGTCACCGTGCCCGTGAACGTGCCCCTCGACGAGCCGGCACCCTCGGTAAGCGTCAGGCTGCCGACATTCTTCCCGTCATATCCGACGTATATCACGTCGCCGCTGCTCCATGTTACGCCGCCCGTCGTGCTGATGTCGGTCTTGCTGCCAGGGCCAGCCGTTATCGTCATGCTCACTGTAACTGCCTGTTCCGCTGTCGGGAACTCAATCGACGGTTTCCTGCACTGCGTGAGCAACAGCGCGGAAACCACCATTAATAATAATGTCCTCTTCATCGTTAGTTTTTGTTTTAATTTCATTTTACTTCTAATTTTACTTTTCACCTTCTTGATCTTTGAATTTTTGAATCTTTAAATCTTCGAATCTCTACGCCGCTTCAGCCCCGCGTAGCACAGTCCCGAGACGGTGAGTGCGAGCAGACCCGCGCCCGTCGGAAGAGGGTCGCCGTATTCGAAGCCCTCCCATGAGGCCTCATTCTGCGTGTTGTCGTAATCGCCGGCGGCACCGAACCCGAGCACATCCCATGAGCCGGAGTTGAATTCCTGCTCGCGGACATCCTCCTCGATGTAGAAGAAATTGTCCGTCTGCCCGTGAGCCTTAACTCCCGACCACAGAAGCGCCAGCAGCAACGCCCACGCGGCGATGCCCCTGATTGCCTTCATCTTGGTTTTAATCTTTAATTTACCTTTCATTGAACCTCCGTTTTTTAGAATTTATTACTTCTTTTTTATTGATGCATTCACT
>JAZRYG010000050.1:0-1003 GCA_045600605.1 Bacteroidales bacterium
ACTAAAAACTAAAGACTTAAACCACGCTCCACTCCGTGATGTTCCGCTTCTCCGATGAGAACACAACTCCTACTTTGAACAGTTTTCTCGAATCCGCGACGTACGGCTCGGCGTAGCCTTTGTCTTCGATTTGTTTCAACGCCTCCGCCGCCGTGCCGTCGAGCTTGAACTCAAAGATATAAACGTAGTCATTCGTTTCAACAATCATATCGGCCCGACCGCGGGAGTTCTCTTTCTCCGTGAATGTCGAGTAGCACGACAAAAGCGTGAATATCAGATACATTGTATAGTGGTAGTGGCTTTCGTAGCTCCATACGCGTTCCTGATAGTTCGCGTTGTAGGGGATTGAGGCGAAGAAGCCCGAGAGCGCGTCGCGCATATCATCGAGGCGACACTGCCGGAGCATGTCGTTGATGTCGAGGACGAGGTTCTTCGTGTCGTTCCTGCGACCGCAGTAATCGTTCGCGAGAAGCGCGACGAAACCCTTCCGCACCTCGTTGTTAGGGAAGTCGAGCTGGTACTGATCTCTTGTCTCGTCGTAGCCTTTGATGGTCAGATAGCCGCTCTGGTATATCATCGCAAGAGGGTCTTCTGTGTCGGCCTTGTAGTCCATGAAGTAGCCCTTATCGTACTGTCGGCTCACTATCTCCTTGATGTTCGTCTTGTTGCGGTCGATGAGTCTTATCAGGTATGTCGGCGTTGCCGTTGCAAACCAGTAGTCGTCTAATTTCTTGTCGTTCAATGCGTTGAGTACGCTGAATGGGTTGAAGATGTCTATCATCCCCTCGGAGAAATGGTAGCCGTCGTACTGTTTCTTGAGGCGGATATACATCTCCTCCTTCGAGCAATTCTTTTTCTCGGCCATCGCCGCAATCTCCTCATCGAAATATTCAACAAGCTCATCTTTCGTGATGCCGCACAGCGCGTCGAAATCGCTCTTCATGCTGATGTCCTCCGGCTGGTTGAAGCCGCTGAACACGCTCACCTGCGAGAACTTGGTGAC
>JAZRYG010000051.1:0-14684 GCA_045600605.1 Bacteroidales bacterium
CCCAAAATAAGAACAAGCGAAAATCTAATATGACATGGCAAAGTTACAAATTAAATCTAAAATCATAGCAACTTATGGTGGAATTTTTCAAATTATGGAAGTTTTTGAGCGTATAGGACTCGGTAAGTTCATTGATTCCAGTCTTGGCAAGAGGGATGCCAATTGGAATTTATTAAAATACAGCGAGGTGATAGAAACAATCTTCTGTACTATCTTTACGGTGGTGACTGTCTTGAGGCCATCAACATACCTGCATCTCATCTAGCTCCGTCCCGGAACTAGGGTTCCGAGTTCTGATACGGTTGGACGTGTTCTGAAGTCTTTGGCTACAGAGAATATATCATATAATTGTGAGACGTCTGGCAAATCGTACGATTTTAATGTGGCGGAAAAACTTAACGTATTGCTGCTCAACATGATTAAGAAGATGGGACTTCTTAAAGCAGGCGAGGAAGTGACGCTTGATTTTGACCATCAGTTCATTCCTGCCCGCAAGTTTGATGCTCAATATTCCTACAAGAAGGATTACGGTTATTTCCCTGGATGGGCGAGTGTAGGCGGAATCCTGGTCGGAGGTGAAAACCGTGACGGCAACACCAACGTCAAGTTCCATCAGGCAGATACGCTCATCCGTATTATGGACAGGGTAAAGCAGACTCTGGGCATCACCATCAAGAATTTCCGTGCCGACTGCGGGTCATTCTCCAAGGAAATCATCGAAGCCGTAGAGCCACGATGCGAGCATTTCTATATCAGAGCCAGCAACTGCTCTTCAAGATACGAGGAGTTCAGGGAGTTCGAAGGCTGGGAGTGCGCTGAGATTGACTACCAGACATGTGAGCTTGCATCCTTTGAGTACGAGATGGACGAATCCAAATACCGTCTTGTCGTACAGCGTTCGCCTAAAAAGGAAGACGGGAAGATTGTGACCGACATGTTCGGCACCGTATATGTTTACAGAGCCATTATCACCAACGACTGGAAGATGAATGAGAAGGATGTGATACTCTTCTACAACAAGCGTGGTGAGAGCGAGAAAAACTTTGATATTCAGAACAATGACTTCGGATGGGCTCATCTGCCGTTCTCCTTCATGAACGAGAACACCGTTTTCATGCTCATCACTGCCATGCTGAAAAACTTCTTCCTCTATCTCACTCAGATGCTGAGCGGAAGCATCGAGGCTATCAAGAAGACAAGCCGACTGAAGAAGGTGATTCTCCACTTCATCTGCGTGCCTGCAAAATGGGTCAAGTCTGGACGCAGAAACATCCTCAGGCTATATACGGAACGAAAATACTATAAGGAAATCTTCGATTCGTGACACACCATTACTTACTGGACTCACACATGATTCCCCATTAACTTGGGTGGGGGAACTTGTACGCATACTTTTGCGATGGGCGCAAAATATTCCAAATGTATGCCGTAACGCCCCCAAAAAGTCACTCGTTCGTTCCCTATCTTATACTTGTATTTATTTTGAATTGACCAAATATTTAGGCTGCGGATTTAAGGATTATTATAAATTTGCGCCAGAATCAGTTGGACGAATACGACAAGACAAGTACTCTATTGTCAGATTACTACCAGGCATAAGCATCCGTATAATTCTCACCTAATTCTTCATTGATGGTCATAGTGTATTCACTTGTGCGGAGCATGTGTGAGCCCTGAATCTCTCTTACCTTCATTGATGGGTTTTTATAATTCTTTTTCATATTTCTTGGTTCTATTTACAGCTATTAGCCATTAGCCATTAGTCTTTCTTTAAACTCTAACCTCTAACCACTAACCTCTAACCTTCATTTTTCACTTTTTACTATTCACTATTCACTCTGGCCTCGCCAGTATATCTTCTTTCCGTTCTTGATCACGATACCCTTGTAGCTCTCGTCCACACGGATACCATTCAGGTTGTACAAGTTTTCGTTTTCGTCTTCGTTTTCGTTAACGGAGTTAATTGCCGTAGTTTCTCCGTCCTCGAACTCAAACGTGAATGCCTTGACAGTAACAGGTAAGCCATTCAGACTCAGGTACGCCTTGTTGGCACCGATTTTCTTGCCGTCCCAAAGGTAGAAGCCTACACCGTACTGACCGAGTGACAGGGCATATTGGTTTGCTCCGAGGGTCTTGCCCTCATCGGTACCTACAAACTTTCCGTCTGTAAATGCCAGCGACTTGTTGACAGATGGCATGAGCGTGATGTCTTCCGATGATGCCTTCAGTATCACAGGTGCCCTCATCTTGATTATATCGCCCGCATCGGTCAGTTTCAGCACGTCACCGTTTACCTTGCCAGTATATGCCTTTACGCTTCCATCGTCAGGCACTTTGTATGCACCCTCGCCAGTGTAGAACGTGGAATAGTAGTTTTCCATATGGTCCGGGTCCTGGTTGGCTTTCAGTTTGAAGGTATGGCTGAAGTCTATCGCCAGCCTTTCCGTCTCGCTGAGGTCATACTGATGGTTGTCGCTACCGATGGCGAGGATGGCTTTGTCGCCGTCGAACGTCACTTTTGCACTGCTGAACAGATAGCTTTCATCTACCGTCTTGCTACCTATGAGCAATGCGTCGGCATCGTACTTGGCCTTCACCGTCTTGCCGTTCATGTCCTCCGTGCAGTCGGCATCGGCGTAGTCGTTGCCGCACGCCTCGCAGTGCCAGTGGTGGTAGATGCCTTCCTCTATGACAGACGCATTCTTGAATGCCACCTCCTTCAGCTTGTCGCCATGGTTATCAGGGTTTATTTCGGTAGTCACATCGTCATCGGCTATTTGAGTCTGGCCCTGTTCATCCTTGAAGCAATGGTTGCAGTCGCTGCAGTGCCAATACTGCATGATGCCCGTGCTCACGCATGTGGCAGGAACTGCATCGTGTTTCTCTAATGCCGAGGCATGGTTATTTGGGTTGACGGGCAGAATCAGGTCTTCTGCCTTTGCCACCTCATTGGTGCCAGCTTCGTCAGAGTAAGTATGCCCGCAGTCGGTGCAGTACCAGAATTCTGTCATACCAGTTGCCTTATACGTTGCAGCCTGACCTTCATTATGAGTAAATTCATGCATGTGGTAGTAGATGGTTATGCCACTAATAGTTGCAGCGATAGAAGATGCTGATGTGAATTTAACCTGCTTGAAATACTTGAATGTTCCATTCTGTACCCAGTTATTGCCTGTGGAATTGAATATCAGGTTGTCACATTGGATCTGGTTATTGTAAGCACTAACCGTTACAGCTGTAATTACATAGTTCTCAGGCATGGTAATGACTAAAGGGGTTGATGAAACTTTCCAACACGACTTTGTCTGGTCTGTTGGTCCAGAAACCACAATACCAGTTGTTTCATCTTCGGAAAAGGGTAATTTTGAGTCAGGTACAAAGTTAACACTTCCCACTGTGTAGCTCCATGCACTCACTGCCGTGCAGAGCATAATCAATGATAATAAAATCTTTTTCATATTGTGTTCTTATTTTTCGTTTACCTTAATATATTCCACGCTCTTTGGGGAGTAGAGGATGAAGGAACGACCGTCCTTGTCGGTGACGATGAGGGCAGGGCCGTCCTGCTTCGTGCCCATCGTGCCGAGGGCAGAACTGCGGCCTGTCAGGAATGCAGATATGGCTATCTCTGCCTGTGCCTTCTTTGTATTTATGTCATTTATTTCCGTTGCCAGAACAATACTTTCTATTATATCGGATATGAATTCCGTATTTCGGACATTTGTGTCGTCACTCATCAACGGCAGAATTTCCTTTATTGCATTTATCTTTGCAATGGCAAGGTCACATACTGATTTTGCCCCATCTACCGTTGCTTGCTCAAAAATGCTTTCCTTTGCGGCATTCGCAATTTTTATTATGGTTGCATCCGTTAAACTTCCCACAGCATTATTTATCGCTTTAAGGATAGGACTTAAATCAATGGCTGTAACATTCTTCTTACCAGCCAATTCTGATGCAATATCACCTGAAATAGATGTGTGCCCTATCACACTCTCGTCAGCCATGACTTTCACACCGTCAGCCACAAAGATGTCATGTGAAGTGTCACCTTTATGACCGGAACCGATGCCGTCAGCTTTGTCTCCACCAGTTGCCGTAACCGTACCACCATTGATGGTGATGTTGACGCCGACGCCCGAGTATCCGCCACCGATACCGGCACCACAGTCTCCACCGGTTGCCGTAACCATACCCCCATTGATGGTGATGTTAGAGCCGGAACAGCCCCTTTCGCCACCGATGCCGGCACCATAATTTCCACCAATTACATCCAATTTACCTGTTTGCTTGGTTTGACCGTATATGGTGAGTGAGTTTCTTTCGCCTGACACCTGAATGCCGGCAATCTCATTTCCTACCTCTACTACTCTCAGCGACCAATCATCCACAAGGATAAGATGGACAGCACCCAGGCAGATGACGCCACCTGAAATCACTCTGGTACCATTTACGACATACCAGGTAGTTTCGCCGAACGTACCCCATGTTACTTGTCCGGAAGAACCATTCACAGCTATGGCACTTGGGCAAATTTGCTCCATGCCATTCTCGTCAATGTATTTAACATTTTCGATTGTCTGTGCCTGCACAAGCCCCGTGCTTGCCATCATGATGGCTGCGAAAAGTGAAATAAGTTTCTTCATATTGTGTCTGTTTTTTATTTTTCGTTTACCTTAATATATTCCACGCTCTTTGGCGAGTAGAGGATGATCTCCTTGCCGTCCTTATCGGTGACGATGAGGGCAGGGCCGTCCTGCTTCGTGCCGAGGGTGCCGAGTAGTTCGCTGGCAGTTTTTTCGTATGTGCAGCTGAAATATCCGCCATGCCAAGGGGTTGTGCTGTTGACAGGCTTGTCGTTTGCCAACCAAGCGGAAGGAATTTTAAGTGCAACAGGAGATTCGGCAGTACCAATAGAGTTAAACGAGCCTCCATCAAGTACCACATACCCCAAGAATGTTACATCTGTCATATTGGTACAACCGCTGAATGCACTATTTCCAATACTCGTCACCGTGCCTGGAATGGTTAATGCTGTTATACCGGTGCAACCAAGGAATGCTTTGGTTACAATACTCGTCACACCCTCTTGCAAATCGATGGTGCTAAGGTTCGTGCAATTTTCGAATGTGCTCTCTCCAATGCTTCCAGCTTTTACGGTTAATTTGTTTAAGGTTGCGCAACCGCTGAATGCGTTTTTTCCAATACTCGTCACCGTGCTTGGGATGGTTATCTCTGCTATTTTTGCGCAACCGTTGAATGCTTTAATTCCAATACTCGTCACGCCTTCCTGCAAATTGATTGAACTCAGGTTTGTGCAATTTTGGAATGCACTTGCTCCAATACTTCCTGCTTTTACAGTTAATTTGGTCAAGGCTGTCCAACCGTTGAATGCACTGTTTCCAATACTGGTCACCGTACTGGGAAGGATTAACTCTGCCGTACCGGCGCAACCGGCAAATGCATCATCTCCAATACTCGTCACACCTTCCTGCAAACCGATGGTGCTGAGTTTTGTGCAATTTTGGAATGCACTTGCTCCAATATTTCCTGCTTTTACAGTTAATTTATTCAGGTTCTGCCAACCGCTGAATGCATCACTTCCAATACTCGTTACCGTGCTGGGAATGGTTAACTCTGCCGTACCGGCGCAATCGGCAAATGCAGCATCTCCAATACTCGTCACACCTTCCTGCAAATCAATTGAACTCAGGTTTGTGCAATTTTGGAATGTTCTCTCTCCAATACTGCCTGCTCTTACGGTCAACTTGGTCAGGTTCTGCCAATCGCCGAATGCTCCTACTCCTATAACACTTACCGTGCTTGGAATAGTCAACTCTGTCATACCGGCGCAACCGACGAATGCATAACCTCCAATACTCGTCACACCTTCCTGCAAACCGATTGAACTCAGGTTTGTGCAATTTTGGAATGCACTCCCTCCAATACTACCTGATTTAATAATCAGTTTGGTTAGAGTTGTACAACCTTCGAATGCATTTCCTCCAATACTCGTTACCGTGCTTGGAATAGTCAACTCTGTCATACCGGCGCAACCGTTGAATGCAAAATTTCCAATACTTGTTACTCCCTCTTGCAAATCGATGGTGCTGAGGTTCGTGCAACCGTAGAATGCGTCATTTCCAATACTACCTGCTTTTACAGTCAGTTTGGTCAGAGTCGTCCAACCGCTGAATGCATATCCTCCGATAACGCTTACCGTGCTTGGAATGGCTAACTCTGATATGCCGGCGCAACCGTTGAATGCACTTGCTCCAATACTTGTTACTCCCTCTTGCAAATCGATGGTGCTGAGGTTCGTGCAATTTTGAAATGCTTGATCCCCAATACTCGTCACCGAACTTGGCCATGCCACATAAGTTAAGTTCGTACGGAAATAAAATGCTCTGTAGCCTACGCTCGTCACATCGCCGTCAAACGTGATTACGCCATAATCGGCATTTTCATAATACACATTTTGGGCATCAATGTAGGTCGCACCAAAGACATCGATGTCATGAGGTATTATCTTTTGATGGTCAGACGACCGATAGATAATCTGGTTGCTTGCCGGCGCCGGCAAGGGTGGTACAATCGACTTTATTACAGGGCGAACAGAACATCCGTTGTAACGGTCAACGCCGTCACAACCTTGGGGATCACTGCCACCGAAGTAGATGCGGTACGCGGCATCCGAGTAGCTGTAGAGCGATGAAGACCAGTAATCTCCGAAAGTACCGGGACCTTCAAGCGACGTACCTTCGTAATAACCGGAAGCGGGCAAAAAGATGGACTTATCCGTATAACCTGCTTTCTTACCTGTTACAACATAACCTTTAACTCCAGTATTATTGTAGTTGTTCGTCCACTGCCACGTACAATTTCCTATCAATTCTTCAATTTCATTTTTAGTCGGCATACGCCAATCTGCACCCCAATTAACATGAGCGGCATCGTTTTCAGGATCAAGAGTGGTCTTGTTGTCGCCAACAAAAGTACCCCCATTGTACCAAACACTGCTCGTTTGACCATCAGGACATGTGTACTTATTCAAACTCGACCATGAGCCAGAACCTAACAGATACGTGCTCCAAGAATAATTCTCTTTCGGCTTTGTCTCACCCCAAGCGAAGTAATAACCATAATCTTCAGGCGAAGTAGCACCCACATTCATGTTTGCCCATTCAACACTTAAGCCAAGGTCAACACTTATAACATTGGCAGGAACCTCTGCCCACATCCCTGCGCTACACGTCAGGAGGGCGAGGGAAATAGTTAATTTACGCTTTAACTTTGCAGTATGTAAGAAGAGTCTTAAGAACTCTTAAATATAAATAGTAAGATTATGCTTGAAAATATGATAAGATTTACAGTTTATTCTTACCTTTGTTGTAGTAAGGAAGGATTAACTGCCAGAGGTCAACCTTTAACTTTCGCCAGACACGAAGTCTAGGACATGCTGCAGGCCCTCTGGATTCAAGCTGCAAATGCCAGATAGGAAGGTAGGCTCGAAGCCTAATTAAAGTGATAGTCACATACAGCTTTCCTCTTTACAGTTAATCGCTTCCTGATAATTTAATCAGCACAAAGGTATGAAAAAAATCTTTATTGGCATCGATGTTTCCAAGGAGAAATGCGATGCAACAGCGATTTCCGCAGAAAACGGGCTCATGGAGGTAGTAAAGTTGGGCTACATGGTCTTCGAGAACCGTCCCAGTGGCTTTAGGAGCCTGTTGTCATGGGCAAAGAAACTCAAGCCTGATGTTCGCCATGAAGACTTCCTCTTCGTCTGCGAGACGACTGGCGCCTATGATCGTGCCTTGTGCGATTACATATTCTCCAAAGGTCTTGACATCTGGCGTGAGAGTGCCCTGCAGATACTATGGAGCAGTGGAGTTCGCAGAGGCAAGGACGACAAGGCAGACTCGCTGATGATTGCCGAATACGCGATGCATCACGTGGACAAGGTGCATCTGTACGAGTCTCCTGACAGCCGAATCCTTGAAATCAGGGCTGTGTTCCTCTACAGGCGCAAGCTTGAGCAGGAGAAGACCTCGAAGCTCGTCAGGATAAAAGAACTCGAAGCCACTGCCGCCAAGAGCAAGACGCTGACATTCATCCTTCGTGACGCAAGGAAAAGCGTCCGTCAGCTCGAGAAGAGCATCAAGGAGTGTGAAGAGAAGATACATGAGCTGGTCGAAGGTGACGATGCCCTAAAGAAGAGCTATCAGCATCTGGACTCGGTCAAGGGGCTTGGGGTTGTCAATATCACAGCATTGATTGTCTATACCAACAACTTCAAGGCTTTCAAGACCTCACGCAAAATGGCGACTTATTGGGGCGTAGCGTCCTTCAGGGAAAGATCCGGAACCTCGGTTAACAAGCGAGCGGATGTGCGCAACCTCTCCAATTCTATGCTCAAATCTTATCTGACACAGGCTGCGATACATACCATTGCTCAAGGAGGTATCTATTACGATTACTATCAGCGTAAGATATCTGAAGGAAAAACTCATTCAGTCGCACTCAATAATGCCAAGAACAAACTCCTTCATCTGGCAATGTCATTAGTTACCCATGACATGGATTACGAGGAGAACCACGAGATTCTGAGATGCCAAACGGCTGCCAAACAAATATAAATGACATATTAAGATTTATTAACTAAATATATTTTGAAAATTCTATAGGAAGCATATTGATGTATTGATGTATTGATGAATTGATTAGTAATTAATGATTTCCCAATGACCACCTTTATCAGGACCAATACGGAGCAGGTGACCTTGAGTTTGTAGTGTTTTTAGGTGCTTCTGAACCGCAGATTGAGCAATTCCTATTTGTTCGGATAACTCTTTGCGAGAAGCAGTGGGATGATTGGCTAAATAATGTAGTATTTGCTCTCTTGTTTTCTGACCACCATTTGTGGTTTTCTGACCACCATCAAGCATATCTTTTTCATAGGTTGATATATCTTGCTGCAAATGTTCACAATGAAGATGGTGCATACAATGTATAAATAAACTTATATTCTCTTGTTCCCGTGCGTCAATCAACGCTTGGATATAGGCGACCTTATCTTGTTTAAGGACTTTCGTGGGTAACACACCAAACTCCATTTGAAGTAAATTCATTAGCAAACGGCTTGTCCTACCGTTACCATCAGCCCATGGATGGATAGTCACTAACTCGTAATGAGCCCAATAACTAAGTTCATAGATGGCATATATATCAGTAGTATCTATGACAGCACGACGGCGGTTCAGATCTTCACAGAACGATTGAAGTTTAGAGGGAACTTTCTGATAGGCCATATACGATTTACCACCTAATCCTGCCGTTACATTCAGTAAACGCAGTTCTCCTTTGGCTACGGAGAAACTGCCGCCAAGGGCATTATATTCGCCACCTGTATGCGCCATCACTTTGGAGGCTAAAAGTACTAACCAATCGATTGTAATAGGTTGATGTCTTTGTATCCACTCTCGACCGTAATCATAAGCTGCTTTCAAATCGATATTCATCATCTGCTCCGTTAGAGTGCGTTTAGATGATGTAAGACCTTCATCAAATAGCAATTGTGCTTCCACTTCTGTGACGGTTGAACCCTCAATCGCTGTAGAATGCGTAATGATAGAGTACAAGTAGAACTTTTCATAATCCACTTGATCGGATATGCCTAACTCTTTATGTTTACGCAAGAGATTGATTAATATGTCTTTGTCATTAGATAGCATATAACTAATTAAAAATATTCTTGTACTGCAAATTCAAATTGTTGTATAAAGATTTGTTTAAAAGCGTATAGATTATTCTGTTCATAAAAAATCAACATTGCTTTTTTGTAGTCGATAGACTCCACCGTGCGGAAAGATAATGGGCAGTAACCATTGGCAATTAAAATAGCATTGCTCGTTATTCGCGCCGTACGCTTGTTTCCATCCATAAATGCTTGAATATAACTGAGCAGGACTAATGCCAACAGTGCTTTATCAAAAATCGTTGTCCTACTATTGATTAAACCGCACATACTTTGCATCGCTTCGCGAATTTGGAACTCATTGTCTAAAGGACGATAATTGGTGCCTGTAATACCTACGCGCCGATGCCTAATCCCTTTGTCCACCGCCAAGTCCTTGATCAACAGCGAATGTATATCTTCTATTCTGCTGATAGTCAACTGTTGCAGATAATCGGGGTTGTCCAACACAAACCGCAAGGCATATTTGTGATTGAGGAGCATAATAGCTTCTTCCTGAGTCTTGCCATCTGCCGTTTTGCTTTCGCGCAATAAGCGTTCCGTCTCCAATAACGAATAGGTGTTCCCCTCTATTTGTGACGATTTCCAACTTAAATCAATGCCTAACCGTTCCATCTCCCGGCGGTATTCGTTATCGGTCAGTTGGGACAGATGTTGTCTGAACTCATCTTGCAAGGCATTAAGATGCGCCAACTCCTCTTCACTGAATAAAGTAACAGACGGTAGTATATCTTGTATTAACTCAAAATTAAATGTTGACTGAATAACGCGTTTATCTTCTTCCACAGCAAAATACGTGTCCAAATCCAACGGCATTGTGATAAATGCCTGATGAGACAAAGAATAACGGGTAGCGCGTGCTTTACCGCTAACAACAACATCTCCCGAAACGACAGCGTTACTAATAAGTCGCTTCAATGTAGCATCGCTTCCTGTAAAAGATATGCCTTGGCGAATTTCATCACGGGTGGATAGCGGATGATAGTGTAAGAATTGTAATATTTCTCGTTTTGTATCCATCGTTTTCAAAATCGGCGCAAAATTACAAAAAACAATTAATGAATCGGCTCATTTTGAACCGAAAAATAATAAAATAATGCGTTTTTTGAGCCGATTCGTTTGACAAGCTGGATGAATAAGCCTTCTTATTTCTTTACTCCTTTTTGAACGTCACCCTCTCTGGGTTGTAGAGTTTGATGGTCTTGTCGCCTTTTTTAACCTCCACGGCGGGGCAGTCCTCGCAAGGTTCGGCCATCTCGCCGAGGGCTTCCTCAATGCCGTCCTCTTTGCCTTTATTATAGCTGGCAATGCTCGCAGCACCCAATACCTCACTAAATTCTTCCAGTTTAGCGATGGCGGCATTTTTCGCCTCTGTAATTTTGTCGGCATCAACGGCTCCTTCGATAGCCGGACCACCGATAAAGTTGTAGATGGCTTCGCTCTCGACATAGTCACCCATATCTTGCCTTACTGCAGCAACAGCGGCTAATTTAGCATCGTGCAAGGCGATATAGTCCAGACCCAATTGTTTATCTCCGTTGATTAAATTTACATCATCATCTTGCTGAATGGACGATTTTATAAAGTCTATATAACTCTCTTCTGCGGAGAAGAGGGTCAAGTCTTTGGTAGCAGCAATGATTTCTTTGATAGCATTAATCTTGGCCATGGCAAAGGTCTTGACAGAATTTATTGCCGCTGTGGTTTCAGCATTTGTGATGTTCGTTTTGGCATCAGCCGCAATGGCTGCAATATATTCGTCGGTAACACCTTCGATAGCAACATCTATTTCAGCAATAGCAGCCGTTTTGTAAGGAGTTAAGTCTAATTGGACAGTTACATATTGTTTGCCTGCCAAATCGCTTGCAATGTCGGTTGTGGCTGTGCGATTGGTAGCAATCTCCGTGGTAGGCGGATTGTTGCCATCGGCTTTCACGATATGGGTAGTCGTCACGAAGATGTCAGAGCCGAAACCGAATTGTCCGCCACCAATACCGTCAGCAAGACTTCCACCATTTGCCGTAACCTTACCGCCATTGATGGTGATATTAGTGCCATTACCAAAAACTCCGCCTCCTATACCGGCACCGCTATCTCCACTGGTTGCAATAACTGTACCGCCGTTGATGGTGATGTTAGAGCCGTCACCTTGATATCCGCCACCGATGCCGGCAGCATTTTTTCCACCGTTTGCAATCAGTTGGCCCGATTGAGCAGATTGGCCATAGATGGTAAGCGAGTTGCCATCGCCCGACACTTTGATACCGGGTTGGTCATCACTTCCCGTTGCCGTGAGGGTAGCAGCATCAAAAAGGATGAGGTGAACGGCACCCGTACACACAAGCGTGCGTGTATTGGCATGAAAAACATAATACCAACCTTCTGTCAAAGTGGTGGTAGTATTGGTAATTAAGGTCACATTGTTAGCAGTTTGTTCTACACCGTTGGCATCAATATATTTGATGTCATCGACTGCCCAAAGTCCTGCGCTTAGTGTCAGGAGGGCGAATAAAATAGTTAGTTTACGCATATTTTTTGTTGATTATTTAAGAAAACATGTTCGCAATAGCATAGAGAGGTAGTATATTTACATGTCGTACCATATTTTCATGAGTGTCCTCATAATCCAAATGACCGAAGTTTTCTAATGAGCAACGAATAGCTGAAGATAGGTGCTTTTTTTGCATCATCAACCATAAACTCTTCATGCCACCTTGCGTTTCTGCTTTAATCTCGATGGGTAAAATCTGAGCATTATAGGGCTGCAGGTAATCCACTTCAGCCACACTGTTTTTAGTCTCTCCTACCCAGTAAAAAAGTTCATGTTTCATGGCAGGGTCTTGATAACGTAGTAATTCCAACCCTGCCACCATTTCTGAAAAAGAACCTTTGTTTACCAAATCAGTAGCACTATCCGTTAGAATAGACTGCGCCATTGACGAAGCATTGCCTAACGAAAAATCAAGCAACCTCAAAAGCAAACCGCTATCAAGAAAGAGCATCTTTTGATAATCAAAATCGGCTTCACCTCCTAATGGCAAACCATTTGCGTATGTGCGCGTTACTGGAATTATTAACCCCGCCATCGTCAAAAGGCGAACAGCCTCTCTTATCTTATCAGCCTTAACATCATTCATTACCTTTGCGCACACAAATTTCTTGGTGATTTGAACAGCCACACCACGTAAAACTTGTCGTAACAAACCAGGATTCACATTTTTCTTGTATTTGGCAAAGTCGTCTTCATAGCTCAACACTATTTCATCTTGCAATTGCTGACATTGTAAATATTCGTGCGTCTGCGCCCAACAGCATACGACTTCGGGCATGCCTCCTACCAATAGGTAAGTTCGGAATAGTTCCACTAACTTATCATGTAGCGGTTCTGGAAGCGGAGTTGCGGAATCGGCCTTTTGCTTCGCCCGCAACAGCCCTTGGTTATCTGTTGCCATCAAAAACTCATCAAATGTCATTGGATACATAAACATTGAATGAATTCGTCCAACTCCAAACGTAGGTAATTCTGCTAAAGCGAACTCCAATAGCGAACCTGCAGCGGCCACATGAAGTTCTGGATAATCCTCTTTGAAGAACCGAAGGCTCATGATCGCTTGCGGACATTCTTGTATTTCATCTAAGAACAATAGCGTTTTCCCCGCTTCAATCGGTTGCTGAGAAAGCGCCTCCAATTGAGAACATATACGCCGCACATCTAAGTCTGGCTCAAACACTCTTTTGTATGTTGGTTGTTTCTCGAAATTGATCTCGACGTAGCTGCCAAACTGCTCTCCTAAATGGCGAATAGCAGACGACTTCCCAACTTGTCTTGCTCCTCGAAGAAGTAATGGCTTGCGATTAGGCTGCTTTGCCCAAAGGGAAAGATGAGCATCTATTAAGCGAGTTATATACATTTTCCAAAGATATATTTATTACAAATCAGACTATTTCCAAAGATATATTTTTATGTATTAAGACAAAATCCAAACCAATAACTCTGCAAGAGGGATTTTGTCTCGCACTGCAAAGTACAAAAAAATAGATGAGTTGTACAAACTCTATCGCAATTTTATTGTATTTGCATTCCTTCCGCATTATACAGTTTGCCACCTTTTGCGGATGAAGAGTTGACCATCGTGAAGGAACTTGCCATCGTGCATTGTGAACCGTGTACCTTTTCAATCGCAGTCTCTTGGTCGATAAGCGGCATTGTTGACGGCATCAACGGCTTCGTCTCTTGACATACCGTGCTTGTGCTAATCCTGCGCTCAGCGTCAGGAGGGCGAATAAAATAGTTAGTTTCTTCATATAATTTCTTCTTTTTACTTTCAACAATATTCTACTATTCACTAACAAATTTTGCAGGATTCGCAAGGAAATCTACCAAATTAACGATATACAAGCCGTCATCATTCATATAGGTCGGCTGCAGTCCATAAACGATAATAAGTTTACGGAAACTATCGTTTAATTTACGTAGCGAAGCAAATTCCTGATTACGTTTGTCGTCGGTATCCATAGCAAACACCGATTGTATATATACACGATTATATCCGCGGTTGCACACGAAATCCACTTCTAATGTACTGCGCTGGCGTTTGCCGTCAGCATTCTTGTGCTCGCTATATACCTGTCCGACATCCACACTAAACCCAGCTTCTCGCAGTTCGTTATATAACAAATTTTCCATTATATGCGGCAATTCGGTTTGGCGAAAACCCACACGAACATTCCGTAATCCCAAGTCTTCAAAGTAGTATTTATAAGGAGAATCAATATATTTACGCCCTTTGATGTCATAGCGTACAGATTTTTCAATCATGAATGCATCTTCCATATACTCTAAATATTGGCGGATAGTATCTACGGAGATATTACTTTGCTTGACAGTCTTGAAGGTATTGGCTATTTTTGGAGGATTGGTGAG
>JAZRYG010000052.1:0-5250 GCA_045600605.1 Bacteroidales bacterium
ATTTTGTTCGTTCGTAGCGAATAAAATATAATAATTCTGTCTTGATTTGCTCTTATAACACACTTAAGCATATACTGTCATTCTGAATCTTGCGAAGTCCGTTAACAAATTTCCAAATGGAACGCCGCCGCAAATTAACATATTATTTTTGGTACAATTATAAAAAGATGATGAAACCTCGTTAAAATCAATTCGTTATTGCCGTTTTTTTCTCTTTAAGAAAGTCATTTTTAATGCGATAATGCCTTAAATAAAAGCATTTTTTTTTGCATAATCGGAAAATATTATGCAAATATATGAATTTCAATCAATTACAAGGTTTTTATCACCAAATTTGACCATTAAGCCCATATTCCGTTATGTAAAAACCATCCAGACCGAGGACGATATATTAAAAGAAAGGAAACGTATGGGATTGTAGTCCTCAAACATCCTTTTATTGCAAGGTTATTTGCGATATAACAGGAGTTTTCCTATTCCTTTGAAATCGGCAAGGATAATAGAAGAACTCCTTTTATACGGCAGTTATCCTAAATATTCCACTAAACCAAAGATAGCAAGAGCAAGGAAAAAGAACTGGATGGCGTAGCCTACGGCGGTCATAAAACGGCTTCCCGCCAAATCCATACTGCTCTTTATCCAAAACCAACGGGGTGGCACCGTGTCAGCCCAACCGACAATGCCGACCACAAGACCGAGGATTGCACTCAACGCACCCACAACAAGTGATGCCGGAGACGGGTCTTCAAGCAGGTATAGTCCTCCAAGTATTATTGCTATTGGACTAATGAATTGGAATATCCAAAGAAATATTGCCATGTATATTACTCTTATTTGCTTTTATCGAAAAGGAGACTGTCATGTGACAGTCTCCTAAACTCGGCAGATTCAGAGATTTCTTACTGCCTTGCAACCATTGATGCAGTGTCCAGTATGCATATTTATTCATTATTTATGAAGAAAACCATTATACACATTTCAACTGTCGGACACAAGTCTTATCGAGCAAACCTATGTGCATGAATAATTTATATGTATCTGTTATCCAATGACCATTCTCATATTCAAATAACGCAAATATTACTCTTTCAGTAACCTGATTTTCTCGGACGGATCCTTAGTGGACTTGATTTGTTTGTTTAAAGCTTTCAAGTCGGAAGAGTTGATATGTCTTTGTATTGACTCTATTTCACGAACGATGGCACGAAGGGAAGGCAAAGACTCTGTATCAGTGGGGAGGTGTATGCCTGCTTTATATTCTTGGAATGCATTGTTGATATGTTTGGATTTCACAACACTTTGATCTATTGAATCGACAAGGCTGTAATAAGCCTCACAAAGGTTTGCAATTGTGTCGAACTTGAGCATGGTTTGATAGATAGCACCCAAACGTTCGTTGTCCGTCTTGGCCGCCTTGTCGTATATGTTGAAGTCTATAGCATTATAGAATGTTCTATATCTATTCTGTAGGTCGGCAAATTCCACTTTTCCCGACATAGTGTTCTCCATACGAGAATTCAGTTCTTTCTGTATGGTGTTTTTCAGACTTGAGAAACATTGGTAGTTTATCTCTGTTTTCTGGCGCCTGTTTATGTTTTCCTTGCATTTATCGGGATCGTCGGTGAGGATATCGTCGCTGTTGTTCTGCTTGTATATGCTGTATATGGTTTCATCGGTATTTTTCAGCTGTTTTTCAGAATAATCGAGGACGGATTTGAGCTGCACGATGGTATCCCAGACCGTAGTCACCTTCTTAATATCTTTAAGCTCGGCATTATTTTTATGGATGATCAAAGTGAACGATTCGGCGAACTCGCCCCACCCTTCTTCTTTGTAGTATCCGATGTAATGTCTTCGGGCGTCATTGCTTGAACTGTACGCGGTGTCAGGAATTACTTTGTGATATTTTGATGCGAGTGTTTTCAATATGTATTGCAGCGCTGCGTTCTGCGTTTTTTTTGCCATAGCGTTCATCGTGTCCTTTTGCTGCGCCGTCAGATAATATACCTTCATTGAATTGTTTTGATCGGCCGGAATAGCCTCAACCCTGTCGGCAGAGGTGTACTCATTCCATGTTCCATAATTGATATAAATCAGGGTATCGATATTTGTTGTCCATATTCTATTATATAGGACTTTATCCCCTCCATCATTTTTTTCTGAGAATACATCATAAGCCAGAAGGTTTTCGTTAAGGTTAATCCCTTTTCGGGCCATATAGCTACCGTGGTTTTTGTATTCTTCCGCCTGACGATTCCATTGGGACAAGATATAGTTCATCATATAATCCGGCACCGGTGGCAAATAGGTGATTTGCAAATAGGAGGGGGCTGCATAGAAATAGTATCTAGAGTCGGGAAGGGTCTTTTGTCCGCCATACAGATATTCAATGAAAATCTTTTTGCTTCTAATGAAATCAATCACATCATCGCCATTGACCATATCATTGTATTCATTACTTAACGAGGTTCTGAACCCTTGCTTTTCAAGTTCCTCGACGGTAACCTCTCCGTTGCCATACCTTATCGCCGCCTCCCTGGCTTTTTGGATAAGGAGGGGATCCTGGTCGTCTTTGTTGGCAACCTCTCCATTGTTGTCCCTACGAATGTATCTGCACATCGCACCATGCTCAAACTCGAACTCGTAGATGTTGCCGTCGGTCTTTTTTAATATCCATTTCCCGTGATACTTTCCGTTCGAATCGAACTCGCCTGCCATGGACTTGATATGGGAGTCAGTGAAATCACCATTGTTTCCGCCATACCAGTTGAGGTCAACCTTGCCAACTAGCATACCTTCGTCAAAGTGGCATACAGCGTAGGTATTGTTTGTTCCAACATCCTTGTACACTGTTTTCCATTCGCCGTCAGGCAGACCGTTCTTAAAGCGTGCCGTGAGGGTCCATTCCTGAAATTTGTTATTGTTCAGAGAAAAACGGTGTTTTACTATTAAAGTTCCATCGAGCCAACCATCTACGTACTTGCCGGTAGCACTATAGGTCTCGTTGTAGATTTTTTTCTCTCTCCAAAGTTTCTCCTCGTGGGTGGCAGACCCTTTAATGCTAAAATTGCCATTTTTTACATAGTTGCCTTCTTCATCCTCGTAATAATTATAGTCAAAAGTACCATCCAAATCCTTTACAATCAAAAAATTGCCAGGAATGGTGATTTTGTCCACTTTATGGACGTTTTTTTTGTTTTGCGCAGAAGCGTTAATGCCGATGGCAAAAATAAAAAATAACAATACTATTTTTTTCATCTCTATAAATAATTAATAATTTGCAATGACTTTCTGATAGTTTTTTACAACCTGTTCTGCATTTTCAACATTTGATGTACCCATGTTTTTGTTGGCCAGTTATATCCCATCGGCCCCGTCGGTTTTTATTGTTAATTTTTGTTTATAGGATTGACATTGACGGACGTTTATAATTTAATATAAACTATGTAAATATGATCAGTATCGATATTCTTGTCAACAAGTTCTACGCAATCATCGCCGTAGAGTTCTTTCATTGCCAAGCGGGCATTGGAAACATCTTGTATTACCATAAACTTGTAGTAATTACCGACATTGTCAATGTCGCCTTTTGTTTTTCCGTTGCGAAGTCCTTGTAAGTCTTTTTTTAGTGCATTCTTTTGAGCAGCCCCGAAACTCTTTTCTCCAACAGGTATATTACACTTTATTTCCGCAATAATTCTACATTCCCTGTTTTGGACATCAAAGCCGTTAGTATTTGGATGTTGCTCATTGACCTCTTTATTCATCCTTTCTGCCTGCTCAATATTGACTATGCCCAATCTGCATATTTCATCAATAAAACTAAACGTAACCCTTAATGTTATCAAGTTATTGATGTTACTGATGGCTTTCTTCATCTCGACAAGATCGTTGATTGTAAGGCGTTTCAAGTAGTCCTCTCCCTTTGTCTTTAATGCCTGATTCCAATAACGATTAAACTTCTCTTCGAGATCAATTTGTCGGGAATACCCTTTATCTGCTTTATTTTCCATATAGTTTGTTTTTACCATTTGTGACAATAAAAGAACCGCGAACATTTCTATTGTCATATCCGAGGTTCTGCAATACCTATGCTACAACAAAAGAAAGCTCACGGTTTCCCGTAAGCATTCCCCTTTCTTCGCGTAGCATATTTTGAAAATTTGCAGATTTCGGATATGCGTCAGAAAGCAAAAATGCTTTATTTAGTTTTATTTATTTCTCTTTTTTTTATGACATAAAATTTACGTTTTAATTTGAAAGTGCAAAGGTATACAATTTTTCTGATACTGACAAACTTTTTTGTTTTTTTGATATTCAATGATAAAGCATTGAATATCAATGTTATAAATTACACATTACTCAGTCATCAAAGTCTTTCTATGCCGATAATTGCCATTCCGATGGAGGATTAATTCACGTTTTCAGTCATATGGACATCCACTTTGGTACTTTACACTAATTTACATTTTTGCCACTTAACTTTTGAAGGTTTCCATTTATACATATGTGCAAAAGAAACAATAATCCATCAAAATTTCAAAGTTATGGCAAACAAAATCAATTCCCTACCCAACACCATCTTTCAATTCACGGAGTTGACCCCGAAAGAGTATGAAACAATGCCCGAAAACGGACTATACCTTCTTCGTTGCAAATTGCCCGAGTACGATTGGGCGAGTAGTTGTAAAGAGGATATGAAGGATGCATTATCCAAACAGATACGACATTACGGCATTGGGAATTGGGGTAAGGATGCTGGATTTCACATCTATTCCGTTGCAGTTTCCGACAACATCAAAGAGGCAGACGAGGTTTCCCCTCTTTTCTTTCTCCATTTGTTGTATTGTGGAGAAGGGAGAATTTCAATTGAGAAAGAGCGGCTGGAGATTGCCTCACATAAGCAACCCGAAGGAAATTTGAAAGTAGAGAACTGTCATTATCCCCTTCAAAATAAAAACCACATTTACTTGCCGTATAATGCGAGTTCTCAATCCAGCCTTAATACTTGCAAGGTATTATAGAGTTCGCATGGTAAACGGCAAATAAATGCGCAAATAAAAAGAAATAACAGGTCAATTGGCCTGTTATTTCTTTGGGTATTTGGGTAATTAACGTGAGTTCGATGAAAACATAACATTGATTATAAACGATTTACTAAAAAGCAATTGACAAATGGATGACACTGGAATATCTGCGGACGAGACAGGAATGAAACCACAATTGTGTTCCGTACAATTGTTGTGATTC
>JAZRYG010000053.1:0-94960 GCA_045600605.1 Bacteroidales bacterium
CCGACAGCAGCACCGAGCAAGGGCGAGCGTTCAGAACAGAACACCAACATTGAGATGATCGTATCCAACAGCATTTACCGCGACAACGCGTTCGCGATGTTCGGCGAAGGCATCGGCCTCAACAAGGTCAACCACCGCAACGCCGAGGCCCCGATGCTCTACGTCCCGCAGGACGGCGAGAAGTTCGCCATCGCGTTCATGGATGAGAACACCACCGTGTTCCCGCTCAACTTCAAGGCCATGACGACAGGCAAATACAGCATCAGCCTCAAAGCCACCGACGACATCAACACACTCGTGCTCATCGACAACATGACAGGCGTTGAGACCAACATGCTGCTCGAAAACAGCTACTCGTTCAACGGCTCACCTGCCGACAGCGACGGCCGCTTCACGGTGAAGCTCAGCATCAGCCACAGCAACGGCCAGTCCGACAACGAACACTTCGTATATCAGAACGGCAGCGAGCTTGTCGTCAACGGCGAAGGCTCACTTCAGATATTCGACGTCCTCGGAAGAGTCGTCATCAGCGAAGAGGTACACGGCCAGACAGTGTACGTCGGCAACCTCAGCGAAGGCGCATACATCGTTAGGATGACAGGAAACGAAATTAAGACACAGAAGATAATCATAAGATAAAAGATTTAAGCCAATTAAAATAAGAATCAAATAAAAATCAGTAAAAATGAAAAAGATATTTTTGACAATTGCATTAACGTTAGGTCTCACGATGGGTGCGATGGCACAGACCGACGCTTTCTTTAGCGACTATGAAAGTTTCAGTAACAGAGAAGGAGAAGGGGGCGACAATCCGGATTTGCCAATGCTTCCAGGGGGTCACGGTGAAATCGGCAACCAATCGCCGCTCGGCAGCGGTCTGCTCATCCTCACGGCCCTCGGCGCGGGATACGCCGCATTGAAGAGGAAAGAGGAAAGATGAGAGAGGAAAGAGGAAAGATGAGAGAGGAAAGATAAAGGATAAAAGAGATTAGTGTGAAGTGTTGAGAGTTAAGGGTGGAGTTTTCACTCTTAACTCTTTTTTTTAATCACAGCAAAACCTAATATCTAATGACTAACGACTAACGACTAATGGCTAACAACTAACAACTAACGGCTCATCAGGTAGTCGTAATCGAACCTGTAGAACACCATCTCATAGCCTTCGTCTTCGTAGAGGCATTCCTCGACGTAGAGTCCGATGGTGTTGTCGGGTAGCACGCAGAGTGACGAGTAGGCCGAGAAATACGGCACGATTATCTTCCTGTGCGACCATGTCACACCTTCATCTTCCGAAACATATATCGCGACGTTCTCGCGTTTGTCGCTTGCGGGCAGCGAATGCAGAAGCACCCGTTTCCCGTTGGCATAATACGGTATGATGTCGCCGTTGCACGCCGGTCCGGTGAGGTCGGTCCATTCGGCGACGGTGTCGCCCCATGTCACGCCGCCGTCGTGCGAGATGTTGTACCAGCGGTTCCCCTGATGGCGCATGCTCATCAGGATGTCGCCGTTGGCGAGTTCCACCACTTTCGCCTCGTCGCCGCCGACTGACGCGCGACCGGAGACGTTCCACGTCGCGCCGTTGTCGTCGGAATAAATCACATAGTTGGTGGCCACCCATTCGGCGTCTTCGTGCACCGCCGCGACGAACATTATCCTTCCTGTGCTTGTGAGCAGTCCGTTGCCCGAGGCGCAGAACGAGCCGCGCCAATGGCGGCGTATCGTGTCGTCGCAGTCCTTCCCGAAGATGAAACGCGTGATGTCCTCCGGCTCGGTCCATGTGCGCCCGCCGTCATAGCTCATCGACTTATACGTTCGGTTGGAGTGGTTGGGCATCGACTGCCAGAAGCCCACGCCGCCGACGAACACGCTGATGAGGCCGTCGGGGTCGTTGGTGAGAGCCACCGCCGCGTCGCCGAAGCCGTGCTTGCGGCCCGTGCCTCGGGCCACGGTGACAGGCTCGCTCCATGTCGCGCCCATGTCCTCGCTGTAACGGCACACCACGTCGATGTCCTGCGGCAGGTCGAGGTCGTTGCACTTGCGCTTGTCGGTGAGCGTGACCAAAGTGCCGTCCTTCGCGGCAATCACCGCCGGAATGCGGTAGTTCTGTGAGTTGTAGTTGCCCGAACGGAACAGCGTCGTCCGCATGTAAAACGGTTCGTTCCTGCATCCCGCCAAGGAAAACAGGACAAGCAATGTCAGCGTGAGTCTCTTCATCATCAGATTTATGTTTTCAATGAGAGCGCAAAATTAAAAAAATGTTCGGTTGTGATGTCTGTACGTCACATTTTTTTATAATTTTGCCACGTTTTTAAAACAAACGGAATATTTTTCCGTTAATAGACAAAGAATTACAAATCAATTAAAATCATTACAATGAAAAGATTATTTTTGGCAATCGGCCTCGCGGCGTTCCTGATGACATCATGCTGCGACGGTCAGGGTAACAAGGAAAACAAGAAAGATGCAAAGTGCGAAGGCAACTGCAAGGACAAGAAAGAACAGTGCGACCATCATCACGGCCCGAAGTGCCATGAGATGACAGCCGAAGACAGAGCTGAAATAGAAGGCATCATCGATGCTTTCAAGGGCTGGGACAACCTCGATGAGGCGCAGAAGACAGCAGCTGTCACGACAGCGAAGGCACGCGTCGAGAAATGCATGGCGAAGAAAGCCGAGATGGGTCAGAAATGCGAAGGCAAGCACGATGGCTGCAAGCACGAAGGTCAGAAATGTGAAGGCAAGCACGAAGGCTGCAATCATGAAGGTCAGAAATGCGAAGGCAAGCACGAAGGCTGCCAGCATGAAGGCCAGAAATGCGAAGGCAAGCACGAAGGCTGCAATCACGAAGGTCAGAAATGCGAGGGCAAGATGACCAAGGAAGAATGCGATGCCAAATGGGCTGCATTCGAGACCCTGACGCTCGACGAGCAGAAGGCCGTCCTTTGCTGCAAGCTCCGTCACTGCCCGGGCTTCAAGATGGTGATGCACGAGAAGTGCGCACCGAAGCATGAGTGCAACCACGAGGGCGAAGGCCACAAGTGCAGCGGCAACCATGAAGGCTGCCAGCATCAGTGCGAACACGAGGCTAAGTAAGAGTAAAAAGTTCAAAAGTTTAATGGCGCGGGGCGACGATGGTTCGCCTCGCGCTTTTTGTGAAATATATTTTAAACATATCGTTATCATTGTTAAAAAAAATCCTTACTTTTGCAGATTGTTTTTTTAACGAATTCAATTAATCTAAAATTCAAAAAAATATGGCAGAAAAGAAATTCATGACATGTGACGGTAACTGCGCTGCTGCGCACGTCGCATACATGTTCAGCGAAGTCGCCGCCATCTATCCTATCACTCCTTCATCACCAATGGCCGAGTACATCGACGAATGGAGCGCAGGCGGCAGAAAGAACATTTTCAACGAGAACGTCCGCGTTGTCGAAATGCAGGCTGAGAGCGGCGCCGCCGGCGCTGTCCACGGCTCATTGCAGGCCGGTGCCCTCACAAGCACCTTCACAGCATCACAGGGTCTTCTCCTTATGATCCCTAACATGTACAAGATCGCCGGCGAGTTGCTCCCTGGCGTTTTCCATGTTTCAGCCCGTGCATTGGCAGCCCAGGCTTTGTCAATCTTCGGCGACCACGCCGACGTCATGGCTTGCCGTCAGACCGGTTTCGCAATGCTGGCAACAAGCTCAGTCCAGGAAATCATGGACCTGGCTCCAGTCGCTCACCTCGCAGCTATCGAAGGCCGCGTGCCGTTCCTGCACTTCTTCGACGGTTTCCGTACCTCACACGAAATCCAGAAAGTTGAAGCCACCGACCAGGACGAAGTCGCTAAACTCGTCAACTGGGAAGCCTTGAACGAATATCGCAAGCGTGCCTTGAATCCTGAACACCCTGTAACACGCGGTACTGCTCAGAATCCCGACATCTACTTCCAGACACGCGAAGCACAGAATTCATACTACGATGCTATTCCTGACATCGTCGCCAAGTACATGAAGGCAATGAGCAAGATCACAGGCCGTGAATACGCTCCTTTCACATACTACGGCGCCAAGGATGCCGAAAACATCATCGTCTCCATCGGTTCCATCAACGACGTCATCCGCACAGTGGTTGACAAGCTGAACGCCGAAGGCAAGAAGGTCGGTATGATCAACGTTCACCTCTATCGCCCGTTCAGCGTGAAGTATCTGCGCGACGTGATGCCTGAGACCGTCAAGAAGATCACGGTCCTCGACCGTACCAAGGAACCAGGTGCAAACGGCGATCCGCTCTACTTGGATATCGTCGAAGCTTTCAAGAACTGCCCGAACAAGCCTGTCATCGTTGGCGGCCGTTACGGTCTTTCTTCAAAGGACACCACTCCTGCTCACATCCTCTCCGTGTTCAACAACATGGAAGCTGCCGAACCAAAGAACCAGTTCACTGTCGGTATCGTCGATGACGTTACCTTCAAGTCACTGCCTATCCTTCCTGAGTTCTCAATCCTTCCAAAGGGAACCTTCGAAGCTAAGTTCTACGGCCTTGGTGCTGACGGTACCGTGGGTGCTAACAAGAACTCCATCAAGATTATTGGTGACAACACCAACAAATACAGCCAGGCTTACTTCGACTACGACTCGAAGAAATCAGGCGGCTACACCTGCTCACACCTCCGTTTCGGTGACCAGCCTATCTTGGCTCCTTACCTCGTCGGTACACCTGACTTCGTCGCCGTCCACGTTCCTTCATACCTCAGCAAGTATGACTGCCTGAGAGGTCTGAAAGACAACGGCACCTTCCTTTACAACTCACCATGGAGCGTTGAGGAAACCAAGAACAATCTTCCTGATTTCGTGAAGAAGTATCTTGCTCTCCACAAGATCAACATGTACATCATCGATGCTACTAAGATTGCTGCCGAAATCGGTCTTGGCAACCGTACCAACACCATCCTCCAGAGCGCATTCTTCAAGATTTCGGGCGTCATTCCTTACGACCTCGCAGTCGAACAGATGAAGAAGTTCATCGTGAAGAGCTATGGCAAGAAGGGTGAAGACATCGTCAATATGAACTATGCGGCCGTTGACCGTGGCGGTGAAATCGTGAAGGTCGAGATCCCTGCTGAATGGGCCGAACTGCCTTGCAGCACCGACTTCGTCTTCCAGCACAACGCTAACGATCCTGAATTTATTAATAAGGTGATGCGTCCGATGGTTGCTCAGTGCGGTAACGACTTGCCTGTCAGCGCATTCAAGGAAATCATCGACGGCACGTTCCCGGCTGGCACCACAGCATACGAAAAGCGTGGCGTCGCTACCGTGGTTCCTGAATGGAATCCTGCCAACTGCATCCAGTGCAACCAGTGCTCACTGATTTGCCCTCACGCAGCTATCCGCCCGGTGGTCATGACCGATGCTGAAATGGCAGCAGCTCCTGCTGGCATGAAGGCAGCCGACATGAAGATGCCTAAGGAATTGGCCGGCATGCACTTCCGTATGCAGGTCTCAGTCCTCGACTGCACAGGTTGCGGCAACTGCGCTGACATCTGCCCTGCTAAGGAAAAGGCATTGGTGATGAAGCCTCTCGAAAGCCAGATGGCTGAAGTTGAAAACTGGGAATATGGCCAGAAGAAAGTCACCTATAAAGATAATATGATTGACAAGTTCGCCAATGTGAAGAACAGTCAGTTCGCACAGCCTCTGTTTGAGTTCTCAGGCGCTTGCGCCGGTTGCGGTGAAACACCTTACATCAAGTGCCTCACCCAGCTGTTTGGCGAAAGAATGATGATCGCCAACGCAACAGGCTGCTCGTCAATCTACGGCGGTTCAGCTCCTGCAACTCCATACTGCAAGAACAACAGAAGCGGTAAGGGTGTGGCATGGGCTAATTCACTGTTCGAAGACAACGCTGAATTCGGTCTCGGTATGGCTACCGCTACCCGCAAGATGCGCGACCGCGTTGAACGCATCATGAAGGAAGCCATCGCCAACTGCCAGTGCTGCTCAGCAGAACTGAAGGCTATGTTCCAGGAATGGATCGACAACCGTGAAGACGGTGCGAAGACCATGGAACTGGCTCCTAAGATTGTTGCTGCTTGCGAGGCTTGCGGCTGCGACTACTGCAAACAAATCATCGACCTCAAGGATCACCTCACCAAAAAGAGCCAGTGGATCTTCGGCGGTGACGGTTGGGCTTACGATATCGGCTTCGGCGGTTTAGACCACGTTCTGGCTTCCGGCGAAGATGTCAACGTTCTCGTCGTTGATACTGAAGTCTATTCAAATACTGGCGGTCAGTCATCAAAGGCCACGCCGGCCGGAGCTGTCGCCAAGTTCGCCGCTTCAGGTAAGAAGGTTCGCAAGAAAGACCTCGGCATGATCGCCAAGAGCTACGGCTATGTGTATGTGGCACAAGTCGCTATGGGCGCATCACAGGCTCAGTACTTCAAGGTAATCAAGGAAGCTGAAGCTTACCACGGACCATCATTGATCATTTGCTACGCACCTTGCATCAACCACGGCATTAAGATTGGCATGGGCCACTCACAACTCGAAGAGAAGCTCGCCGTCGAATGCGGTTACTGGCATCTGTGGCACTTCAACCCGGAAGAGGAAGAGGCAGGTCAGAACGGTTTCCACCTCGACAGCAAGGAACCGGATTGGAGCAAGTTCCAGCAGTTCATCATGGGTGAAGTCCGTTACAACTCACTGCTGAAGACCTTCCCGGAGGAAGCCAAGGAACTCTTCGCCAAGACCGAACAGTTCGCGAAGCTGAGGTACGAAGGCTACAAGAAGCTGAGTGAGAACAAGTAATTTGCGAAAGCAAATAATATGAAAAAATCCGCCTTGCGAAAGTGAGGCGGATTTTTTTTGTTGTAGTGTTTGGATTTTTGTTATTTTTGCAGTGAAATAATAACCGTTATGCCTGATATTTATACTTATTTCGGATTCATTTTCTCGTTCTATTCAAATGAACATGAGCCTATTCATGTTCACGTCGAACATCAGAACAAAATGACCATTTTTGACATTATCGTCTGCGATGGAGAATTATTGGAGATTAGAACTCGTGACAAAGGTAATCCTCTGTCATCGAAAGATGAAAAAATAGCCAGAGAATTTGTCGAAAAATACTGGCAGAATATTGTGGACAAATGGGTGAATTTCTTCGTGTATAAGAAAAGGGTCAGATGTACGGATATAAAAACAAAGCTGTGAATGGACTACTTATATGTGACAAATGCGGAATACGTTGATGGTCTTGTCCTGAGAATCTGGTTCAATGACCATACGGTGCGTCTGGTTGATTTTGCAGGTTTCCTGTCGAAACATCCACATCCTCAGTACGACAAATATGCAAAGGTTTCGTTGTTCAAGAAATTCACCATCCGCAATGGCAACCTGATTTGGGGCAAACATGCCGATTTGAGTTTCCCTATCGAAGCCCTACATGAAGGAGATTTGGAATTATGTTGTAATTAAACAGTAAGTCATTGTTAAGCAAAAAACAATATTTGGCATGGATAAAATAGTTGTAATGCAGAAACTTTCGGATGCAAAAGAGCATTTGCGCCAATATGGTGTGAGTGCTGTTGGCTTGTTTGGTTCGACTGTCAGAGGAGAAAATCGGCAAGATAGCGACATCGACATCCTGATTGATTTTTCCATAGACCAAGAAACATACGTCAATTATCTGGCAGTCTGCGCTTTGCTTGAACAGTTGTTTGAAAACCAACAAGTTGATATTGTTACAAGAAACGGATTAAGCCGGCATATCGGGCCGGCGATACTGAAGGAGGTTGAGTATGTGTAAGGACTATAAGGCATATCTTCAACATATTCTTGATGAGTGTTCTTACATTCGTACGGTTGTTACTGATGACACTGACAAGGAAGATTTCCTGAAGGATGAGACCGTAAAAAGGGCGGTTGTCCGAAGTCTGGAAATCATAGGAGAAGCAACCAAGCATATTCCTGCCGATGTTAAATATGAGTGGCGAAGCATATCATGGAAAGAAATGGCTGGTATGCGCGATAAGCTGATACATGATTATATGGGCGTTAACTACAATATCGTTTGGGATGTTGCAAAAAATATTATTCCGACATTGATTCCACAGATTGAAGAAGTCATTGGAAAGTAAATTACAAGAAATTATATAAATTATTGTAAATTAAAAATAATAAATATAGAAACATCGCGATTCATCGGTCCGATTCAATTATCTTGATTTTTTTGCTGACGAAGGCTTTTTTGCGAAAGCACATATTTTTCATTAATCTCATCATAGTTCAATAAACTTTGCTATCTTTGCGGAAATTTTTTAAAACATAAAAATAATGATCGGAACAATTATCTACATCCTCGGTGTCATCCTCGGCGTAAAGGCAGTTCTCGAAATCTTCAGAGAACCTATCAGCGGAGCAGGAAAACTTTTCGCCACACTCGTGGTGCTCCTCCTCAGCTGGTTCGGAATCGCCATCTACTACGTCTTCATGAGAGGCAATCTGACAAAATGGTTTAAATAATGGATAAAAAGACACTTCGCGCCGGCATCAGACTGCTCAAAAAACAGCATACCAAAGAACAGCTTCTTGAGCAGTCTGAAGTCATTTTGTCGAAACTTGAAGACGATGATGACTTCAAAAAAGCGCGGATAGTCATGATTTACAGCGCATTGCCTGATGAAGTCCAGACTTCTGCGTTCCTCGAGAAATGGCGTCATGAGAAAAAAATCATACTCCCGACAGTCGTCGGCGATGACATAATCCCTGTCGAGCTTGCCGATGACACGGCATTCGCGGTGGGCGACTTCAATATCTTGGAACCACAAAACGAACCTTATACAGGAAGCTACGACCTCATCGTCGTCCCGGGTGTCGCCTTCGACCGCAACGGGAACCGCATCGGCAGGGGACGTGGCTATTACGATAGATTTCTGTGCAAACATCTGAATGTCAGACGAATAGGCATCTGCTTCGACTTCCAATTTGTTGATGAAGTCCCGACCGAACCAAACGACATCAAGATGGATAAAATAATATCGTTCTAAATGAACAAAAGTTTTTTTTGTTGTGTTTTGAAATCAAGTTTTAATATCAATTTAAATAATTAATTATGAAACGTTTAAGTTTGCTTTTAGCAATTTTGTGCATGTTTGGCATCGCTGCCAACGCACAGCAGGATTTTCAGAAGGGCGACTGCATCCTTAATGCGGGTGTCGGTGTCGGCTATGGCCTCCCAATCGCAGTGTCGGCAGAATGGCCAATCGTGACAAACATGATTAAAGGTAACAACGGCGCCTTGGGCCTCGGACCTTACGCCGGAATTAACCTTCCGTTGTCATCAGACCAACATATCAGTATGGACATCGCCGCGAGATTGGCATTCCATTATCAATGGGTTGAGAAACTCGACACATACGCCGGAGTATGTGTTGGCTTCCACGGCTATAACGACGACAAGTTCTATCCGGGAGTTCACGCCTCTGGTTTTGTCGGCGTGAGATACTACTTCTGGGACAGCATCGGCCTCTTCTCCGAAATAGGCGGCGGCGTGCAATATGGCGCGTTCTCAATAGGTGCCTGTTTCAAATTCTAAGTTTTTATAAGACAAATGACTTAAGGGCGGCGCATGATACGAATCGCTGCCCTTTTTTATTGCTTTATCGTGATGCTCCGCGAGACCTCGTTTCCGTCCTCATCAACACATCTCAATACATAACTTCCTGATCTTGCGTCAATTGGCATCTGATGGATGTCCGATGTCACACCCAACGATTTTTCGTTTAAGGTCCAATAGACTCTTTTTTTCGGGTTGCGGTGCGCTATCTCAAAGATTATCGACTGCCTCTCGCCCTTGATGTCGTGCGGGATTATCAGTCTCGCCGACTCTTCCGGGTAAATGAACGACATCACCGCTTCTTGCTTCCCGACGTTACATCCTGGCATCACCGGCGGCAGCGAGCGATAAAGCGGGTCTTTCTTCCTGTAAAACCACTCCATCACCGGCGGCAACGAGAAATAAATCTCATAATCTTCATTATCAATGTCATAACAATCCGCAAAGACCTGATATTGATGCGTCTTGTCCAGGAATACTTTTTTGTGATAGGGACAGACGCCTGTCATGACCTCTGTCTTAGGCATCCGCACCGTCTTTGTCTTTGTGCAATACTGCGACTTCGGCATCCCTGACTCCGCGCAGACTTCAACCTCCATCCAGTTCAGGTCGGGGTCAGGGTTCGGGCTGTTGTCAAGGCAGTCGATGACATCGAAGAGCACAGGCGCCGCCACGCCGATGCCTGTCAGTCCGGGGCGTCCCTCGCCGTCGGCGTTGCCGCACCAGACTCCGACGGCATAGCGTCCGGTGATGCCGACCGCCCACGCGTCCTTGAAGCCGAAGCTCGTGCCGGTCTTCCACGCCACCTTGCGCGACGACGCGAAATAACGCCATCCCGACTGTCCGTCAGGACGGTTCAAGCCGCGCATCGCATCGAAAGTCAGAGAGATGGCCTCTCTCGAAAACGGGACGTTTATCTTGCTGTTTATGCTGTCAAATGATTCATTATCATACAGTTTCGCCGCCATCGCGCCGTAAGCGTTGACGATGTCGTAGAGTGATGCCTCCGCGCCGCCGAGGATGAGCGAGAAGCCGTAGTGGTCGGGACTGAACACGATGCCCGAGAGACCGAGCTCTTGCAGCAGATGATGGAACTTCGGCACGCTGTATTGCTTGAGCAGCTGCACAAACGGAGTGTTGAGCGACTTCTGAAGTGCGACATCGGCCGGCACCGCGCCGCTGAAGTCGCCGGTGTAGTTCTGCGGAGTGTAGCCTGAGAGGTTTATCGGGATGTCGGGCAACAGCATCGTCGGAAGTAACAGGCCCTCATTGAGGCTGACAGCGTAAAGAAACGGCTTCAAGATACTTCCCGTCGAACGCTGCGCCCTGACCATGTCAACCATCGCGGCATCTTTCGCCCCAAGGTGGTTGCCGACGTGGGCGACGGTCTTTTGCTCTTGAAAATCAACGATATAAACCCCGATGTTCTCAATCCCGTTGGCGGCGTTAGTGCCATAATGCTTCTTCACGATGCCGTTGACTTTCTTCTGAATCTCGTAGTCTATCGACGAGACGATGTTCTCGCCTTTGTGGTTTTTCTCCATCTCGCTGACGTAATGAAACGCCAATGTTGGCATGTCGTATGGCTTCGGCGGGATGTCCTCCAGAAGCGCAAGTTCCAAGTCGTCGTTGCCAAATGCGGAGTTTTTATATCTCTTTGGAACGTAAGCCTTTGATTCACAGAGTTTTGACAACAACAGGTCTCTTTTCTTTTTCAATTCACTTCTGCCTTTCGATGGATTCACCAACGCTGGCGAGTTAGGCAGCACGGCCAATGTCGCCGCCTCGCCCCATGTCAGCCTGTCGGGTGTGGTGTTGAAATAACGCCACGCCGCCGCGTCGATGCCCACGACGTTGCCACCGAAGGGCGCGTGTGCCGCGTATAAGTCAAGGATTTCCTTTTTGGAGTAACGCAGTTCAAGTCGCATCGCGAGAACCACTTCTACGACTTTCTCCCCGAACGTGCGCGGCTGTCCGTCGCGTGCAAGCCTCACCACCTGCATGGTGATGGTGCTTCCGCCGCGCAACACGCGTCCCGCCTTGATGTTGTCAACAGCCGCGTCGATGAACGACACGGGGTTGAAACCAGGATGCAGGAAGAAATACTTGTCTTCATATTCCAATACACACTGGATGTATTTGTCTGAATAGCAGTTTGTTGCGGGGAAACGCCATTGCCCGTCATCAGCGACACGCGCTCCGAGGAGATTCCGGCTCTCATCGGTCACAACGGTCGAATACGGCGTCTCGAACCTCGGGACCGGAATGCACAGAAACCCGAGAAACGTCGCGGAAAGTATTGATAATATGACAATTACCTTTCTCTTCATCTGACGACAGTCGTCTTACGCGCTGCTGTGGTGTACCAGATTTCGTTGTTGTACATGTCTTCGCATGTCACCGACGGGATGGTGTAGCTTCCTTCGTAGGCGGCGTTGAGCGACAGACGGAACACCTTCGCCTCGTATGGCGCCAAGTCGAAGATGAAATCAACGTAATCATCTTGATATTCAATGTGTTTGGCTTGCGCCTCGTTCTCGGTGTTGTCGCCGAACAGACGGCTGTTGATGAGCTCCCAGCCGGCTGCGGCATGGAACGACAGGGCGTTCTCGGTGACTTGATACTCATGCGGGTTCGCCACCTTGATAACAACGTCGAAATCGGTGTTCTGCGTCATCTTTTCGGGATTGATTTCGTTGCCGTTCTTGTCGAGATATTTCACCGTCATGTCGTACCACGCGCCATCGTCATATTTCTGATATTCAGCGACTTTGCCTTTTGTGAACAACGTCACAAACACAGGCTCGGTGCCGTTGTTAGTGATTGTGATGGAGTTGTCACCGCGTTTTGGTTGCATGTTGTAAGTCATTGAGCTTCTGCTTGTTGTGATGTTTTCCGTTTTGTCTCCGTCTTTGATTATCAGTGCGATGGAGTTGTCTTTCAAGCCGAGTCTTTCGGCGTATTTGCCGAGGACGAAGACCGACATCGCGGTTGTCTGTGTGTCGAGCCAGCGGTCGCTGCCGAGGACGCGGCAGAGTTCCTCGATGTCGTTTTGCACGATTTCGGTGTTGTCGTTGGCGAGCATCTCGGCATAGATGCTCATCGCCATGTCGCGCATTTTCGAGCCGAAGGTGATGTAATAGTCTGATGTCCAGCCCTTTGCGGAATAGTCGATGACGGGGATGAGTTCCGATGCGATTTTTGTCTTCCCGACAAGTGCATACGATGCCGCGATGAGCGCCTTGGTGAGCGGATACTTCATCTCAAGCTCCTTGAAGCGGTTCATCGCCCCGACCTCTGCGGTGTTGTTCAGCGCAAGAACGAAGAGACGGTATGCTTGAATGGTCTCCACGGAAGGCGCGTCGGCACTGTAATTCCATGCTTTCGCGCGGTTTGTCTGATATTGTATAATTCCGTCAATCAATGAGTTAGCGACATCATAGCCTTGATTTCTCGCTTCGATGAGGAAATGCAACGCATAAAGCTCGCTCCACCGGTCAACGTACTTGCCGTTGGGCCAGCTCGTCATCGAGAAGTCGGGAAGAAGATATGTATTCATGTTTGCAATCACATTTTCAACATTTGCCTTCAATTCCGCTTTCGTCGTCTCGTCAAGCGAAACCAAATTATTCAGATAAAGCTGCGGGAATGCTTTTGAGACGGTCTGCTCAAGGCCGCCGTAAGGGTAGGAGGTGAGGTAATCCAAATGCCGGAAAAGGTCAACGGGAATGCCGGTGTTTGCAACGAGCTTTGTCTCAATTGTTCCGTCAAAACCTTGACAATCAATGTGTAATGTGGCGGTTTCGTCAGGTTTGATTTCCTGTTTCACCGAATTGTATTTGTTGCTCGAAGGCATTCTTATCGGCATTGCCACCGACTTCTTCGCTTCGTATCCTTCGCATGATGCCGTCACCGAAATCATCGCGGTGCCTTTTGTCTGTTTGGCTTTGACCGTGAATGCGGCATCGGCCTCACCATCGTTGTTGAATGCCACTGTCTGCGGAATGTTGCCTTTCGCCTCAAGGTTTCCGAGGCCGACGTTGAGTCTTGCGGTCTTGCCGGCAAAGTCTTCGGCAATAAGTTTTACTTTGATAACTGCTTCATCATCAATGCCTATTGTTCGCGGTGCCGTCGGGATAATCATTATTTTATCTTTGACGATGATGTCCTTGTCGGAAGATCCGAACGCGTCTTTGCCGTTTGTCGCCACCACCATCACCCTCAGCGAGCCGTTGTAGTCGGGGATGTTAAAATGCTGAATATCAGTGTGTCCGGCTTCAAGTTCGAAAGGTCCCATCATCGTTGCGACCGCTTGGAAACGTTCAAGAAGCGTTGTCTCCGGCTTGATGAAGCCGTCGCCGCCCGCCGCCAACGTGCCTTGCATCATGTCGGTAATTGCGCTGACGATGGCGTCGTAGTTGTCCCATGTCCTCACCCCGAGAGCCCGCTTGCTGAAGAAATGTGCGTTCGGGTCGGCGGTCTTGTAACCCGTCAGCCCGAGAAGTCCTTCATCAACGACAGCGACAGTGTAATACATCTTAAGTCCTTGTCTTTCAGATATTTTGATTTCAACAGTCTTGTTAGAAGTTGTGCTTTCGGGAGCTTCGATGACCGGCTTGATAATCGACTTGCTGTCTGTGACTTTGAAAGGCGCGACGCCGTACATCCTGATTGGCATTTCGTTCTCGTTTTTGAATGGCTGTATGAGCGAGACGGCGACGTAGGCGTTCGGGAGCATGTCGCCGGTGACCGGAATACTGACGGTTGCGTCTTCGTTAAGCTCTTGAATGTGAATCACTTTTATGACTCTCGATGATGTCTCGATGGTCAGGATGGCTTTTGAGGCCTTGTTTGCTGGGAACGACACTTTCATGGTCTCGCCGACGCCGTAGCTGTCTTTGTCGGTCTTGACCGTGAGCAGTGACGGCGCGTCGGCGGCCGATGTCGAACGTGCGCCGTCAGCCCAGTCAAAACTGATGACTTTCGAGAAAGTGTGCCGGCCAACCGGGTCGCTGACAACGAGCAGATATGAACCCCAGTCGGCATCTTTGATGTTGAGCGTCAACGATGTCTTGCCGCCTCTCGCCTCAAGCGTGCCGTTCTTGATAGGACGCTTGTAACTGCCTCTAACATAACGCATTAGTTCGTAGTAGTCGTTGTCCCACCACCAATAGCTGTCGAGCTTGTACAGTCGATAGTCCAACTCAATGTCGTCGTTTGCCGCCGTTCCGTCCTCGTTCACGACCGCGATGTCGAACTTCCAGTTTTTGCCGGTGAAATAATAATCGCCCCATCTCGACTGTGTCTCAGGCAATGCGATGCCGACGTATCTTCTGTAAGGCGAGATTTTCCCGCTGCGGCTCGTGATGCTGAACTCGCCGCCGCTCTCAAACACCTTTATATTATATATGGCTTTCATGAATCCTGGCGCCGAGACGTTTTTCAACGCGTCGAACGAAATCATGGCCTTGCCTTCGGTGCTTAACGCCGCGCTGAAAAGCGACATCTCGTTGCTGTAGAAATCGTTGGCGACACAGTCGAAGTCGTATTTTTCAAAACCCTTGAATGCGGTTTGCGATTTTGACAGGATGACCGACACTTCGGCTTTCAGGTCTTTGACATTCAAGCCGTTGAGACGTGTTGAATGAAGCGGCACCCTGTCTTTGGCGTTCAGGCTGATCAAATCTTTCGGCTCAAAATTGATTTTCAAGCGGTTAGGTTTCACAGTCTCGACTCTCAGCCGTTTCGAGAAGACTTGGTTCCCGATTTTGAAATGCGCGTTCCAAGTGCCAGTCGGGTCGCTCGCTAAAGTGTTGAATGTGAATGCGTAAATCTTTCCGACGGGTGAATTGTTGGCTTTTTTAAGATACAATCTTCCGTTCGGGTCGGTGACTTCCATGACAACGGGATAATCGTTTGTGAAGTAACCGTTTTTGTCGGAAATCATGAGGTTGAGCTGTATGGAGTCGCCAGGCCGCCACACGTCACGGTTGCTGTAAACGAAGCCGTCAACATCGTGCTCGACGGCGTTGCCAGAGACATCGAACTTGCTGAGCGACAACGACTTGTTCTTGTTCAGCGGCAGGTACGACTTGTCGCCTGAAGCGTTTTCCGCGACGACAAAATATGGCTTTGTGTTGAAGAAAATCCTTGAATAACCTTCCGCGTCAGCTGATGACTCTCCGCATTGCTGCATCTGATAATCGAAAAGACGGACCTTCACGTTGCCGGCAGGCGAAGCGTCCGTGATGTTCTTGACAAAGACATCGACGAAGTCATCGCCCGAACTCTTCGCCGTGATTGCCAAATTGCTGACAAACAGGTTCTTGCGGATGTCAACGTAGTTGTAGAAATAACGGCTGCACGGGTTGTCGTAATCGTAGTCATCGAAGTAATAAACGCGGTAATCGTAGCTGTCGTTGTCCCAGTATCTGTCATCGTAGCCTTTCGCAACTTTCTCATTATCACAGGCATACGGATAACACGTTATGTCGAAGTCGAGGTTGAGTTGATACATGTCGCCAGGTTTGACATCGACATAATCCGACAAGGCGATGTGGTAGGTCTTCCAGCTGTCGTAGTTGGCCTGCTCGAGAGGGACGCGCACTTTCTTCATCAGACGGCCCACGCGGTTCATCCTGCCGTAAGACGACGCGAGGCCTTCGTCTTGCAGGTACGACATCACGTTGTTGTCATAGACTTTCACGACGCGCAGAATCACCTCTTTGAGACATATCGCATCGAAGGCGACGGTTGCGCCTCTCACCTCCGGCACGATGACGCCGTCGTCGCTCCATCTGATTTCTGGCTTTATTGATTTTAAACTTATCTTATTGATAATAAAATCGTTGGCGGTGCGTGCGCCTTTGTCCGACATGATGCCTTGACGCAGCGTGATGCTGAAACTGCCGTAATAGTACGATGTTTTTGCCAAGAAAATCTTCAGGCAGTTGCCATCGACGGAAGTGGTAAACGACATGTCGTTTGACAGCAGGACGTAGCCCGCGAGGTTCTGGCTCTTGTCGATCTCTTCCGAGAAATACACGCTGACGACATTCTCTCTCGCATCAACGTTGTGATAGATGGACTCAAACCTGTCTTTTGCCGGAACCGGCATCGTTTTCTTCACTGAGCGGTTGATTCCCAACGCTTTACCATCGAACGTGAGCGTGAGGTCATGGCTCTCGTTTTTCTTTTTGATGTCTGAAACGACAATCTTGACATCGGTCGGTGTGACTTGTCTTGTGGTGCATTCAAAGCTCTCCAATGTGTTTCTGTCGAGCAGCGAAAGTGCTGATTCTGAATTGATTGGCTTTGCGAACTTAATGTTTATCGCGTATGAGCATTTTTCTGTGTCATCGCTTGAATATTCGGCTGTCCCGACTTCGAAATCCTGTTTCTTCACCAGGAAAGAAGTCTTCATAACTCTCTCATTGGCAGGCATTTCCACGAGCATTCCGAGGTTGAAGTCCACTTCGTAAGGCATTCCGGCCTTCGGTGCCTCGTCGAACTGGAAGCCGATTGTGTTTTTGTCAATCCATATTGCGTGTCCCGCAACTTTCGGCGTTATCTCAAACAATTTCGACGGCAGTTCCTCGCCGAATTGTTTTTTCATTTTCAGGCCTTTCACGAACTTGAATCTCAGCGGTTCCGTCTCTGAAACCAGCCCCGAGGTGTAGCTCTCAACGATTCCGATGATGGCGTCGTCGCAGACCGGGATTTTTTCGACGTAAGTCGTTGTTGATTCAGAATTTTCCGAACCGCATGAATTTAAAAATGCTATTGTCAATAAACTGATTAACAATAAATTAAATGTTGCAAATGATTTTTTCATAATATTATTATTCCGATTGTTTGTGGAATGAATTAACGTGCAAATGTACTAAATAATTTTATATATTTGCCGCCGAATAAGCAACGAAGTAGAAAGTTCATAAAGTTTGTAAAGTTCATAAAGTTTATAAAGTAGAAAGTAGCTGACGTATTATGAAAAACATTTACGCACATTCAATCAGGTCATTAATTACATTGCTCTGCATGATGTTGCTGGGCGTAACGTCGTCGGCGCAGAACACGTCGCCGGTCTATGTCATTGAGTTCAACAAGATTATGAACGGCATCATGGACGAGGGCAAGCTGCAGAAGAACCAGCTTACGGACTACGACGACAACCCTGTCTGCTTGGTGAAGGTGAAGGCGCAGGGTTTCGACGAGGCGACGTTGCAGAAACTCATCTTCGTGCCGCGCAATATCATGATGATGCACAAGGCATACGAAAACGGCGAGTACCGTCTGTACGTTTCTTCAAAGAAGCCGGGTTCGATATTGATAAAATACCAGGGCGAATACGAGTTCAAGCTGCCTTACAACCTCGAGCCGAAGAAGATCTACGAATTGATTTTGGGCATGGAGACGGCGACGCTGAACATCATCACCACGCCCGACGACGCGGCGATTTACATTGACGGCGAGAAGAAAGTGGGAGCCACACCATATCAGATGAAGAAGATAAAGCGCGGGCAGCATGTGCTTGAGCTTCGCATGGCTGGATACGAGTCGTTCGCCGACATGGTGACGATAAAGGCGGGTGAGGTGAACAAGCAGTTCAAGAACGTGACGCTCGAGGCGGTGAGGGTGGCGACTGGCGTATGCCGACGAAAGAGGAGTGGCAGGAACTGGAAGACAGATGCACATGGACGTGGACGACTCAGGGCGGAAAGGAAGGCTACCGTGTCATTGGAACTAACGGAAAGAGCATCTTCCTTCCGGCTGCCGGCCTCCGCAATGCCACGGGCCTCCGCGATGCGGGTTCCTGCGGCCTCTACTGGTCTAGTTCGCTCTACTCGTCCAATCCCTACGGCGCGTACCGCATGAGCTTCGTTTCGGGCTTTGTGAATCCGCAGAACTACAACAACCGGTACTACGGGTTCTCGGTGCGCCCCGTCCGGTAGTTCTTAGAATTTAACCTTGTCTTGTCTTCCTCGCTCCACACTGCGCTGCGCTTCGTATGGGGTTAATAGGGTGGTGTGCCTCCGGCACATGGAGTACAACCAAGGTGGTCAAAAATGATTGTGCCCGGCTGTAGGGATACCGTGGACAGTCTGAAAATTGTTGATAAATTCTTGTAAATTCCTTGCGATAATTTCATTTTCAAATGTAATTTTGCGACGGTTTTTTGTCTTTATACATTCTATAATTTATGGAACTTTTTAATGAAATCCTTTCGCTTGTGACCAAATCACAAAACATAAAAGATAAAAATGACGACTGGGTCATAATTGGAATAGTTGATAATGCTGAAGCTCAATTGATTGAGGAAAAAACCGGTCTCAATGTCGCAGGATTCAGCAGGATGATTGATGTCTCTGCAATAAGACATGCCAAAAAACGACATCCTAATCTTGAAGATGCCGATTTTTGTCTGATTCCCTTGATAGTCTCAACATACGACAAAATTGAGAAAGGCGATAACGAACTTTCAATTGTTTATACGAAATCATTTGAAAACACCTACTATTATGTGGAATATGTCAGAAGCGGCCGGAAAAGGCTTGCAATGAAGACATTTTACAAGACAAAAAACCGCGACGTGAATCGCGGCTTTTAAGTCTTTTAGTGCTGTCTGCTGCCGAAGCCGTGACGCTGTACGTCCGAAACGTGCTAAAACAACGTGCAAAGATACATCTTTTTTTTATTCGGGAATTATTTTTTGAATTTTTTTACGACTCAATAAAAAAATCATCGGTACGGAAAAATCGTGCGATTCGTGCGATTCGTGTGATTCGTGGTGACAAAAAGAGTGCACCAAAACTTCATGTCTTGATGCACTCTCTTAACTTTAATCTCCTAACCTGAAGATTACCAGGCGAAGAGCGGATATTCTGCCATGATGGCGTTGACTTTCTCCTTCACCATGTTGATCTTGGCGTCGGGTGCTGTCTTGGCGACCGGGTCGATAGCCGAGATGACGTCGTCGATCATGTCAACGATAGGCTCCATCATGTCTTCCTTCAGGCCGCGTGTCGTGATGGCTGGCGTGCCGATGCGGAGACCTGACGTGAGGAACGGTGAACGGCTGTCGAACGGCACCATGTTCTTGTTGACAGTGATGTCGGCGAGGACGAGGGTGTTCTCGACCATCTTGCCTGTGATCTCCGGGAACTTGGTGCGCAAGTCGATGAGCATCAGGTGGTTGTCGGTGCCGCCGCTGATGATCTTGTAGCCTCTTGTGTTGAATGCCTTTGCCATCGCAGCGGCGTTCTTCTTCACCTGGAGGATGTATTCGAAGTATTCATCTGACAAAGCCTCGCCGAAAGCGACTGCCTTTGATGCGATGACGTGCTCGAGCGGGCCGCCCTGTACGCCAGGGAACACAGCGCTGTTGAGCAATGCCGACATCATCTTCACTTCGCCCTTCGGTGTCGTGTAGCCCCACGGGTTCTCGAAGTCTTCGCGCATCATGATCATGCCGCCGCGTGGTCCGCGGAGTGTCTTGTGTGTCGTCGTCGTGACGATGTGGCAGTATTCGAGCGGGTCGTTGAGGATGCCGCGTGCGATGAGACCTGCCGGGTGGCTGATGTCGGCCATCAAGATGGCGCCGACCGAGTCAGCGGCCTTGCGCATACGCGCGTAGTTCCAGTCACGTGAATATGCCGAGGCGCCGGCGATGATGAGTTTCGGCTTGTACTGTGCGACTTTCTTTTCCATGTCGTCGTAGTCAACCATGCCTGTCTCTGGGCTTACCTGATAAGCGACCGGATTGTAGAGAAGACCTGATGAGTTGACCGGTGAACCGTGTGAGAGGTGTCCGCCGTGTGAGAGGTCGAGGCCCATGAATGTGTCACCCGGCTTCAGGCAGGCGAGAAGCACCGCCATATTGGCCTGTGCGCCTGAGTGAGGCTGCACGTTCACATATTTTGCTTGGAAGAGTTCGCCGGCGCGGTCGATGGCGATCTGCTCGGTCTGGTCAACGATCTGGCAACCACCGTAGTAACGCTTGCCAGGATAACCCTCAGCGTATTTGTTTGTCATCACCGAACCCATAGCCTTCAAGACCTGGTCGCTGACGAAATTTTCTGATGCGATAAGCTCAATACCGCCCATCTGACGCTTCTTTTCCTTGAGAATCAGATTGAAAACCTGTGTGTCTTTTTTCATTTTGATTTGTATTTAATTGATATTCAGTTATTTAAAAAATTCTCTCGTTTTTATTTGAGGTTTCAAAATTATAAATTTTTCTTTAACAAAACGCATTTTAATTTTTTTTAATTTTGCAAAAAAAATCATGACCCTTGACGAGATAAAATCGGTTGTCGCGCCGGAGCTTTCACGTTTCGATCGTTATTACAGGGATGCGCTGCATTCTGACAATTCGCTGTTGGATAAAATCGGTGCTTACTCGTTGAAACACAAGGGTAAACAGCTGCGTCCGCTGTTCGTTTTCCTTTCTGCGAAATGCTTTGGCGAGGTCAACGACAGCACTTATCGCGCCGCCACTTTCATTGAGTTGCTTCACTCCGCCACCCTCATTCACGATGATGTCGTTGATGACGCCGCCGAACGCCGCGGCTTCGCTTCGATAAACGCTCTTTACAAAAACAAAATCGCTGTGCTTTCCGGCGACTATCTTCTCGCAAAAGGCATGATGATAGCTCTGCAAAACAAAGAGTATCAGATGCTTGACATGATTTCGGAGGCGGTGGCAAAAATCGGCGACGGCGAGATTTCTCAACTCGACAAAGCCAAGAAAATGGATGTCTCCGAAGACGAATATTATCAGATCATCGAGAAGAAAACCGCCTCGCTCATCGCTTCGTGCTGTGCCATCGGGGCTGTCTCAACCAACGCCGGCACGCAACATGTCGAGACGATGAGGCAATTCGGCACATACGCAGGAATGGCTTTCCAAATCCGTGACGACATCTTTGATTATCAACCTGATAATATGTCGGGAAAAGGCTTCGGCAACGACATCAAGGAACATAAGATGACACTCCCGCTCATCCATCTCCTGAAAGAAAGTTCGCCGTTGGAAAGAGAAATAATCAAAGGAAAGATTCTTCTTTGCGGAAAGAAAACGAAAACCATAAAAAAGATTATCGCCTTGGCAAATGAGAAACACAGCCTCGAATACTGCATCGAAAAGATGAATGAATTTGTGGAAAAAGCTGAAAATCAATTAGATAAAATAGATGATTCTGAAGCGAAAACCGCGTTGAGGAATCTAATGTATTATTGTGTAAATAGAAATAAGTAAAAAACTCGTGAAACTTGTGTCAATAAACTCGTGAAACTTGTGTTAAAATTAAATATGAAAAAACTCTTTTTACTCCTCGCAATCAGTGTGATATTAGTTGCAAATGCAACTTCCCAGTCGTTTTACGGCGGTGTCGCGCTTGGCGCAGTCACCTCGCAGGTTGACGGCGACGGCAACAACGGTTTCCATAAAATAGGTTTCACCGGCGGCGGTTTCGTCGGGCTTGAACTCAACGATGTTTTTGATGTTCAATTGGAAATCAAATACATACAAAAAGGTTCAAAGTCGGCTGCCGATGAATTTCCGTCTTTCAAAATCCGTCTCGACTACGTTGAGATGCCTTTGGTTGCGTCTGCGAATCTTGGTTTTATGAAAGTCAACGGAAGGAAAATCGACTGGATAACATTCGAACTCGGGTTAAGTCTCGATGCGCTTGTCTATTCCAACAATACGTTCAACGCCGCTAACGAGGCGACCGACATGTGGCGACCGCTGTGCCTCAACGGAGTCCTCGGCATGAAGTTCAGGCTGATGCCGAAACTCGAACTCGGCTTCCGCGTAATCACTTCAGTGACATCGGCTTACAAAGGCAACTTCAATGAAGGAACGGTGCGCTTCGGACAAAAAGGCGCGTTCAACGATGTCCTCGAACTCGTCTTTTTCTATCAATTCAAATGATTTTTTACGGCAGTCCAACTGTTTGTAGTTTGTGAGACTAAGTCTCGTCTTAAAGGAATTACACATCAGAAAGTCACGCGTGATATTTCAACTCACAGCGCAGCTTGACACCAAAAAATGTGTATTCTCGGCGCAATTTCATACAATTAAAATCATGTAAAAGAAAAAAGTGGAAGTCATGAGAAATTTTGACTGTTTTTGCAGTCGCTGGCAACACCACGAAATTGTCACCACGAAATTGTCACCACGAATCGAACGAATCGGACGAATGGGTTTGAATTGCTTTCAAATTTTGACTACTTTTGCAGTCGCTAACAATCAAAGACGCAGTTCGGGCGTCACGGCATTAGGTTATGACACAAAAAGCGACATCGGTCATGCTATCCGTGTCAAAAAAAAATGTAACAATTTGTTAAATAGAAAACTAAAAAAAACGTTGCATGTGTTAGTATTTTTACTATCTTTGCGGCAAAAACAAACAGCTGAATGAACAAGTACAAGACGAAAGAGGTCATTGATATTCTGGAAAAAGACGGCTGGTATTTTGTAAGACAGAAGGGAAGCCACCGTCAGTTCAAGCATCCGACGAAGAAAGGCACTGTAACGGTGAACGGCAAGCTGAACGAAACCCAGGACCAAGAACTTCTTAACTGTATCTTCAAGCAGGCAGGACTTAAATAAAAGCCCGCCTGATTGGGTATGAAATCAAATATAATCAAATAATAACAATAGTAATAATTGAAAATCATGGAAACAATCAAAGTGAAAATCGTTTGGAATGACAACTACGGGGCGGTATCTGACATTGTGCCGGGATGCGTGGCGACACACAAGACACTCGACGGAGTGAAGGAAGCATACGCATCTGCGCTTAAGTTCCACATCGAGGGGTCGGAAACCGACGAACTGCCGGAATGCGTGAGAGGTGAATATGAGCTTGAATTCAGCCTCGAAGTGTCGGCGTTGCTCCATTATTACGACGGCATCTTGACCCGCGCCGCACTCAGCAGGGTGACAGGCATCAACCAGCGGCAGCTCGGCCACTACCTCAGCGGCTACCGCAACCCGAGAGCTGACAAGAGAGACATGATAGTGGCAGGATTCCACAAGATCGGGCAGGAGTTCATGCAGATCAGATAAAAGGAGAGCGGGCCTCACATCACGAAGCCCGCTTTTTCAATCCCCGATTCAGAAGAATAGCCAATTCGTTGTGAATTGCTTTCAAATTTTGAGTGGTTTTGCAGTCGCTAACAACGACAGAGAATCTTTTGACACTCATACGACAAACAAAAGGAGAAGGAGAGCTTACCGCATCGGGTTGCTCGACAACGTCTTCGACATTGCCCTAAACCCAAATGAAGTATGGCTGGGCAGGACAGATGAGGACTTGGGGAACGGCATCAAGACACTCGACAATTATATCTTTATCAAGCACTACAAAGATCAGTCAATTGCGGTTGCTGGAAAAATCAAAGGTAACGAGTTGCAATTCACCACCTGGTTTCCGATAAGGGATAAGAAAGTAAGGGAAGGTTTGTTTATCAAAACAAAGCAGTGAGTTTATGCGAAACAGTGACCACAATTACTGAGTCTCTTATAACCGCCCCTCAGTTCTGCTTGCACCGAGCTTTGTTTTTCTGGTCTCGCATAAACTCCACTGCAAAAATATAAATTATTTTAATAAGTGTAACAAAATAGTTTTAAAAAAATCATGACACCTGAAGAATTATCCCAAAAGCTGTCCGAACTCAGCGAATCGCTGCGCCTTGACTGCGCCGAGATTATCTCTGAGACGGCCACGGAATATTTCAAAGGGACATTCCGCACAAAGTCTTTCGACGGCAAGCCGTGGAGAAGGACTGTGAAGAAAACAGGTTCCACCTTGGTGGAAAGCGGCAACTTGATGAATAGCATCCGTCCGGCTGAAGTGTCAGAAAAGCGTGTCGTTATCTCCGCCGGCAATGAGAAAGTTCCCTATGCACGTGTCCATAATGAAGGTGGCGTGCAGTACGTCAAACCTCACCATCGCACAAGCGTCAAAGGCAAACGCTACCAGGTACGCGGTTACTCATATAAAGCGTGGCAGCGACAATTTATGGGATACTCCAAGGAACTGATGGACATTATCGAAAACAGAATAAATCTTTATTTACAATCCCAACTTGTTGTGAATTGCTTTCAAATTTTGACTACTTTTGCAGTCGCTAACAACACCAGCTGTTCTTAATCAGCAAGCGCACTTGTTGTGAATTGCTTTCAAATTTTGACTACTTTTGCAGTCGCTAACAACTGCTCGCCGCCTCGGAGCGCAGGGCGCAAAGTTGTGAATTGCTTTCAAATTTTGACTACTTTTGCAGTCGCTAACAACAAACTATGGTTTTCTTTTGAAAGCTCTCAAGTTGTGAATTGCTTTCAAATTTTGACTACTTTTGCAGTCGCTAACAACGAGGACTACGAGGCGAAGTTGATAAACATCGTTGTGAATTGCTTTCAAATTTTGACTACTTTTGCAGTCGCAAACAACCAACACGGTAAAGAGCGCGAAGTTTGCCAGTTGTGAATTGCTTTCAAATTTTGACTACTTTTGCAGTCGCAAACAACGATTCGGAGGTTGGGGCCGACGCTGCGGAGTTGTGAATTGCTTTCAAATTTTGACTACTTTTGCAGTCGCAAACAACCGGAAGCAGAACCTGAAACATCACAGTTTGTTGTGAATTGCTTTCAAATTTTGACTACTTTTGCAGTCGCTAACAACGCGAAGAAGTGCTTCTCACGCGCGGAGCTTGTTGTGAATTGCTTTCAAATTTTGACTACTTTTGCAGTCGCTAACAACAATATCAGCAGAATTGTGACCAAGGTAATAGTTGTGAATTGCTTTCAAATTTTGACTACTTTTGCAGTCGCTAACAACGTTCAATCTGATAGTTGAGGTGTTGGATGGTTGTGAATTGCTTTCAAATTTTGACTACTTTTGCAGTCGCTAACAACTCGGTATTGTCACTTCCGGCGGCGAAGGCAGTTGTGAATTGCTTTCAAATTTTGACTACTTTTGCAGTCGCTAACAACCACGCCGCAAACGCAACATTTGATTTGATGTTGTGAATTGCTTTCAAATTTTGACTACTTTTGCAGTCGCTAACAACTATGTGGGATGAATGTGTGCATGATATTCTGTTGTGAATTGCTTTCAAATTTTGACTACTTTTGCAGTCGCTAACAACATGCAGACCACAAGAACTTCAACAAGGCGTGTTGTGAATTGCTTTCAAATTTTGACTACTTTTGCAGTCGCTAACAACCAAGCTTACTACAGGATATTATCACTTTTCGTTGTGAATTGCTTTCAAATTTTGACTACTTTTGCAGTCGCTAACAACTCTTCAAAGTTTTTCCACAGCAATCTATAGTTGTGAATTGCTTTCAAATTTTGACTACTTTTGCAGTCGCTAACAACGCAATGTTGATTATCAATAAGTTAAAACGTGTTGTGAATTGCTTTCAAATTTTGACTACTTTTGCAGTCGCTAACAACGATGTCGTCGCCGAGGCGTTGAACCATGCGTTGTGAATTGCTTTCAAATTTTGACTACTTTTGCAGTCGCTAACAACTTTAAGTCCATGCTTTGTGTCTTATTTTATGTTGTGAATTGCTTTCAAATTTTGACTACTTTTGCAGTCGCTAACAACTTACAATGAAACCAAAGTGGGGTAAAGTTAGTTGTGAATTGCTTTCAAATTTTGACTACTTTTGCAGTCGCTAACAACATGCCGACCTTTGAGAAAACCTGCGCCTGTGTTGTGAATTGCTTTCAAATTTTGACTACTTTTGCAGTCGCTAACAACTCTACTGTCTGAGCCTTGATTGCAAAGCTGGTTGTGAATTGCTTTCAAATTTTGACTACTTTTGCAGTCGCTAACAACTGGAGCAGCGACAGCAGGGTTTCGGAAGTGTTGTGAATTGCTTTCAAATTTTGACTACTTTTGCAGTCGCTAACAACCGAAAAAAGGGTTGTAAAATTGTTCAAGCGTTGTGAATTGCTTTCAAATTTTGACTACTTTTGCAGTCGCAAACAACATTGGTTTGGCCATATATCAAATTAGGATTGTTGTGAATTGCTTTCAAATTTTGACTACTTTTGCAGTCGCTAACAACCGGGCGTCGCGGCGACCCCGAAGGCCGTCAGTTGTGAATTGCTTTCAAATTTTGACTACTTTTGCAGTCGCTAACAACTTTTTCCGATAATAACGGGGTAGGGGATAGGTTGTGAATTGCTTTCAAATTTTGACTACTTTTGCAGTCGCTAACAACGCATATTACCGTATGCCTGCACAACGTCTGTTGTGAATTGCTTTCAAATTTTGACTACTTTTGCAGTCGCTAACAACCCGTTACGCTTTATTTGAATGTTAACCGAGTTGTGAATTGCTTTCAAATTTTGACTACTTTTGCAGTCGCTAACAACTTAATGCTCATATACTGGCTGCCATCACACGTTGTGAATTGCTTTCAAATTTTGACTACTTTTGCAGTCGCTAACAACTGATTTTGACTTTCTTGTTGTTCTTCCTGCGTTGTGAATTGCTTTCAAATTTTGACTACTTTTGCAGTCGCTAACAACAGAGGGATAATGAGAAGCAAGTTTTTTGCGGTTGTGAATTGCTTTCAAATTTTGACTACTTTTGCAGTCGCTAACAACGCTGCAAGCGGCTGTCAGCGCAACGCACGCGTTGTGAATTGCTTTCAAATTTTGACTACTTTTGCAGTCGCTAACAACTTCCTTTTCGGGAACTTTCGTGAAAGTTCCGTTGTGAATTGCTTTCAAATTTTGACTACTTTTGCAGTCGCTAACAACGTAGTTTTTGAAATTAACAAAGCACGAACAGTTGTGAATTGCTTTCAAATTTTGACTACTTTTGCAGTCGCTAACAACCAGGTTGAGCGTCACCCGGCAGCGGCACATGTTGTGAATTGCTTTCAAATTTTGACTACTTTTGCAGTCGCTAACAACTCGCGCGTCCGTGCTACGCGGACGACGTGAGTTGTGAATTGCTTTCAAATTTTGACTACTTTTGCAGTCGCTAACAACTCCGCCTTCACGCACACGTCATCGCCCCAGTTGTGAATTGCTTTCAAATTTTGACTACTTTTGCAGTCGCTAACAACACCGTACACAGCGACATACTGCGCCAGCTGTTGTGAATTGCTTTCAAATTTTGACTACTTTTGCAGTCGCTAACAACTAATAAAAAATTTGAAACGATGAAGAAGAGTTGTGAATTGCTTTCAAATTTTGACTACTTTTGCAGTCGCTAACAACCCCGTGATGCGCCTGTCGTACTCCGTCCCGGTTGTGAATTGCTTTCAAATTTTGACTACTTTTGCAGTCGCTAACAACAATACCGATGTTGGTGGTTCTTCTTCTGATGTTGTGAATTGCTTTCAAATTTTGACTACTTTTGCAGTCGCTAACAACATTAACTTGAGGCATTGCAGAAGATTGTAGTTGTGAATTGCTTTCAAATTTTGACTACTTTTGCAGTCGCTAACAACATTTACCTTTAGTATCGTAATAAACGACTGTTGTGAATTGCTTTCAAATTTTGACTACTTTTGCAGTCGCTAACAACAGGATGACTGCAAAGTGTTTAAAACCAACAAGTTACAAACAAAGTTGTCAACAAAAAAATCCGACCTTAAAAAGCCGGATTTTTTGTTTTGCATCGCATTTTCTGCTTCCTAAAACAACTCCAACTGCTGGCCCGGAGCACTCGCACTCTCCGCTTTTTTGTTGTGATATATCTCCATGCTGCCGAATTGCTTGTCGGTGATGCACATTATTCCGACCTCTCCGAACTCGGGCAACGACATTTTCACCCTCCTGATGTGAACCTCCGCGTTTTCCATGCTCGCGCAATGCCTCAGGTAAATGGAAAACTGGAACATCGTAAAGCCGTCGTTCAAAAGTTTTTTCCTGAACTCAGCGGCTGCCTTGCGCTCTTTCTTCGTCTCTGTCGGCAAATCGAAAAGTACAAGCACCCACATAACCCGATATTCGCTGAACCTGTCCATCACATCTCAGGATAGGAAATTTTCCGAATCTCACCCGAATAACATTTCTGCAAAGACGCTGTCGTCGTTGTCGCCGCAATCATCAACGGACTTCTCTGCCCGTTTATCGTCACTTCAAGCACCGGTATCTGAAGCAGTTCAGCTTTCAATTCTTTTGTCAATTCCGAACAGTCCTGGTGCTTCTCATAAATGTCCATGACGAGTCTGTCAACATACGGACGGTATGGCTCCATCACGTCATCGGCGAGGCAATAGGCGTTGTATTTGTTGCGGTGATGCATCCCCAAAGTGGGAAGCAAGCCGCTCGAAACCAACGACCTCGCAACAACCGCACGCAAAATGGCATAGCCGTAGTTCAGAAGGTTGTTCGGCGCGTCACCTTCACGTTCACGGATGAATTTCTCGTTTTGCGGGAACGCATTCTGCCAATAATAGACCGCTGCCTGCGCCTCCTTGTTGTCGCTGTCGCCGCTCTTCACTTCCGAAGCCCATTTAAGCATATTTTTGGCTTCAAGATTTCTGACTTGCTGCAACACAGCCGCCTGATTCCTGATTTTTGCAATCATGGTCTGCTGCCACAGCTGTTTCTGCAACGGCAGGCTCGCCTCAATCTGGTTTCTGAAACGTTCGGTCTGAAGCGTGTTTCCGCAAAGTGGAAGCATCAGCCCGACGGGAAGGTGCGAGCTGTCGCAAGTTATTACCGCACAGTTGTTTTCCAAAAGGCTCTCCATCAAGCCCTGCGTGAATGTAATCTGTTTGTTGTCAAGCACAACGACCCCGATGTCCTCGATCGGGATTGTCCTGATAGACTCCTTCTTAAAGTCATCCGACACGTCGCTTTTTTCAACCGCCGGAATCTTGATGACAAGCTGGCTGTCTTTCAGCGAAAGATAAGCCGGATTTGAGAAACAGAGGGTTTTCTTAATCATAAAAAAAAATAATATTCTCCGACTTGGACTATTTGACCGATGTTATTTACTCTAATTTTCACCACCCCATTAAGTCCAGAAAGTCCACAACGTTTCCACGTAATGCCTTTTAATTCATTTACCATATTAACAGTAGTCTCCAAATGATGTCTGAAGAAATAATCTTTAGTTGATAATTTCTGCACTCTAAAAAGATTCGGACTAATCAGTGAATAATTATCAGGGTTCAACAAGTCAATGTCGCTTGGGTCAAAACCGGTTTCTTCATTTGGGAAAACAAAATATTCATTCTGCTTCATTGTGAACAGGAACTGCCAACCTTTTTCTCTGTTAAAATCCTTGTCAACAATCGGGAGGCCCAAATTCACGCGGGCAACCACCTCGTAGAACGACACGACATTTTCCTGCAAATTACCATCAGCATCCTTATACACAGCGACATGGTGGTTGTTGCCGGTGTTAACAAAATCAACAGGTTGTTTCTTGCCTTCGGAATCCAAAATATATTCTCCGAATTTGTCACGTTTTGAATGTATTGGCTCGCCATTGGCAATTCCCGTGATAGTGACCCTTTTTATTGAAATGCCTTTAACTTCATTATGCCATATCGGATTGTTATCCAAATCGGAAAACGCCTTCTTTGCGTCGCCGTCAAATTCATCAAGACGTTTTTTCAGGATTTCACGTATGTGATTGTCAACAACTTTGTCCAGACTCAAATCCGGACCAATCTCTTTTCTGATAGTGTAACTGGTTTCAAAAATCTTGGTCTTGACCTTCTCTGGAACAAAATTTTCATGTGACTCATCAACATATACAGGATTTGCCGAAATGCTGTTTTTACCGGAAAATGCTTTTTTAGGGTCATCGTTAAATTCATGCAGACGTTCAAGCAGAGCCTGTCTATATCTCGGATTTGTCACAGTCATTATCTTGTTGACATCGAACTTTGCATTTACAGTTTCCTCTTTCACCACCTCTTTTTTGCTGCTTCCGTAGATGGTTTCCAGATGCAATTGTCCTCTTGGTGTCAGTTGATTCTTATGCTTAATCCCATTCTTTTTGTCTTCCGAGCTGACGTTATCGGTGACATTAATTGTTGCGACTTTGTTCTTGGCTTTTATCGAAATGAGGATGTTTTCCAATTGTTTTTTTGCTTCTGCCCTGAAATTATCCATCGGCAGTTTGAAACGAAGATTGTTGTGTTTGTCTCTTTCAAGTTCTTTCTTCTCAATGGCATACATCACCAGCGAACGTTCTTCTTTCGGCAAATCGGCAAGTTCGACCATTTCCAAATCAAAGTAATCATCAACTCCCTTTTGGACACGTGCGTTAAGGTTGTTCAAATATTGGATGTAACTTCTTTTTGTGAATGCTATTGTCAACGCATCCATAGCATGATGGCGGTGGTCGTTTCGCTTTGTCCATTCATTGATGCGTTTGATTTTTTGTCCGTCTCTTCCTTCAATAATTTCGGTGAGCCCGAGTTTGTTGTACTTGTCCCAATTCAATTCCTGCATCACGTCAATCAACCCCCAGTCTTCACGCAGGCGGTCGGTTATGGATCCCGTTGTCGTCACCACATCCCTTACCAAGCTTCCGAGAATCTCCTTTGATTTCCTTGCAATGTACTGAGTGTCACGCAAATCTCTGTTGATGAAACCGCTTGGGATATCGGCCTCTTTCATCAACAGCTTTTCACGTTTTGTCTTACTTATTGAATTGTTTTTGAAAAGCATTTCAACTCTGTTTTTGTAATCTTCAACGCCGGTTGTATCATACTTGTTTACGACGTAATCGTACGCAGTTGCATTGCTTTTTTCAATATTTACGTCTCTTTTCTCAATGGTTTTATTTGCAAAAGAATCGTCAAACAATTTCGCTTGAGGAATTATGTGCTCAATGTCAAATTCCTTGCTGAACAGTTTTTCCTGTGAAATATACGTGTTGGAATACAACGTCTTAAAACCATTATCCTTCAGTTCGAGGTAAAGTTTGTAACGTATAATGTCGTTTCGGCTGACATGTGTAAGATTAAAAGGTTCTTTTTGAAGTATTTTCACATATTCTTCATGTAATCTTGCGGCTGAATTGATTGATTTATCCATTTCCTCCCGTTCTTTCGCGCTCTTTTTCAATTCTCTTGCAAGCTCTATCCTGATTTCATCTGGTTTTCCGTATGTTTTTACAACACCATTGACAACATTAATCATCTGATTCATAATCTTTTCCACGACGGGATTTCTCAAGCTGTTGTGTGGAAGATTCTTCAATTCATCAACCAGAACTTTGTTGTCTAATTCCTCTTTGGTCAATGAATCTTTTGAATGGCGATAACCGGCATATTCGCAGGCAACACTGTATTCAAGACCGTCTTTCATATAAGGCAATATCTTTCTTATGGCTTTTGCGCTTAAGCTGCCATAATCCGGCTGAAAAACAACTTCCGCGAGAATCGAAGCATATTCTTCATCAAAACCATACAATTCACGAATCTTGTCGATGAGTTTTTTGCTTCCGGTCTCTGATTTGTCACCTTCAAATGAATAGAGAAGATGCCAAAGTTGATATGACGGCTGCCGTTCAAAATCATGTCCGTCAAGTGAGGCATCAAATTTTAATATATCTGTGCTGAAGCCAAGACCGTCAAACACTTCCGCCGTGATTTTCAATGCATCACGTGATTTCATTTTTGCAAAATCATATTCACCATGTCCACTGCGTTCAATGATTGTCTGATAAGCCTTTAACAATGAAGTCCAAGTGCGGTTTCCTTCAATATCTTTATAATTCAAGTCAAAATCCTTGCTGTTGCCAAACAGCAGTTTCAACGCCTCGTTTTTTGAGAGCTTGTCTTTGTAATTCAATTCCTCAAACAACAATTTTTTCTCATCTTCATCCAAAAACCGCTTTGTTTTTTCGACACTTCCATCATCAGAGAATAGCCTTCCCGTAACCTGTATGTTATTTAGAATCTGCCATATTTTAAATTCCTGGTATAACGGAGATGATTTCGGACACACTTTCAAGCCAACAGTCTTGATTTTTTTCTTGCCATCGCATTCAACTTCAACCTGTTTGCTTTCAAATTCGCAGAACGAAACCAGACCTTTTTGTGACTTCAACGGACGTTGGAAGAAGATAACCACATCACGAATTTCTTTCTTCAACATGTCGTTCAATTCGGAATGGTATTTCGACTGTGTTTCCCATATCCTTTCAAATTCATCAAGATAATCCTGCCGGTAGTAAACTTTGTTTTTAAGACTCGCATTCGGATTCTTGTCAAGCTGAGACATGAGGCATTGGCCAACAGTCATGTTGTTGAATACAAGTTCCTTGCTCCTGTCGCTTATGTTTCCAAGATAATTACTTGAATCGCTTAATTGGCCGTTGATTTCCTGAAGGACAACAACCAAAGATTCTAAATCAAGTCTTTTTGTCAAAGCATCGGATCTCCACTGATAATTCTCAACTTTTTGTTCAAAACCTTTCGTTTCTCTTTTCTCGCCGACAACATTGAAAGGCGCTTTGCAAATAACCCAAGTTTGTTTCTTGTTTTTCCCACGCAGACTGTCTTTCAGGTCATCTGTCAAAATGTCCGGATAGAATTGTCTTTGGAAATTCCAGACGGCATCAAACTCAACTTGCAGGTCAGAACGGTAAAAATCGGGAATGTACTTTTTGCCGCCTTTCAAAAGACTCAACGCAAATTGTCCGGGAGTCAGATTGTTCTCGTACAGTTGTCTGGCGACCGTCATCCCATCGATCAGTTGTCCTTCCTCTGTGGATTTTGCTTTGCGACTGCTTTTATAGCCGCGTTTTTTGTTAATCATCAGAAGCACTCTGGCAAGTTCTTCAAGTGTTATTTCTTCGGTTGCCGCTTTTGCACGCAACCTATATGTTTCAAAAGTTGTCTTGTTCCCATTCTCACAAAGTACGGATTCATCATTGATAAATCCATTGGACTTCATGATTTTAACAAGCTCTTGTCTGCGCAATTTATACCGTTGCAGATTACGTCTTGCCGACCTCTTAAGTGTTCTGTCGGCATTTGTCGTTATGCTTTTCCCTTTTTCAAAATTTGTCAATTCATCTACTGTCAGAGGGTTGACTCTAACACCTAATTTGATGATAGATGACTTTTCTTCCTTTGTTTCAGCTTCATTCACCACAGCCCATCCGATGCTGTTGGTCCCCAAATCGAGTCCGAGTATTTTCTTCATTTGTGCAGTATTTTTCAAAGCACAAAATTAAAAAATATTTTTTGCGGCATGCAACGGAAAAAACATTATTTTTGCGGCAGATTTGAAAGCAATTCACAATAAGGATCATTCCGTTGTGAAAACATCAAGGCCGCCCTCGTCCTCAACGGGGGCTTTTTTATGCTCTACTTCATCTTGAAAATCACCTGCGCGCTGATGTAACGGCTCGTGGCCTTCACGTCGAAATGAACTTGTACGTGATCAGCCGTTGGTGAAGGTCTCCACGTCGCGCAACGACAGCAAACAGCATCATTTCAGTTCCACACTGCCTCCCGCCTCTCTCACAGCTGTCTGCTTATCGACTCCCTGTGTATTATCTCGAAGATGTCTTTCACCGCCTCCGCGCTCAGTCCGAGCCGCGCACCTTTATTAATATGGTCTTCAAGCACCTGTTTCCACCTGTCCATCTGAAGCACCGCCACCTTCTGCTCTTTCTTGTATTCGCCGATTTTCTCCGACACGCTCATCCTCTTGGCGATGAGGTTAAGTATCTCGTCGTCGATGATGTCGATTTCCTTACGGAAGATTTGCAGCTTTGTCTCGTTATCGGCGTTTTTCAATCTGATAACCAAATGATTGAGAAGGCTTTGCATGGCTTCCGGCGTGAGTTGCTGCCGTCCGTCTGTCAGAGCGGCGGCGGGGTTGCAATGCGCCTCGATCATGAAGCCGTCTGTGGCGAGGTCGAGGGCTTTCTGCGCCGTGTCCTGCAGCAGCTCGCGGCAGCCGCAGATGTGGCTTATGTCGGTGATTATCGGGATGTCGGGACGCAGCCTGTTGAGTTCTATCGGCACCTCCCAAAGCGGTTCGTTGCGGTATCGCGAGTCGTCGAACGACGCGAACCCCCTGTGTATCGCACCGAGATAATGCAGTCCGGCGCTCTCCATGCGCTCAAGGGCGCCGAGCCACAGCCTCACGTCGGGCGCGATGGGGTTCTTCACGAAGACTGGCATGTCGCTGCCTCTCAAGCAGTTGGCCAACTCCTGTACCGAAAACGGGTTCACCACGGTGCGCGCCCCGACCCACAGGATGTCGATGCCGTGTTTCAGCGCGAGTTCGACATGTTCCGGCGTCGCCACCTCGGTCATCGTGAGGAAGCCGAACCGTTCCTTCGCCTCGCGCATCCACCGCAGCCCGACCTCGCCGACACCCTCAAAGGCATCGGGACGCGTGCGCGGCTTCCATATCCCGCCACGTAACACCTTGACATCCTTTATCTTACTCAAACCCGCCGCCGTCTCAAGCAACTGTCGCTCCGACTCGACGCTGCACGGCCCGCCAATGACCAACAGCCCGTCCTTGCGCCTAAACCACGCCTTTATGTCAAAATCGTTGTTCATCCAATATTTTTTTGCAAATATAAAAATTTAAATGCAACGGTTCGGCGAAAAATTGCTATTTTTGTGGGTTGAAATTTAAAAATTTAAAAATCGTGAAACGTACAGAGATTAAAGCCGCTCTCGCAATGCAAGAGCTTGATAATGAGATAAATGTAAAAGGCTGGGTGCGTAACAAACGCGGCAGCAAAAACGTCGCCTTCATCGCATTGAACGACGGTTCAACCATCAATAATCTTCAGTTGGTCGTTGATTTGGAGAAGATTCCGGAGGAGAACCTCGCTCTGATGCACGCCGGCGCGTCGGTGTCGGCCAACGGGAAACTCGTCCGTTCGGCGGGCAACGGCCAGAGCGTCGAACTCGCGGTCAGCAGCATCGAACTTCTCGGAGCCGCCAATCCGGATGAATACCCGATTCAGCCGAAGAAACACTCACTCGAGTTCCTGCGCGACATCTCTCACCTGCGTTTCCGCACCAATACCTTCGGCGCGGTGTTCCGCATCCGTCACGCCATGGTGTTCGCAATACATAACTTCTTCAACAGCAAAGGGTTCTATAACATCCACACTCCGCTTATCACCGCCTCCGACTGCGAAGGCGCCGGCGAGATGTTCCAGGTCACGACACTCGACATGAACAACCTCCCGAAAAACGAAGAAGGCAAGATCGACTACACACAGGATTTCTTCGGCAAACAGTCGAACCTGACCGTCAGCGGACAGCTCGAAGGCGAACTCGCAGCGACAGCACTCTCGAAGATCTACACCTTCGGACCCACATTCCGCGCCGAGAACTCAAACACAACACGCCACCTCGCCGAGTTCTGGATGATTGAACCGGAAATGGCGTTCTACGACATCTCCGACAACATGGACCTCGCGGAAGAGATGCTTAAGTACTTGATTCAGTACGCGCTGGACAACTGCATGGACGACCTCCAGTTCCTCAGCAAACGCCTTCAGGAAGAAGAGAAGAACAAGAAAGAAGAGGAGAAGTCGATGGAACTCATCGAGAAACTGCATTTCGTGCTCGAACACGACTTCGTGCGCCTGACTTACACCGAAGCCATTGACATTCTTAGAAATTGCAACTACAACAAGAAAGGCAAATTCCAATATCCTGTCACTGGTTGGGGCATCGACCTTCAGTCGGAACACGAGCGTTATCTCGTCGAGAAACACTTCAAGAAGCCTGTCATCCTGACGGATTATCCGATGGAAATCAAGGCGTTCTATATGAAACAGAACGAAGACGGCAAGACTGTCCGCGCCATGGACGTGCTGTTCCCCGGCATCGGCGAGATCATCGGCGGTTCGGAACGCGAGACCGACATGAACAAGCTCCTCAAGCGCATGGACGAGGTAGGCATCCCGAAAGAGTCGATGGAATGGTATCTCGACTCACGCCGTTTCGGTTCGGTGCCGCATTCAGGCTACGGCCTCGGCTTCGAGCGACTCCTGCTCTTCGTCACCGGCATGACCAACATCCGCGATGTCATCCCGTTCCCGAGGACACCGAAGAACTGCTTGTATTAACCAAATGTAGAGACGCACCGCAGTGCGTCTCTGTTATTTAAAAGATATGAGTAAACAGGTACTTATCCAGAAGCAGACGCAGACCCTCAACCTCACGCCGCAGCAGATACAGCTGATGAAGCTGATAGAGGTCCCGACGATGGAACTCGCGGCAAGCATCAAGGAGGAGATGGTTGCGAACCCCGCACTCGAAATCGACGACAACGATGGTGACGAGAACCTCAACGACGGCGAGAATGTCGAGAGCCTCGACGATGAACGCCACGATGAGGAACAGGAGGACATGTTCTCTGAGATAAGTGAGTTTTTCAGTGATGACGATGAGGACGAGGCGGCGTACAAATATGCCGCCAACAACACAAGTCCCGACGACGAGCGGTACGAGGCGCCGATTGTCAGCGAGACGAGCTTCACCGACACGCTCCTCGAACAGATTTCCTTCTGCGACATCGACGAGCGGAAACGGAAACTGTGCGAGTTTGTCATCGGCTATCTCGATGACACGGGCTACCTGAAGTCAAGTGCCGAATGGATCGCCAACGACCTGCTTCTGTATCAGAATTTTGAAGCCACTGAAGCCGAGCTGAACGAAGCCATCGACATCGTCAAGGGCCTTGACCCTGCGGGAATAGGCGCCTCGAGCCTTCAGGAATGTCTCCTCATCCAGCTGAGACGCCTTCAGGAAGAAGACAGCGATGACTACAGCAATGCCATCAATATAATCGAGAATTATTTCAATGAGTTGAGCCTGAAACATTACGATAAGATCACGGCGCGTTCGGGCATGAGCGAAGACGAGCTGAAAACCGCCCTGAAGCAAATCAGGAAACTGAACCCGAAACCCGGCGGAACGACCTCATCTTCAACTCATAACACCAACCATGTCATTCCCGACTTCGTTGTCTATAACAACGGCGACGACCTCGAACTCTCGCTCAATCATCTCAACGAGCCGAGGCTGCATATAAGCAAGGACTACCTGCAGATGCTCAAGGACTACGCCGGCAACAAGGAGGCGCTCACCTTTGTGAAAAGCAAACTCGACTCGGCCAAGGCTTTCATCGAGGCGATAAGACAACGTAAAGGCACTCTCGAAGTCGTCATAAGAGCCATCATGGACTACCAGCGCGATTATTTCGTGACGGGCGATGAGGGCAAACTCAGACCGATGATTCTCAAAGACATAGCCGACATCGTGAATCTCGATGTCTCTACGATATCGCGTGTGGCCAACAGCAAATATGTGCAGACGGCCTACGGGACGTTCCCGCTGAAGTTTTTCTTCAGCGAAGGCATCGTGAACGACGAAGGCGAGGAGGTCTCGACACGCGCCATAAAGCAAATCATAAAGGAATGTGTTGATAATGAGGACAAAACCAACCCCCTGACCGACGACGAGCTGACGGCGGTCATCAAGGAGCGTGGCTTCACCATAGCGCGGCGCACCACCGCGAAATACCGCGAACAACTCGGCATTCAGGTGTCGAGGCTGCGAAGGGAGATATAGCCCGCTGACGTCAGAATGCGCGGAAACCGATACCTATCGAGAACGGGATGATCTCCGGCCCGAGACCTTTCTTGAACGAGTCGTTGAACTGATACTGCGCGAAGATGTTTATCGCCTTGTATGCGAGTCTCAATGTAACTGTGTAAGTGTATTGCTCGACATTGCTTATCTTCCCGTATTTGACGGCTTGGGTGATGCCGTTGCCATCAAGGTCGCCTTTGATTTTCGACTTGGCATACATCATGATGCCGAACTTGAAGCCTGCGGAGATCTTGAACTTGTCGGCGATGCGGAAATTCAGCTCGATAGGAATGTCGAAGTAGTTGATGTTCAGCTTGCTGTTTTTCAGGCCGCTTTTCTCCGTGAAGAATGTGGTGTCGGCGTATGCTCCCGCGCCGGAAAGGTAAGAGTTCTTCAGCTGGTAGTTGTGGAATGTCATGCCCAACCCGAGTGACACGGTGTGTTTCGACTCGCCCATCTTGAGGTTGTAGGTGAGGTAGAAATCGCCGCCGGTGTTGATGGCACGCAGGTTGAAGTTCTCGTATTTGCTGCCGGTGTTGATGTCGGTGAAGACGTCACCGCCGAGAGTGACCTTGCCGTTGGTGCGTTCCGATATGAGCTGGGCATTGGCCGCAAACGTCATGAGAAGAAGCAATGCCGTAAAAAATGAAAAACGTTTTTTCATATAGATGATATTCAGTTATTTAGATATTTTATTCAGATATTTTTGTCTTTTGTCAAGCAGGATGTCAATCTCCTCCATCGACAGGTCTTTGTTCTTCAGCTCGTTGTCGATGGCGTCGATGAGCGCCTGGTAGTTCTCGCCTGTATGCAGTGATTCAAAAGCCTTTTCCTTGACTTCCACTTCCGAGATTTTCGGCTCATCGTCGATGTCGGCGTCATCTCCGAGTTGTTCGCGGAGGCGCTTGGTGAGCATCGCGATGAAATGCTTGGCCATGTCGTTGTTCGGGAGTCCGTACATCTCGACAGAGAACTGGTCTTTAATCTGCTCATATTGTGAGAGATAAGTCTTGAGTTGCTCGAGCTGCGCCTTGTCGATGCCTGGGACGTCGTCGGGGGGATATTTCTCCACGACTTTCTTGAAAAGCCTGAACAGTTCTTCTATCTGTTTCTTTAAGTCTTCGTTTTCCATGCTTTTGTCTCGCTTTTGTCAGTTATGACCTGTGAAAATAGAGGTCTTGTGCGTGGCATATCAGCACCGGATAAGGTGAGTTGTTGACGATCTGCTGCGCGAACGACCCCGTGAAGATGTTGACCGCCTTTCTCTCTTGCTCGTCCATGATGCTGATGAGGTTGGCGTTGACTTTCTTCGCGTATTCGATAACGCCGTCCGCCTCGTTATTGTTGTGCACCTCGTCAATAATATATTTGACGCCGTTACTTTCGATGAACTTGACCACTTGGTTGATGTAGCCGTTGACGACCTGATGCGAGTTCTCATTGTCTGACGTGTGGACTCCGACGACGTGGATTGTGGCGCCGAAATATTTGGCTATCTCAACGGTGAGTGGCATCTTCTGGCGTGTCTCGATTGTCGTGTCGATAGGCATGACGATTTTCTCGATAGTATGGCTTATGTTGATTCCCTCACGGATGATTATCGTCGGGATGTCGAGCAGCAGTGCCATCCTGAAGGCGTTGCTGCCGATGAACTTCTCCTGAAAGCCCGATACGCCGTGCGAGCCGATGACGAGCAGCATTGGGTTGTATTCCTTGCAGACGTTCATCATCTCTTCATATACGCGGCCATTCCTGATGAGGTATTTCACTTTGCCTTCACCGACGCTCGGCTCGTATTGCGCCACGAGGCTGCTGAACCGTTGCTTCGCCCCGTACTCGATGAGCGCCTGGTCGTTCTTAATGATGTCGTTGTCGTTTGCGACACGATTTACCCAGACCATAATCAATTCACAACCAGCCTTTTCGGCTATCTGTGCCGCGTGCCTGAGGGCGTTCAGCGAGCATTCTGAGAAGTCAATGCCTACAATGATGTTGTTCATAGTGTATGTTTTAATAGTTATATTCTTCGTAAAAAACGCTGTCGATGCTTCTGTATATGCTGTCGAGCATTATAGTGTCGAACATCAGTTCGTCATCTTCGATAAATACTTTGTCTTTTGTCATCTCGCCGTTAGTCACGTCATCGAAGACGGCGAAGTCGTCAAGCGGGTTGTACGGCAGGTTGATGCGGTCGGCGGTGACGAAGGAGTTCGCATATTCCTTCTTGATCTGCTGATATTGGTTCTCCGCCTCGAGACGCGTGCGGAAGTCGCCGATGCGCAGACGGTAGTACGGCTGTCCGAATATCAAATATATTGGTATCTCGGGGTACTTCTGCGAGAACGCCTCCCTGATGCTGTCGGCATGACGCACCGCATCGTTGCCGGTTTCCATGAAAATCTGCACGCGGAACCCGTCGATGGTGCTGTCATTGGCGTGAATCTGCCTCTGTTTCATCACAAGACTGTCAATCCTCGGGTCCTGTTCAACCTTAATGAATCCGCGTTGTGCCATGCAACTCATTGATAACAAACATGATAACGCAAATATGATTATTTTGTTTTTCAAGATGCAAAAATTTTCGCTAAATTACTTAAAACTTTTCAATCTCAGGATATTTTTTGTACTTTTGTCGATAATTTTTTTGACATGAACGAAAATCTTGATGCATGCGGCTCTTCGATGAGCAAGGCGGAGAAGGAGATAGAAAAGGCGTTGCGTCCCGATGCTTTCGCCAGCTTTGCTGGACAGGAGCAAGTCGTCGCCAATCTGCGTGTCTTCGTGCGTGCCGCCGCCCAGCGCGGCGAGTCGCTCGACCACGTGCTGCTCCACGGACCTCCGGGTCTCGGGAAGACGACATTGTCACATATCATCGCCAACGAACTCGGCGTGAACATGAAGATGACCTCGGGGCCGGTGCTCGACAAACCCGGCAACCTCGCCGGACTGCTCACGAGTCTCGAGAAGAACGACGTGCTTTTCATCGACGAGATACACCGTCTCAGCCCCGTCGTGGAGGAATATCTCTATTCCGCGATGGAAGACTTCCGCATCGACATCATGATAGAGTCGGGGCCCAACGCGAGGAGCGTGCAGATAGCCCTCAACCAGTTCACGCTCATCGGCGCCACGACGCGGTCGGGACTGCTCACGGCACCTCTGCGCTCACGCTTCGGCATCAACCTGCGACTTGAATACTACGACGCAAAGACACTTTCCAACATCATAAAACGCTCGGCCTCAATACTCAAAGTGCCGATCGACGATGAGGCGGCCTTCGAGATAGCACGCCGCAGCCGCGGGACACCGCGTATCGCCAACCTGCTGCTGCGCCGCGTCCGCGACTTCGCACAGATACAGGGCGACGGGAAAATAACCATGGAGATGGCGCGAATCGGACTGAAAGCCCTCAACGTTGACCAACACGGACTTGATGACATGGACAACCGCATCCTGCTGACTATCATCGACAAATTCAAGGGCGGGCCTGTCGGCGTGAACACCATCGCCACCGCGGTGGGGGAGGAGGCCGGCACCATAGAAGAAGTGTGCGAGCCGTTCCTCATCCAGGAAGGATACCTCATGCGGACACCACGCGGACGTGTCGTCACCGACCTGGCGTACAAACACTTAGGACGGTTCAAGGGCGGCGACCAAGGCGACCTGTTTGAGATGTGAATCTCAAACCCGAGATTAAAGTCTGGCTCTCTCCTGCTTCACGTGTTTCTTATTGCTCGACCAGAGACCGTAAACCTCACTGACGTTTCCGGCTGTTATGAAGGCGTTGATGTTGCTCTCGTTGATGTGGTTCATCAGCTGTGAGAACTCATCTTTGGTGAGAAGCGCCTCAATCTCAATCTTCTTCTCGTTGCTGTAGCCGCCGATGACCTCGTACATCGTCACGCCGCGGTGCAGCTCCTTGACGATATATTCCTGAAGATGACGGTGCTCCGCCGAGATGATGCACACACGCTTCTTGTTGTTCAGACCCGCCGTAAAATAGTCAACCACAAGCCCGTTGATCCATGTGCCGATGAGTCCGATGACCACGATGTTGAACGGGTTGATGGCGAAAGCGGTGCAGCAGATGATGGTGCCCGCCACCGTCACCGACACGCCGATGTCGAAGTGAAGATATTTGTTCACAATCTTCGCGAGGATGTCGAGACCGCCCGTCGAAGCGTTGATTTTGAATAGAATAGCCTGTGTGATGCTGAGGATGAGGACGAAGCAGCAGAGGTCGAACCAAGGGTCACCCATCAGTGTGGTGAAACCATCCTGCATCTTCTCCAGCGACCAGCCGCCCGTCGAGGCGTCGTAGTAGGCGCTCCTCTCGCCGTAAAGCAGGGTGATGACCTTCTGGTAAGGGATGTACTTCTCCATCAATGCCGTGAAAGGCCCGAGGATGAGCGCGGTGTAAACCGTCTTGATGCCGAACTCCTTCCCGATGAGGAAATACGCGAGAACCAACAATATCGCGTTGATGATGAAAATCATAGCCGAGACCTCGAGCTTGACGCCGAACAGCTGCTCCGACACCTCCGCGAGGACAATCGACAAACCCGAAATCGTGCCGACAATCAGACGACTCGGAACAAGAAAATAGTGAACACAAATCGCAATGAAAACCATTCCGACCGTCATGATGAGCAACTCCGCCCAGAACTTCTTGGTGGCAAGATAATTGATGATATTTTTAACGTTCATTCTACATGATTTTTTCGGGCTGCAAAGATAGTCCTTTTTTCAAGGCTCGTGCCATATTTTGACAAATAAAAAAGTTGTCAATTATCTTATTGATACACAGTGTGATTGCGGTCGCATCGCCAATTTACATATAGTGAAACGGCTGCCTGTTCCGTGTTTTCCATCGTTTTTCATCATGGAAAATCACGCTTGCGAGGCATCGAAAATCTTTTTCAATAAATTATTGCATGAACTCTCTTTTTTCATATTTTTGCAACCCGAAAACGAGTCTATTTCAATGAAAAAAAACATTTTTCTTTTTGTGCTTCTGATGGCGTTCGTGTCATCGTACACCCTTGCCGGCATCGCTGTTCCAGGCAATCTTATTGATATTAAAGGAAAAGTCATCGACAAAGACAGCGGTGAGCCTTTGGAATACGCGACGGTTAGCCTCTTCAACGCCAGCGACTCGACGATGGTCGGCGGCGTGGTGACCGACATGAACGGACTGTTCACCATCCAGGCCGGTGCCGGCTCGTATTACATGAAAGTGCAATTCATGGGCTACAACACGAAGGTGTTGAATGTGAAGGTGAAGAATGGCGACACCGTGCTGAATCTCGGGAAAGTCATGATGCAGCAGGACCGTGAGCTTCTCGACGAGGTGGAGGTGGTGGCGGAGAAAAGCACGATGACGATGACGCTCGACAAACGCGTGTTCAACGTCGGCAAGGACGTGGCGAGCACCGCCGGCAACGCCATCGAGGTGCTTGAGAACATCCCGTCGGTCACCGTTGACGTGGAGGGCAACGTGAGCCTCCGCGGTGACGACGGCGTGCAGATCCTCGTCGATGGCAAGGTGTCGGGGCTTCTCGGCGTCAGCACCCAAGACGCGCTCCGCAGCCTGCAGTCGGACATGATAGAACGCATCGAGGTGGTGACAAACCCCTCGGTGAGATACGACGCGGAAGGCACGGCAGGCATCATCAACATTGTGCTGAAGAAAGACAAACGCAAGGGCTTCAACGGCAGCGTGGACCTGCGCGGCGGTATGCCGTTCGAGTGGGGGAAAAGACTGCCCGCACCATTGCCGTTCCAGGCCGGCGTTGGCGTGAACCTCAACTACCGCCTCAAACGGTTCAACATCTTCGCGAGCTACAACTTCAACTACCGTGATGACATCAGCGACGGCTACACCAAGACGGAATATTTCAACGGCGACAACATCTACGACCCGAATGTGCAGAACCACGGCGACGCCACACAGATCTCCGAACAGACCACCGAACGCGGACGCCACAGCCAAGGGCATACGGTGAGAGCAGGCCTCGACTATTATATCACCGACAACGACATCATCTCGTTCGCCACGATGCTGCGACGCGCCGACGGGCACAACACCCCCGTCGTGTCATACATCGACAACTTCCCGTTTGAGGGCAGGGACGCGTTCTCAAAACGCGCCGAGGACTGGCGCAACAAACGCCCCATGATGGAATACACACTCGACTACGACAAGTATTTCAACACAAAAGACAATTTCCTCAAGGCGTCGTTCCGCTATTTCAAAAACGCTGAGGAGGAATGGTCGGACATCACTGACGCCCAATATCTCACGAGAGAAGACATGGAGAACGATATCCCGATTCCGGATTCAACGATATTCCAGCACACCGACACGAAGGAGACGCACGAGAACTTCCAGGGCACCGTCGATTTCGCATATCATCTCGGACAGCACGCCATCGAAGCCGGCGCGAAATACGTGAACCGCTTCCCGAGCAACGTCGCCACGGTGACGGAGAACGGGCTGCAGCTCGAAGACTACTGCCACGACTTCCGCTTCAACCAGCAGGTGGCGGCTCTATACGCAAGCTACGGCACCGAAGTGGGTTTCTTCTCGTTCCTCGTCGGGGCACGCTACGAATACACCTACACGATGACGAACTACAAGGACAAGGGGCAGAAGAACGAACAGCGTTACCACGACATCTTCCCAAGCGGGCACGTCAACTTCAAGATGACGGAGAAAGACCAGCTGCAGCTGAGCTACACGCGCCGCATCCGACGCCCGGGCTACTGGCAGATGGCGCCTTACAGCTCGTTCAACGACGACCGTAACATCAGGATGGGCAACCCTAAACTGAAGCCCGTTTACACCGACAGCTACGAATTTTCATACCTCAAGTTCTGGGAAGGCGGCAACTTCAACCTCACCGGCTATTACCGCCACAGCACCGACGTCATCCGACACTTCACCGAGGTTGACAGCCTTAACGTCTCAGTGAGCATGCCGCAGAACTTCGGCATCAGCGACGACTACGGACTGGAACTCACCGGACAGGTGAATGTCTTCAAGTGGTGGAGCATCAACGGAAACATCAATTTCTTCAAGTCGTGCACCGTGGGAGACTACAAGGAGCGACATTACACCACCGACTCGTACAACCTCATGGGACGCTTGGTCTTCAAATTCGACTTCAAAAAGGTGTGCAACTTCCAGTTCACAGGTCACTTCATGGGTCCGCGTGACGAGCCGCTCGGCTTCCGCGAAGCGAACTATTGGATCGACTTCGCCGCCTCACGCGACATTCTGAAAGACAAGGCGACCTTGTCGTTGAACGTCAGAGACCTCTTCGGCACACGCTCTCACGGCGGCGAATCGTGGGGCGACAACTTCTGGCAGTACAGCAAAGGCTCGTGGAGCAAGACCACCGTCACACTCAACTTCAACTACCGCATCAACGACAACGGACAGAAGAGACAGAGAAACGACAACGGCGGCGGTGACGACGCCTACGAAGAGACGGAGATGTAAATAAAAGTTAAAAGTTGAAAGTTAAAAGTTGAAAGTGGCTGACGCTTCTTGTGTTGCGTCAGCCACTTCCAACTTTATACTTTATGACTTTCTACTCGATGATGAACTCGTCGCAGAACGTCCATGCCGCGCCGCCGGCCCCGACATGCCATTCAGGGCATGTGCCGAGCGACTTCGCGACCATCCTCACATAACGCGCCTTCACGTCTTTCACGACTTCAAGCTCCTGCATGACAGCGTCTTCAGCATCAACAGGCACCTCGTTCTTCACCACGCCTATCGACTTGAAACTCTTCCCGTCGTTGGAGATGAAGAACTCAACTTGTGTCGGCATGAAGATCCACGAGCCTTGGTCCTGAAGGAAGCTGCCTGCGAGACGGTGAATCTCCATCGGCTTCTCCATATCGACGGTGGCGATGACGTCAACGCCGGAGTAGCCCTGCCACATGCCAACGCGGAAGTTGTCGTTGCCGCGCTGGAGGTCGATGAGCGCGATGTCGCCGCCCGCCTCGTACTGGCTGCTGTAAGGATTCTTTATCGTGATGTGACGTCCGCCGTCAATCTTCTTGAACGCGCCGACGGCCACCGTGGAGACGATGTCATCTTTCACGGCTATTGCCTTGACATCGGTGGTCGCATCCAAGACAAACGGCTCGGTGTAAAGAGTGCTGTTCACGGTCGGCTCCGTCCCGTCCAAAGTGTAGTAAATCTTCACGCCCTTTTCGGGATGCGTGATGCTGACGTTGAGTTTGTCGTAGAAAACGTAAGCCACCACATTAATAATAGGTGTCGTCACGATGCCGTCTTTCTCAATGCGCATCGTCGGGCGGCATTCCTCCGCCATGCCCCACTGCGAATTGCGTTTGTTGGTCATCTCGAAAACGAGCTTTCCGCCTTTGGCGACTTCATCGTAATACAAATAGCTGCGGTTCAACACTTTACCGTTCAGTTTTACAGATTCGATGTATCTGTTTTCGTGTGAGATATTATTGGCTATGATATTGAATTTCTTGCCATTTTCAAGATTGAGAACCATCTTCTCGAAATGAGGCACTCCGATGACGTAGTAGCCGCAGCCCGGTGTGACGGGGTAGAATCCCATCGCGCTCATCACGTACCACGCCGACATCTGGCCGCAGTCCTCGTTTCCGCAGAGGCCGTCGGGCTGGTCGGTGTAAAGCTCGTTCATAATCTGATGGATGAGACGCTGTGTCTTGGTCGGCTTTCCGAGGAAGTCGTAGAGATAAGCCATGTGATGTGACGGCTCGTTGCCGTGCGCGTACTGCCCCACCATGCCGGTGATGTCGGCCTGCACGCGCCCCGACATGTTCGACGACGACTGGAAGAGCTGGTTGAGCATCTTCTCGTATTCGCGCTCGCCGCCCATGATGTCGATGTGTCCGTTGACGTCCTGCGGGACGAAGAAGTTATACTGCCATGTGTTGGCTTCGGTGAGCATGAAGTTGACCTGCGTCGGGTCGAATGGCGTGACGAAGCCGCCGTTCTTGCGGCCGCGGAAAAACTTCGTCTCCGGGTCGTAGAGGTTCTTGTACGACTGTGCGCGGCGGTAGAACGTGTCGGCGATGTCCTGTCGGCCCATCTTGTCGGCCATGAAAGCGATGCACCAGTCGTCGTAGGCGTATTCCAAGGTCTTCGACACCGACTCGCCTTCGTTGTCGGCGGCGATGTAGCCGTATTCCTTATAATATTTAAGTCCGAAGAAGTCCTCGTTGGCGCGTGCCACCATTGCGTCGAGGGCTTTCTCGTAGTCGATACCTTCGATGCCTTTCATGTATGCGTCAACGATGACGGGGATGGCATGGTAGCCTATCATGCAGTGCGTCTCGTTGCCGGCGAGTTCCCATGTCGGGAGGAGGCCGCCGGTCTCGTAGTTATTAATAAAGGTGTTGATGATGTCGGCGGCGCGTTCCGGCTCGATGATGTTGAGCAGCGGGTTCTCGGTGCGGAAGGTGTCCCACTGCGAGAACACCGTGTAGCGCGGACGGTCGGCCTGATGCACTTCGAGGTCGTGGCCGCGGAAACGCCCGTCAACGTCAGAATAGACGTTTGGCACGATGAACGAGTGGTAGAGCGCGGAATAGAAGATGGTCTTGTCTTTCTCGTTCACGCTCCTCACGTCGATGCGGCCGAGTTCGTCGTTCCACGCCTGATACGTCTTGGCGGCGAGTGCGTCGAGATCGAAGTCGGTGATTTCCGATTCGAGGTTTTTCCTTGCGCCTTCGACATCGACGGCGGAGATACCGATGCGCATCACGAGCGGCTGTCCGTCGTTCTCAAAGTCGAAATACGACTGCAGATTCTTGCAGTTGGCGTAGTCTTTGCCTTCGCTGACGACACCGTCTTCGACCATTTCGAATGCCTTAATCGGTTTTGAGAACTCGGCGTAGAAATAAAGGTGTTGGTCGGCGGCCCAGTATCCGCTGCGACGGAAGCCGCTGATGGCATTCTCGCCTTCGACTTTCACCCACGCCTCATGAATCTTCTCCTGCGACAGTGTCGATTCCTTCATGTCGAGGATGACGGAGGCACTTTGGCCTTCAGGATACGTGTAGCGGTGCATGGCCGCGCGTATGCCCGCCGCCAGCTCCACATTAATATTATAGGTGTCGAGGGTGACGGCGTAATAGCCTGGCTTTGCCGTCTCCGTCTCGTGACGGAATGCCGAGCCGTAGCCTTGAGCGTCGCCGTAGAAGCCCGAGTTGAAACGTTTCTCGCCGGTGACGGGCATGAAGCGGAAGTCGCCGTAGTCGTTGCAGCCTGTGCCGCTGAGGTGGGTGTGGCTGAAGCCGAGGATGACGCTGTCGGAGATGTGGTATCCCGAGCAGCCGTCCCAGCTGTCCATGCGCGTGTCGGGGCTGAGCTGTATCATCCCGAAAGGCGCGGTGGCGCCGGGGTAGGTGTGGCCGTGGCCGCCGGTGCCGATGAAAGTGTTTACGAATGCAGCCGGCTCGTCAGTGGGGCCGACATTGACGGCGTTTCGGTCGCATGACGTCAACCCGAATAACGCAACAATAAGAGTAACAATGTATTTTCTCATTTTCGGATAAAATTTTTTCAGACCCTAAAAGTACATAATCTTTTGATATGTACGGATTTTTTTTTGACAAAGGTGAAAAAGTCCGTAAAGACGAAAAAAAAATAATAAAAAATGACAGATAAAAGAAAAAATATTATCTTTGCGCAAAATTTGATATGAAATTTTTAGTTAAAATTATTGGTTAACCTAAATTAATTTATCATGAAAAAAGTATTTTTACTTTCATTGGGCCTTTTGTTAGGCGCAACAGCATTCGCACAGAATTCTCAGGCATTGCCTAAGAATGATGCGATGAAACAGAGTGTTCTCACTTCAGTGCAGTCAAGAGCAGACATCATGGCTCCGGCTATGAACTTCGCTCCTGCAACACCAATCACAAAAGCAGTTGTCACAAAGATGTCAACATCAAAGGACTTCACATGGGAAGAAGCCGGAATTATGACGACACAATATGACAACCAGGCTAACGCATCAGTCGGTAACAGAATCGCGGCATGGGAAGACGGGTCAGTGGCTTACACAGCAACATGGTCATCAGACGACAGCCCGTCATTCGCGTCACGTGGTACAGGTTACAACTACGCAGGTTCAGACTTCCAGTTTGGCGATGAACCGACGGGACGCGTAGAGACCATGAGATCAGGCTGGCCGTCAATCTGCGCATACGGCAACGGCGAACTCCTCGCATCACACGCAGACGGCATCAACATCTGGTACAGAGAAACAAAAGGCACTGGCGCATGGACACAGCTTTCAAACATCCCGACCTACACATGGCCGAGAATAGCCGTAACAGAAAACGGCACAATCTTCGTCATCTGCGCTGACCAGGACACACAGGTCACAACAAACAACTACGTCCGTATGTTCAAGTCAACAGACGGTGGCATCACATGGACGGAAGACCCATTCTTCACAGCACTTGACACTGAATACAACCACCTCATCGGTGCTGACGACTATGTCTTCGCGACAAACGGCAACACAATCGCTGTGATGTTCACATCAATGACATACGACGTGTTTTATGTCATCTCAGAGGACGGCGGCGCCACATGGGAGAAGAAAGTCATCGCAGCATGGCCTTACGGCGTGTTCGACTGGAACCAGACAGAAATCACAAAAGAGACAGACTCAATCTACTGGGCCGACAACAGCGGTTCAATCGCAATCGGCAACGACGGTACAGTCCACTGCGCATGGGGTCTCGGCCGCTGGGTACCAGCTCCGGAGTCAGGCGCAGGCTACTATACATACTGGCCATACACAGTCGGTATCATTTACTGGAACTCGAACTATGAAAACGAAAAGGGTGGCAACACAATCCTTCCTTTCGGCGAATATTCAGCCGACGCCGAGCACCCGTTATGGGCACTCAACGGCACAAACGGTGTCAGCAGCACGATGAACTACGACCGTATGCTCTGCATGGCATGGGGCAAGGACTATGAGACAACAGGCGAAATCGTCCTCAATCCTAACTTCACAATCTTCGGATGGCCATCAGAAGTCACACCTGGCTCGCCTGCAAACCACGAGAACTTCTCCGTTGACACATACGAAAACTACAATGCAATCGGTCTGGCAAATTCGCCGGCAGTCGCCGTTGACGCCAACGACAACATCGCCATCATGTTCAGCTTCCTTTCAGACGCTCGTAAGGCTGGAGACTTTTTCTACAGAAGCGCATGGATCAACGACCGCATCAACGGTGAATGGAGAGAGCCTAACACAGAGTCATGCCTCTCACTCGAATTCGAACACATGGCTGACGAGGTCTATCCGACATTCGGTCTTGCAAATGCTGTCAATGGCTACTACTACTTCGGATATTCAGCTGATGACATGCCGGGCTGGTCAACAGCTACAGAAGGCAACCAGACTGGTATCTACACAGAGAACTACATCTATGCCGTCAGGGTTCCTGCCATCACATCAGTTGAAGAACAGGCTGATGTCGTTTACAACATCTATCCTAACCCTGCAACAGATTACGTCGTCATCAGCTCTGGCATGGACACAGATGCAACAATCACATTCACCAACCTCGCTGGTCAGACAGTTAAGACTCTCAACAGAAACCTTGTGATTGGTGATAATACAGTCAACATCGACCTCGAAAGCGGTATTTATTTCTGCACAGTCAACGCCAACGGCTTCAACAGAACAGTTAAAGTTGTTGTCAAGTAAGCGGAAATCATAAGAATTGACAAAGAGTAAGGTTTAAGGTTTGACGAGAGTTAGACCTTAAACCTTAGCTTTTTATGTTTCATCATATCTGAAATAAATAAAAAAAAACAGTTGATTGAAAAAAAAACACTATCTTTGCGCAAAGTTTCTTGGTAAGAAATGTAAGTTTATAGTTTAAATTATGGTTAACCTAAATTAAATCATCATGAAAAAAGTATTTTTACTTTCATTAGGCCTTCTATTAGGCGCAACAGCATTTGCACAGACAAGGTCAGAATTACTGCCTAAAGCAGATGCGAAGAAACAACCGGTTAAAGTCGCTGTCAGACAGGATGTCCGCGGCAACGAGGTGTCAACAATGGACTTCTCACCAGTGAGAGTTCTCCCACGTGCAACACAGACGAGAGCTTTCGGTGATTGGGAAGAGACAACAACAATGACAACGAGGTATGACCTCCAGTCAAACTCAGCAATCGGCAACCGTATCGCTGCATGGGAAGACGGTTCGGCAGCCATCGCGATGACATGGTCGTCTGACGATGCTTACAACACACGCGGAGCAGGGTACAACTATTTCGATGGCACGTCATTCGGCGACGAGCCGACAGAACGCGTTGAGCCAATCAAGTCAGGCTGGCCTTCAATCTGCGCATACGGCAACAGCGAATATCTCGCATCACATTGCAGTGGAACTCATGTTTACAAAAGAGAAGTCAAAGGTCAGGGCACGTGGGAGGACCTCGGCGAGGCGACATCATACACATGGCCGAGAATCGCCGCAACAGAAGACGGGACACTCCACCTCATCGCCGGCGATCAGGATGCAAGCAACACAAAACTGAACTATATCAAATACTACAGGTCAACAGACGGTGGTCTCACATGGACCGAGAACGAATACGTCGCCAACCTTGAGGAAGAATACCACAACAAGATCGGTGCTGACGACTATGTCATGGCAACCAACGGCAACACAGTCGCCATCATGTTCAGCTCAATGCAGTATGATGTTTTCTACATCATCTCACACGACGCCGGCTTGACATGGGAGAAGAACGTCATCGCAGCATTCCCATATCCCGACTATGACGATGATGAGAACTGGGCATCAGGCTCACCTGTCATCTCATCCTTGACAGACACCATTTACTCCTCAGACAACTCACACTCAATCGCCATTGACAACGAAGGCACAGTCCACGTCGCATTCGGCCTCATACCATGGGCGCCGGCAGAAGACCAGCAGGGCTACATCTCAATCTGGACATGGATGGGCGGTATCGTCTATTGGAACTCAAACTATGTGAATGACATGGGAACAAACTGCATCCCTCCATACGGATCAGCAGCTATCGACGCGAACCACCCGGAATGGGCATTGAACGGTGAAAACGGTATCAGCAGCACTCTTAATTACGACCGTCTTATCGCTCTCGCATGGGGCGACGGTGATGAAATTGACATCAACCCGAACTTAAACATCTTCGGATGGCAGTCAGAAAAGAATCCAGGCACTCCGGCAGACTGGAGCGAATATCAGTCAAACCACTGGGGCTGGTACAGAACATACGGTTTTGCAACAACTCCTGCCGTTGCAGTCAGCGATGATGTCGTGACAATCATGTACAGCCAGCTTTCGGATGCCCGTGACGATGGCAACTTCTACTACAGAAGCGCATTCTACCACCAGCGCATAGACGGCGTATGGAACAATCCTAACACAGAAGTCAGCCTCTCAACAGAATTCGAACACATGTCAGATGAGGTCTATCCGACATTCGGATGCCCAAACGTGGTTAACGGCTATGCTTGGTTCGGCTATTCAGCCGATGACCTTCTGGGCTTGAAACTTGATGATGAACAGACACAAAATTCAGACAATTTAATCTGGGCAATCAGATTGGCGGTTGCGTATAATCCTGGCGTCAGCGAACAAATGGAAGCTGTTTACAACATCTATCCTAACCCTGCAACAGACCACGTCGTTGTCAGCTCATCAGCGGACACAGAAGCAACAATTACATTCACCAACCTCGCAGGTCAGACAGTGAAGACATTTAACAGAAGCCTCACAGTCGGCGAGAACACACTCAACATCGACCTCGAAAGCGGTGTCTATTTCTGCACAGTCAACGCCAACGGCTTCAACAGAACAGTTAAAGTTGTTGTCAAGTAATTAGTTGAAAAGTAGATAATAAAGAGACCAAGGTCTGAAGATAATTTGGATCTTGGTCTTTTTTGATTTAAAGATTCAAAGATTCAAAAATTCAAAAATTCAAAAATTTAAAAATTCAAAGATTTAAAGATTTAAAGATTCAAAGATTCAAAAATTAATATCATGAGAAAACTATTATTATCGGTGGCGGCGGCGGTCATGGCGTTGTTCATGATGTCGTGCGGCGCGAAAGTCAACGAAGTGTCGGTTGACGACTTTGGTTCAAAGGCAAAAGATATGGTCGGCCAGGAAGTCAGCATCAAAGGCGTGGCGAACCACATCTGCAGCCACAGCGGAAGGAAACTCTTCCTCGTGTCGCCCGAAGGCGGCGACGCCATGGTGACAGTGTTCACCAACCCTGAGATGAAACCTTTCGACAAGGAGACCATCGGCAAGACATACACGGTGAACGGGACGGTGAAAATCACCCAGACCATCGACAGCGAATATCTTGATGAATGGGAGGCCGAGGTCATGAAGGCCATCGAAGAAGGTCAGGTGCCTGAAGAAGAACACTGCGGCACGGAAGCCAAAGCCGCGGGCCTCGAAGTCGATGAACAGGCCGAGAATCAGGAACTCGCTCAAATCAAACAACTTCGCGCGAGAATCGAGGCCAACAACGGCGAGCCGATCCACTTCTACCACGTAGAGTGCAACAGCTTCACCATAGAGTAGAAAGTAGAAAGTTTGTAAAGTAGAAAGTGGCTGACGCTCCCATCGTGCGCCAGCCACTTTTAACTTTATAAACTTTATCAACTTTATAAACTAATCAGAACCACCACTTGCGGTGTCGGAAGAACAGCGTCAGGCCGGCACCCATCACCGCCATCACGCCGATGATGACCCACAACGCCGTCGTGGAGCCTTCGGGGATGAACGGGAACACCACATTCATTCCGAAAAGGCCGGTGACAAACGTCAGAGGAAGTATTATTGACGACATCAATGTGAGAATCTTCATAATCTCGTTGGTCTTGTTGCCCTGCATCGAGTCGAAGGTCTTCGACAGACCCTCAATCAGGTCTTCGTAGTCCTCGGTCATGTCCCACACCTTCTGGTAGTAGTCGAGGATGTTGCCCCAGTAGTCTTCCATGTATTCGAGGTCGCCGAAGCCTCTGATCTGTCCTGTCTCGAAGGAGTGGAACACTCTCAGCTGCGGCTTGAAGATAGTGTTTATCGTGATGATGTTCTTTCGTGTCACGCTGATTCGCTCGATGATCTTGACCTGTTTGGAGCCGAACAGCTCGCGGTTTATAAGTTCGAGGTCGAGTCCGACTTTCTTCAGGAGATAGAGCGACTCCATCATCAGCTTCTCGAAGATCCGGTAAAGCAGGATGTCGGAGGTCTTGAGGTTTTCCTCGAGTTCATCCATGTCGCGCTCCTCGTATTCGTTGAAGAGCTGGCTCACGTACCAGGGCGACTTCTCGAGTGTGATGATGTAATCCTTGCCCCAGAAGAACTTCACCTCTTTGGTCTTGATGAACTTGTTCTGGCGGTCGAAGTTCGGGTATTGCAGAATCAGGAAGTAATAATCGTCGTAGATGTCTATTTTCGGACGTTGGTTGACCGACTTACAGTCTTCGATGTCCAAGGGGTGGAAATGAAATGTCTCTCTCAGGAACTTAAAATCATCCTCGTCAGGATTTGTGATGTGCCGCCATTTCAGCGAGCCGATTTTCAATGTTTCAATCATTGCCTTACCCCTTTCTGAGTTGAAAGTTTGAAAGAAAGTTAAGAGGACTATCCGCCTCCAAACTTTATGAACTTTCCAACTTTGCGAACTTTTTGCTAAATTCTACATTCGATTAACTTTTTTAAGCGTGCAAAGGTACACAAAAAAATGATAAAACCGTCAAAAAAATTCCGAAAAACTACTTGGCGCGTCTGATGAACATGCCGGGTTGGATTTTGCAGGAGCCTTTGAAGAGTGTCTCGGTGGTACGCAGTCCGTCTTTGTCTCTCTTTTTCAGTGTGTTGCCGTTTGTGTCGTTTTCCTTTCCGGAATTGTAGTACATGTTATCCCATATCTTGCCTTTTACGGCATTCACGGCGCCTGCCTTCTTCAGTGTCTTTGTGTTTGCGTCATAGACATACACGAAGAATCTGTCGCCGCCATCGACGTCTTCTTTTGTCCCGATGCGTGCTGCCACGCGCATTTTCTTTGGTGCCTTGGGGTCGCAGAGGAGAAGGCCTGTCCTGAGTTTCTTGGCTTTGCCTTTGAATGTCGTTGTCGTTACGCGTTGTCCTTTCTTGTCGAGTTGAGGCACGTAATAGCGGGCGTCGTCGCCGCCTTCGACGATGGCGTTGTCCCACACCATGCCTTTTTTCGCCTCGATGAAGCCGTAGAAGTTGCCGTCTTCATCGACGACAGAGAATCGCTCGCCGCCGCGCAGTCCTTCCTGTGTGCCTATCTCCGCGGTGATGTTTTTACCATCGACGGTGATTGGCGCCATGAGGTTGGGGCTCACCATGCTGTAGAAGTCTAAGAGAGGCGTCCAGACCTTGAAGACGTCGTTGCGGTGCTGGAGGTCGCGGAAGACCTTGTTGAGGTTTCGTGTCACGGTGAGGTCGATGATCCGTTCTTTGGTCCTTGTCGCCGAGATGATGACGGTGCTCTTGTTCTCCTGACAGTCGATGTATTCCATCTTGAACTCGTTGCTCGTCTCGAGCAGTGATGGATTCCCGATTACGTATTTGTAGAAATATGCTTCGGTGTTATGGTCCCAGACGAGGCGGTAGAGCCATGTGGTGGAGTGGAGCGTGTAGCCGTCTTTGGTGGCTGCATACACCGACTGTGCCGTGAGACATGCGAGGTCGCATATAATGTTGGATGTGTTGGGGTTCGCCCCGTTTTTTATCGCATTGTCACGCACATTCTTCGCCGTGATTATCGCTGCGTCGCGGATTGCCCGCGCCACAGGTTCGTTCTCGTAGAAGTCGAGTTTTGTGAATGTCATGAAGGTGAAGGGGAGCAGCTTCACCGAGAGGTCTTTGATCTGCGCCTCTCGCTCGCGCTTCAGGCCACTGAGCATGAGGTTCTCGTCGCCCGCGTTGACGTTATAGAAACCACGCTCGAAGACCGTCTGCATGTTAATCTTCGCATCGGGGTTCACCGGATTGTCGATGTCGTAGTTGATGCTGCCCTGAGGATTGTAGTTGAACCAACGTTGTACCAGCTTGTTGGCGAGATGCTGTTCATTTATGTAGTTGGAAATCATCGTGGTCATCTGTGCAATGCTTATGTCTTTTTTCCCGTTATACTCGACATTGCCGATATTGGCGTAGTGCTTGTTGTATTGGTTCGGGAAGTTCTTCGCCGGATCCATGTAGTTCTCCCACGACTTGTCAACGATGTCTTTCTGCGGGAACGAGCCGCCGTCGATGTAAACCATCTCCAACGAACTGCGCATGTAGAAATACGTGCCGTCGTTGTTCTGCGAGATCATTTCGCCGTAGTTCTGTTCTTGTCCCGAGACTGAAAATGATGACAACACCATGATTGTCAATAGCATAAGGTTCAATTTTCTCATTTTGTTAGTTTTTATGTGTTATTTTTCAATTTTTATTTCCATTCAAATGTCGATATGATGTGGCGCACGTCGTCGGTGATGAAGTCGATGACGGGTTGCAGCGAGTCGTTGTTCGGCGGTATGTTGAAGTACAGCGAGCCGCGCATGAAATGCTCTGTGCTGTCGGTGAGGTAGAATTGCAGCGGCGACGCTACGCCTTCACCTTCAAGGAAATACACGAGTCCATAGACTTTTTTCTCGGGGTTGATGACGAGGCTGTCGCGGATTCCCGTGGCCTTGCTTATATGCTTGGTAATCAGGGTATATGCGTCTTCGAGGTATGTCGCGAGGTTGTCATTGATGTGTTTGTATGAGATGTGCACGGTGCCTTTGTAGCTCGGGAACTCCACGTTGACCCAGTCTCTCTCGTGCAGGGAGTGCGGGTCGGGCGTGATTGTCGAGTACGTCGGGTGCTCGAAGCTGTAATAACGCATCGTGTCGAGCCTGACGTATTGTTTCTCAGGGAAGTCGATGCGGAAATAACCTCTTGGCTTCGGCTGCGGGTTTCCGCCGCCGCACGCCGTCAACAGCGTGACCGCCAAAATGCAAACAATCCAAAGTCTCTTATTATTCATTGTTCAAACTCTCTAATATCTAATCTCTAATCTCTCAACTCTAAACTTTTTATCTTTTATCTTTTAACTTTTAACTTTAATCTCAATGATGTGTCTTTTGTCGGCTTTTTCAATCTGGAAGGTGAAGTCGCCGAACGATGTGGAGTAGCCGGCCTCTGGGATTCTGCCTTCCATCTCGAGTATCATTCCGCCGAGGGTGTCCGACTCGCCTTTCACCTCATCGAAGTACAAGTCGCTGATTTGCATTGTCTTGCAGAAGTCAACGAGGCTTGTCTGCGCTTGGAAGATGTATGTCTTGTCGTCGATTTTCCGGCAGTTCTTGTTGTCGTTCACTGTGTCGAACTCATCGCTGATGTCGCCTACGATTTCTTCGAGGACGTCTTCCATGGTGACGAGGCCTGAGGTGCCGCCGTATTCATCGACGACGATGGCAATATGAGTCTTCTTGGCGCGGAAGTCTTGGAAGAGGTCGTTTATCTTTTTGTTTTCCGGCACGAAGAAGGCCGGGCGTAGCAGCGGCTGCCATTCAAAGTCGTCGGTGTCGAGGTGTGGCAGGAGGTCTTTGACGTAGAGTATCCCGCGGATGTCGTCGAGGTCGTCGCCATAGACGGGGATGCGAGAGAAACCGTGTTCCACCACGAGTTCGAGGAGGTGTTTGTACGGGGTTTTGTGTTTTATGGCGAAGAGTCTGACGCGCGGCTGCATGATGTCGCTTACTTCTTTCTCGCCGAATGTGGCGATGCCTTGCAGCATGGAGCGTTCTTCGAGGGCGTCGGCGGTGGTGAGGTCAACGGCGGTGGTGAGGTCGGTGACCGACAGCGTGCTGGCGGTTTTTCTGGCGAGGCGTTTGTCGATGAGTTTTGTCGAGCCGACGAGGATTGAGCTGAGAGGCTTGAAGATGACCATCAGCACTTTAATGGTTGGGGCGAGGCTTGTGGCGAGTGCCCTTGCGTTTTTCGCCGCGACGATTTTCGGCACCATCTCGCCGAATATCAGCAGCAGCGATGTGACGACCACCACGTTGATGATGAATGCCCACACGGGGTTTGCCGCGAGGTTGAACATCAGCGACATGATGTAGGTCGAGAAGATGGTTATCGTGACGTTTATCAGGTTGTTGGTTATCAGCACTGTGGCGAGGAATGTCTTGGGTTTCTCCTTGAGTTCGAGCACGAGTCGGTCGGAATGTCGTTCCGAGTTTTCCAATTCGTTGATGTCGTTGGGTTGCAGTGAGAAGAACGCTGTCTCGCTTCCCGACGCGAGTGCCGAGCACACGAGGAGCAGGCACAGAATGGAGAGGCAGATGACGGCGGTCCACGACAGCCCTAAGAAGAACGCGGTCTCGGCGTTGAGAGGAGTCATAGTCAGGATGTTCATGGATTATTGCTGTGAGGCGTAGGAGTTGTATGAGGCGTTGGGGTCGAGAGGCGTGCGTTTGTTGCCGAGGCACATCATCTTGTCAACGACAATCTCTGTGACGCTTCTTGTTATGTTCTGTGAATCGACATATTGGCGTGTCTTGATGCGGCCTTCCACATACATCGTGTCGCCCTTGATGTAGTTGCGGCGGCGGTCGGCGATGTCCTGCGCTATCTGCCCGAAGCTGACCAGGTTGTGCCATTCGGTCTGCTCCTTGATGTTGCCGTCCTTGTCGCGGTAGCTCTCGTTGGTCGCCAGCGACGCCGTCATTTTCTTCGTGCCGTTCTCAAAAGATATGATTTCAGGGTCCTTCCCGAGGTTCCCAATCAGAATAACCTTGTTTAAACTTGCCATAATCAACTGTGGTTTGAGGTGCAAAAGTAGTGTTTTTTTGAAGATGTCACCGTTTTTTTTTCAAAAAAAAGTGACAAACACCTTTATCAAAATACGGAAAACGTATCTTTCAGATAATGAATGAAAAAAAATATTATTTTTTGTGAATGTGTGTGAAAAAAGTATTATCTTTGCAGCCTGAAAAATCAACAAATTATAAACTAAAATATTCAAGACATGACAAAAGCTGAAATCGTAGCGAAGATCGCTGAAAAGACTGGCGTTGAAAAAGGCGCAGCACAGGCCGTTGTTGAATCATTCATGGACATCGTCAAGACATCCATCAAGGCTGACGAACCTGTTTACCTCAGAGGTTTTGGTAGCTTCATCAAGAAGACCAGAAAGGCGAAGAAAGGCCGTAACATCAAGGCAGGTAAATCAATCATCATCCCTGAGCACAGCATCCCGGCATTCAAGCCAGCCAAGACATTCCTCGGCGAACTCAAGTAATATCGAATCTAAATTTTTTGTACTATGCCAAACGGTAAAAAACATAAAAGGCACAAAATGTCCACCCACAAGCGTAAAAAACGCCTCAGAAAGGATAGACATAAGAAGAAATAGTCTAAGAGATTATTTCTCACGGAACGTAACACAGCATCGCAACATTGTTGGCGATGTTGTGTTATTGTTTTAATTGAAAATCAAACCTTTGTAATATTATGGACAACACAAACACAGTTTCGGAAGTCAACAGAGAACTTGTCATCAGTTCTGATGTTTCAGAGGTTAGTATTGTATTGTTGGAAGACAAGCAGCTTGTCGAATTCCAGAAAGAGCAGAACAACACCAGCTTCTCGGTTGGTGACGTGTATTACGGCCGCATCAAGAAGATATTGCCAGGCTTGAATGCGGCTTTTGTTGACATAGGCAGTCAGAAGGACGCATTCCTGCATTATTTGGACCTCGGGCCGCAGATACGCCCGCTGATGGAGTTCGCGAAGATTGCCAACGAGGGCAGGGCGAACCAATCGACGATGAACAAGATCCAGCTCAGGCAGGACATCGACAAGTCCGGGAAGATCTCCGACTACCTGCAGGCCGGCGACCAGATTCCGGTGCAGATAGCCAAGGAACCTATCAACACCAAGGGCCCGCGCATCACGGCGGAGATCTCGTTCGCGGGACGTTACATTGTCCTCGTACCATTCGCCAACCGCGTGTCGGTGTCACAGAAAATACGCAGCAACGAAGAACGTTCACGTCTTAAACGACTGATTCAGAGCATCAAACCGAACAATTTCGGAGTCATCATCCGCACCGTCGCCGAAGGTAAGACCGTCGATGAACTCAACGCCGACATGCGTTACCTCCTCGCGAAGTGGGAGCAGGCGGCCTTCTCCATGTATGGCAGCAAGGCGCCGGCGAAACTCGTCAGCGAGCTCGACCGTACCTCAGCGATGCTCAGGGATATCCTCAATGAGTCGTTTAATGCCATCACCGTTGACAACCAGGCTCTTTACGAAGAGGTGAGAAGCTACATCTCCACCATCGCCCCGCAGAAGTCGGACATCGTGAAACTCTACAAAGGCAAAGAACCCATCTTCGAGTATTACAACGTCGCACGGCAGATAAAAGGACTGTTCGGCAGGGTGGTGACGATAAGAAACGGCATCTACCTCATCATCGAACACACCGAAGCCATGCACGTCATCGACGTCAACAGCGGACACCGCCTCAACAAAGACAACTCCCAGGAGGAGAACGCGCTGGCGGTGAACCTCGAGTCGGCGGTGGAGATAGCCCGACAGCTGCGACTCCGCGACATGGGCGGCATCATCATCGTTGACTTCATCGACATGCACGAGGCGAAGAACCGCAAGCTGCTGTTCGACAAACTCACCGAGGAGATGGCGAAAGACCGCGCCAAACACACCATCCTCCCCGCGACGAAGTTCGGACTCATCCAGATTACGCGCCAGAGAGTGCGCCCGGAGACAGAAGTGACGGTGCAGGAGAAATGCCCGGTGTGCAACGGCACCGGCAAGATAAAGTCATCAATGCTGTTCATCGACGAGATAGAAAGCAGTCTCCGGTACCTCTTCCTCGACCAGAACGAGAAAGAAGTCACAGTGCAGGTGCACCCGTTCGTGTATGCCTATCTCACAAAAGGCCTCGTTTCAGTGGCGAAGAGATGGTCGTGGAAATACCACAGGAGGATTCATGTACAGGAGATGAAGTCGTTCCACATGCTTCAATATAATTTCCTGAACAAGAAAGGCGACGAGATAACTTTTTAGTTGAAAGTTAAAAAGCCAGAAAGTTCATAAAGTAATTAAGACTTCCGAAAGAAAAAGGAGAGGCGTCACGAGAGAGTGGCGCCTCTGTTTTTTTTGAAGGGATTCCAAATGCGATTTCTTTCTACAAAACCCTCAACACATCCAAAAACTCACTCTTCGTGTAAGCGCCATCGACTTTTCTTTCCTTATAAACCAAACAATATTTGAAGTCGTTGCCAGCTTTCGTCGCCCAAAGATTGCCCAATTTGATTTTCTTCTCGGCATCCAAATGGTCGCCTTTGGTTTCCAACAACACAACTTTTCCTTTCTTCGTCTTGATGATGAAATCCGGATAATGATTGATAAAACCGTTGATACAAAAGCCTTTGGCACGCTCCAGGTTGCGAGTCCAAAACTCAACGTTTTCAAGATTTGCGACATCGTTAATGACTTCTCGTTCAAAACCGTCAATGTCACCTTCTCTTTCGTAAAGCGATTTCGGCAATCCGCTGATTGATTTTGACGGAACGATTTCGACAGGCAACTGATAGGATTCTTTTGTAAAAATCAAATCCTTATCAACCATATTGAAAAATTGTTTCTCTTTGTAATTGTCGCTCAACTGCTTGATTTTCTGTTTGATTTTGTCGGCGTACGAATATTCGTGGTTCAGCAGATCGGAAAACTGTTCGTCGGTGAATCGTTCCAAAACGTGGGAAATGAATATCTCAATTTCCTTGTCGGGAATTGGATACATTTTGCCGATGATGTTTTTTATCCGATAGGTGCAATTCCCAATTTTAGCACTTTTGTTTTCAAGATTAAAAATGTGGGAAACAATGATTTCGTGTTGTTTACCATCAATTTTTAAATATGTTGGCAGATGATTATTGCTTTCATCCAAATCGACACGGTACATGGAAGTTTCCACACTATCGAAATCGATATTTGAATCTTCGTTGCCCAATTTGAAGTCGCGCAACAACTCTTCGGATTCAAATAGTTTCTGTTGGTGCAATTCCACAAACAGTTCATTTGTAAGTTCTTGCGAAATGTCATCGCTCAAAAATTGCGGTATTTTCAGCGAATGCGCCGATTCACTGAAAACTTCTTTCATCTTGTAGGTCTTCACTTGACTTTCTAATTCGGTTGGAATTTGAGGTTTATTATTCTGACTTTTTACTGACGTTTCTTTTTCGGCTTCGGCTTCAACTTTCTTCATTATTTCGTCAACATCGGTATTTGATGTTTTTTCTGCCGAATCCTGATTGCCTTCTTGATTTCCTGCATTTGCATTCTGCTGATTATCACTAACCAAGAATGTGATTTTTGAAGAATCCAAATCGTCGTTTTCTGTTTCCTTTTCGATTTCCGGCTTTTGCGGCGCGAACAAGTCGCCTTGCTCGATTGACGGCAAAACCGACTGTGTTTCTTTCGGCTTCTCGAGTTCGGCAATTTTGTAGTCGTTGTCGCTGAAACCCGCACGGTTCAGGCCTTTCACAATATTGTCGAGCGTATCCAAGAATTTTGGCGACGCCGTAAGCACGTAACTCATATTCAGCATTGGATTGGCGTTTCGACGGACCCACGGCATTCGCAACACACGGCCGAGAATCTGCTCGACATCGACCGAAGAACTTTTGTCGGCCAACGAAGCCAGAATGTAAGCAAACGGACAATCCCAGCCCTCTTTCAAGGCATTGACGGTGATGATGTAACGCACTTCGCACGCCGGCGAAAGCAAATCCTCGTCCTTGATTTCGTTCAGATTGGCGGTCTTGATGCGGATCTGGTTTTCGGGAATTTTCAGTTCGAGCAGGGTGCTTTTTATTTTCTCGAAAGTCAGATTGTCGTCGTTGGTCTTGGGCTGTGCCTGAAACAGCACAATCGGGCGGATGTAGTTCCCGCCTTTTTCCTGCGCTTTTAGGGCTTCGTTTTCCAAACGGCGTTGCAGTTCCAAGGCCGACGAGATGACATCGTTCCGGCTTTGGTGGTTATAGACGATGACGGGCAGTTTCACCATATTTTCCTTTTTCAGTTCGTAGGCGTCGGTGAAATTGATGATGTTGCTGTTCTTGCGTGGTGTTGCCGTCAGGTCGAGCACGAAACTCGGATTGAGGTTTTGTAACATTTCCACGCTCAAATCGCTTTCGGCATTGTGGCTCTCATCGACTACCACAACCGGATTCAGCGCTTGCAGAACTTTCATCAACTGCAAATCTGGATCGCCGTCCTCGTCTTTGCCGACGAGCGTTTCGAACGACTGCAGATTGCCGTTTTCCTGATAAACCTTGCGGTCTTCCTTCTTTTTGGCACGCAGACTGTCGAAACTCATCACCAGGATGCACAGGTTTTCCCTTGCCACCGAAAGCGAGAAGCCCGCGCCTTGCAAGGCCTGGTCTTTGCTGAAAATCTCGACTCTGTTGGCGAAATCAGCGTTGATGCGCTGGCGGTAAGGATGTTCCGGATTCCGCAAGTTGCGAATGGTCTGTTCTAAAATGGTGATGGACGGCACAAGCCAGACCACGGTGCGGAAATGCGACTCGTCGAATTCCTTGAAAATAGTGGCTAACGATGCCGACGCGATGAATGTCTTGCCACCGCCTGTCGGCACCTTGATGCAGACGTGCGGCGCGTTTTTCACGTTGTTCTTGTATGGCTCCACGGCAGTGCCGGGAAACGGGTTCAAAGGCGTGCGCGAGTGTTCGAGCCAGAATTTGCAGAACGCCGTGTCCGCCCTTTTGGTTTCCTGAACGCATTGCATAAAGCGTTGCAAATCGTCCAAAATCTGTTGCTGATATGATTTGAGTTCCATTTTTCTACGAATTAAAATTTACGGATGTCGCGCGGTATCTTCTTGAAAACAATGTTGTTAAGACGCATAAATTCGTCCGACAGCAGACAGTTGTCCGCATAGATGATGTATTGGTCGGCGGGTACGGAAATCGTGTTCAGGAATGCCTTGTCCAATGTGGTTGTGGTGTTTTTTTCGTAATAGAAATAATAACCGGCGTTGTTGTGATTGCCCAAATAATATGCGTTTCCCGTAGAGACGTGGCCTGCCGCATCTCTGCCATACGGCACGCACGTTTCGGTGTACCAGATGTATTCCCGAATTTTTTCGATGGGCTGGTTTTCGTTCAGGTAGTCGTCGTTCATTATGGGTTCACCGAGTTCGTAATAGGAAAATCCGCCGCCGGTGCCTTCTGTAGAGACGTGGCCTGCCGCGTCTCTACCATAGCCCGATATCACACGGCGCACGCGTTCGGCTGTGATGTTTTCGGCGTAATCTTCCATTTCCACCAGGATGAATTTACGGTTGCCGCCGTCTTGCTTGTTAAGGTTGAGAACGGCGTGTGCGGTGGTGCCGGAGCCGGCGAAACTGTCGAGGATGATGGAATCTGGTTCTTCCCCGCTTCCCATTTCGATGCACCTCATGACCAATTCAATAGGTTTGGGATAATCAAAACTTTTATTATTGAATATGTCTTTAACTAACAATGTGCCACTTTCTGTCCTTATTTCTTTATCCCACCATACAGTTCCCGCCATTTTTCTTTCTTCACGGTATTTTTCAACAATCATATATCCACCGTCTTTTTTCGCTTTTCCGCAAATATTAATATTAAGGTTTTGCGTGGATTTTTCTTTACCCCAACGCCATACTACATTTATTCCTTGTGATGGTTGGGGCCATAATTCATACCAACTATTTACTGGATTTATAGAGATTGGAAATAGTCCATTATTATCGGGATGTTCTGTATCTATATAAAAAGGATAGTATAGATTTGGACGATTTTCTTTATTAAATCTTACATTTCTATTTCTTAACTCTCTCAACTCAAAGCCACCTTGATTATCAAATAGTTTGAATGAATGTTCTTTGTCCTCAATAAGATATATTTCAGCGGATGAAGTTTTGCTATATACGAGAACATATTCATGCATTCGTGCAATTCCACCATAATCTCTACCTCCTGGGTTACCTACAATAGTTATTTGTCCTCTAAAATTTGAACCGCCAAATATTTCATCACATAATAGTTTTAGATAAGTAGATTCATTATCATCAATTGAAATGAAAATAACACCATTATTAGATAATAATAATTGAAGCAGTTTCAGGCGCGGGTACATCATACAGAGCCATTTGTCGTGGCGCGTGAGGTCTTCGGCTTCCTTGCCCACCACCTGCCCGAGCCACTTGCGTATGCGGGGCGAGTTCACGTTGTCGTTATACACCCAGTTCTCGTTGCCCGTGTTGTACGGCGGATCGATGTAGATGCATTTTATGCGGCCTTCGTATTCGGGCAGGAGTGCCTTGAGGGCTTCGAGGTTGTCGCCGTGAATGATTTTGTTTTCCGTAGAGACGCGGCATGCCACGTCTCTGCCATCATCAATGATTGTTTCGCCATTGACAAATGTGTATTGTTTGTCCAAGGTTTTGTACGTCACATCGTGATGATGGTTCACGACGGCGTCTTTTCCAATCCAGTTGAGTGTGGGCAATGTTTGGTTCCTCCTATAATGTTACGAGGTTTCGCCCAAATTCCAGCAAACAAAAAGGGCAATGAACTGCTCGTTTTGTTTACTTCTTGTAACCGAGGGCTCTGCAAAGCCATGTACACCAACAAGCACGAAACAGTCCACGCCCGAGGACGTGAACCTTCGCTTACTTATTCTCGTGTACTTAAATTTTGCAGATTTTCGGTTAGAGAATAAGAGCAAACGCTCAAATATTTATACTATAATTTATTTCCTTGTTATAATTTTATTTGTTTCCAATTTTATATTCTTGTCTTTAATTTCATTTTTTCTAAAACCCGCCGTTGTAAAACGCTTCGGTCTGCACATAGCTCGGCTCGTAGAACGCACTCGAATTGTAGTTGTCAATGACATCACAAATGGGAGAATTATAAACCCTCGAAATCCCGTCAACGTAGTTTTTGTCTGTTGAAATTGAATTGACGAGCCTCGCATAAACCTTCCCCATCTGCAAATCCGTCGGAACGTAATCTGTGAATCTCGAATCTATCTTTGTGACATTAAAATCACCTTTTTCCAACTTATATTCATCAATCCATTCAGATACCACCTGGTCGGGATTCAGACAATGTGCTGTTCCGGCAATTGAAAGCTGACGTTCAAGACCGGCTGTTCCGAGGCGTTCTATCACATAACGGTTACGCTGCCTTATCGTCCTCGCCACACGCTCTATCATATAACACACAAAATAGAGGTCATTGAATGTTATCTCCTGATCTGGAAAGTATATGTTGCTCATAATTCGTAAGATGTTATGTATTTAATTGATTTCAATGCTTTGTCGGTGCAGAAAATTATTTGGTGAGTCGGATGTTTGAACTTTGCCAACGCCCAGAACGCTTCTCTTGATATTCTGCCAGATATAAAATCCTCAACATAATCCCAAACCTCATCATCAGCCATCGGACCTTCAACAATATCGAACTGATGAGGTTTCCCATGTCTGCAATCTGCGATAAAATCAAGCCATTCATCGGTCATTTCATTGAAAATCTTGACATTAAAACAATCTGATTCTGTATATTCATAAACACAAATTATGTGAGGATTGCGTTTGGTTATCGCCCATCGTTGTGCTTGTTTTTCAATCTTTGTGCAATAAAAACCGAATCCGAAATCCTTGTTATAACCTGAAATTATTATTTCTGGTTTCTCCACAATAATGTTTGTTCCATGATATATTTTCATCTCCGATTATTTGATTTTGCAAAAATATACATTTCCACCAATATATGCCGGAAAATTTGATAAAAATCGTGCGAAACTTTTTCGTATCTTCGCAGCCGTAATTTTTGAAGATGATTAATAAGGTATATAAGTTCGGCGGCGCATCGGTGAAAGACGCTGACGCCGTCAGGAATATCAAGAAAATACTTGATAATGACGATTGTAGCGACCTGCTGCTCGTCATCTCCGCGATGGGTAAGACGACCAACGCGATAGAAAGACTCCTCAACGACTTCCGTGAAAACAACGGCCATCTGGGGATTGACGCACTCGAAAACCTTATGGATTACCATGAGAAGATAATGCTTGACTTGTTCGGCGGCGATTCGCAACATCCTGTGTTTGAAAGAGTTGCAAACCTGTTTCTGGACCTGTACGACAATCTTCAGGCCACCGGTTACGACTACGACTGTCAATACGACCAGACGGTGAGCTTCGGCGAGATGCTCTCGACGACGATCATCTCGGCTTATCTCAACGACAACGGGCTGAAAAACACACTCTTGGACGCCCGCGAATACATCATCACCGACCATAACTTCCGCTCCGCCAATGTTGATTTCGACGAGAGCCGGCTCCGCATAGGGAAACTCAGCGATGACCACGACGGCACAATGCTCCTGACACAAGGCTTCATCGCCTCATCCGTCAAACCCGCTGTCACCACCACCCTCGGACGCGAAGGCTCCGACTATACCGCCGCCATCTTCGCCAACCTGCTTGACGTGAAGGAGATGTCGGTGTGGAAAGACGTTGACGGTGTGCGCAACGCCGACCCGAAACGTTTCGTCACGACAGAGAAGATACCACACCTCACATATTCAGAGGCCACCGAGCTGACATTCTACGGCGCCACGGTGCTACACCCGAAAACCATGAAACCACTGCAAAACAAGAACATCCCGCTGAAGGTGCGCTGCTTCCTCAACCCCGACTTCGAGCCGACTGTCATCGACGGCAGCGATGAGTTCATCAGCTACGCGCCGTCGTTTATTGTCAAAGACAATCAGGTGCTTGTGACGATACGTCCGCGCGACTACTCATTCATGAACGAGCAGAACCTCGGCATCCTTTTCGGAATGCTCAACGAACTCAACATCCACACCAACATGATTCAGACCTCGGCGCTGAACCTCACCGTGTGTTTCGATGAGAACGAACACAAGCTTAACGCCCTCATCGCCGCGCTTGAACAGTCGTTCGAGGTGAGATACAACGCGGGCTTGCAGCTGTTCACGATACGACATTACAAAGACGGCATAGAGGAGAAGTTCATCGCTGGCAGGAAAGTTTTCGTCGAGCAGCGAAGCAGAAGCACGGTGCAGATTGTCTTTTGCTAAATTTTATTCTTGCCGCCGCAACGAAAGGAGGAACGACGACATATAACATTGGATTGATTTATGGCGCAACTTGGGTCAATGTAAAAAGAGGAAAGTTAAGAGAACTCCCGTAGTATGTCCACCACGTCATTCGTGCAATTCGTGGTGAAAAACATTCGTGTCATTCGTGTCATTCGTGCAATTCGTGGTGAAAAGTCTTCGTGGTGACAATCTTCTCGAAGACCTCGATGCCCGTCCTCAGAATCCCGTCCTCAAACTCATAGTCAGGGTTGTGGAGCGGCAGGTGGTCGGTGCCGCAGCCGAGACCGAACATCGCGGTAGGGCAGACACCCGCGAAACGCCCGAAGTCCTCCGACCAGCGGAACGGCTCGTCGAGGTATTGGTATTCGAGTCCGAGGCTCTTAGCGGCATTTCTTATCGTAACCACTTCATCGTCAGAGTTCATAGTGGCGGCGAACGCCTCGTGGATGCTGCTGTTGAAACGCAAGCCTTGCTTGTCGGCCACCATCTGGCACAGCTGCACCACGTCGGCGGTGAGGTGCTGCAGCTTGTCGTTGTCGTACGACCTCAGCGTCAGCCATATCTCCGCGTGGCTCGGCGCCACGCCGAACGTCTCCTCGCCGAGGACGGCGTGCGTGACGGTGAGCATCGTGAGAGGCACCTCGTCCATGAGCATCTCCGACTTCTTCTTGAAGATGTCGAGCAACGCCGCCATCACGTGCATCGGGCTGCGGCCTGTCTCCGGCTGCGAGGCGTGCGCGGTGACACCTTCAAACATGAGCTTCAGCCCCAACGAAGCCGCCGCGAAACAGCCGTTCTTTATCAGAATCATGTTTTTCTCATAACCAGGGAGATTATGTAATGCGAAAGCCACATCAGGCTTGATATGCTGAAACTGCGGGTCTTCGAGGATGGCCTTGGCGCCTTGTCCTGTCTCCTCGGCGGGCTGGAAGAGCAGCACCACCTCGCCGCAGTCGGGACGCCTCTCCGCGAGACGTTGCGCCAACCCCGCGATGATGGCGGCATGTCCGTCGTGGCCGCAGCGGTGCGAGCAGCGACGGTCGCCCTCGGGGATGTTCAGCGCGTCGATGTCACCGCGCACCATGACGCGACGACCAGCGCTCTTGCCTCTGAACACGACAGCAATGCCGTTGCCGCCGATGTTGCGGATGTGAACGTCGGGGTTGAGTGTCTCAAGGAAATTGTTCAGTATCTCATTGGTTTTCACTTCCTTGCCGGAAAGCTCGGCGTTGTCATGAAGCGTATGTCTTAGTCTGATGATGTCTTGCATGGCTGAAAAGTTGAAGGTTTGTAAAGTCAGAAAGTTAATAACGTTGAAACATTCTTCAAAATCGCCGCAAAATTACATAAAAACATCTTTCGTGAATAATTATTCTTACTTTCAAAAAAAATCGTATTTTTGCACCTTGGAAAAATAGAAAATATCAGAAATGAATATACTGTATCCATTGAAATTCACGCCGATGTTCAAGGAGAAAGTCTGGGGCGGACAGAATGTCAAGACATTGCTGCACAATGACTTCGGCAGCTTGATGAACTGCGGTGAGATGTGGCTTCTCTCTGGCGTTGAAGGCGAGAACAGCGTGGTATGCAACGGGAACTTCGAGGGCGATGAACTCAACGACCTCGTGGAGACGTTCATGGGCGACCTCGTCGGAGAACATGTATTCGACAAATACGGTGAGACTTTCCCGTTGTTAATCAAGATAATAGACCCGCTGACGTGGCTTTCGGTGCAGGTCCATCCCGATGATGAGATTGCGCAGAAGATCGGCCTCGGGAACGGCAAAACCGAGATGTGGTACGTGCTTAACGCCGAAAAAGACGCCGAACTCGTCACCGGATTCAGCGAAGAGGTGACGAAGGAACAGTTCAAGCGGCTTCTTGACGAGAAGAAAGTGGAGCAGGTGCTTAACTATGAGAAGGTTGAGGCCGGCGACGTGTTTTTCATTCCGGCAAGGCGGATTCACGCCCTCGGACCGGGCTGCATGGTGGCGGAGATACAACAGACCAGCGACACGACATACCGCGTCTATGACTGGGACCGCATCGACCAATACGGCATGTACCGCGAACTGCATGTGCCTCAGGCACTTTACACATTAGACTTCAAGAAAGAAGACAGCTACCGCACCGAATACGACAGAGACAAGAAAGACGCAACCATGGAGATGGTCAGCTGCCCTTATTTCACGACGAATTACATCAACCTCGACGCAACGTTGGCGAAAGACTACTCCGAGCTCGACTCGTTCGTAATCCTGATGAGCGTCGGCGGCAGTTTCAGCCTGAGATACGACGGCGGCGAGGAAAACGTCGGCTTCGGCGAGTGCATCCTCATCCCGAATGTGGTGAACAAAGTGGAGATTCATGCACAGGGTGAATGCAAAATCCTCGAAACGTATATATTATAATGATTGAAAATAAATAATTGTATAATTTAAATTTTTTAGAAATGAAAAAGTTAATGTCATTCATCCTTTTAGGATTCTTAAGTTTCGGTATGTTCGCACAGGAGAAGTCAGACCTCCCGAACATCACATTGAAAAACCTTGACGGCGAGAGCATCAACATCGCTGAAATCAACAACGACGGCAAGCCGTTCCTGATGATGTTCTGGTTCACTTCATGCGTGAACTGCATCAAGGAACACAACGCAATCACCGATGTCTATGACGAATGGGTCGAGGAGACCGGCGTGAAAATCTTCTCGGTGTCTATCGACGACTCGCGCCGCACGGCTGGACTGAAGTCGTTCGTTGAAGGTAAAGGATGGCCTTTCGAGATCCTTCTTGACGTCAACAAGGAACTTTACCGCGCGATGAACGTGACGAGCTGCCCTCACACATTCCTGTTTGATGGCAACGGTAAGCTTGTCTGGAGTCACAACGGATACTTTGAAGGCGGCGAGGATGACGTTTATGAGGAAATACTTAAGGTTGTGAATAAGAAATAATCATAACAAACGTTGAGATGAGAAAAATATTTTTGTTTGTGGCAGTAATGGTTTGTGCCACATTGACTTACGGACAGTCTTTCCTCGAAGGCTCTAAGGTTTCCGGAAGTTTCGAGATAAACGGGCAGTACTATATGCCTGACGAGGGTGTCGGCATCACTGACTCCACGATAAACGGCAAGTCGTTGGGATTCAATGGCTATGGAAAGATTCAGTACTCACTCGGCAACTTCACGGCGGGGATGCGTTTCGAGGCCTACGAGACGCCACTCTCGGGTTTCAGAAGTGAGCTGGAGGGCGTGGGTATCGCTAATTTCTTCGCAACGTACGACAACGGGACTGTCGGCATCACTGCCGGTGATGTCTATGAACAGTTCGGCAACGGCTTGATTTTCAGGACATACGAAGAATGGTCACTTGGCTTTGACAATTCTCTGCGTGGCATGAGAGCGGTGTACCGCCCGTGCAATGGTGTCATCTTCAAAGGCGTTTACGGCAAACAGAGATACTATTGGTCTTCATACGGTAAAGATGAGACCAGAGGTATCGTCCGTGGCATTGACGGCGAATGGGACATGAATCAGAGTATCAATGCGATGAGTGACGCTTTGTTCAGAGTCACTCTTGGCGGTAGTTTCGTGAGCAACTATCAGGCTGATGTGGCGAACAATCCTTTCTTTAATATGCCTAAGAATGTCGCGGCTGCGGCCGGACGACTCAACCTCGGACTTGGAAGGTTCACGTTCTCAACGGAATACGCGCATAAATTCAACAATCCGTCGGCCATCAACAACATGATTTACAAGGATGGTCAGGCGTTGCTCGCTTCCTTGGCGTATTCGCAGAAGGGACTCGGCGTCGTGTTACAGGTGAAACGTGTTGATAACATGAGTTTTAAGTCGGATTATGCGGCGGTCGAGAACGACCTTGACATCAACTTCATACCGCCAATCAACTACACGCACACACACAGCCTGCCGTCGATGTATTCTTATTCGACACAGCCTAACGGCGAGATGGGAGCGCAGTTTCAGGTGAACTACATGATTCCGAAGAAGACCGCCCTCGGCGGGAAATACGGGACGCGCCTGACCTTCAACTACAGCCAAGTCAATGATATTGTGCGTAATCCTATCACGGTTGATGGCGAAGAGGCTTTGAATATGAAGGGCACAAAAGGCTATACGTCACCGTTCTTCGGCGTGAGCGACCATATGTTCTACCGCGATTTCAATTTTGAGATCGACAAGAAGATAAGCAAGAAATGGAACCTCGTGGCGCAGTACATCAACCTTTATTACGACATCGAGACTATCGAAGGTCACGTCGGGGCGCCGGCGGTAAAGGCCGACATAGCGTTCCTTGAACTCTCGTATAAGATCAACAAGAACAACAGCATACGTGCGGAACTGCAGCATCTGTGGGACTGCATCGGAACAGGCTATGAGGTTGATCCGTCAGAGGTTAAAGACTATCAGAAGAGAGGCAACTGGTTCGCGGCGTTGCTCGAATACACCATCGCGCCGAAATGGTTCGTCTCCGTGGCCGACAAGTACAACTACGGCAATCCGGTCGCGGACTTCCGTGACCATTACTTCACGGCGTCAGTGGGCTATGTACACGATGCGACGCGCATCACCCTCAGCGGCGGTCGCCAAAGCGAAGGTATGCTTTGCGTCGGCGGCGTCTGCCGCGTCGTGCCGGCATCAAGCGGAGTGTCATTGACAATAACAACATCATTCTAAATAAACAATCGTAATTATACGAGATGAAAATCATTTCGAATGGGACCCAGAGAAGTGAGAAATCTCATAAAAAGTACTAAACAATGAAGAGAATATCAACAATCTTAGCAGGTGCAGCATTGCTTTTCGCAATGGTGTCCTGCGACAAAGTGAATGGACCATACAAGAAAGACGTTGTGGTCGAGGGAAACCGTGTTGTCCTTCTTGAAGACTACACAGGCGTGCGTTGCGTCAACTGCCCTGAAGGTGCGGAGATAGCCCACGAACTTGAAGAGGCCTTCCCCGACAACCTTGTGGTGCTCAGCGTCCACGCTGGTTTCTTGGCCGACCCGATGAGCCCTGTGACAGGGTATCCTGATTTCAGGACGGAAGCCGGCACCGCGTGGTATAGCACTTTCGGATTCTCGACAAATCCTATCGGAACAGTGAACAGGACAAAGACTGCGGGCTCGTATGGCTATCAGAAGGAAGGCTGGGCCACTGCCGTGGCAGCCGAGATCGCAAAAGAACAGACGGCCTCTGTCGAGATTGAAAACAGTTACAATGAGGCATCGCGCAAACTTGACGTCACGGTGAAAGCCAAATTCCTGGAAGAGCAAACAGGTGTCACGTATGTCTTCGCATGTGTCATGGAAGACAGCGTTGTCGGAAGACAACTCATGCCGGAAGGCGCCAACGACAACTATGTGCACCGTCACATGATGCGTGCCGCCATAAACGGGACATGGGGCGAAGAGCTGTGCTCCGGCGCTGAAGAAGACGAGGAGTTTGAAAAGAAGATGAGCATCACGCTCGACGACGCTTTCAACGCCGACCAGTGCTATGTGATAGCTTATATCTATGATGACGCGACAAAAGAGATAATTCAGGCCGCAGAGAAGAAAGTCAAATGAAAAAAGGAGGTCCTTGGACCTCCTTGCCTTGTAGCGGGGGGCGGATTTGAACCACCGACCTTTGGGTTATGAGCCCAACGAGCTACCGGACTGCTCCACCCCGCATCATGTTTGAAATGCGAGTGCAAAAATACAGCTATTTTTCTCTCGTGTCAAGTGTTTTTTTTGAAAAATTTTAAATTTTTAGAAATATTATAAAAAATATGGATCATAAAGCAGGTTATGTCAATATCATCGGCAAACCAAATGTCGGAAAATCAACACTTATGAACGACTTGGTGGGCGAGAAAATCTCCATCATAACATCGAAGGCGCAGACCACACGCCACCGCATCTTGGGCATCGTGAACGGCGACGACTTCCAGATAGTGTTCTCCGACACCCCCGGAATCATCAAGAAACCGGCATACAAGATGCACGAAATCATGAATCAGTTCATCAATGTCGCGTTCATCGACGCCGACCTGATTCTTTATGTGGTTGATATAACCGACAAGAAAATCGACGAAGAGACCATCGAAAGAGTGAAGAAGACGAACATCCCCGTGTTCGTGCTGCTCAACAAAATCGACCTCTCAAACCAGGATGAGGTGGTGAAAGCCGTCGAGTTCTGGCAGAGCGCGATACCGGAGTCAACGGTGTTCCCAGTCTCCGCCCTGCATCAGGCAAATATCAAATATGTGTTCGAGAGCATCGTGGAGAAACTGCCGAAATGCCCGCCGTATTTCCCGAAAGACGAGCTCACCGACCGCTCGATGCGTTTCTTCATCACCGAGATAATACGCGAGAAAATATTGTTGAACTATCAGCAGGAGATACCTTATTGCGTGGAGGTGGCCGTCGATGCCTACGAGGAAAGCAAGAACCTCATCAACATCAAAGCGACGATTTACGTCTCACGCGAGTCACAGAAGGCTATCATAATAGGTAAGGGCGGCAGCGCAATCAAGAATGTCGGGATACAGTCACGCGCCGACATCGAGGAGTTCGTCGGGAAGAAGGTGTTCCTCGACCTCAACGTGAAGGTTGACAAGGACTGGCGGGACAACGAGGAGGAACTGCGTCATTTCGGGTACGAAGCGTGATTTTTGTTAAAAGTTAAAAGAGTAGAGACAAGAGAACTGCGTAGCGGTTCCATATTCGTAAAAATATGAGCAATATTGTAGCAATAGTAGGAAGGCCAAACGTTGGCAAATCGACATTATTCAACCGTTTGGTGCAGTCGCGCCAGGCCATCGTGGAGGCGACAAGCGGCGTCACGCGCGACCGTCATTACGGCCACAGCGATTGGTGCGGCAAGACATTCACGGTGATTGATACCGGCGGTTATGTCGTCGGTTCCGAGGATATTTTCGAGGAGGAGATCAGGAAACAGGTCGATCTCGCCATCGACGAAGCGGATGTCATCATCTTCGTCGTTGACGGTCAGGAAGGCGTTCACGTGCTTGACGAGGACGTGGCAGTCGTCCTTCGCAGATGCAAGAAAAAAGTCATCCTCGCGGTCAACAAGACCGACATCCCGAGCAAGTTCGGGCAGGCGGCGGAGTTCTACGCCCTCGGCCTCGGCGAGATATTCCCGTTCTCGGCGATGACCGGCACCGGCACCGGCGAGCTCCTCGATGAAGTGATAAAATATCTGCCGCAGGACGAGACGGAGGATTATTCACATCTGCCGAAGTTCGCGGTGGTGGGACGCCCTAACGTCGGCAAGTCGTCGATGATCAACGCGTTCCTCGGTCAAGACCGACATATAGTGACCGACATCGCGGGCACTACGCGCGACACCAACAACACGCGGTTCAACGCCTTCGGCATGGATTTCATGCTCGTTGACACCGCCGGACTGCGCAAGAAATCGAAAGTGTTTGAAAACATCGAGTTCTATTCCGTGATGCGTTCCATCCGCGCCATCGAGGAGTGCGACGTCGCCGTGCTGATGATCGACGCGACGCAAGGCTTTGAGTCACAGGACATGAACATCCTGCGTCTCATCGAGAAAAACAAGAAAGGCCTCGTCATGGTCGTCAACAAATGGGACCTGATAGAGAAAGACTCCAACACGCACCTCAAGTTCGAGAACGCCATCCGCGAGAAAACAGCGCCGTTTGTCGATTACCCGATAATCTTCACCTCGGCCATCAACAAGCAGAGGACATTCAAGGTGCTTGAGACACTGCATGATGTCTATGAGAACCGTGAGCGTAAGGTGCCGGTCCGCGAGCTGAACGACACGATGCTTGAAATCATCAACTCGCAGCCGCCGCAGATAGCGTCACGCGGCAGATTCCTGAAAATCAAATATATAACACAGCTCAAGAGCCCGACCCCGCAGTTCATCTTCTTCTGCAACCTCCCGAAAGACGTCAAGGAAACGTATGTCCGTTACCTCGAGAACAAAATCAGAAGCCTGTGGGACTTCCACGGAGTGCCGATACAGCTGTTCTTCAGGGAGAAATAGGTGGAAAGTTAAAGTGTGCTATGGAAAACGATGAGTTGAGAATTGACAAGTGGCTGTGGTGCGCGCGGTTGTTCAAGACGCGCACTTTGGCGTCTGATGCCTGCAAGGGCGGCAAGGTGAAGGTCAACGACGTGTCGATGAAGCCTTCGCACGACGTCAGGGTGGGCAAGGTGATAGGCGTGCAACTCGGACAGCTGCACAAGGTCGTGGAGGTGCTGAGCATCCCGAAGAGCCGCGTGTCGCCGAAAGACGTGCCGAACATCTATGCCGACAGGACGCCGGTCGAGGAATACGAGCGCATCGAGTTCATGCATGCCTACAAGACGGAGTTCCGCGACAAAGGGACGGGACGTCCGACAAAGAAAGAACGCCGAATACTCGACAGACTCAAAGGCGAGGACTGATGAGATATTTAAAGATATATGAATAATATCGAACAGATAATTGAAAACCTGCAACTTACGCCTCATCCCGAAGGCGGCTGGTACCGTCAGGTTTTCGGTAACGACGAAAACGGGAAGAAACAGCTGTCCACGATTTATTACATGCTCGATGGCGAAAACTTCTCGGCTTTCCACCGTCTGCATGGCATGACCGAGATTTGGTATCATCATGCAGGAACGCAGCTCGACATCCACGTCATCGGCCTTGACGGAACGCTGACGACGCATCATCTCTCCGCCGACGGCGAGATGCAGGTGGTGATAGAGCCGGAGCAGTGGTTCGCAGCGGAGGTTCCTTCAAAAAAAGGTTTCTGCCTCGTGGGATGCGCCGTCGCACCGGCATTCAAATTTGAAAATTTTGAAATAGGAAAGAAAATGGAACTGCTGAAAGAATTTCCACAACATAAAGAAGTTGTTGAGAGACTTTGCAGATAAATTCGGAAAAATAAGTTAAATGAAATAAACTATGAAAAGATTTTTATCATTTATCGTAATGTTCGGCTCTTTGTTATTCGCAAAGGCCGCCTATCTTGAAAATGTTCCTGTTACAGTGACTCAACCCGATGGGACAAAACTGGAATGTCTCGCATCTGGTGATGAATTTTATAATTATCTGCATGATGCACAAGGGTTTACAATCATCCAAGACCATTTAAATGGTTTTTATGTCTATGCTGACCTGAGAAACGGCGAACTCGTGCCGACCGATTTGGTTGCGGGCCGCTCGAACCCCGCAGGCCGGTTGAAACTGTATCTCAACATCTCGCCCGAGAAACGCATGGAGAAGCGTAAGGCCTGGGACGTGCCAGAACATCTGCGGAAGCCGGAGACAAGAAACAGGGACACTAACCACGGCACTTTGAACAACATAGTGATTTTCATACGCTTCGCCGATGATGCTGAATTTGTAAATTCTTTCAACTCGGTGAATAATATGTTCAATGAAAACCAGTCGGGAGTGTCGATGCAGAGCTATTTCAAGGAGGCTTCGTACAACCAGATAAACATCCCGACGACGTTCTATCCTGCGCCAAACGGCGACAATATTATTTCGTATCAAGACACGCAGAACAGAAGCCATTTCCAACCTTACGATGCGACGACGAACCCCAACGGCTACAATGGTGATAGCGAGCGGACCGAGAGAGAACACGCACTTTTGGAAAGAGCTGTCAACTACATCACAACCAACAACATGATTCCCGGCAATCTGAACGTCGATTACGACAATGACGGTTACGTTGACAATGTGTGTTTTGTGGTGAGAGGTAATGTCGGCGCGTGGAGCAGTCTTCTGTGGCCGCATCAATGGAGCTTATATACAAGAGAAGTGTATATCAACGGTAAAATGGTCTGGACGTTCAACTTCCAGTTGGCGGATGCCGTCAATAATTTCAACACCTCGACCATGTGCCATGAGATGAACCACTCGCTGGGTGCGCCCGACCTGTACCATTACAGCTATACCGGCCCGACACCCGTCGGCAAATGGGATCTGATGCAGAGCAACGCCACGCCGCCGCAGCACATGGGCGCGTACATGAAATACATGTATGGCAACTGGATTGACGAAATCCCCGAGATAACCGAACCTGGCGTTTACACTCTGCACGACATTTCGTCAAGCACCAACAACTGCTATAAGATCGCAAGTCCGGAAAGCAAGCAGTATTATGTTTTGGAATACAGGAAAAAAAGTGTGGAGGCAGCGATTCCTGGCACGGGACTTCTCATCTACAGAATCAATACCGATGAAGAAGGGTATGGCAACAGATATTGGGACGGGGTAACCAGATTCGATGAGGTTTATATCTTCCGTCCCGGAGGGACGACAACGGCGGAAGGCTCGATTAACAGCGCATACTTCAGCGCGGGCAGCGGCCGCACCGCCTTCGACGCCACAACCAACCCTAAACCGTTCTTGATCGACGGGACGGTTGACAACAATCTGATGATTTCGGATATTTCGGCGGCGGGAGAGACAATCTCCTTCAGAGTCGGCTCAGCCTGTGACGCGCCGACCAACCTGACGGCTTCCCTGTCTGACAATGAGGTGACGTTGACATGGGACGCCGCTGAAGACATCGCAACATATTCCGTTTACCGAAATAATGCACTCATCGACAACTCGGTGGCAACCACAAGTTTCACCGATTATCTGCCGGCCTACGGAACTTATTCATACTGTGTGAAAAGCAACTGCCCGGGCGGCGGCAACTCGATGGCTTCCAATCAGGCGGAAGTGAGTTATGTTTACCCTGGCCCCGTCGTCACGAATCTCTCCGGCGATGTCGATGGAAACATCGTGACTTTGGAATGGACAGAACCTGAAAGCAGGACGGCGACGTTGGAATATTTCACAATGGATGATGAGGTGGTGGGCAGTCTTGGATTTGGCGTTACTAATGCCACTTTATATTGGGGAATGCGCTACCCAACTTCTATGTTGAGCGATTATTGTGGTATGTCAATAAATTCAATAACAATGCTATTCCGTTATGCAGGCACCTATAACATCAAAATCTACCAAGGAGACAACACGACAAGCGCAAACTTGGTGTTGGGTAGTGGTGTTGAAATAGAAAGTTCGTTATTAAATAGTTTTATCACAATAAATTTATCTCCAGTAACTCTTGATTGTTCAAAAGATTTGTGGGTAACAGTCAGCGTTTATGGCAAAGAACATCCTGCATATTATGGCTCTTTCCCTGCCGGTGGAAACTATGCCTGCTTGTATAGCAGCGATGGTATTTCATGGGTAAATTATGCCTTAAATTATTCTTGGACAATTTTTACTACAATTACCGATGGAACCTTCACTTATAATATTTCAAAGGACGGTGTTGCAGTCGCTCAAAACCAAAGCGGTTCAAGCTACAATTACACCGAAAATGACAACGGCTTCCACGAATACCACGTCACAACGAATTACCTCGGCGGCGAGTCGCAACCGTCAAACTCGGTTGTTCTTCCGGCAGGCGCGACCAAACAGTTCCTCGGAAACAACAGCACGCAGTGGACAACGGCAGACAACTGGAAAAACAATTCAATGCCGTCATCCACTGATAACGTCTGGGTCAGAAACGATGTCATCGTTGACGCAGACGCCGACATCAACAGCATGTATATTAATAAAGGTGTGACAGCGACGGTAAATGCCGGAAAGACCTTGAACGTCTCAGACGATATTGAGAGCCTCTCTGAAAACGAATGGCTCACAGTCGAGTCGGGAGGCGCATTCGTGAGCGGTGCCGCCGGCGTGAAAGGCACGGTGAAACGTCAGTTCGCGGTTGATTCAAAAGACAGAGTGGCCGGGAAATGGCATTTCCTCTCGTCTCCGGTCGCCGCAGAGCCTGTGTCCGACTTTATCAATAGCGCCGATGGTCAAAATTATGATTTGTATGTCTATGATGAACCAAGTTTCACATGGCTTAACGAGAAAGATGATAATCATGATGTTGATAATTTGTTTTATACTGAAAACGGAATGAATTTCAATCCGGGTCGTGGCTATCTTGTTTCATACGGCACGACGACCGAGATGTCGTTCAACGGCGTGTTTAATTCCGGCGAGGTCGTGATGCCTGTCACCGCCAACTCGTCATTGAAACTCAAAGGCTTCAACCTGATTGGAAACCCATACCCGTGCAGCATCGACTGGAACGCCGAGAGCGGCTGGACCCGCGATGTGCTCGGTGACAATCTGTATATCTGGATTTACAACGACGACGTTCACCAATACGGTGCCTATCAGTTGGGACAGCCAGGCGGCACAAACGGCGTGTCAAACATCATCGCTTCATGCCAGGGATTCTTCGTCAAAGCTGACAGCAACGGCAATCTGACGCTGAATGATAATGTCAAGACAACTGAATCGGGCGCATTCCGCAAGGGAAATGACTCAAAATCAATAAGTATCAGAGTCTCGGGCAAGAACGGCAGCGACGAGGTGATGATTTGCAAGACCGACAAGAAATTGAATAACGCCGAGAAACTTTTCAGCAGAAACGAAACAGTACCGTCGCTGTATTTGGAAATCGACGGAGAGAAGTATTCAATAGTCAATTTCGATGAAAGTGAAACAGCGGTGATCCGGTTGGGATTCGAATGCGGCACAACAGGGAAATTCACAATTTCGTCATGTTCAGATGTTGAACTCGTTGATAACCTCACGGGAGTTGTAACGAATTTGTCTTCAAATAGTTATGAATTTGTCGGCTCGAATGCCGATGATTACGACAGGTTCTTGGTCAGGATTCCGAATGGCTTAGACGATGATGAATTTGTGTATCAGAACGGCGATGAACTGATTGTTGACGGAAACGGACAGGTTCTGGTCTTCGACTGCCTCGGGAGGGTTGTCGTCGATGACTTCGTGAACAACGGAAAGATTGATTTAAGTAGTTTGAACACAGGTGTTTATGTCGTAAAGATGAATGACAGATACCAGAAAATAGTGATTAGATAATGAAATATCAATACAGAACAGAAGGCACGTGCAGCCAGGCCGTCGAGTTTGAGATTGAAGACGGCATCTTGAGAAACGTGCGGTTTTACGGTGGCTGCAACGGCAACACACAGGGCGTCGCCCGCCTTGTCGAGGGAATGAAAGCCGCCGACGTGGTGGCACGCCTCGAGGGGATACGCTGCGGCTTCAAGCCGACATCATGCCCCGACCAGCTCAGCCGCGCGATAAAGGCTGCGTTGGAGAAAAAATAACTTCTATAGCACTTGCAACCGAGAACCTATGTTGTGGACGGCTGTCAAAATCCGTTCACGCATTGGCTCTCGCGGCGTTTTTATGCCGTTGGCATAATGACTCAGCTGTTTCTGGTTTATCCCCGTCTCGCGCGACAAAACCGACAGCGGGATGTATTCCATCGTCATCCTCATGATTACCGAAAACTTGTAGTCGTAATGCAATTCATAGTCGTGATTTACGAGCCAGTCCGCCAAAATGTCGCCGTCGGCAGTGCAGCCCTCGATGTGGAACGCGATGGCATCGGAAATCTCATCCTTGATTCCGCTCAAAGTCCTGCTCGTCGCAACTACAATACCATTTAGAGATTCATCATCGCAACTCGCGCAGTAATTTTTGTCGCACCATTCAATGTTTACCGTTAATTTCTTCATTTGTGTTCTATTTTAAACCAGCCTGTTTTAAGATACTTTGTGCGGTGTTCGCATCCAAATCATCGCTTGCCTTGCCGGGAACCGTGATTTTCCCTTTTCTTGTCGGATGTTTAAATTGCCTGTGGTCTCCTCTCCAATATGACAGAAACCATCCATTAGTCTCTAATAATCGTATCATTTCTTTGACTTTAAAGGTTTTCATAAAAAATGTTTTCAGGCCGCAAAGGTAATAATAATTTTTTAAAAGGTAGAAAAAAATCTACTTTTTTTATAAAATAATTGAAAACTTGGATAATGTGAAAATTGTTGCGGAAACGCAGTTGATTTTTGGAAAACAGCACATCGAAATTTTTCATAATTTTGCGCCATGATTTCAGACGTTCAAAATATCAATATCGCGGAGTACGACTATCCGCTTCCCGACGAGAGGATAGCGAAATATCCTTTGGCCGAGAGAGACGCATCAAAACTTTTGGTGCTGAAAGACAATGAGATACGTGAAGATCATTTCAGAAATATCGGGGAGTATCTTCCCGAAAAGTCGGTGTTGGTGTTCAACGAGACGAAGGTCGTGCGTGCGCGTCTTCAGTTCGTGAAAGACTCCGGCGCTGCCATTGAGGTATTCTGCCTCGAACCGATAACCGGCGACGGCGACTACCAACTTGCTTTCTCCGCCGGCTCGCCCGTGGAGTGGCGCTGCCTCGTCGGCAACTCCCGCCGCTGGAAAGACGGACTGCTCACGATGCCGTTGAAAATCAAAGATAAAGACGTGGTGCTGACAGCTGAGCGCATGGAGAAGACCGATGCCTATTCGGTGGTGCGTTTCTCTTGGCAGCCGATTGACATCAGCTTCGCGGAGGTACTCGAGACAGCGGGCGAGATACCGCTCCCGCCGTATCTTCACCGTGAGGCGGAGGCCGACGACCGCGAGCGTTACCAGACCGTCTTCGCAAAATACGAAGGCTCCGTGGCCGCCCCGACAGCATCGCTGCATCTCACCAAACCGCTGATAGCCAAGCTGAAAGAACAAGGACACACCATTGAGGAAGTGACTCTTCACGTCGGAGCAGGCACCTTCCGACCCGTCGCCACCGACACCATCGGCGAACACGAGATGCACTCCGAGTCGATAATAGTGAAGAGACAATGTCTCGAAAACCTGCGCGAAAACATCGACCGCACGATAATTCCCGTCGGCACGACATCGATGCGCACCATTGAGTCGGTCTATTGGATTGGCGTGATGCTACTCGAACAAGGCTTTGAGGAACGCAACATCCATGTGAACCAATGGTTTCCGTATCAGGAGAGGATATCGCTGCCGACGGCGAAAGAGTCGCTCGAGGCAATACTGAAATATCTCGATATGCACCATCTCGATGCGCTTCATGCCACGACAGCCCTGATGATTGCGCCGTCGTGCCCTATAAGAATCACAAAGGCGTTGATAACCAACTTCCATCAGCCGAAAAGCACATTGCTGTTGTTGGTGTCGGCACTCATCGGCGACCGCTGGAAAGAGGCCTACCGTTACGCCCTCGACCACGGCTTCAGATTCTTGAGCTACGGCGACAGCTGTCTGTTTGTACCCAACCCTTTTTAATCAAAACCAAAACTGCAGGCGCACCATCGAAAACCATTCGCGAAAATTCGTGAAATTCGTGGTGAAAGACCTTCGTGTCATTCGTGAAATTCGTGGTGAGAAACCTTTGTTGTATCACCACCCTTTGGGCTTTGAAATCATGTTCCTTACCCCTAAAAACGTGGTGAAAAGCACGAAGAAGAGGTCGTAAACCGGTGCGAAAGCGAGACCTAACTTCTTCTCGCCCAACTGCTTGGCCGACATGTAATAAACCGTGAACATACTGCCGTAATGTGTCGCCGCAAAAGCCGCCATGATAATGTAGAAATAATAACCGCCGGCCGTGATGTCGAAGGCGTGAGGAATGCACAGCAATGCAATCAACGAGGCGTAATACAGCAACCTGCTTGACAGCAACGTCCCTAAAATTCTGTTTGTCAACGGTTTGTACATGTTTGCGGTGGAGTAGTGGCGGCGTTTCTGCCTGACCCAGTTGCCGAACTCGTGTTTCGGCTCCGACTCAATCCTGCTCTTCGTGTCGATGAGGACGCGGGTGTTGTTCTTGTTCGCCACCTGGCTGATGAAGATGTCGTCGTCGCCCGACGGGATGTTGTAATGCGACGTGAAACCTTTGTTTTTGTAAAACAGCTCGCGGCGGTACGAGAGGTTGCGTCCGACGCCCATATACGGCATCTTTGCCAACGCCATCGAGAGATATTGCATCGCGGTGTAAAGCGTGTCGAAACGTATCAGCTTGTTGAGTAACCCCTTGCGCTCGAAATACGGGCCGTAGCCAAGCACCACCTCCGTGCCTTGGCGGTAAGCACCGACCATGTTCTTGATCCATTGGTTGTCGGTCGGCAGACAGTCGGCGTCAGTCAAAAGCAGCAGGTCATGGCTCGCCGACTTGATGCCCATGCTGAGCGGGAATTTCTTGCCATGGAAGAAGTTGAGGTGCTGCGTCAGCGTGACGACATTTATTTCAGGATGTACGCGGACCAGCTCCTTCAAGTACTCCGTCGTCTCGTCGGTGGAGCAGTCGTTGACGATAACAATCTCATAATCAGGATAATCCTGCGACATAAGCATCGGGATGAGGTCGATGAGATACTCGTATGCGTCGCGGGCGCATACTATCACCGAGACCGGCTCAAGCGTCGCCTCACCGTCGCCTTCGTATTTGCCCTTGTTGAAAAACGCCAACCGGCTGAAAAGCCCCCAATAGTATCCCATCTGAATCAGCCATGTGAGGATGAAGATGCCTAAAATGATGAGAATCAATATATTGTTTGAGAAAATCATGCTTTAATAAATCTAAAAACTCGGTTGCAAAGATAACTCAAATTTCGATATTGGCAACCTTAATCTTCTGTCATGTTTCAAAAATCATTTTTGCATTATCCGCCATGAAATCTCAATCTAAAAAAAACTTTGTAAGTTTGTAATTTTATGACTTTACAACTTTGAAAACTTTCTTAACTTTGCGCAAAATTTTTCGATGAAATACGAGCTGATAAAAAATGATGCAAAGAGCAACGCCCGCGCCGGCTTGCTGACCACCGACCACGGTGTCATCGAGACGCCTATCTTCATGCCTGTGGGCACGGTGGGCAGTGTCAAAGCCACGCATGTCAAGGACTTGGAGGACGAGATCAAGGCGCAGATCATCTTGGGCAACACCTATCATCTGTACCTGCGGCCTGGTCTCGACGTGCTTCACGAGTGCGGCGGGCTGCATCAGTTCAACGGCTGGCATCATCCTATCCTTACCGACAGCGGCGGCTTTCAAGTCTTTTCGCTTACCGACATACGTAAGATGAAGGAGGAGGGCGTGGAGTTCCGCTCTCACATCGACGGCTCGAAGCACCTCTTCACGCCGGAGCGCGTGATGGACATCGAGCGCACCATTGGCGCCGACATCATCATGGCGTTCGACGAATGCGCGCCAGGCACGTCGGAATACCGCTACGCCAAAGAGGCGATGGGACGCACACACCGCTGGCTCGACCGCTGCCTCACGCGTTTTAACGAGACTGAGCCGCAATACGGCTACCATCAGTCGCTCTTCCCGATAGTGCAAGGCTGCACCTTCAGGGACCTGCGCGAACAGTCGGCCGAGTTCATCGCCTCGAAGAACGCTGACGGCAACGCCATCGGCGGCCTCGCGGTGGGAGAGCCGACAGAAGTGATGTACGAGATGATAGAGGTCGTCAACGCGATACTGCCAAAAGACAAGCCCCGTTACCTCATGGGCGTCGGCACGCCGGCAAACATCATAGAAGGCATCTCGAGAGGCGTCGATATGTTCGACTGCGTCATGCCGACACGCAACGGACGCAACGGGATGCTTTTCACATCGGAAGGCATAATAAACATCAAAAACGAACGTTGGAAATACGATTTCTCACCGCTCGACGAAAACGGCACGACTTACGTTGACCGCCATTATTCAAAGGCATATCTGAGGCATCTCATCATCTCGAAGGAGATCCTCGGCCCGATGATCGCCACCGTGCACAACCTCGGGTTCTACCTCTGGATAGTGAAGACGGCGCGACAGCATATTATCGACGGCGACTTCACCGAATGGCGCGACATGATTTTGCCCAAGGTGACAAACAGAATCTCGTAACCACACAGTGAACTATGACAAAGATCGACTGGTACATATTCAAGAAATACATCGGCACGTTCGTGTTCGCCATCAGCCTGCTGATAGTGGTGGTCATCGTGTTCGACGTGGCCGAGAATGTCGATAGTTTCATCAAGAACAAAGCCACGCTGAAGGAGGTGGTGCTGCATTACTACCTGCCGTTCATCCCGTATTTCATAAACCTTTTCGTGTATCTCTTCACGTTCATATCGGTGATTTTCTTCACCTCAAAGATGGCGGGTCACACCGAAATCATAGCGATACTCAGCAGCGGCATCAGTTTCAAAAGGATGATGTACCCGTATCTCTTGGCGGCGTTCATCCTCGCAGGCATCTCGTTCTATCTCGGTAACTTCCTGATTCCAAGGATGGATACGATAAGAAGGGACTTCAAGAACCAATACATGGAAAACCTGACTAAAAGCGCTGGTATTAACATCCATGTGCAAATCGCTCCAGACACATACATTTATGTCTCGGGTTATGATGTAAAACGCCGCACCGGATATAAGTTCTCGTACGAGAAATTCGATGGTCACACGATGGAGTACAAGCTCACGAGCGACAAGGTTGAGTACGATACTATCAATGATAAGTGGAAGATTACCAATTACATAGAGCATTATTTCCTGCCGGAGGAATATTTGGTTCGCGGCAAGCTGAAAGACACGACGATAAACCTCAAGCCCAAGGATTTGTATAACGTGAAAGAGGATTTCGAGGAGATGAACCTCATCGAGCTGAAGGACTACATCGACTCGCAGAAGTCGAAAGGCGCCGACAACGTGCTTCCGTACGAGATAGAGATGCACAAGCGTCTCGCGTCGCCGGCGGCCATCATCATCCTCACGCTCATTGGGGCCGCGTTGTCGAGCCGAAAGACAAGGGGCGGGATGGGACTCCATCTCGGCATCGGCATCACAATCACGTTCTCGTACATCATACTGCTCGAGTTTTCGCGCGTCTTCGCAGTGTCGGGCGGGATGCCGCCGGTCATCGCCGGCTGGATACCCAACATCATATTCTCACTGATAGGAATATATTTCATAATAAAAGCACCTAAATAATTAAATATCATGCATATCGCTATTGCTGGAAACATCGGCTCAGGCAAGACAACCCTGACACGCCTGTTGGCGAAACACTTCGGATGGAAACCCCATTTCGAAGAAGTCGATAACAACCCGTATCTCGAAAGTTTTTACGATGACATGCAACGCTGGTCGTTCAACCTCCAGGTCTTCTTCCTCAACAGCAGGCTCCGTCAGGTCCTCGACATCCGCAAGAGTGGCGAAGACATCGTCCAAGACCGCACGATCTATGAAGACGCGTACATCTTCGCCGCAAACCTATACGACATGGGACTCATGGAGACACGCGACTACGAGAACTACCAGTCGCTCTTCGAACTCATGACATCGTTCATCCAGGCACCAGACCTGCTCATATATCTGAGAGCCAGCGTGCCGACACTCGTCAGACAGATACAGAAACGCAACCGCGACTACGAGCAGTCGATACGCCTCGACTACCTCAAGGCCCTGAACAAGCGCTACGAGAGCTGGATATCAAGCTACGACAAAGGCAAACTGCTCATCATCGAAAGTGATAACATCGAGTTTGAAAACCCCGATGACCTCAGCATCGTGATAGATAAAATCAATGCATCATTAAACGGATTGTTCTGATTATGAATATATTGGGGATAATACCTGCGCGTTACGGCTCAAGCCGCTTCGAGGGCAAACCGCTCGCACTCATAAATGGAAAGATGATGATTCAACGCGTCTATGAACAGGCCAAGAAAGCCGAGCGGCTCGCCGAGGTGGTTGTGGCCACCGACGACCAACGTATCTTCGACGCCGTCACAGGCTTCGGCGGTAAGGTGGTGATGACATCATCGAGCCATAAAAGCGGGACCGACAGATGCCGCGAGGTGGTGGAGAAAGCCGGAGCCGGCTTCGACGCGGTCATCAACATACAAGGCGATGAGCCTTATATCAATCCGCTGCAAATCAACCAGATAGCTGAGCTTATCTCGGACAGTGACACACAGATCGCTTCACTCTGCAAGCCGATACGCGACATTGACGAGCTGCTCAGCCACAACGCCGTGAAAGTGGTGATTGACAAAAACGGCAAGGCGTTGTATTTCAGCAGATACGCCATCCCGTTCCAAAGAAACGAAGCCGACACCACGAAGTGGATGCAACTGCGCACATACTACAAACACATCGGGATTTATGCGTATAAGACACAGATACTCAAGGAAATATCCGCACTCCCGCAGTCAGGCCTCGAGATGTCGGAATCGCTCGAACAACTGCGTTGGCTGGAGAATGGGTACGCTGTGAGAATGGGCGTCACCGAGTTCGAGAGCTACTCCGTCGATGTGCCTGACGACATAAAAAAGATAGAAGAAGTCTTCAAAGACTGATTTTCAACGACATCGTGATTTGTTGAAAAATTATTTCTTTCGATGCCGCCCGTGTCGCGGAAAAGTGTAACTTTGCGCCTGTAAGTTTTTTCGTTACATCCAAATAATAATGTTGATGAACACTTTGATAATTAAATGTTTAGCTGAACTGATGCATGATCACGAGTGCGTGATAATACCCGAGTTCGGCGCTTTTATCTCCAACGGACGCCCTGCGAGGTTAGACTACGCCGTGCATCGCCTCACCCCGCCAACCAAGGAGTTCGCCTTCAACGCGCAACTCGTCTCCGATGACGGAGTCTTTGCCGGTTATCTCAGTGAAAGACAACATATCACACCACAACAGGCCGCCGATGAGCTTCACGCTTTCGTCATGCAGTGCCTCGCTGTGTTGGAAGTGGAGAAAGAACTTCAACTTGAAAACATAGGAAAGTTATATTATCTTAACAGTCATACTGTTACGTTCGAGGCCGATGCCAATGTGAATTTCTGCGGCGAGTCGTTCGGGCTGGATGTCTTCACGGTTCAGCCAATCTACAGGAGCGAGACGTACAGCGAGATGAGGACCGTCATCGAGGAGCGTCAGAGAGCCAAAAACACGCCTATGACCGTTGTGGGGGAAGTGGCGGAGGAACAACCGCACCGCGTGACACGCGCCAACTACAGATGGTACCGCATGGCGGCTTATTCCGCCGTCGTCGCGACAATGCTGCTGTTCTTAGGATGGGGCGCGGAGAAAAGCGACTCTCGGCTCGCAGCATGGAACCCGTTCTTCTTCTCTTCACCTAATGAGTTTATCGCAAAGCATTTAAACGATAAATACAACGAACGCGAGACTTTCGTCATCGAGCCGCTGAAGCCGGTGCAGGCCGACCTCACGGTTCTTGAAAAAGATGCCGAGTTTGTTGAGAAAGCCGTTGTGTTTGAAGAGGTTAAGCCGTTGGAGGAAGTGAAATATTACAGCGTGATAGGCGGTTCGTTCGATAACATCGCCGCCGCTGAGAGATGCGTCGCGAGCTTCAAAGCGATGGGCTTTGAGAAAGCGGCTGTGCTTCCTTTGAACAAAAAAGGCAATTACCGTGTTGAATACGAAGCTGTCGCCGGCAAGGATGCTGCGATGGCGCGACTTGAAGAAATTAGGAAGAAATATAACGGGTCCGCATGGATTCTGGTAAAAAAACAATAAGGTGGGTAAGAAAAACAAACTTGAGCGTTTCGCTGAATGCAAGACATTCCCGAACATGTTCGAATATTCATTCGAGCGTCTTCGCGATGAGAAATTCCCAATGAAAGGGAAGTGGCATGAGTTCTTCGGCAACGACAACCAGATAATTCTTGAACTCGGCTGCGGCAAAGGCGAATACACCATTGGTCTGGCGAAGGCGCATCCCGAAAACAACTACATCGGCGTTGACATCAAAGGCGCGAGGATGTGGGTCGGGTTGAAACAGGGGATTGAGTCGGACCTGAAGAATGTGGCGTTCGTGCGCACCCGCATCGAACTTATCGAGAGCTTCTTTGACAAAGACGAAATCTCCGAGATTTGGATCACCTTCCCTGACCCTCAGATAGTTAAGGCCCGCAAGCGTCTCACGGCGATGCCATATATAGAAAGGTATCGCACCTTCCTGAAAAAAGACGGCTATGTCAATCTGAAGACCGACAGCGACTTGCTTTATGAGTTCACCTTGGACGTGATAAAGAAGAATAAATTCCCGCTCGTTTACAATTACAACGACCTCTACGCGAACGATGACGACCTCGAGGTGAAGTCGATTCGCACCTATTACGAAGGCATTTGGCTTGGCCAAGGCCTGACAATCAAATATTTAAAGTATAAAATCAACTCGCCTGTCTCAACGGCGGATTAGTCGTTCCCGACTTCTCTGAGCATCGGGACGAATTTGCATTCTCCGAACTCCTCGCGCTTCAGCGTGCCGTCCTCCTGTTTAGTGAGACGCAGCATCTTCTGTCTCATCGCGTCAGTCTCGTCGTTGAGCGGTATGACCATGATGCCGCCGGTTTTCAGCTGGTCGATGAGGTTCTGCGGTATCTCCGGCGCCGCCGCGGTGATGATGACTCTGTCGAACGGTTTGAACATGGGCAGCCCTTTGTTGCCGTCGCCGAGGAAAGCCTTGATGCGATAAGGGAACTCCTCAAGCAGCGGTTTCGTCTTGTTGAACAGGTTGCGCTGGCGTTCGATGGTGAACACCTTCGCGCCCATCTGCGCAAGCACGCAGGCCTGGTAGCCCGAGCCGGTGCCTATCTCAAGGACCTTCATGCCCTTCGCTACGGAGAGCAGCTGGCTCTGCATCGCCACGGTGAATGGCTGCGAGATGGTCTGCCCCGAACCTATCGGAAACGGACGGTCCTGATAGGCATATTCGATAAACGATGATTCCAAGAAAACATGACGCGGCACCGTGCCGATGGCGTTGAGTACGTTGACATCGCTAATCCCTTTATCTTTAAGCACTTGCACCAAATTCTGGCGCATCCCCCGATGACGATAATTATCTTCCCGCATATTGAATTTTTAATGTTGCGAAATTACAAAAAATTCGTAGATTTGCAAAAATTTTCGATATGCTAAAAATAGGCGTTTTGGGTGCAGGACATCTCGGAAAAATCCATATCAACTGCATCAAACAAATTGAAAATTACGATTTGGTCGGATTCTACGACCAGGATGCAAATACGGCAGGCAAGGTGGCCGCTGATATGGGCGTGAATCACTATCCATCAATAGACGAACTTATTGACTCTGTTGATGTTGTGGATATTGTCACGCCTACAATCGCACATTTCGCTTGTGCGTCGAAGGCCATCGCCAAAGGTAAGAGCGTGTTTATAGAGAAACCGATAGTGGCGACGGTGGAGCAGGCCAACGAACTCATCAAACTCGCGAAGTCGGCGAAAGTGAAGGTTCAGGTCGGCCACGTGGAGCGTTTCAACCCCGCCTTCATTGCTGCGGAATCTTACATCAAAGACCCGCTTTTCATTGAGGTTCACCGACTTGCGATGTTCAACCCGCGCGGCTGCGACGTGCCTGTGGTCCTCGACCTGACGGTACATGACATCGACATACTGCTCACAATAGTCAAGTCGAAGATAAAGTCAATCGTGGCAAGCGGAGTGTCGATAGTAAGTCCCACACCCGACATCACGACGACGAGGATAGAGTTCGAGAACGGCGCTGTGGCCAACCTGACAACAAGCCGTATCTCGTTGAAAAACATGAGGAAATTCCGCATCTTCCAGAAAGACGCCTATATCACGATGGATTTCCTCGACAAAAAAGCCGATGTCGTCAAGATAGAGGATGTCGAAGGCGCGCCGGGCCCGTTCGATATGACAATCGACCTGCCAGGCGGAATAAGCAAGAAGATTTCCGTCGAGGAATTGGAAATCAACCAGCTGAATGCCATCAAGACCGAACTCGAGCGCTTCCACGATGCCATAGTGAACGACACGGAACCGCCTGTCACCATAGAAGACGGCGTCGAGGTGCTGAAAGTGGCGTATATGATCCTCGATGAAATCGGCAAACATCAGGATTTGCTGCAAAAACATCTTTCAAAACAATAAATAATGTTGGATTCCGTTTGAGAACCAACGAAATGTGAATTTCAATATGAAGAAACTGTTTGGTCTATTTTTGACAGGATTGCTGATAACCGCCTTCGCCTCGTGCACGAAATTCAAAGGCGACCAAGAAATTCCCGCGTATATGTGCATCAAGCCTTGGACTTTGACGGCCGATTATGACCGTTATGGTGCTAATACTGATGCGATTACCGATGCGTGGATTTATGTTGACGGCAACGTACACGGCTGTTTCGAGATACGACCGAAGGAAAATGACACCTCCGTCACCATCCCGATCCTGAGCAAAGGGAAACACAAAGTGACACTTTATCCCGGCGTGAAACTGAACGGTATCGCATCAACCAGAGTGCAATACCCGTTTTACAGACCATATATCATTGATAACTACGAATTTACACCCGGGGAAACAGATACCATCAATCCTTCAACGACATATTATTCAATTGATGAAGGTCAGATGAAATTTAAATTGATGGAGGATTTCAACTCTGTCGCGATAAAATTCAGCAAGACCGACAACAGCGACACGACGGTCTGCCGAGTGAGTTGTGTTGAAGGTGATGTCAACTATGACCCACGGGCATGGACCGGAAATATAGCGAAGTCGAAATATTCCGGTAAGGTAACTCTTTGTGACACAATAGATTATTTTTGCATCCAATCTGATAAAATGACGGAGTTGCCCAAAATGGGCAATTATATCCTTTTGGAATTAGATTATCTTTGCGATGTGGAGTTTGAGGTCGGCCTATTTGGTTACACGAAAGATGGCTATGAGACTTTCGAGCTTGTATGGGTGAGGGCATCGCAGGATTGGAAGAAGATGTATATCAACCTCGGGCCAACGATTACCGACAACCAGACGGCATCGTGGTGGAAGGTGTTTATCGCAGGCTCGACCATCAATGGTGAGACGGCGGATTTCTATTTCGACAACATAAAGGTGGTCTATCGTGATTAGAAAAATTAACAAAAAGAAACTGACTTGCAGATATGTCTGCTGGGACTGGCTCGCGTCATTGGCGGCGTGGTTTTTGTTTTTCTGCTATCGGAAAAACTCAGAGATGCAGGATTTCTGCGGCCGGTTTGACACGATTTTCGATGACCGGAACTTCTGGATCGGTATTGTACTGATACCGCTCGGCTGGGTGTTTCTTTACCTGCTTGCCGGCTCCTACAGGAAAGCGTATTTCAAGTCGAGAGTCAGTGAACTCGGTGAGACGTTATTGGTGACATTAGTCGGGTCGGTAGTGCTGTTTTTTGCCACGATTTTGAATGATACAATCACTTCATACAGAACGTATTACGATTATTTTCTTGTTCTTTTCACAATACAGTTCTGCCTGATGTACGTCGGTCGTTTGATTATCACCACCATCACGGCAAGACAGATTCACAACCGTAAAATCGGTTACAACACATTAATAATAGGTAGTCACGACAATGCCTGTGACATATATAAAGAGATTGAAAATCAGGAGCTTTCGACAGGAAGCACCATAGTGGGCTTCGTCAATGTCTATGACTGGAGCGAATTCAAACTTGCTCAATACACGCCGCATCTCGGATATTACAAAGATGTTGAGAAAGTGATAAAAGACAATGACATTGAGGAGGTTATAATAGCTATCGAGCGTTCTGAGACAAAGATGATTGACAATATTTTGCTTCTTCTTGAGACGATAAATGTCAAGATAAAGATCATTCCGGTGATGCAGGATTTGGTGTTTGGCACCATAAAGCAGGAGGGGATCTGGCACGCGCCGCTCATTGAAATCTCTCCCGAGCCTATGCCGGTGTGGCAGGCTGTCACGAAACGCCTCTTCGACATCGTGGCTTCTGTCATGGTGATTGTCATCCTCTCGCCGGTTTATATCTTCACCGCGATAATGGTGAAATGCTCTTCGCCTGGCCCGGTGTTCTACCGTCAGGAACGTATAGGGAAGCATGGCAAGCCGTTTAATATGTTGAAGTTCAGGAGCATGTATGTCAATGCGGAGGACATGGGCCCACAGCTGTCGAAGGACGATGACCCGCGTATCACGCGATGGGGCAGGTTCATGCGCAAGGTGCGTCTTGATGAGATTCCACAGTTCTTCACCGTCCTCGGCGGAAAGATGTCGATTGTCGGCTATCGCCCTGAACGTCAATATTATATCGATAAGATAGTGGAGAAGGCACCGCATTACAGGATGCTGCTCAAGATAAAACCTGGCATCACGAGTTGGGGCGAAGTGAAATATGGTTACGCATCCACAGTCGATGAGATGGTAGAGCGACTGAAATACGACATACTCTATATCGAGAACATGAACCTCGCCGTCGATGTCAAAATATTGATTTACACGGTGCTTATCGTCGTGCAAGGTCGCGGTAAGTAGGCTGCACGATTGATAGTGAAGAACAGTTTCGGTTAAGCATTAGAATGGAATCGTAGAGACGCGGCATGCCGCGTCTTTTTTTTATAAAAAATTTTTTCAACTTTTTTCTCGCCGTATCGAAAAATGTATTATTTTTGCCGCCGCGATGGAGGACATCAAAATGGCATATAACGACAGAATGGTAATGA